>NZ_JBITHK010000035.1:0-1077 GCF_044457925.1 Nocardiopsis sp. NPDC050513 | reverse complement strand
TGTGAACAAATGTGCGCGAACATCCAATTACCTGCAGCGGACAAGCCCTCGGCCTATTAGTACCGGTCAGCTCCACCCCTCACAAGGCTTCCACACCCGGCCTATCAACCCCATCGTCTATAGGGAGCCTTACCCTCTCAAAGGAGGCAGGAGACCTCATCTCGAAGCAAGCTTCCCGCTTAGATGCTTTCAGCGGTTATCCCTCCCGAACGTAGCCAACCAGCCATGCCCTTGGCAGGACAACTGGCACACCAGAGGTTCGTCCGTCCCGGTCCTCTCGTACTAGGGACAGCCCTTCTCAAGTCTCCAACGCGCACAGCGGATAGGGACCGAACTGTCTCACGACGTTCTAAACCCAGCTCGCGTGCCGCTTTAATGGGCGAACAGCCCAACCCTTGGGACCAACTCCAGCCCCAGGATGCGACGAGCCGACATCGAGGTGCCAAACCATCCCGTCGATACGGACTCTTGGGGAAGATCAGCCTGTTATCCCCGGGGTACCTTTTAGCCGTTGAGCGACACCGCTTCCACACGCCGGTGCCGGATCACTAGTCCCAGCTTTCGCTCCTGCTCGACACGTCCGTCTCACAGTCAAGCTCCCTTGTGCACTTACACTCAACACCTGATTACCAACCAGGCTGAGGGAACCTTTGGGCGCCTCCGTTACCCTTTAGGAGGCAACCGCCCCAGTTAAACTACCCACCAGACACTGTCCCCGAACCGGATCACGGTCCAAAGTTAGATGCCCGAAACAGTCAGAGTGGTATTTCACCAACGCCTCCACCGCCACTAGCGTGACAGCTTCACAGGCTCCCACCTATCCTACACAAACCATCCCAAACACCAATGTCAAGCTATAGTGAAGGTCCCGGGGTCTTTCCGTCCTGCTGCGCGAAACGAGCATCTTTACTCGTAGTGCAATTTCACCGGGCCCATGGTTGAGACAGTGGGGAAGTCGTTACGCCATTCGTGCAGGTCGGAACTTACCCGACAAGGAATTTCGCTACCTTAGGATGGTTATAGTTACCACCGCCGTTTACTGGCGCTTAGATTCCCAGCTTCGCAAGAGACGAACCC
>NZ_JBITHK010000034.1:0-1197 GCF_044457925.1 Nocardiopsis sp. NPDC050513 | reverse complement strand
GGACCTTGACTCGGGGAGCTACCGGCCTTCGCCGGTACGCCGGGCGACGATCCCCAAACCCGGCGGCGGCGAGCGGTTCTTGGGGGTTCCCACGGCGCTGGACCGATTCATCCAGCAGGCCATAGCGCAGGTGCTCACACCCGTCTTCGACCCACACATGTGTGGTGCCAGTTTCGCCTTCCGTCCGGGCAGGTCGGCGCACCAGGCGGTGCGTGCGGCCAGGCGGGCGATCGCGGACGGGCACCGGTGGGTGGTGGATGTGGATCTGGACCGGTTCTTCGACCGGGTCAACCACGACATGGTGATGGCACGCCTTGCGCGCAGGGTCGAGGACCGCAGGCTCCTGAAGCTCGTGCGCCGGTTCCTGGAGGCCGGGGTGATGGTCGATGGCCTCAAACAGGCCACGGCGGAGGGGACCCCGCAAGGGAGCCCGCTGTCTCCGTTGCTGTCGAACATCATGCTGGACGATCTGGACCGGGAGCTGTTCGAGCGCGGTCACCGGTTCGTGCGCTACGCCGACGACCTTCGGGTGTTCGTGCGTAGTGAGCGGGCCGCCCACAGGGTGTTGGACTCCATCACGAAGGTGGTGGAGAAGCGGCTGAAGTTGAAGGTGAACCGGGGTAAGTCCTCGGTTCGGCATGCGTTGAGGGCGACGCTGCTGGGGTTCGGGTTCTACTTCTCCCGCAAGGGCGTGGGGATCCGGCTGGCTCCGGGGTCGGTGGATCGGTTCAAGGAGCGGATCCGGATGCTGACGTCGCGGAAGTGGTCGGTGGCGATGGAATATCGCGTCGACCGGCTCAACCGGTTCCTGGTGGGCTGGATGGGCTACTTCCGTCTGGCGGATGCTGCCTCGATGCTGTCGCGGCTGGATGAGTGGCTGCGACGGCGGATGCGGCAGATCCGTTGGAAGGAGTGGAAGAGGCCCGCGACCCGCCGGGTGATGCTGCGGCGGCTGGGTGTCCCGGACCGTAAGGCCCGGGAGTGGTCCGGTTCGGGCAAGGGGTACTGGCGGGTCGCGAACTCGTGGATCCTTGCCCGAGCGCTGCCCAACGCTTATTGGGATGGCCTTGGTCTGCGGTCGTTGAGCGGGCTCCACCGCCGTTTCAGGGAAGCGGTCTGACGAACCGCCGGATGCGTGGTCCGCATGTCCGGTGGTGTGGGAGGCGGGTCGGGCGACCCGACCCGCCTACCCGATTG
>NZ_JBITHK010000033.1:0-2282 GCF_044457925.1 Nocardiopsis sp. NPDC050513 | reverse complement strand
GCGCGCTTGATCGGTGCGGCATTCCAGGGGGTTGGCCGTACACCTTCCCGCCCTGGTCACCGCACGGGGGGTTGGGGGTCACCGTTCCTGCCCGCCCAGCCACAGGGGGCTGGGGAAGGCACGACCGACCCGCCCAGCCACACGGGGGGTTGGGCAAGGCATTCCTGTCCCGCTCAGCTACAGGGGGGGGTTGGGCAAAGCATCCCCCGTGCGCCTAGCCACAGGGGGTTCGAGGGTCACCGTCCCTGGTTGCTCGACCACAGGGGGTCGGCCGCAACCCGATCAGCATCATCGTGCCGTGCGACCGGGTGATCGGGGCCGACGGGTCCCTCACCGGCAACGCGGGCGGCCTGGAGCGCAAACGGTTCCTGCTCGCCCTGGAGGCGTAGCGGGCACGGGTCGGCTCGGGAGGAGGAGCCGCCCCTCCCGGACCCGATCCGTCCCCGGCCCCACCGGCCGGGGTAGCGGCCCACCCCAACCCTGGGGGCAAGCCAGTCGACTTCCCCACCGATGAGAGGGCGGCCGTCTCCGGCCGCCGCACCGGGGCCGCCTCCCGCAAGGTCCCGGCCTGGTCGTCTCGGTGTCGCCGAGCCCGTCGGCGGCCGACGCCGCCGATGATGATGCCGCGCCGACCCGCGCACGCCTCCACCTCGTGGTTCAGGTGGCGCGGGTGTCGTGCGCCTCGCGGTTGATGAGCACCTCGTCCATGTGCGTCTCGGCCCAGGTCTTGATGACGCGCACCGCCTGGTGCAGGGAGAGACCGAGCTCCGTCAGCTCGTAGGTGACCGTGACGGGCACGGTCGGAGTCGCCGTGCGGGTGAGGAGACCGTCGCGTTCCAGGGAGCGCAGCGTCTGGGTGAGCATCTTCTGGCTGACACCGGCCAGTTGGCGCGACAGTTCGGAGTAGCGCATCGGCCGCGGCTCGCCAGGGCCTTCGGAGCCCGGCTGATCCGAGCCGTCGCCACCCAGTGCGCACAGGATCAGCGTGGCCCACTTGTCGGAGATGCGGTCGAGCAGCTTGCGACTGGGACAGGCCGCAATGAAGGCGTCGTACTGAGACTTGCTCCGCGCCCTCTTCTGTGCCGCCGTCATCGTGGCCATCGACTGCCCCTCTCACCGGTGAGTGACTTACGCACCCTGAAGTGCCTACTTCCTATAAGGGAGTTGCCTTCCCATACTGATGCAAGGCGCCGTCAGGCACCACCCTCAGTTCGCGACGAAGGACAGGAACATGACTACGCTCTCCACTTCGCTTCCCGGCGGCACCTGGACTCTGGGCGACATGGACGTCACCCGATTCGGCTACGGCGCGATGCAGCTCGCCGGTCCCGGGGTCATGGGGCCACCGGCTGACCACGACGGCGCGGTCGCGGTGCTCCGCGAGGTCGTCGACCTCGGCATCACCCATATCGACACCGCCGGCGCCTACGGACCGCGCTTCACCAACCAGCTCATCCGTGAAGCGCTGCACCCCTACCCCGAAGCGCTGCGCGTGGTGACCAAGGTCGGTGCCGAACGCGACCGGCAAGGCGGCTGGCCTCCGGCCCGCACGCCCGGGGATGTGCGTCGCGCCGTCCACGAGAACCTCGAAGACCTCGGCCTCGACGTACTCGATCTGGTCAATCTCCGGCTCGGAGACGCGACAGGACCTCAGCCCGGCTCGCTCGCCGAGCCGTTCGAGACACTGGTCGAACTCCAGCGGCAGGGCCTGATCAAACACCTGGGCGTCAGCAACGCGACGGCGGAGCAGATCGCCGAGGCACGGGAGATCGCGCCGATCGTGTGCGTGCAGAACATGTACAACCTCGCCCACCGCCACGACGACGAGCTGATCGACGCACTCGCCGGTGAGGGCATCGCCTACGTGCCCTTCTTCCCGCTCGGCGGCTTCAGTCCGCTCCAGTCCTCGGCGCTCACGAACGTCGCCACCCGGCTGGAGGCGACACCGATGTCCGTCGCCCTCGCCTGGCTGCTGCGACGGTCGCCGAACGTCCTGCTGATCCCCGGCACCTCGTCGGCGGCGCACCTGCGCGAGAACGTCGCCGGTGCCGGACTCTCGCTCTCCGACGAGGACCTCGCCGAGCTGGACCGGATCGGCCGCTAGCGGGGCATCCGCCGGCCCGCATCGTCCCGACACACAAAAAAAGGGGGGCGCCCACCCGGGCACCCCCCAACACACACAAGAAAAAGGGGCCGCCCCATGGGCGACCCCTCCTCCAAGAAAAACCGTGGCAGCGACCTACTCTCCCACCCCACCACAGGGCAGTACCATCAGCGCAAAA
>NZ_JBITHK010000032.1:0-2329 GCF_044457925.1 Nocardiopsis sp. NPDC050513 | reverse complement strand
GTGCGTCACGAAAACGCTTCGGTGTATCCCCGGCCAAGCCGGGAGGAATTCAGCGGTAGGTTCCTGGGGCCGATGACTCACCCTGGGCCGAAAGAACCCAGGGGACCAGAGCATGTCAGGAAACCAGCGGCCGGGTCCAGATGTCAGGGACGGTGCGCTGGGGGACCCGTGTGATAGGGCGAAAGCTTGACTGCCTGAATCCCAATCTCCAGTCGATGCAATGTTCAACATCCGCCGGAAAGGCATCCGAAACCGGCGTGCGATCGAGGTCGGTCTCTGGCGTGGGCTGGCCTTACCTCTGGGCCGCAGACGATTCCCAATGAGGGAATTCAAGGAGATGAGTGGGGCGCCTAAGTCACACTGCCACGTACACCGATGACGAACGTGAGATCGCCTAAGGGGTGAGAACCCTAGGGTGACAGAGTACCCGTAGTAGTCGCAGGAGTAGCGACCTGCCGAGGAGGGCGGGAAGGCCGTCCACAGGGCGAAGGGGTACAGGTAACTCGGATACACCGACCGGGAGGTATGCGAAATGCAGAGCGCCGAAACGGTTCTGAGTGTCCTCCGTGAGCGTGGCAGGCAAGGTCTGCCATGTGACGAACTCTATCGACAGCTCTTTAACCCAGCGCTATATCTCATGGCCTACGGGAACATCTACTCCAATCACGGGTCGATGACCCCGGGGGTCACGCAGGAGACCGCTGATGGGATGTCCATGAGGACCGTTGATCGCATCATCGGTGCGATGCGTCACGAACGCTATCGGTTCTCCCCGGTGCGACGGGCGTATGCGCCGAAGAAAAACGGGCAACGTCGGCCGCTGGGAATCCCGACATGGTCTGATCGACTGGTCGGTGAGGTCATGCGCCTTCTTCTGGAGGCGTACTATGAACCGACGTTTTCCAACCACTCGCACGGGTTCCGGCCCGGACGCGGCTGCCACACGGCCCTGCGGGACGTGGAAGCAGGGTGGAAGGGGACGACCTGGTTCATCGAAGGGGACATCGCTGACTGCTTCGGGTCGATTGATCATGAGATCCTTCTTTCCATTCTTGGGGAGAAGATTCATGATCAGCGTTTCCTGCGGCTGGTGCGGAACATGCTGAAAGCCGGATATGTGGAGGACTGGGAGTGGGGTGCCACGTTCAGTGGGACTCCGCAGGGTGGGGTTGTCTCACCGGTGCTCTCCAATGTCTACCTGAACAAGCTGGATGAGTTTGTAGAGAAAGTTCTGGTCCCCGAATACACCCGAGGAGGCAGGCGCCGGAAGAACCCTGTCTATGAGAAGCTCGTCAGGGAGAGGTCCAAGGCGCGGGTCCGTGGGGATCGGGAGACTGTCCTGTCCCTGGGCAAACAGATCCGTCATCTTCCTTCCTACGACCCTCAGGACCCCGGGTACCGGCGGCTGAGGTATGTGCGCTATGCCGATGACCACCTTCTCGGTTTCACCGGACCCAAGGCAGAGGCCGAGGAGATCAAACAGCGTCTGGCGGAATTCCTGCGGAACGATCTCGCGCTGGAACTCTCCCAGGAGAAAACGTTGATCACACACGCCCGGACCAGGGCGGCGCGTTTCCTCGGTTACGAGATCATTGTGCAGCACGCCGACAACAAGCTCACCAAAGGTGGCAGAAAAACCAATGGTAAGATCTCGTTGCGGGTGCCGTTGCAGGTGGTCAGAGCCAGCATATCCCCGTACTTCAGGCGCGGTAAACCCGCGCGGGATCCCGACCTTGTCAGGCGACGTGACCACATCATCGTCGATACCTACGGGAACAAGTACCGGGGATTCGTTCAGTACTATCTACTCGCCCGGGATGTGTGGCGGTTGCATCGCCTTTCGCGTGTGATGGAGCTGTCCATGTTGAGGACTCTGGCAGCGAAACACCGGTCTTCGGTGGTGAAAATGGCGGCCCGGTACAAGACCAAGGTTGCTACACCGCATGGCCTGCGCACGTGTTTTGAGGTCGTGGTCCCCAGGCGGGGAAGAAAACCACTGGTCGCACGGTTCGGTGGTATTCCACTACGCAGGAAGAGGAACACGGTCGTCTACGACCAAGTCCCTGAAGCTCTGCGCTACCATACGAAAGAATTGGTGACGCGGATCCGGGAGAATCGTTGCGAGGTCTGTGGGCACGAAGGAATGGTGGAGGTTCACCAGATCCGGAGGTTGGCTGACCTGCACGACGCGGTCTCTCGACAAGTGGGGTGGGCTCAGATCATGGCCCGGATGAGACGAAAGACTCTTGTTCTCTGTTCGGCGTGCCATGACCGTGTCCACGGGAGTGAAAAACCTGCGGTTAGCGCGGTGTGAGTTACTGGAGAGCTA
>NZ_JBITHK010000031.1:0-2824 GCF_044457925.1 Nocardiopsis sp. NPDC050513 | reverse complement strand
CCGTGCTCGCGCAGCGAGGCTGCCAACAGGTCCTGCCAGGTGTCGAAGACCTCGGCCGCCGCCCTCAGGGCCGCGGGCCGCTCCTCGGTCTCGGGCTCCTCGATGGCCACGGCCAGGACCGGGCACCCCACCCGGTAGCCGTTGTCGAGGATGATCGAGCGCCACAGGTCGAGGTAGGCGCGCAGTCCGGCCGCCGGCCCCTTCCGCAGCGCGCGCCGCAGACCCGCGGCGACCGTGTCCCCCGCGTAGCGCACGGCTTCGGCGGCCAGTTGCCCCTTCCCGTCGGGGAAGTAGTGGTAGGTCGAGCCGAGCGGCGCACCGGCGTGCTTGGCCGTCTCCCGGATGCTCGTGGCGTTCAGTCCGCGTCTGCTGAGCATCTCGGCGGCACCGACCACGATCCGTTCGCGCGCGGAGAGCTCGTTCTCGCTCACGTGGGCAACCCCTCGGCTCAGTTCACCATGACAGTCGTTATAGTCTACTCCCACCTTCGCTTATAACGACTGTTATAGGCGAATCGCGACCGCCGAGAGGGAGTGCGACATGCCCATGATCCGACTGACCTGCCCTGCCGGGGCGTTGACCGAGCCGGGGCGCGCGACCGTTCAACGCGGTCTGGCCGAGGCGCTGCTGCGGTGGGAGGGCGCCCCGGACGCGGACTTCTTCCGCGCCCAGGCCTGGGCCTACCTGGACGAGGTGCCCGCAGGGGCGCAGACCACCGCGGGGGACGACGAGCCGCGGTTCCTGGTCAACGTGACCGTGCCCGCCGGAGCGCTGTCGGAGCGGCGCAAGGCGGGCCTGGTGGAGGACGCCACCCGGATCGTCCTGGACGCCGCCGGCCTGGCCCAGGACCAGGCCCTGCGCGTGTGGGTGCTCATCCACGAACAGCCCGACGGCACCTGGGGCGCCGGGGGCTCGGTCATCCGCTACGCCGACCTGGTCGCACTGGCCGACAGCGATGCGGGGAAGGGCGAGCCCGATGCGTGAGCTGACCTACACCGGGCGCTGGGCGGTCGAGTTCCGCGACGCCCCCGACCCCGTGCTCGGCTCCGACCGGGAGGCGATCGTCGCCCCCGTCGCGGCGACCTCCTGCGACGTGGACTCGGCGATCCTGGCCGGGCACGGCTTCATCGACCCGCCCTTCCCCCTCGGACACGAGTGCGTGGCCCGCGTCGTGGAGGTCGGCGACACGGTCACCGCGGTGGCGCCCGGGGACCTGGTGGTCATGCCCTGGTCGATCAGCTGCGGCGGTTGCGACCCCTGTCGCTCCGGGCTCACCGCCCACTGCGCCTCCGTGCCGCACATGGCCATGTACGGCGCCCCGATCGGCGGATCCTGGGGAGGGCTCTTCTCCGACCTGGTCCGTGTCCCCTGGGCCGACGCCATGCTCGTCCCCCTGCCCACCGACCTGGACCCGGTGGCCATGGCCTCGGCCAGTGACAACTGGTCCCTGTCCTGGCGCCTGGTCTCCCCCCACCTGAAGGCCCGACCGGGGGCGCGTGTCCTGGTCGTGGCGCGCGGCAGCATCGGCCTGTACGTGTGCGACATCGCCCGCGCCCTGGGAGCGGGCGACGTCCTGTACGTGGACCCCGACCCCGGGCACCGTGCGATCGCCGAGGGCTTCGGCGCGCGCACCGTCGAAGCCCTGGAGCCGGTCCGCCACGGGTTCGACATCGCGGTGGAGGCCACCGGCCGCGTCGACCAGTTGGAGACCGCCCTCAGGAGCCTGGCCCCCGAGGGCATCTGTGAGAGCGCGGGCAACCACTTCCGGCCGGGCGGGCTGCCGCTGCTGGACATGTACCTGACCGGCGTCACACTGCGCATCGCCCGCGACAACGTCCGCGGTCACATCCCCGACGCCCTGGAGCTGGCCGCCTCCGGGAAGGTGAACCCCGAGCGGGTGGTCTCCCATGTCCTGGACTGGGAGGACCTGCCCGAGGGCCTCCCGGAGCGCCACCCCAAACCCGTCTTCGTTCGGCGGGACCTCCTGCCCGACCGCGCGGACTGAACCGACCCCGCGCGGGTTCGTGCGCTGTGCCCCGACCTGCGCTCACGCGGTGCCGCCCCCGGTGGGGCGGCGCCGGCGTCCTCAGGGGCGGGGTTCGGCGGCCAGCAGCGGAGCGCGCCGGAGCACGACCTTTGTGGCGCGCCGGGCGTAGGCCCGCGGAGCCTGCTCCCAGTCGGCGGTGACCGTGGTCACCCGCTCGGCCTCGAACCCGGTGCGCGCCACGAAGTCCAGCAGTTCGTCCAGCACCGCGCGCGGGTGGGACACACCCAGGCGCAGAGTGGAGTCGTTGGCGTACATCCGCATGAGCGGTACCCGGGTGGCCGGGGCGACGTAGTAGCCCACGGCCGTGCACACCCCGCCCGGAGCCAGCGCCCGGACAGCCCGCTGCAGGCCCCGGGTGCCCGAGGTGGCCTCCACCGTGACGTCGTAGCCGCCGCGGCGGGGCCGGGCGCCGGGGGCGTTCAGCGGCCGGATCCGAGCCCCGAAGGATGCGGCGATCCCCCGCCGGTCGGGGTCGTCGTCGAAGTAGTCGACCTCCGAGGCTCCCAGGGCGACGGCGAGCCCGGCAGCGTACAGGCCGATGCTCTTGGCCCCGCCGCCCAGGACGAGCACCGTCCCTTCGGGGCGTTCGGCCAGCGGCCCGGCGACCGTGCGCCAGGCGTCGGCGAGGTTGTCACTGGCCGCCGCCACGCGCGCCGAGGGTACGCCGTCGGGGACGGGCGCGAGCATGTGGTCGGCGTAGGGCACGCGGAAGGCGTCCGTGACCATGCCGCCCCACTGGCCGCTGGCTGGACCGAATCCGTAGGCGGCGAGGGTGGA
>NZ_JBITHK010000030.1:1981-3605 GCF_044457925.1 Nocardiopsis sp. NPDC050513 | reverse complement strand
CGCTAACCAGTCCTCTTAACGTTCCAGCACCGGGCAGGCGTCAGTCCGTATACAGCGTCTTACGACTTCGCACGGACCTGTGTTTTTAATAAACAGTCGCTTCCCCCCGCTATCTGCGACCCCACCCAGCTCCAGCCGCACAGGCCATCACCAGACAGGGCTCCCCTTCTCCCAAAGTTACGGGGACAATTTGCCGAGTTCCTTAACCATGGTTCACCCGAACGCCTCGGTATTCTCTACCTGACCACCTGCGTCGGTTTAGGGTACTGGCCACACACGAACTCGCTAGAGGCTTTTCTCGACAGCATGGGATCACTCACTTCACCAAAAACGGCTCGGCATCACGTCTCAGCCCTCACGGCGCGCGGATTTACCAACACACCAGCCTACACGCTTACCCCCGGACAACCACCGCCGGGTAGAGCTACCCTCCTGCGTCACCCCATCACTTACCTACTACAACATCGGTTCCCAGACCTCCCCCAACCAGTCCCCGAAGGAACCAGAAAGGATCAGCATGGTTAGCATCCGTCGCCTCGATACTGGACGCTCGTGCACGGGTACGGGAATATCAACCCGTTATCCATCGACTACGCCTGTCGGCCTCGCCTTAGGTCCAGACTCACCCTGGGCGGATTAACCTGCCCCAGGAACCCTTAGTCAATCGGCGGCAACGTTTCTCACGCTGCTATCGCTACTCATGCCTGCATTCTCACTCGCACACCCTCCACCACACGATCACTCGGCAGCTTCACCGGATGCACGACGCTCCCCTACCAACCCGAGCAAAAACCCGGGCTCCACAGCTTCGGCGGTGTGCTTAAGCCCCGCTACATTATCGGCGCAGAACCACTTGACCAGTGAGCTATTACGCACTCTTTAAAGGATGGCTGCTTCTAAGCCAACCTCCTGGTTGTCTCAGCAACTCCACAACCTTTCCCACTTAGCACACGCTTAGGGGCCTTAGCTGATGATCTGGGCTGTTTCCCTCTCGACTACGAAGCTTATCCCCCGCAGTCTCACTGCCACGCTTCACTTAACCGGCATTCGGAGTTTGTCTGACGTCAGTAACCTTGTCGGGCCCATCAGCCAAACAGTAGCTCTACCTCCAGCAAGAAACACGCGACGCTGCACCTAAATGCATTTCGGGGAGAACCAGCTATCACGGAGTTTGATTGGCCTTTCACCCCTACCCACACCTCATCCCCCAGGTTTTCAACCCTGGTGGGTTCGGGCCTCCACGAGGTCTTACCCCCGCTTCACCCTGGACATGGGTAGATCACTCCGCTTCGGGTCCACAGCATGCGACTCCAACGCCCTATTCAGACTCGGTTTCCCTACGGCTACCCCACCCGGGTTAACCTCGCCACACACCATGACTCGCAGGCTCATTCTTCAAAAGGCACGCCATCACCCACCCCGAAAGACAGGCTCTGACGGCTTGACAGCACACGGTTTCAGGTACTATTTCACGACCCCTCACCGGGGCACTTTTCACCTTTCCCTCACGGTACTAGTGCACTATCGGTCACCAGGACGTATTTTGGCTTAGCAGGTGGTCCTGCCAGATTCACACGGAATTCCTCGGGCTCCGCGCTACTCGGGAGAACATCAACACCTAACC
>NZ_JBITHK010000030.1:0-1885 GCF_044457925.1 Nocardiopsis sp. NPDC050513 | reverse complement strand
AAACGTTGGCCTGTGAAAGACTCCTTAGAAAGGAGGTGATCCAGCCGCACCTTCCGGTACGGCTACCTTGTTACGACTTCGTCCCAATCGCCAGCCCCACCTTCACTCACTCCCTCCCACAAGGGGTTGGGCCACAAGTTTCGGGTGTTGCCGACTTTCATGACGTGACGGGCGGTGTGTACAAGGCCCGGGAACGTATTCACCGCGGCGTTGCTGATCCGCGATTACTAGCGACTCCACCTTCATGGGGTCGAGTTGCAGACCCCAATCCGAACTGAGACCGGCTTTTAGGGATTCGCTCCACCTCACGGTATCGCACGCCCATTGTACCGGCCATTGTAGCATGTTTGCAGCCCAAGACATAAGGGGCATGATGACTTGACGTCGTCCCCACCTTCCTCCGAGTTGACCCCGGCAGTCTCCCATGAGTCCCCACCATTACGTGCTGGCAACATGGAACAAGGGTTGCGCTCGTTGCGGGACTTAACCCAACATCTCACGACACGAGCTGACGACAGCCATGCACCACCTGTCACCCACCAACTAAATGACCCCACATCTCTGCAGGTCCACGGGTGATGTCAAACCTTGGTAAGGTTCTTCGCGTTGCGTCGAATTAAGCAACATGCTCCGCCGCTTGTGCGGGCCCCCGTCAATTCCTTTGAGTTTTAGCCTTGCGGCCGTACTCCCCAGGCGGGGCGCTTAATGCGTTAGCTACGGCGCGGAAACCGTGGAAAGTCCCCACACCTAGCGCCCAACGTTTACGGCATGGACTACCAGGGTATCTAATCCTGTTCGCTCCCCATGCTTTCGCTCCTCAGCGTCAGGTAAGGCCCAGAGACCCGCCTTCGCCACCGGTGTTCCTCCTGATATCTGCGCATTTCACCGCTACACCAGGAATTCCAGTCTCCCCTACCTACCTCTAGCATGCCCGTATCCACTGCAGAACCGGAGTTAAGCCCCGGTCTTTCACAGCAGACGCGACACGCCGCCTACGAGCTCTTTACGCCCAATAATTCCGGACAACGCTCGGACCCTACGTATTACCGCGGCTGCTGGCACGTAGTTAGCCGGTCCTTATTCCCCACCTACCGTCAACCCCGGGAGAACCCGGAGCCTGCGTTGGTGGTAAAAGAGGTTTACAACCCGAAGGCCGTCATCCCCCACGCGGCGTCGCTGCGTCAGGCTTTCGCCCATTGCGCAATATTCCCCACTGCTGCCTCCCGCAGGAGTCTGGGCCGTGTCTCAGTCCCAGTGTGGCCGGTCGCCCTCTCAGGCCGGCTACCCGTAATCGCCTTGGTAGGCCGTTACCCCACCAACAAGCTGATAGGCCGCGAGCCCATCCCCGACCGAAAAACTTTCCACCCTCGGCCATGAGGCCGGGGGTCGTATCCGGTATTAGACGGCGTTTCCACCGCTTATCCCGGAGTCAGGGGCAGGTTGCTCACGTGTTACTCACCCGTTCGCCGCTCGTGTACCCCGAAGGGCCTTACCGCTCGACTTGCATGTGTTAAGCACGCCGCCAGCGTTCGTCCTGAGCCAGGATCAAACTCTCCATAAAGGTCGAACAACCCGGCCCGACCACCCCGGAAGGGGGTCTGGGCGGGTAAACCTAGAAGTAATCCTGACCGACCACTGTCGTGGTCAATCAAAGGAACCCAGCACACCGAACACGGTGGTTCGTGTGTGACGGGGCCAAAACAAACATGGCTTAAAGAAAATCAAACACGCGCTGTTGAGTTCTCAAGAAACAACCGCTCTTCCCGTACAAGCCCCGAACCGGTGATCCTGGTGGATCGTGTGTCCGGTCGCTCTTCCGTGGAAGGCGTCTGCGTTTCCGCTTTGTTGTGTCTTTACTTTATCAGGTGTTCCGTGCCCCGCCAAA
>NZ_JBITHK010000029.1:0-9339 GCF_044457925.1 Nocardiopsis sp. NPDC050513 | reverse complement strand
GCGGCGTGCTCCGTGCCTGGGACCGTCAGGCCCTGGGGGCCTTCCGTTCCCGGGCGCGGGCCGCCGGGCCGTGGTCGCCCCCTGGCGGGGGCGGCGCGCTGCCCTGGCAGGCGCCCACGCGACCCCCGCTGGAGAGGCGTCGCCAGTGAGCGTGGCCGCCGCGTCCCGTGTCGAGCGCCACCGGTGCGCATCTCAGGCGCGGCTCCGGGGAGTGGAGAAGGGGAAACGCGGTCGCGAGCGGCGTTCACCGGCGGGAAGGGCCGGCACACCATCGTTTCGGTGAGGAACCCGCACGCCATGAGTGCGGTCAGTACCCGGTTCTTTCACCGCGGCACACGCTCCAGGGCGCACGAGCGGGATCAGGAGCGGCCGCACCGGTTGCAGGCGGGGGTACGGCATCCGATGACGCGCGGCGCCGTCGTCAGGCGGCCGGTACGACGTGTCCGCGGAGCACGACGGGCTTGGCCCGTCCGTACACCCGCCGTTCGAGCACCCCGAGCCGGGTTGGCGTGGCCTTCGACCGCCTCGGAGCTGTACGGCGGGGTGACGTCGGTGAGAGCGCGTCGCTCGGCGTCGTCCTGTGCGCCCGCATGGGTGGTGGCCTACCGGACCGTCGACGGCTCCGGCTCCGACTTCGGTTCCGGAGGCGGCGGTCATGCGCCATGGGTGGATGCGAACACGGACGCCGGCGCATCCACTCCGGAACTCCCGGGTGCGGATCTCAGGTCAGAAGGCGGCGTCGTCGGTGCGCCGCTCCGTGCATCGTTTCCGTGGGCGGGTGCCGAAGGTCCGGATGATCGCGGGGCATGTCCAGTGCTGTCCTCGGCGGGGAGCCCGTCGGTGGTGGCGGCGCGTGCGAAGCGGTGCACGGTGTCGCGCGCCGGACTGGGCTGCCCGGCGATGTCCGCGATCGTTCTCTCCTGGGCGCGCGGGTCGTGGACCGCGATCGGGCGACAGCGGGTGCGTTGTGCGATCCGCCCCTGCCGAGGCGACGGGGGCTGTCGGTCGGCGGAGGGCTGTCGGTCGGTGGAAGGCTGCCGGTCGGCGGGCTCGGTAACGGGGACCGTCGGAGGACGGGGCAGGTGGGGCGGGGGGGCGTCGGGTGACCGAGACGGCCTCGGACGGTGTCCCGCCGTGTGGTGTGACTTCCGACGGCTCATCCCTGGCCAGGACGCCCATGGAGGCAAGGCGAGCCGTCGCGTGACGGTCAGGAGGAAGGCCCGAGTTCCTTGTGCGCAAGGACTCGAACAAGACGGGCTCCGCCCCAGCACGGCCCACAACAGCTCGTGGAGCGGCGACAAGCCGCCGAGTGCACGGAGACGGTCCGCCTGGTCCCGGAACGGTCGCTCCAGGAACTGGTCGAGGCCGAGACCAGCACCGTGATCGGCGCCCACACCCGCCAGCGCTCCCCGCGCGGACCCATCGGCGCGACGGTCACCGCGATTGGCCGCTGGCCACCACCGCCTGGGACGTGGAACGTGCACGGGGTGTCCACCCGGGCGGTCGACGGTCTGGCCGAAGGACGGGGAACCGGCTCGGGGATCTTCTGGTACCGGGGGCCGCGGATCTGCGCTGAGGGGGACGAGGAAGTGACCGCGTTCGCGGAGCGCCCACTGGACCACACCGCCTTCCCCCACGTGTTCTCGGAGGCCACCTGCTGTGAGGCCCGCGTCCAGCACCGGATCGCTTCCGACGCGGTGGTGATCGCCACCGGTGCCGCCACCCAGGGGCGGCGCGAAGCGCTCGGTTCGCGGTCGGTGACAGCAGGAGCCGGTCGTTCTGGAGCCGGTCGTTCTGGACCCGGTTCCCGCGCGGCTCGCGCTCGCTCGGCCTGGACGGGGTCCGCTTTGCGGTCACTGACCCCCGCGCCGGACGGGTCGTCGCGATCGGGGCGGTGTCCTTGTGGACGGCGTGGCGGCGGTGCCGGGAGCGTTTCGTGCACGACGGGTTGGCCAAGGTTCCCCGGAGGTCGGGTGAGACGGTCGCCGCCATCATCCGCACGATCTTCGCCCAAGCCCGCGCCGATGCGGTGCGTTCCCAGGCCGCGGTGGTCGCTGACCTGCCGGGGCGGCAGTTCCCGCAGGCGGAGCGGGTGTTCATCGAAGCGCGCGTTGACATCCCCGTGTTCGCGGGCTTCCCGGTGACGCGTTGGAGGAAGGTCGGGTCGACCTACCGGTTGGAGCGGTTGGGAGATCGAGCGCGGAGCGGATGCGGTGAAGGACTTTCCCGACCCCACTGTGTCGGGAGCCGGAGCGGTGCCGGCCGAGACGCACGACGAGTGGCAGGTCGGCGATCGCCGCCACTTCTCCGAGGCGTCCGTGGTCGAGCTGTCGGTCCAGGACGCACGCGGCTCGGGCCGTCAGCAGGGCCGCACCGGGATCGTTCCCAGGACTGGCTCGACCGCTGCGTGACATCGCGAGGTGTGGGACGGCGGGCATCCGCATCCGCACCCGCACCCGTTCCAGCGAGCCGGGCCCCTCCACGCCCACCCGCGGCAGCGCCGCGTGGAGAGACGCGCGACAACGACCCGGGCCGACGGGGTGATGCCGATCTGGTCGGCGGTACGGGCGATCACCCCGGCAGCCGTGGCGGGCCTGCTCGGCACGCGTGGCTTCGTCTCGGTGGCAAGAACTGACGTCGACGTCGACGCCGTTCGGCCGGGGTCGACCAGCGCGTACGACTCCGGCATGGCCGAAGGACACGTGGGCCACGTCACCGCGAACCGGTGGACGAAGGTTCGGGCCGGGCTGGCGATGCCCTGGAAGGAGTGCTCGTCACAGCCGTCGGGTGGCGAGGTGGAGGTGGTCCCATCGTGAACCGTCCGCGTGGTCCCGCGTTCACGTGCGGCCGACACCCGTCCTGGAGTGTCCTCGGTTCCCATCGTGATCCCGCGGTCGCCGACAGCCCGGGTTCGCCTGCGGCCGACGCGGTACTCGAAGCCGTCGACGTGTGTTCCCCGGTGCGGCCGCCACAGTCAGGGGATCCCGCGTCGATTCCCCTCCGCAGTGATCCCCTCCTCTGACGGCGGACCCCCTCGCATGGCTGGGCCAGCTTCTTCCCGGCACTCAGAGGCTGGCGGTCGGCGGCGAGATCCGCAAGGTCGTTCGTCCAGTAGGGCGCTCCACCTTGCGGATCCCGCCACCGCCCGCCGACCGCCTCAGTGCCGGGAAGAAGCGGCCACAGCCCGTCATGAGACGGGCCCGCACCCCGGTTCAGAGAAGGGGTTCTCCATGGACGAGTTTTCCTCCGGGGCGTTCCAACCGCCCCGTGTCCAGCACGTGGCCACGGCCAAACTGCCCACCGAGTTCGGCGAGTTCCGGATGGTCGGCTACCGCGGGTCCTTCGACGCCAACGAGTACGTGGCCCTGGTCCACGGGCAGGTCGCGGAGTCGGACGTGCTGGTGCGCATCCACTCCGAGTGCCTGACCGGTGACGGCCTCGGGTCGGTGCGTTGCGACTGCGGGCCCCAGTTGCGCGCGGCGCAGCAGGCCGTGGTCGAGGCCGGCAGCGGCATCGTCCTCTACCTGCGGGGCCAGGAGGGCCGAGGCATCGGACTGCTCGCCAAGATCCAGGCCTACGCCCTGCAGGACGAGGGCGCGGACACGGTGGACGCGAACACCAGGTTGGGCCTGCCCGAGGACGCCCGGGACTACCGGCCGGCGGCCGAGATCCTCCGCGGCCTCGGAGTGAGCTCGGTGCGTCTGCTGACGAACAACCCGGAGAAGCGCGACGCCATGCGCACGCACGGCATCGAGGTCTCCGAGGTCGTCCCCCTGATCACCCCTGTCACCGCCGCTGAGGGACAGCGCTACCTGGCGACCAAGCGCGACCGGATGGGTCACGACCTCCCCGAGACCCTCGGACAGGAGGTGCAGCGGTGACCAGCATCCGCCTTCCCCACGGTGTTCGCCTTCTCCACCGCGGGACCCTGCGCCTTCCGCTCGACGTGTCCGGTGCGGTCGCCCCCGTGGAACCGGTCGTGGACGTCCGGACGGCGTCGGGTCGGTTCCGTATCGCGGCTCCCACCCAGGACAGCTGGGTCCTGGCGGAGGCGGGTTGGCGGCCGACGGACCGCGCCCAGGTGGTCACCACGATGCGTTCGACCGCACCGGCACGCCTGCTCGTCGTCGAGCGGGGACGACCGGACCGCGTCGTCGAGACTCTGGCCGATCTGCCTGACCAGCTCCTGAGCGACACACTGGCCTGGATCGGCTGGCCCCGCCCGGACACCAGCGGGGGGCTGCCCGTCACGATCCAGGACAGGATCAGCGCCCGGTCCAACGACTACTGGATCCTGGACGTCCTCCTGGACGCCCTGGAGCCGGTCCTCCGGTCCGGAGAGCTGCCGCCTTTCCCGGGGGTCAGCGTCGTCATCCCCGCACGCAACGTCCACGACACGCTCGATGAGACCGTCGACGCGATCGTGGACGCCGCCCGCGCGCTTCCCGAGGGCACTCCCTGGGAGTGCCTGGTCACCGACGACCTGAGCGAGCCGCCACTCGCCCTGCGTTCCGGCACCCCCCACGAGGTCCGCATCCTGCGGGCCCCGGAGCGGGTCTACTGCGGTGGCGGTCGCAACGTCGGCATCTCCCAAGTCCGTCACCCGGTGGTGGTGTTCATCGACGCCGACACCCAGATGGCGCCGAACTACCTGCTCCGGCACGCTCTCCACCACCTGCTGGCGCCCAACCTGATCACCGTCTCGCTCAGGGAGCAGCTGCCTCCCGGGACGCCCCGGCCCGACCGTGCCCCCGACGGCAGTCGTGACACCCGGATCGAGGCCCACTACGAGCCGGGTCGACTCGGCCTGGTTCCGGTGGGGCGCCCGATCACGGTCCGGGCCCTGGACCAGACGCGGAACTTCCGCGACTTCGGTTACGGCCGCCACCTGGGACCGGCTGATCTGGCCTTCATGGTGAAGGGCAACAACTTCGTCGTCCCCGACCACACGGCCCGCATCGGCTGCCCGCCGGACTTCGTCGGCTACGGCCCCGAGGACGGCACGTACGCGGCCAAGGCCATCGCGCGAGGATCCTTCGTCGTCCCGGTCCTGGACACGGGGGTGTTCCACCGCGAGCACCCGCCGCGCTCGGGGAGCCTGGCGGCCCGGGACGCCGAGCTCATCCCCAACCTGGAGCGCCAGGCCCGCCACCTGCGCACCCCGGCCGACGGTCCCTGGGACGTCCCCGACGAGGAAGGAGAGCAGATCCGATGAGGTCCGAATTCACCTACACCGACGGCTGGCATCCCACCGTCAATCCCTCGGCCCGCATGGCGGTCCACCACCACCGGTTCGTTCAGCTCCTGGACGACCACCGGGGCATCCTCAACGAGGTGCCGCGGCGGAAGGGAGGCTCCACCCTGCGCCTGACGCGGTTCCGGTCGGGCGTGGGTGTGGATGCGGTCGACCTGCCCGGGACGGTTCCGTGGGTGCCCTGGTGGCTGCCCGCGTCCGACGCCTGGGCGGCGGGGATCGTCAGCGGTGTCTACCGCGCGGCCCTGGACGACCCCCGGCCCACCGTCGCGGAGAAGGTCGTCTACGACCGTGTCCGTACGCGGTTCGACGAGGGGTGCGCCGGATCCGGTGGCCTGACCGTGGGTGAGGTGCTCCACGGGGTCCTGGACGCCGAACACCGGGCGCTCGACCCGGATCTGCCCCGGCTGGAGCTGGTGAGTCTGACCCGGTCTCCTCTCCGGGACATTATCGCCGAGGCCCTCACCGATGTGCCGGGAGGGCTGGAAGAGCTCCTCGGAAAGGGCGCCCGGGCCCAGGGCAGGCCCCTGCTGGGGCTGGGAGTGGCCACCAGCCCCGAGGGGGTCCCGCTGAACCTGCGGTTCCGCCTCAGCTCCCGTGCCATGGAGGTGGAGCCGCTGGACTGCGACGGCACCAAGCGCCACCGGGGCAAACCCCGCCCCGTCACCACGGACGAGGCGGCGGACCTGATCCGCCATGGCCGACTCGTCCCGGGATCCCGTTTGATGGCGACCGCGGAGGTCGTCATGGCACTCGGCGGACGCCGGGTCCGGCACTACGGCAACACCTACGGCCGCCTCACCGAGGCGGCCCACCACCTCGGAGTCGCCGTCGACGACCTTCCCGCCGTCTTCTGGCCCGACGACGAGGACTCCTGGCACTACGCCGACCTTCCGTCCGTCGGCGGCGGCCGCTACCCCCTCCACCTGCTCGACATCCTGACCTGTTCGGAGCGGGCGCGGGAGAACGTTCCCCACCTCATCACCCACAGCCTGCGCACCGGTCGGCCGGTGCGCCTGGAAGCGAAGGAGACCCTGGATGCGTCCGTATCTGATTGAGGGCCTGGACTGCTCGGGCAAGAAGACCGTGGCTCGAAGGGCCCAGGAACTGCTCGCCGAACAGGGCGTGGCCGTCGACCTGGTCATCGGCCCGCTGGTCCAGGGGCCGTTGGGGCGGCTCGACGGCTACCTGGCCAACATCACCCGACCGGTCTCCCCGACCGGCGCGCTCGGCCGCTTCCGTCGCCTGTCCTACACGGTGGGGCCCGTCGTGGACGGTGTGTTCTACCGGCCGGGTCGCCACACGCGCGACGTCAAGGTCAGCTCCCACTACCGGGCCTGGGCCCGGGCGCGGGCCGAAGGCGATGGACTGATGGACCGAGCCTTCGCCTCGACCCACCGACACCACCCGGTCTACGCCGGGGCGACCCTGCTGAGCACCGCGTTCGACGTCCGACTGCGGCGCCACAGGGAGGACGTGGCGACGGGGCGCACGAGCAAGAACGAGCAGCGCCGCTTCTTCGGCCCGGACCAGGTCAGGTTCGAGGCCTGGCACACGGCTCTCGACGGTCTGATGGAACGGCACATCCCTCACCTGCAGAGGCTCGACAGCGGTGGAGACGACATCGACTCCACCGCACGACGGGTCGTCCAGCACGCGCTGAACTGCTGGGAGCAGCACCGATGAACGTCGTGATGGCCAAACCGGACGCGCTGGCCGGACCGGCCGCGTCCGCACGCCGCGACCAGGCCCAGGGGTTCCTCCTGGGCCTGGCCCGCCATCTGGACCCTTCGGTCCCGCTGTCCGAGAGCTCGGCCGTCCGCGCGGACAGGGCCGCTCGCCAGGTCCGTGAACGGGCCGAGAGCGAACCCGCCTTCGCCGGACGACCCCGTCACGGCGGTGAGTGCTCGGCCCGTCTGCTGGGGCTCGCGGAGCTCCTTCCCCCGGGTGCGATCGCGACGGCCGATCTCCTGACCCTGTCGTTGGAGGGGATCGGGTTCTCGGTCACCCACCACGCCGACCACACCCTCAGCGAGCAGGACGTGGACGCGATCTACCAGGAGGCCACGGCCGCGGACTACCGGGAGCTGCGTCCGCAGCTGATCGACTACCTGGCGGGCCAGCCGGTCCGAGTCCTGTGGCTGGACGGTGACCAGCATCCGGCGCTCCTGCAGCACTGGAAGACCTACGTCCGCCACCTGCTCCTGGAGCGTCCGCCCGGCGGAGGCCACCTGCTGCGCAACCTCGTGCACGTCTGCGAGGGGGAGGACGCCCACTACCTGACCAGCACGCTCGATCCGCGGCCATGGTCCGCGAGGGAGGAAGACATGACCGACTTCACCTGGCACACCGACCCCGTACCGCCGGACATGCGGGTCCGGCAGGTGTACGGGTTCCTCTTCGACGAGGAGGGACGCGTCCTGCTCCGCGTGGAGGGCTCCACGTCCTCCCTTCCCGGAGGGCGGCCCGAGCCGCAGGACACCGACTTCGGGGCCACCCTGCGGCGGGAGGCCGACGAGGAGGTCACGGCCGACATCGGCACCCCCCACTACCTCGGCTACCAGCGGGTCGACGACCGGGACGGCACACCGCCCTACGCCCAGGTCCGCATGGTCGCCCGGGTCAACGGGCTTCGCGAGTCCAGGCCCGACCCCGACACCGGACGCACCTACCAGCGCGAGTTCGTCGCTCCGCACGTGGCCGCGGATCGCCTCGCCTGGGGCGAGCCGGGCCGCCTGCAGGTGGCCGCCGCCGCCGAGGCTGCCCGCTCCCTGCTGAACCTGCCCGTTTCCACCGACACCCGTCTCTGACAAGGAGAAGCTCATGGCTCACTGGCAGTTCGTCTACCGCAAGCGCAACGCCTTCGGTCCGCACGACTACGAGACCCCCGGACTGGGGGGCAGCGAGACCGCGCTGGTCCTGCTGACCCGGGAGCTGGCCCACCGCGGCCACCAGGTGGAGGTCTTCAACGCCCCGTGGAGCCCGGGCGTCCACGACGGCGTCCACTGGCGGGGCGTCTGGGAGCTCGACTCGGCGGCGACCCCCGACGTCGCGGTCGCGGTTCGCTTCGACGAGTCGCTGTGGAAGACCCAGGCGCGCCAGCACATCTTCTGGATGCTCGATGACCGGCCGCACGGCCCGCAGGCCTTCGCGAAGGCCCACCCGACGGCCCCGGTCGTCCTGGCCTCGGACACCATGCGCGGCCGTCTGGCCGCAGCCGGGGCCGACGTGCCCACCGTCAAGATCCCTCTGCCCATCGAGACCGAGCGCTACCGGCAGGAGCTGCCGCGCGAGCGGGCCTGCCTGTTCTCCTCGATGCCCAACCGGGGGCTCGACACCCTGGTCGGGTTCTGGCCCCGTATCCGCTCCGAGGTGCCCGACGCGCAGCTGTGGGTGACCTCCGGCTGGCAGCTGTGGGGCTTCACGAACTCCGAGTCCGACGACCGCTGGCGCCAGGTTCTGGGGACTGACGCCGTGCCCGAGGGGGTGCACCTCCTGAGCAGGTACGGATCGCTGTCGAAGTCGGAACTGATCGACCTCCAGCGGCGTGCCTGGCTGGGGCTGTACCCCTCCCGGTTCCCGGAGATGTTCTGCTACTCGGCGGCGGAGTCGGCGGCGGCCGGAACCCCGATGATCACCAGCGACCTGGACGCGCTCTCCGAGCGTGTGGACCACGGCCGTACGGGACTCCTGATTCCCGGTGACATCACCGACCCCGCGGTCCAGGACCGGTTCGTGGCCGCGACCGTGGATCTGCTGACCGACCGTGCCCGCCGCGACCGTCTCGCGGAGGCGGCACGCGCCGACGCGGCGTCCTGCAGCCTGGAGGCCGTGGCCGATCGGTGGGAAGCGCTCCTGGACTGACTTCGCCCCGGGCCCGCCGCCGCTGCCACGGCGGCGGGCTCGCCTGAGCGTCCGACCTCTGAGGTGTCATCCTCGCACCGGCCGGGGGCGGGGCCGTTGGTCCCGCCCTCGGCGGGGTGGTGTATCGGTCGGCCCCTGGCGGGGCCGGCTGCCTGGTGGCCCGGCGGCGTGCTCCGTGCCTGGGACCGTCAGGCCCTGGGGGCCTTCCGTTCCCGGGCGCG
>NZ_JBITHK010000028.1:0-10831 GCF_044457925.1 Nocardiopsis sp. NPDC050513 | reverse complement strand
CCCCCCCCCCCCCCCCCCCCCCCCCCCCCCCCCCCCCCCCCCCCCCCCCCCCCCCCCCCCCCCCCCCCCCCCCCCCCCCCCCCCCCCCCCCCCCGCGTCCGACCACCGCTGATCGAGGAGTCGCATTGAGCAGCATCCCGCCCGTGTACCTGGACGCCTCCGCCCTGGCGTCCCTCGTCGACGCTCCCCAGGCGGTCGACATCCTGGCCCGGGCACTGGCCGAGGCCCGGATCGACCCGGAGGACGACAGCCCCCGGCTGTTCGCGCCCGCCCGTGCGGGCTCCGAGTTCCTGATGATGCCGACCGCGGGGCAGGCGACCGCCGGGGTCAAGGTCGCCTCCCTGACACCGGCCAACCCGCGGGCCGGCCATCCGGCCGTCCAGGGTCTGTACGTGCTCTTCGAGACCCTCCACATGGCGCCGGTGGCCGTCATGGACGCCGTGGAGCTCACGCTCGTCCGCACCCCGGCCACCACCGTGATGGCGGCCAGGCACCTGTTGGCCGCCAGGCGCGGCCCGGACACCGCGGTGCGGCGGGCCCTGGTGTTCGGCACGGGCCCCCAGGCCCAGCGCCACGTCTCCTGCCTGGCCGAGGTCCTGGCCCCCGAGGACATCGCGGTGGCCGGACGCAGGCCCGAGGCCGTCGAGTCGGTGGTCGCCCGGGCGCGCGGCGCGGGCGTCCCCGCCCGCCCCGCCTCCCCGGACACGGCCCGCGAGGTGGCCCGCGCCGAGGTGATCGTCTGCGTCACCGGCTCACCCACGCCCCTGTTCGACGGAGCCGGGGTCCGCGACGACGCCGTCGTGTGCGCCGTCGGCGTCCACGGACCCGACAAGCGCGAGCTTCCCGCGGATCTCGTCCTGCGCTCCGACATCGTCGTGGAGGGACGCGCCTCGGCGATGCGCGAGTCCGGCAATCTGCTGGGCGCCCGGCCCGCACAGGAGTGGGCCGCGGCGCCGCGGCCCCCGGCCAACCTCGCCGACCTGGTGACGGGCCGCTTCACACCGCGCCCCGACCGGCCCGCGGTCTTCTCCGGTGTGGGGATGGCCTGGGAGGATCTCGTGATCGCCTCCCATGTCCACGACCGCCACCGCCGTCCCTGACCCGCCCACCACCGACCAACGACGGAGGAACGATGCACGGCACCACACCCGGACAGGTGGAGGCGATCGTCGCGGCCGCGGCCCGCGCCGCCGCCCCCTGGGCCGCCCGCGGACGCGGCGAGCGGGCCCTGGCCCTGCGCGCCATCGCCGACCGCCTCGACGGGGCGGCCGAGGAACTCGTCGCCATCGCCCAGCGCGAGACGCACCTCGCACCGCGGCGGCTGCGCTCGGAACTGGTCCGCACCACCTTCCAACTGCGCCTGTTCGCCGAGGTCGTGACCGAAGGCGCCTATCTGGACGTGCGCGTCGACCACGCCGATCCCGACTGGCCCACGGGTCCGCGACCCGATCTGCGCCGTACCCAGATCCCCCTGGGGCCGGTCGTCGTCTTCGCCGCCTCCAACTTCCCGTTCGCCTTCTCCGTGGTCGGCGGCGACACCGTCTCGGCCCTGGCGGCCGGGTGTCCCGTCATCGTCAAGACGCATCCCGGCCACCCCGACCTGTCCGAGGCCACCGGACGGATCGCGCGGGAGGCCCTGGAGAGCGCGGGCGCGCCGGAGAGCCTCCTCCAGTCCGTACACGGCCGCGAGGCCGGGGCCGCCGTACTCCGCCATCCGCGGATCAAGGCGGGCGCCTTCACCGGGTCCATCCCCGGGGGGAGGGCGCTGTTCGACATCGCCGCCTCCCGGCCGGAGCCCGTTCCCTTCTACGGTGAGCTGGGATCGGTCAACCCGGTGTTCGTCACCGCCCGGGCCGACGCCGACCGCGGTGAGGACGTGGCCGCCGGACTGGTCGGCTCCTTCACCCTGGGGGCAGGGCAGTTCTGCACCAAACCGGGCGTCGTGCTGGTGCCGACCGGCTCGAAGGTCCTCGCCCACCTGAGGCGGGCGCCCCTGCCCGGGGCGTCCCCCATGCTCAACGACCGCATCGCGGACGGGTTCCAGCGCGGCCTGGCCGCGCTGAGCGCTCACCCCGAGGTGGAGGTCGCGGCCCGGAGCGGCGATGCCGCCTCCGGCGCTCCCGGACCGACCGTCCTCGTCACCAGCGCCGACGCGCTGCTGAAGGACCCCGGAACGCTCCTGGCCGAATGCTTCGGCCCGGTCGTCCTGGTGGCGGAGTACACGGAGGAGGCCCAGATGGCCGACGTGGCGTCCGCGCTCGAAGGCCAGCTCACCGCCACCCTGGTGGCCGACGAGCACGACGACGTCCTGCCCCGGCTCATCGCGGTGCTCGGCACCAGAGCGGGGCGGCTGCTGTGGGACCAGTGGCCCACCGGGGTCACGGTCAGCCACGCCCAGCACCACGGAGGCCCCTACCCCGCGACCACGGCCGCGGGCACCACGTCGGTGGGCGCCACCGCCATCGCACGGTTCCTGCGCCCCCTGGCCTACCAGGGCTTCCCCCCGTCCCTGCTGCCCGAGGAGCTGCGCGAGGACACGGACGTGCCGCGCAGGGTCGACGGCGGACTCATCGGCCACGCCCGGTAGCGGCGCCGCACTTCCCTCCAAGGAGAGATCCCATGAGAACGACCCGCGTCATCCACGCCGTGGACTCGCACACCGAGGGCATGCCCACCCGCGTCATCACCGGCGGGGTGGGCGTCGTCCCGGGGGAGAGCATGGCCGAGCGGCGGCGGTGGTTCATCGACCACGACGACGAGCTGCGCACCCTGCTGATGTACGAGCCGCGGGGGCACGCCTCGATGTCGGGCAGCATCCTGCAGCCCCCCACCCGGCCGGACGCCGACTACGGCGTGTTGTTCATCGAGGTGTCGGGCCTGCTGCCGATGTGCGGGCACGGCACCATCGGAACGGCGACCGTGCTGGTGGAGACCGGCATGGTCCCGGTGGTCGAACCGGTGACCACGGTGCGTCTGGACACCCCGGCGGGGCTGGTCGTGGCCGAGGTCGCCGTTCGGGACGGTCACGCCGAGGGCGTGACGATCCGCAACGTGCCCTCGTTCAGCCTGGCCCTGGACCAGGTGGTCGAGGTCGAGGGGTTCGGCGAGGTGCGCTACGACATCGCCTACGGCGGCAACTTCTACGCCATCGTCGACCTGGACGACCTGGGACTGCCCTTCGACCGTGCCGCCGCCCCCCGGTTGCGCGACGCCGGTCTGGCGATCATGTCGGCCGTCAACGAGCAGGCCCACCCCCACCACCCGGGGCGCCCGGACATCCACGGATGCCACCACGTCTACCTCAAGGCGCCCGGATCGACCGCCCGGCACTCGCGCCACGCCATGGCGATCCACCCGGGCTGGTTCGACCGCTCCCCGTGCGGAACCGGCACCAGCGCCCGCATGGCCCAACTCCACGCCCGCGGCGAGCTGGACCTGCACACCGACTTCGTCAACGAGTCCTACATCGGGACCGCCTTCACCGGCCGCCTGGTCGACCGGGTCACCCTGCCCGGGTCCCAGCCGGGCTCGCGGATCTCCGCGGTGGTACCCGCCATCACCGGGCGCGCCTGGGTGACCGGCACCGCCCAGTACATGCTCGACCCCACCGATCCCTTCCCGGCCGGATTCCTGCTGTGAGAGAACGACGTCGAAGGGCGGCGCGGACATGAGCGACCCCGAATTCCGCGGCGCCGACGTGGTGGTGGTCGGCGCCGGCGCCCTGGGCGCCGCCTGCGCGTACTTCCTGGCCCGGGCCGGGGTCGGCGTCCACGTCGTCGAACGCGGCCAGGTCGCCTCCGGTACCACCAGCGCCTGCGAGGGCAACCTGCTGGTGTCGGACAAGGAGGTGGGGCCCGAACTGGACCTGGCGCTGTACTCCCACGGAGTCTGGCACGAGGACCTCGCCGAGTACGGGCACCTGTGGGAGTTCGAGGCCAAGGGCGGGTTCGTCGTCTCCTCCGGACAGGAGAGCGCCGAGGGGTTGCGCGACCTCGCGCGGCGCCAGCGCGAGGCCGGGATCGAGGCCGTGGACGTGGCTGCCGAGGACATCCGTCAGTACGAGCCCCACATCCGGCCGGGCCTGAGCGCCGCCGCCTACTATCCCCAGGACTGCCAGGTCCAGCCGATGCTGCTGACCGCGCACCTGCTGCGGTTGGCCGAGCGCATGGGCGCGCGCGTGTCCACCGGCGTCACCGTCACCGGGTTCGAGCGCGGAGTCCGCACCCCGCGGGTGGTCGGGGTGCGCACCGACCGGGGCGTCCTCTCCTGCGGACAGGTGGTCAACGCGGCCGGAACCTGGGCCGGACAGATCGCGGACCTGGCCGGAGTCGGGGTGCCGATCCTGCCGCGCCGGGGTTTCGTGCTCGTCACCGAACCCCTGCCGCCGACCATCAACCGCAAGGTCTACGCGGCCGAGTACGTGTCCTCCACGCTCTCCTCCGACGAGGGCCTGCAGACCTCGACGGTGATCGAGGGGACACGGGCCGGTACGGTGCTGATCGGTTCCTCGCGCGAGCGCGTCGGGTTCGACCGCACCGTCTCGCTCCCGGCCCTGCGGCAGATCGCCGCGAAGGCGCTCGGGCTCTTCCCCTCGCTGGCCCATGTCAAGATCATGCGCTCCTACCTGGGCTTTCGTCCCTACTGCCCGGACCATCTGCCGGTGATCGGCCCTGATCCGCGGGCCCCGGGGCTGTGGCACGCCAGCGGACACGAGGGCGCCGGGATCGGGCTGTCGACCGGCACGGCCAAGCTGCTCGCCCAGGCGATGACGGGCGACGAGCCCGATCTTGACCTGGCCCCCTTCGCACCGGAGCGATTCTCGGAGGTGACACCGGATGCCCGCCACTGATCCCGCGCACCCGCACGAACACCGCGGGGGGCCCGACCACGACGCGGGGGCCGCCCCGGCCGTCCTGCGGTTGACCTTCGACGGTCGGCCGGTCACCGCGCACCCCGGACAGACCGTCGGGGCCGCCCTGATCGACGCCGGGGTGCGGTCCTGGCGCAGCACCCGCCGGAACGGGCGCCCCCGCGGCCTCTTCTGCGGGATCGGCGTCTGCTACGACTGCCTGATCACGGTGGACGGTGCCACCGGTCAGCGCGCCTGCCTGGTGGCCGCCCGGGACGGCATGGTCCTGACACCCGGCGAGCCCGCCCGCCCCGCGCCCGCCGAACAGCCGGGGGGAGGGGACCGATGAGCGCACCGGCCGGCGGCAGCGCCCGCCCGTTCGACGTGGCCGTGGTCGGTGCGGGGCCCGCGGGCCTGTCCGCCGCCACGACCGCGGCCGACCACGGGAGGTCGGTGATCGTCGTCGACGCCGCCGATCAGATCGGAGGACAGTACTGGCGCCACCCCCACGAGCGCTGGCCGCGGGGGGAGGAGTCGGCCGGCCACCACGACTGGCGGCGCTTCAGCGATCTCCGGGAACGCTTCCGCGCCCACCTCGACCGCGGCCGCATCACCCACCTGGCCTCGACCCAGGTGTGGTTCGTCGAGCGCGGTCCGGCCACCGGGGACGACCGTTCCCGGGTCCTCCACCTGGCGCCGACGACCGCCGTGTCCGACGCCGGTCCGGGGGCCGTGGCGGCCCGGGCGGTGATCCTGTGCCCGGGCGGGTACGACCGCCAGCTCCCGGTTCCGGGATGGGACCTGCCGGGTGTCATGGCGGCCGGGGGAGTGCAGGCCCTGCTCAAGGGCCACCGGACCCTGGCCGGTGACCGGGTCGTCGTCGCCGGCACCGGGCCCTTCCTGCTGCCGGTGGCCCGACAGCTCGCCGAGGCCGGAGCCCGCGTCGTGGCCGTGTGCGAGGCCAACGGCGTCACGGGCTGGGCCAGACACCCGACGGCGGTTCTGGACGCGCCGTCGAAGATCCTCGAAGCGGCCGGGTACGCCGCGGCGCTGGCACGCCACAGGATCCCGTACCGCACCCGCACCACGGTGTCCCGCATCGACCCCGACGCCGCGAACGAGCGGGCCGGCCGGGTCCGGCTCGCCCGCCTGGACGGCCAGGGCAGGATCGTCCGCGAGGGCGCGACTCTGGAGGTCGACCTCGTCGCGTTGGGGTGGGGGTTCACGCCCTCCCTCGAGCTTGTCACGGCCGCGGGAGCCCAGACCCGCATCGACGTCGACCGCTCCCTGGTGGCGGTGGTGGACGCACACCAGCGCAGCACGTCCGCCGGCGTCTACGTCGCCGGGGAGGCGACCGGGGTCGGGGGAGCACTGCTGGCGGTGGCCGAGGGCGAGCTGGCCGGCGCGGTGGCCGCCGGTGACATGGGGGCGCCGGTCGGCGAGCGGCGCGTCCGCAGTCTCCAGCAGCGCATCCGCCGCCTGCGACGCTTCGCGACCGCGATGCACCTGGCCCACCCGGTCCCGCGGCACTGGCCCGAGTGGCTGACCGACGACACCACCGTCTGCCGCTGCGAGGAGGTCGACTACGGCGCCGTGCGCAGGGCCCGCGACGAGCTGCACGCGGCCGACCTGCGCACGGTCAAACTGCTGGCGCGTCCGGGGATGGGCTGGTGCCAGGGGCGCGTGTGCGGGTTCGCCACGGCCTGCCTCGCGGCCGCACAGGAGGACCGGGAGCTGTCCGCCGACGACCTGCGGCCGGTGGCCAGACAGCCGCTGTGCGCTCCGGTCTCCCTGGAACGGCTGGCCGGGGACGCCGCAGACTCGGACGGTTGACCGGGCTCGGCCCCACGGCGCCACCGGGCGGTCACCTCGTCGGGTGACCGCCCGGTCCTGCCGTGCCACGACGTTCGCCGATGCGTCATGAGTCCCTCACCGCCCCACGAACCTCTTGTCATGTGACATATCACAGTGCAATACTACTAGTCGTGACCGAGGTCACTGACCTGTCCCCCTCGCAAGGAGAAGCCCCGATGTTGGACCTGCTGGCACGCATCAACGATTGGCTGTGGACGCCGCTGGTCGTCTTCGCGCTCGGATTCGGGCTGTTCCTGACCGTGGCCACACGCGGCCTCCAGATCCGGCTCCTGCCGGAGATGGTGCGGCAGCTGGTGCGCGGTGAGAGGTCGGAGAAGGGCATCTCCTCGTTCCAAGCCCTCTCGCTGACCCTGTCCAGCCGCATCGGGGTCGGCAACATCGCCGGAGTGGCCACCGCCGTCGCCCTGGGCGGCCCCGGCGCGCTCCTGTGGATGGCCGTCATGGCCTTCCTGGGCGGCGCCACCGCCTTCGTGGAGTCCACCCTCGCCCAGGTGTACAAGCGCGACGTCGACGGCCAGTTCCGCGGCGGCATCCCCTACTACATCGAGAAGGGCCTGGGTCTGCGCTGGCTCGCGGTCGTCGCCGCCGCCACGGCGGTGGCCATGTACACCGTGCTGGCCCCCGGCATCCAGTCCAACAACATCGCGGCCTCCCTCGACTCCGCGTTCGGCGTGACCCCGCTGGTGACGGGGGTCGCCGTCACGGCGCTGCTGGCGTTCGTCGTCTTCGGCGGGCGGCGGAGGATCGTGGCGGTGGCCCAGACCGTCGTCCCCTTCATGGCCGCGGCCTACATCCTGGTGACACTGGTCGTCCTGGCGTTCAACGCCACGGCCATCCCGGGGATGGCCGCCCTCATCCTCGGCAGCGCCTTCGGCACGGACTCGGTCTTCGGCGGCATCGTCGGCGCGGCGATCGCCTGGGGGGTGCGCCGCGCCCTGTTCTCCAACGTCGCCGGCGTCGGCGAGGGGACCTTCGGTTCAGCCGCCGCCCAGGTCTCCCACCCGGCCAAGCAGGGCCTGGTGCAGTGCCTGTCCACCTACATCGACACGCTCTTCGTCTGCATGGCGACGGGCCTGATGCTCCTCGTGACCGGCAGCTACAACGTCCAGCCCGAGGGATCCGACGCGCTCGCCACCAACCTGGAGGGCGTCGAAGCCGGGCCGGCCTACACCCAGGCGGCGGTGGACACCGTCCTCTCCGGAACCGGAGGACCCTTCGTCGCCGCGGCCGTCGCGCTGTTCGCCTTCACCACGCTCTTCGCCTTCTACTACATCGCCGAGACGAGCCTGAGCTACATCCTCTCCGGCACGAAGCCCCTCCCCACCGCCCTGCTGCGGTTGGCACTGCTGGGGATGACCTTCTTCGGAGCGGTGCAGTCCGCCGACCTCATCTGGGCGATCGGCGATGTCGGGTACGCCTCGCTGGCGTGGGTCAACATGGTCTGCCTGGTCCTGCTGCTCAGGCCCGCCCTGCGCACGCTGCGCGACTTCGACGCGCAACGGCGCGCGGGCCTGGACCCCCAGTTCGACCCCGAGGCCGTGGGAATCGCCGGAGCCGACTACTGGACCTCCGACGAGGCTCGTGCCGCCCGGCGGAGCGTCCAGGACGAGCCCGGGAGGGACCCTCTCGCCCCGTGAGCGGTTCGGACCGCGTCGGCCCCGCCCTGCCCCGCCCCGCCCCGCGGCGGGGCCGAGCCGGGCCACACGTCAGTCGATGTCCCACAGCAGCACGGTCCCGTCGTGACCGCCGCCGGCGATGGCGGCGATGGAGACGACCACGGCTCCCGCCGCCAGAAGGGCGTTCCTCCGGACCCTGTTTCCCTCATCCTGCCGAGGGGCGGGGACCGGCTTCCCGGTCTCGGGGTGCGCGGGTGCACCGGCCCGGGGTTCGGGGTCACCGGCCGGTGGGGGCGGGGGATCGCCGACCGGTCCACGCGGACGGGCGCACGGTTCACGGACGTGACGGCGTGACGGCGTGACGGCGTGACGGCGTGACGGCCTCCTATCATGTCCGGATGAGCGAACCTCCCCGGCTCCGCCTCAGCCTGTCCAACGTCGCTGGCGGCCGTCTCACCGACGGCGGAGGGCATCACGAGTACGCGGACGCCGACCGGACGGATGTCTTCGCCCAGGCCCTCTCGGCGCGTCGGCCCGACCTGGTCGTGCTGAGCGAACTCGACTGCGGACCCGGATCGACCCAGATCGACCGGCTGTCCGCCGGAGCGTTCGGGACACCGGACGTCCACAAGCACCAGGAGCCCTGGAGCGAGTCCCACGTGCCCGGTGTGCGCAGTCTCGGGCTGGGAATCGCCTCCCGTTTCCCCCTGCGCGACATCCAGCGTGTGGACCTGCCCGCGCCGTCCTTCCCCCTGTTGTCCTGGGACGGGAAGGAGGGGAGGCCGAAGAGGCTGCCGTGGCACGCCAAGGGCCTGCTCATCGCCCGATGCGCGACGCCGGGCGGTGATGTGTGCATCGTCGCGGCGCACCTCCACCCCATCCACATCGCGCGGTCGCCGGGGCCGGAAGGCGTCCCGTACTCCTACGACGTCGGTGCGGGCCTTGAGTTCGGGCAGCGGACGGCCAGGATCATCGGGAAGAGGCTCGCCGCACTGGGCGACGTGCCGGTCATCCTCGCTGGCGACATGAACATGCCCGACCCGCGGGGGTTGTTCACTCACCTGGGGGGTGTTGCCCTGGCGGACGCGTTCGGCCCCGGTGAGCCACCCGCCACGACGCCCGACGGCCGGTCGATCGACCGCGCCTTCGTCAGCGGACACCTGACCCCCCTCGCCCATCGGGTGGTTCCGGTCCCCGGAGCCGACCATTTCGTGGTCGCCTTCGAGATGGAGTACGGGCGTGGGCGCGCCACCAGGCCCCCGGCGCTGGCCCGTACGCTCGGCGAAACCCCCGGGATGTCGACCGCGAGCCTGGAGGCCGGACGTCAGCACGCACCGGTGTCCCGCCGCCCCGGAGTCTCCTCCCCCTCAGACAGGCCCCACCCTCGGAGAATGTGACGCCGGGGGAGGATGCGCGTCCTCCTCCGCCGTCTGCGCGCGAGGCCCGTCACAGCTCGGTCCGAGGGGTGGCCGGGCCAGCCCCACCGGGGCGTGGGCCCGGGGTCACCGAGGCCGGTGCCGACCGGATCGGCCGAGACGCCGCGGGGGACGCTCCCACCCCACGCGCAGGGCTCTGCCCCCGTTCCGGCTGGATCCCGCCTGTCGTCCGGTGCCCCAACCACGCCCGCCGAACGGCGAACCCGCCGGATGCCCGACCCCGGTGGGGATGTCACGGGCTCCGAGGACATGCTGGCCGGGACGCGTGAAGGCGTCGCGGAGGAATGCCCTCACACCCAGGACCTGATCGAGCTCGTCATCGGCGGCACGCGCTCTCGCGACCTCGGCGCGGGTTCCCGCCGCGGCGCGCGGCAGGGGTCGTTCGAGGGGTGGACTCCTGCTCCCCGGCGGCCCGGTCCGCCGGGCCTTTGCGGGCGGCCCGCCGTCCGGGTGGGACAACGTGCGCGACCCCCGCCCACTGGTATAACAGTCGTTATAATCCCAGGTTCTCGTACCGCCAGCCCGGAGGCGTCCATGCACCACCACCCTGCCCGCGATGCCACCGTGCGGGAGTTGCTGTTCCGCCGCTCCGGCGTGCTGGAGTGGGGTGAACGCCCGGCCCCGGCGCTGCTGGAGGGGACCGACGCGATCGTGCGCCCGTTCCTGGCCGGGCGTTGCGACGGCGACACGCTGCCCATCCACCGACCCGTCTCCCGCGCCATGCAGGCCGGGATGGCACTGGGGGCCGTCGACCCGGTGGTCGGCTCGATCTGCGGCAGAGTGCCCTTCCGGGGGCCCTTCCCCATCGGCCACGAATGCGTCGCCGAGGTTCTGGAAACGGGATCGGACGTGCACGGCGTGCGGCCGGGCGACCGCGTCGTCGTTCCCTGGTCGGTCTCCTGCGGCACCTGCGAGCGGTGCCGCCGCGGCCTGACCTCCAAGTGCTCCACCACCGCCCGCTCCACCCTCGCCGCCTACGGATTCGGTCCAGCCAGCGGCCAGTGGGGCGGCATGGTCACGGACGCCTTCCGCGTGCCCTACGCCGACCACATGCT
>NZ_JBITHK010000027.1:0-29469 GCF_044457925.1 Nocardiopsis sp. NPDC050513 | reverse complement strand
CCCCTCCGCTGGCCGGAGGCCCCCGAGGGCCCTCGATCCGGTGCCGGTGGGCCGCGCCACCCCTCGAGCCTATCGGCGCGGCCCCCACCTCGCCGGGGATTGGCCGCACCGGCCCCGAACGCGCCGAGGCGCCCGCCCCGCCGCGGAGGGCGGGGCCGCCGACCCGCCCGGGTGGACGGTCGCCGCCGTGGGGGGCGCCCCCGAAGTGGAGGACGGGCTGACCAGGGCCGTCGCCGACCGGCCCGACGTCACCGTACGGACCCTGGCGGCGGACGAGGCCGAGGCGCACCGGCTGTGCCCGGCGCCCGGTTACCACCTGATCCGCCCCGACGGGTACGTGGCCGCACACGGTCACGGCGCCGACCGGGTCCGACTGCGCGCCGAACTCACCGCCCACCTGGGCGCACCGGCGAAGGACCCCCTGGTCGCGGGCTGACCGGGACACCCCTCCCCTGGCACGGGCCCCGGTCGCGCCCCTCTGGCCACGGGCGCGACCGGGCGTTCCAGCGAGGCCCCCGTGGCGCGGACGGTACCCGCCGCGGGGGTCAGCTCCAGCCGTAGCGGCCCCGCAGCACCTCCGCGATCAGCCGGAACCGCTCCTCGTCCAGGACGGCGGCCTCCCGGCGGATGCCGTCCTCGTCGAACTCGAAGAGGCGGTCCACCCGCACGTGGGAGTCCCGTCCCTCACGGTCCCAGGGGCCGGTGCCGATGGGCAGCCAGTCCTGGGCCTCCCAGGCGTCGGGGCTCTGGGAGGAGAGCATGAGGCCGTGCAGACGCCCGTCCTTGCGCCCGACGACGAGCATGGGCCGGTCCTTGCCCTGCTCGGGGTCCTCCTCGTAGGGGACCCATGTCCACACGATCTCTCCCGCGTCGGCGAGGCCGTCGCGTTCGGGCGCGTAGGCGATCCTGGTGGCGTTGCGTTCGGTGGGGATCTCGCGGACGCGGCCCCGCTGGGGGTGCGGGGCTCGCCCGCGCGTGCTGTGTTCGCTCACGCACCGCATCCTAGGGCTTCAGCGGCTTCCCCGCAGGGAGACGGCGATCCGGCGGCGTGCCCGGCGCCCCTCCGGGGTGGGCGTCAGGGGGTGGACGTGGATCGCCCCGACCGCCTCGTCGAGCCGCACCCGCGTTCCCGCCGCGAGCAGCGCGCCGTGCAGCCGCAGGACGTCGCCGTGGAACAGGTCGCGGGTGCCGATGTACAGATCGGTCGGCGGCAGCCCGGCCATCGGACCGTTGACCGGGCTGATCCGCGGGTGGGCCAGGTCGTCCCCGCCCGCCCAGGCGCGCGCCGACTCCAGGAGGGAGACGGGACTGAGCATGGGGTCGGCCTCCGCCACCGCGGGGATGGACGGGTGGGACAGGGTGGCGTCGACCCACGGGGAGATCAGCACCAGCCGCGCGGGGAGGGGCAGTCCGGCCCCGGGGAGCGACTGGGCGAGGGCGAGCGCCAGCCCGGCCCCGGCGGAGTCGCCCGCGAACGCGGTCCGCTCCGGCGGCAGGCCGTCGAGGAGCCCGCGGTGGACCTCGGTGAGGAACGGGAACGCCTCCCGGTACGTGTGCCGGGGCGCCAGCCCGTAGACCGGGACCTCCACCCGGCAGCCCGCGTCGGCGAGCCGCGAGACCAGTGCCCAGTGCGCGGGGCCGATCTCGCCGACGTAGGAACCGCCGTGCAGGTACACCACGGCCCGACCGGGGTCGGCGACCCTCCCGGGGCGGACGGTGTAGACGGAGAACCCGCCGACCGTCCGCCGGGTGACCCCGTGCCGGCGCACGACCCACCCGGGCGGCGCCGGGTCGGCCTTGGCCCGGGCGATCCGCCTCCGGGCGCCCTCGACGGTCTCGACCGGACGCTTGCGCGTGGGCCGGAGGACGCCCGAGAGCACGCGGACGGCCAGACTCGCCATGTCGTCTCCCTTCGCCGGGGACGGGATGTCCCGGAGAGACCCTCTCACAGTCCGCGGCTCAGGACGAAGGGGCATTGACCTCAGCGAACGCCTACCGGCTCCCGCGATGCGCCGGTCAGCAGGTCTCGAAGAGGTATCCGGGTTCGTCCGGGACGACCAGGTCGCGGTCGCGCAGGATCGTGCCGGCGGGGGTGTCCGGGTCGGCGCACGCCTCCTCGAAGGGGATCTCCAGGGTGTCGGGGTACTCGACGGCCAGGACCGCGTCGCCGTACACGTCCGTGTAGGCGGCGCACTCCTCGTAGGCCACGCACTCCTCGGCGACGGCCAGGTCGAACCCGGCCTCCTCCCGCGCCCGCCCGGCCAGTTCGGCCGAGTTCTTCTGCGCGACGGCCAGGCCGAGGCCGTGCGCCCCGTCCGCGAGTTCGGTGGCGAGCAGCAGGGCGTCGTCGGCCGTGAACGCACCGTCCGACCGGGTGTAGGAGTCGAGGTTGTCGAACTCCACGGCGTCGAAGCCCCGCTCCGCGCAGTCCTCGACGGTCGCGCCGACGATCTCGGCGATCCCCGCGCGCCGCTCCTCGGTGGACACGTCCAGCAGGAACTCGTCCGGCCAGTCGGGGTCGACGACGAACGCGCCGTCCCCGTCGCGCAGCAGCAGGTCCGGGTGCTCGGACACCCACATGTCCCGCTCCTGCGGCTGGGTCTGGAACCCGTTGACGTAGCAGACCGAGTACAGCTCCGGAGCGGGCTCGTCGGTGGCGTCGCGCACCACGGCCCCCACGTCGGAGGGCGGCTCGTAGGCGCCGCCGAGCTGGTAGTCGAACGCGCCCGCGGGAGGGAGCTCCACGCCGTCCGCCCCTGTGGAGGAGAGCTCCGCCCCGTCGCCGGTACCGCCCGCCGCGCACCCGGCGCCCAGGACGGCCAGGACGACGGCGGCGACGGCGTACCCCGGGGCGACGCCGCCGCGCCGGATCACAGGACGACGAGGTCGTCGCGGTGCACGAGCTCCCGTTCGTAGGAGGGACCCATCTCGCGAGCCAACCACCGTGTCGACCTGCCCATCATGTCGGGAACCTCGGACGCGTCGTAGTTGACCAGTCCGCGCGCGACCACGGTACCGCGCTCGTCGCGCAGGTCGACCGGGTCCCCCGCGCTGAAGTCCCCCGTGACGCGGACCACCCCGGCGGGCAGCAGCGAGGCCTTCTCGCTCACGACCGCCACGACCGCCCCGGGGTCCAGGACCAGGCTGCCCCGGCCGGCGGTGGCGTGGGCCAGCCACAGCTGACGGGTCGAGGGGCGGCGCCCCCGCGTCGGGGCGAAGAGCGTGCCCACCCGCTCCCCCGCCAGTGCGGCGCGCGCGTTGGCGGCCGAGGTCAGCACCGTCTGCACCCCGGCCTCGGTGGCGATGCGGGCCGACTCGACCTTGGTCACCATGCCGCCGGTGCCCACGCCCCGCTTACCGCTGCCGCCGATGTCGATGCCGTCCAGGTCCTCGGGGCCGCGCACGAGGTCCACCACGGAGGTGGAGGGGTCGGAGGGGTTGCCGTCGTACAGGGCGTCCACGTCGGAGAGCAGCACGAGCGCGTCCGCGCGCATGAGGTGGGCGACCAGGGCGGCCAGCCGGTCGTTGTCGCCGAACCGGATCTCGTGGGTGGCCACGGTGTCGTTCTCGTTGACGATCGGCACCGCCCCGATGTCCAGCAGGCGGCGCAGCGTGCGCTGCGCGTTGCGGTGCTGCACCCGCCGCATCATGTCCTCCACCGTGAGCAGGACCTGGGCGGCGTTGAGGCCGTGCCCGGCCAGCTCGGCGGTGTAGGACGCCAGCAGCAGGCCCTGGCCGACGCTGGCGGCGGCCTGCTGGGAGGCCAGGTCGCGCGGGCGCCGGGTCAGCCCGAGGGGGGTCATCCCGGCGGCGACGGCGCCGGAGGAGACCAGGATGACCTCCTGCCCGAGCGCGCGTCGGGCCGCCAGGACCTCGACGAGGCCGCGGATGCGGCCGGAGTCGATCCGGCCCTCCGGGGTCGTCAGCGACGACGACCCCACCTTGACCACGACCCGCCGAGCGGTCGCCACCGCCTTGCGGCCCGCGACCTCCAGATCGTCGATGTTCTCGGTTCCCAAGGTGTCCACCGGGGGCTCTCCATCCGTGGCACGGCTCCAGGTTCGGTCGCCGTGCGCGTACCTGAGTGTGGGTCCGGCTGGTGTGGAACGGTGTCCCCGCGCGGGTCAGCCCAGCCGGGCGTCGGTGCCGCGCGGGCCGGACGGGACGACCTCGGCGTCGGTCGACGGGTCCCAGTCGAAGACCACGGAGTCCTCCTCGGTGCCGATGTGCACCTCGGCGCCCTCGGTGGCACCGGCCTTGGCCAGCTCCTCCTCGATGCCGAGACGGTTGAGCCGCTCCGCGAGGTAGCCGACGGCCTCGTCGTTGGAGAAGTCGGTCTGGCGCACCCACCGCGCGGGCTTGTCGCCGCGCACCCGGAAGGCGTTGCCGCCCAGCGGGACGACCTCGAACGGCGTCTCGCCGATCATCTTCGGGCGGATCACGATACGGGTGGGCTCCACGGGCGGGGCGGCGGCGCGCGCGGCGGCCACCTGCTCGCCCAGGGCGAAGGACAGCTCGCGCAGGCCCTCGCGGGAGGCGGCCGAGACCTCCAGGACGCGGTACCCGCGTTCGACCAGCATCGGGGTGACCAGCTCGGCGAGTTCGCGGGCCTCGGGCACGTCCACCTTGTTCAGCGCGACGATGCGCGGACGGTCGGACAGGTCGACGCCGGTGCGCTCACCGTAGGCGGACAGCTCCGCCTCCAGCGCCTCCAGGTCGCTGACCGGGTCGCGGCCGGGCTCGTAGGTGGCGCAGTCCAGCACGTGCAGCAGCGTGGAGCAGCGCTCGATGTGGCGCAGGAACTCCAGGCCCAGGCCCTTGCCGTCGCTCGCGCCGGGGATGAGGCCGGGCACGTCGGCGATCACGTACTGGACCGCGCCCGCCTCGACCACGCCGAGGTTGGGGATCAGGGTGGTGAAGGGGTAGTCGGCGATCTTGGGCCGGGCCGCGGACAGCGCGGCGATCAGCGACGACTTGCCCGCGCTGGGGAAGCCCACCAGACCGACGTCGGCGATGGTCTTCATCTCCAGGCGCACGTCGAAGGCCTCGCCCTCCTCGCCCTTGAGGGCGAAGCCGGGGGCCTTACGCTTCTTGTTGGCCAGGGCGGCGTTGCCGAGTCCCCCGCTGCCGCCCTTGGCCAGGACCAGGCGGGTCCCGTGGCCGACCAGGTCGGCGATGACCTCGCCGTCCGTCCGGGTGACCACGGTGCCGTCGGGGACCGTGAGCACGAGGTCCCCGCCGTTGGCCCCGGCGCGGTGGCCGCCCTGCCCGGGGGTGCCGTTCTGGGCGGTGCGGTGGGGGCGGCGCTGGTAGTCCAGCAGGGTGGCTGTCTGGGCGTCGACCTCCAGGACGATGTCACCGCCCCGGCCGCCGTTGCCGCCGTCCGGGCCGCCCAGCGGCTTGAACTTCTCACGGTGCACGGAGGCACAGCCATGCCCGCCGTTCCCGGCCTTGACGTGCAAGACCGCCTCGTCGACGAAGTCAGGCATTGCTCTCCCCGTTACTCGTGCGGGCCCACCCCGGGAGGGTCACCGCGAACCACACGCGTCAACCAGTGACAACGCGAGGGGCGGGCCAGTGTTCCCTGGCCCGCCCCGAAATCCACACCGTCCGCGAGCGACCTACTCGGCGGCGGCGGGGACGATGTTCACGGCCTTGCGGCCTCGGTAGTTGCCGAACTTGACCTCGCCGGCGACCAGGGCGAACAGGGTGTCGTCGCCGCCGCGGCCGACGTTCGCGCCCGGGTGGAACTTGGTGCCGCGCTGACGGATCAGGATCTCGCCGGCCGAAACGGTCTGACCGCCGAAGCGCTTGACACCAAGCCGCTTGGCGTTGGAGTCGCGACCGTTACGGCTGGACGAAGCGCCCTTCTTGTGTGCCATCTCTCCAGGCCTCCTACTTCGCCGCGATGCCGGTGACGCGCACCTGGGTGTGCTTCTGGCGGTGACCCATGCGCTTCTTGTAACCGGTCTTGTTCTTGTACTTCAGGATGTTGATCTTGGGACCAGCGGTCTCACCGAGAACCTCGGCGGTGACCGTGTAACCGCTCAGCTTGTCGGCCTCGCTGATGACGTTGTCACCGTCGACGACAAGGATGGGCTGCCAGATCAGGGTGGCGCCGGCCTCCTCGGAGACCCTGTCGATGTTCAGGACGTCATCGACGGACACCTTCTCCTGTCGGCCGCCCGCTCGCACGATCGCGTACACCGGGTAACTCTCTTCCTGCTCGCTCAACGAATAATGCACTCACTGGGACCATTCCCGGGGGAAGTCCAGGCCCGCTCGCGCGGAGCCCCCGGGTCAGCCCTGCCTGTGCCAGGCCTGGCTGTGAAGGGGCCGCTCCCACCGTGGTGGGAAGAAGCCTCGTTCCACGATCCACTGATCGCCTGTAGCGGGGCGCGGGGATCTGAGGGAAACAAACCCTGCGTGGAGAGCACTTCGGTGTCGGGGCGCGGGCTCACACGGAGCGCGCCGACGCACCGCCCATCAGATTACCACCGACCCGCCGCGCGGCTGCACACCTGCTTGCTCCGGCCCTCCGCTCCGCTGCGGACCCGACCCCCCTGAGGCACAGCCCCGGGGGCCGCACCACGCGTCCGTCCCCCGGGAGCGACCCGCGGGGACGGACGCGGCGGGTGGTCTAACCGGCCTCCACCGCGGTCGGCGAGGCGGCCGCCGCCTTGGTGCGCCGGGTCCGGCGGCGCTTGGGCCGTTCGGCGGTCTCCTCCTCGGCCGCGGGCGCCTCCGCCTCCGGAGCGGCCTCCTCGGCGGGAGCCTCGGCGGCCGCGGCGCGGGTGGTCCGGCGCGTGGTGGCGCGCCGGGTCCGGGTCTTCCTGGCCGGGGCCTCGGGCTCCGGCTCGGCGGGCGCCTCGGGCTCGGGCGCCTCGGCCCGCTCCTCGGCCGGAGCCTCGGCGGTCTCCCCCTCGGCGGCGGGTGCGGCCTCGGCGGCCGGCTCCTCCGCCGGCTCGGCGGCCTTGCGGGCGCGGGCGGTCCGCTTGCGGGTCCGCTTGGCGGGCTTGTCCGCCTCTTCGGCCGCCTCGTCGGCGACGGGCGCGGGCTCGGCCTCGGCGGGTTCGGCCTTCTTGCCCGCCTTCGTCGCCTTCTCCGGCTGCTCGGCCTTCTCCGCGGGCTGCTCCGCCTCGCCCTTGCCCTTCTTCTTCTTGCGGCCGCCGTTGCCGCCCTTGCCCTCCACCGGCTCGGTGGACAGCACCAGGCCGCGGCCGTTGCAGTGGTCGCAGGTGTGCGAGAAGGCCTCCAGGAGCCCCTGGCCGACCCGCTTGCGCGTCATCTGCACCAGGCCGAGCGAGGTGACCTCGGCCACCTGGTGCTTGGTGCGGTCGCGCGACAGGCACTCCAGCATGCGGCGCAGGACGAGATCGCGGTTGGACTCCAGCACCATGTCGATGAAGTCGATCACGATGATGCCGCCGATGTCGCGCAACCGGAGCTGGCGGACGATCTCCTCGGCCGCCTCCAGGTTGTTCTTGGTGACGGTCTCCTCGAGGTTGCCGCCCTGCCCGGTGAACTTGCCGGTGTTGACGTCGACCACGGTCATGGCCTCGGTGCGGTCGATGATCAGCGACCCGCCGCTGGGCAGCCACACCTTGCGCTCGAGCGCCTTGTTGATCTGCTCGTCGATCCGGTAGGCGGAGAAGACGTCGCGGTCCTCGGTCCAGTGCGACAGCCGCTCCGACAGGTTCGGCGCCACGTAGTCCACGTACTCGTGGACGGTGTCCCACGCCTCCTCCCCGGCGACCACCAGGCTGGAGAAGTCCTCGTTGAACACGTCGCGCACGACCCGCACGGTCAGGTCGGGCTCGCTGTTGAGCAGCGACGGAGCGCTCGCCGACTTCGACTTGCGCTTGATGGACTCCCACTGGTTGGCCAGACGCGAGATGTCGCGCTCCAGCTCCTCCTCGCTGGCCCCCTCGGCGGCGGTGCGCACGATCACGCCCGCTCCGGACGGCATGACCTTCTTGAGGATCTGCTTGAGGCGCGCGCGCTCCTTGTCGGGGAGCTTGCGGCTGATCCCGGTCATCGACCCGCCCGGCACGTACACCAGGTAGCGGCCGGGAAGGCTGATCTGGCTGGTCAGACGGGCGCCCTTGTGCGCGATCGGGTCCTTGGTGACCTGCACCAGGACCGACTGGCCGGACTTGAGCACCGACTCGATGCGCTTGGGCTGTCCGTCCAGGCCGAAGGAGTCCCAGTTGACCTCGCCCGCGTACAGGACGGCGTTGCGGCCCTTGCCGATGTCGACGAAGGCGGCCTCCATGGACGGCAGGACGTTCTGCACCCGGCCCAGGTAGACGTTGCCCACGTAGGAGCGGTGGGTCGACCGGTCGACGTAGTGCTCCACGAGGACGTCGTCCTCCAGCACCGCGATCTGGGTGCGGTCGCCGTTGCGGCGGATCACGAGGTCGCGCTTGACGGACTCGCGACGGGCCAGGAACTCCGACTCGGTGACGATCGGCGCGCGGCGGCGGCCCTGCTCGCGCCCCTCGCGGCGGCGCTGCTTCTTGGCCTCCAGCCGGGTGGAGCCGCGGACCGCCTGGACCTCGTCCTCGATCGGCTTCTCCTGGCGCGGCTCGCGCACCTTGACCACGGTGTTGGGCGGGTCGTCGGTGGTGGCCTCGGCGGCCGTCCCGGCCCTGCGGCGACGGCGGCGGCGCCGGCGGCTGCCGCGCTCGCCCTCCTCGGCGGGGGTCTGCTCGGGCGCGGCCTCGGCGGCCTCGCCCCTCTCCTCCTCGGCCTCGCGGGCGCGCTCCTCGTCCGCGCCGGACTCGGCCTCGGCGAAGGTCTCCTCGCCGGTGCGCGAGCGGCCCCGGCCCCGGCCGCCGCGGCGGCGGCGCCGGCGGCTCGGCCGATCGTCGGCGCTCGCGTCCTCGGCCCGGGCGCCGGTCTCCTCGGCGGTCTCCTCGCCCTCGTCCTCGTCCTCGTCCTCCTCCTCCGCGGCCTCCGGCTCGACCGGCTCGGCCGGTGCGGCGGGCGCCGGGGCGGCCTGCTGGGCGACCGGCGGCTGGAAGAGCATGGCGGGCGACTGGAAGACGGCGGCGCCGGAGGTCTCCTCGTCGGCGGGGGCCTCAGGCTCCGCTGGCCGCGCGGCGGGCTCCTCGACGCGGCCCTGCGCGGCGGGGGCGGGTTCGGCGGCCGGGGCGGCGGCCCTGGTGCTCCTGGTCCGCTTGCGCGGGGCGGGGGCCTCCTCGTCGGGGCTGCCGGCCGCGCGCACCGTGCGCCGGCGCGGGGCCGCGCTCACGGAGGTCTTGACCGTTCCCCCTTCGCCGGAACCGGCGAGCGTGGTCCTGGGCTGGGCGGGGGCGGCGGCGTCGTCCGGCTCGGGGGGCGGTCCGGCGGCGCGGCGTGCGCCCTTGGCGGAGCCGGGCGTGGTGACCCGCACCGCGTCGTCCCCCGCAGGGGGCGTCGGCGCCTTGGCGTTGGCTGTTTCAGTTGTACCCGCGGCGCCGTCGGCGCCGTTCGTGGGCTCGTTGTCGAGCATCCGGGCGGTCTCCCGTCAAAGTCCTCGGGCGCGCCGCGACCTCTCGGTCGGCGGCGCGGCTCACGAGAACTGTCGTCGCTGTGTCAGCGCCGGCGGCACCGGGGTGTCGCCGGGGCAAAGTCCTGTGTTCGCGCCCATGGACCCCACCCTGGGGCCGCTCTCGGGCGCCGACGGCCGTGGTGCGTTCTCGCTCCGCTCCAGGTGGTCGTCCGCGAGTCCGGTGCCCACGGTGGTGTGGGCGTAGGGCCGGTCCGCGGTGAGCGGGTCCGCGATCGCACCTGTCTTCTCGTCCAGTGGCCCCTGCGCCAGCCGGGTCATCAACGGTGATGACGGCGGCGCGAGGTCGGCCACGAGTCGCAGGCCGGTCAGCACGTCGTCTGGTCGCACGGCAGGTGTCGTGTGCCGAACGACCATTCGAAGTATGGCATATGTCGCGTGTTGTTCCCCTGGGGCGCGCCCGTCGGGCCCGCCCGCCACGTCGAGTCGAACCACGGCCGGTCGTGCGTCGAACCGGCGTCGGCCCTTCTTCGTCATCCGTTCCACCTCGACACTGTCGGCGGCCAGGAAGGCGCGGGCCGCCGCGGCGGCCTCGTCGTGATCGACGCCCGGCAGTTCCACCCGCCACGCGGAGGCCTGGAGCCGGTCGGCGAAGCCGGGGCCTCGGGCCTCGACGACCTCGACCACGTCCACGCCCTGGGGCATGGCCGCGTCGATGACGGCTCTGACCCGCTCGGGGTCGCGCTCCTCCGCCAGGGTGAGTTCGAGGTACTCCGCGTCGCTGGCGACCCCCGTGGGGGCCGCGCCGGTGTAGGAGACCTTCGGGTGCGGTGAGAAGCCCTCGGAGAACGCGACCGGCACGTCCGCTCTGCGCAGGGCGCGCTCCAGCGCCCTGGCGACGTCGCGGTGACTGGCGAACCTCATCCGGCCCCGCTTGGCGTAGCGGACGCGGAGCCGTTGACCGGGCCTGGTGGTGGAGGGTGAGGTGGTGCCCTCGGATGCGGGGGGCAGCTCAACTCCTTTCCTCGTGCCCCCGGTGGGGTCGGCGTGCGACCTGAAGGGGCAGTTCCTCAGTCCTGTTCAGCGTACGGTGCGCCGTGGTGCACATGCGCCAACAGGACTACGCATACCGGTACCTCCCCCGCTGACCTGCGGTCGAAAAGTCCCCGAGGCCGCCGGGCGGAGTGCGAACCGGCATTCACCACGAGAACACGGGGGCCGCCGAAAAAAATCCGGAGAAAATCCGGATCCGATGGCAACCCCCCGCGCACCCCGCGAGTCCTATTACACGTACGGCCCGGCGCGAGCGGGGCGCCGGGCCGTACTTCCCACCTTCCCGGGCGGCTCCCCACAGGGTCGAGCGCCCGGAGCGCGAATCCTACTGGATAGTCACCCCTTGTGGCCAGGGTGACCCCTGCTGTCACTCCTTCACGGACAGCGGAAGCAGCGGCCGCCCGTCGGCCGGGGCGTTGATCTGGATCTCGGTCCCCATGCTCGGGCACACGCCGCAGTCGTAGCAGGGGTTCCACCGGCAGTCGTCGACCTCGACCGACTCCTCGCCGTGCAGCGAGTCCTGCCAGTCCTGCCACAGCCACGTCCGGTCCAGGCCCGCGTCGAGGTGGTCCCAGGGCAGCACCTCGTCCTCACGGCGCTCGCGCGTGGTGTACCAGTCCAGGTCGACCGGTGTGTCCGCCAGCGCGGTCTGCGCGGCCCTGGCCCAGCGGTCGTAGGAGAAGTGCTCGCTCCAGCCGTCGAACCGGCCTCCCGCGCGCCAGGCCTCCTCCACGACCCGCCCCACCCGGCGGTCGCCGCGCGAGAGCAGTCCCTCGATGATCGACGGGCGCCCCTCGTGGTAGCGCAGCCCGACGGCCTTCCCGTACCGGCGGTCGCCGCGCAGCCGGTCGCGGAGCTTCCGCAACCGGGCGTCCACCACCCCGTGCGGCGTCTGCGCCGCCCATTGGAACGGTGTCTGCGGCTTGGGCACGAAGCCGCCGATGGAGACCGTGCACCGGACGTCCCCGCGCCCGGTCACCTCGCGTCCCGTACGGATCACCTCGGCGGCCAGGTCGGCGATGGCCAGGACGTCCTCGTCCTCCTCGGTGGGCAGCCCGCACATGAAGTACAGCTTCACCTGCCGCCACCCGGCCGCGTAGGCCGCGGTCACCGTGCGGATGAGGTCCTCCTCGGTGACCATCTTGTTGATCACCCGGCGCATCCGCTCGCTGCCGCCCTCGGGTGCGAAGGTCAGCCCCGACCGGCGCCCGTTGCGGGTCAGCTCGTCCGCCAGGTCGATGTTGAACGCGTCCACACGCGTCGACGGCAGCGACAGCCCCGTGTGGGTGCCCTCGTAGCGGTCGGCCAGCCCCTTGGCGATCTCGCCGATCTGGCTGTGGTCGGCGCTCGACAGCGACAGCAGGCCCACCTCCTGGAACCCGGTCGCCCTGACCCCCTCGTCGACCATCGCGCCGATGGTCTCCCTGCTGCGTTCGCGCACCGGCCGGGTGATCATCCCCGCCTGGCAGAACCGGCAGCCCCGGGTGCAGCCGCGGAAGATCTCCACGCTGTAGCGCTCGTGCACGGACTCGGCGGTCGGCACGATCGGCTTCTTCGGATAGGGCCACCGGTCCAGGTCCGACACGGTGTGCTTCTGGACCGTGCCCGGAACGCCGGGTCGGTTGGGCGTGTACGCGGCGATCCTCCCGTCGTCGTGGTAGGCGACGTCGAAGAAGCGCGGCACGTAGACCCCGCCGGTCGCGGCCAGCCGCAGCAGCAGCGCGTCGCGTCCCCCGGGCCCGCCCTCCTCCTTGAACTCCCGGACGATCTCCGTGATCGCCAGGGAGACCTCCTCGCCGTCGCCCAGCACGACCGCGTCCAGGAAATCCGCGATCGGTTCGGGGTTGAACGCCGAGTGCCCTCCGGCGAGCACGATCGGATGCCCACCGCTCCGGTCGGCCGAACGCAGGGGGATGCCCGCGAGGTCCAGCGCCGTGAGCAGGTTGGTGTACCCCATCTCGCTGGCGAAGCTGACGCCCAGCACGTCGAACGCCGCCAACGGCCGGTGCGTGTCGACGGTGAAGTGCGGGACGCCGTGTTCCCGCATCAGCGCCTCCAGGTCCGGCCAGACCGCGTAGGCGCGCTCGGCGAGCACCCCCTCGCGCTCGTTGAGGATCTCGTAGAGGATCTGCACGCCCTGGTTGGGCACCCCGACCTCGTAGGCGTCCGGGTACATCAGCGCCCAGCGCACCGACGCCCCGTCCCACTCGCCGACGACGGAGTTGAGCTCGCCCCCGACGTACTGGATGGGCTTGCCCACCCTCGCGAGCAGGGGTTCGAGCCGCGGGAAGACGCTTTCGACGGACATGGTGGTGAGGCCTTCGTGGTTGACGTGCGGTTTCCCCAGGTTACCGAGACCGTGCGGTGGTTACTCGAACCCGCGGTCCCGCGAGCTGACGCCCAGGACCAGGCCGAGCGCCAGGAGGTTGGCGACGATCGCGGTGCCGCCGTAGGAGACGAACGGCAGCGGCAGTCCGGTCACCGGCATGATCCCCAGCCCCATCCCGATGTTGATGAAGCTCTGGAAGGCGAACCACGTGGCCACCCCCACGCACAGCAGGCGCGGGTAGGGCTGGTCGCACCCCTGGGCGATGCGCAGGATCCGCCAGAAGACCACGGTGAACAGGACGACCATCGCCCCGGCCCCCACGAACCCGAGCTCCTCCCCCGCCACCGTGAAGATGAAGTCGGTGTGCTGTTCGGGCACGAACCGCCCGTGCGTCTGCTCGCCCTGGAACAGGCCGGTTCCGACGAACCCGCCCGACCCCACCGCGATCAGCGCCTGGGCGGAGTTGTAGCCCGCGCCCTGCGGGTCCGCCGACGGATCCATCAGCGTGGCCAGCCGGTCCAGCTGGTAGGGCTCCAGCAGGTCGAACCACCACACCGCGACGCCCGCCGCCACCCCGCACGCGAGCATGCCCGCCACCCACGCGATCGGGGCGCCCGACATCGTGAGCACCCCCAGGAAGATGGCGCCGAGCACCAGCGTGGTCCCCAGGTCCGGTTGCAACAGCACCAGGGTGAGCGGCAGCGACAGCACGAGCAGGCCGTACAGCACGTCCCGGGTCATGGGTTTGGTCTCGCCGTCGCGGGGCTCCCCGAGCAGCGTGGCCAGCACGAGTGCCAGGCCGACCTTGGCCAGCTCACTGGGCTGGAACTGGAAACCGCCCAGCACGATCCATCCGCGCGACCCGTTGATCACCGCCCCCATGGGCGTGAGCACCAGGATCAGGCCGATCACCGTCGCGCCGTAGACCAGGTGCGCGTAGGCGCGCACGGTCCGGAAGTCGACCGAGGCCACCGCCAGGCACAGCGCCCACGCGACCGCGAGGTGGGCCAGGTGGCGGCGCACGTGCCCGGTCGCCTCCATCGGTCCGCTCCCGTCGCCGGGCAGGGTCGCCGACCACACCAGCATGGTGCCGATCGCGCACAGCGCCAGCGCGGAGCCGACCAGCGTCCAGTCCAGGCGGCGCGCGGCCCCCGCGGCGGCCAGACCGATCCGGGCCCGGGACGTCGGTCCCGGAACGCCCACGTGAGTGCTCATGACCTACCGATCCAGCATGTCGATGGAACCGTCGGGGCGGACCGCGGGCAGGCCCGACCAGGGCCTGCCGCCGGGCAGGGCCGGTTCCGTGCGGACCTCGTCGTCCTCCTCGCCGTCCTCCCCCTCGGCGTCCTCGCGCTCCTCGCCCTCCTCGGCCTCGGCGTCCTCGCCGGAGAAGCCGTAGATGCCCTCGTAGATCTCCCGCGCGATCGGCGCGGCCGTGGCGCCGCCGGTGCCGCCCTGGGAGACCAGCACGGCGATGGCGAACTGCGGGTCGTCGGCGGGGGCGTAGGAGGCGAACCACGAGGAGACCTGGCGGCCCACCACGTCGGCGCTGCCGGTCTTGCCCGCGATCGACACCCGGTCCTGCGGGAAGTCGCCGAAGGCCCCGCTCGCCGTACCCGCCTTGGGCACCTCGGTGAGCGCGGCCTGGAGGTAGCTCAGGGTCTCGTCGCTCACGGGCAGGCGGCCGGCGACGACGGGCTCGATCTCCTCCACCACCGAACCGTCGGCGGAGACGAACGCCTTGCCCACGCGCGGCTCGTACAGCGTGCCCCCGTTGGCGATCGCGGCGTAGGCGTTGGCCAGTTGCAGGGGGCTGACCAGCACGTCCCCCTGGCCGATGGCGAAGTTGACCGCCTCGCCCGCGCGCCACTCGAAGCCCTCCACGCAGTGCTCGTGGGCGAGCCGCCTGAGGTAGGCGGCGTGCGAGGGGTTGGTCTCGGCCACGTCGGGGTAGCCGTGCTCGGCGCGGTGGCAGTTGGTCTCCCGGTTGGCCTCCCAGAACGAGCGCTTCCACGCGCGGTCGGGGATGCGCCCGCTCGTCTCGTAGGGCAGGTCGATCCCGGTCGGCGACCCGAAACCGTAGCCGCGCGCCATGTTCGCCATGGCCTCGTCCGGCTCGCCCTCCGGGTGCAGGCCGCCGTCGGTGAGCCACATCTGGTAGCCGAAGTTGTAGAAGACGGTGTTGCAGGACACCACGATCGCCCGGTGCATCGTGATCGACCCGTGGCCCTGCCCCGCGTAGTTGGCGAAGTTCTGGCCCCCGACGTTGATCGATCCGGGGCAGGCGTAGGTGCTGCGCAGCGAGTACCCGCTCTCCGCGGCGGCCGACAGCGACGACACCTTGAACGTCGACCCCGGCGGGTACTGGCCCTGGAGGGCGCGGGACAGCAGCGGCTCGCCCGCCTCCTCGCTGAGCATCTCGTCGAAGGTCTCCTGGTCGATGCCGCCCTGCCAGACGCTGGGGTCGTAGGTGGGCACACTGGCCATCGCGATCACGCCGCCGGTGCGCACGTCCAGGACGACGGCGGCGCCCGAGTCCGCCTTGTAGCGGGGCCGCGCGGCCGCCATGCCGCGGGCCAGAGCCGCCTCGGCGATCCGCTGGACCTCCAGGTCCATGTGGGTGACCAGGTGCATCCCGGCTTCGGGCCGGCGGTCGGAGATCACCTCCATGACCTCGCCGTGGTTGTTCACGCCCAGGGTCCGCAGTCCCGCGGTGCCCCGAAGCTCGGAGTCGTAGACCTTCTCCAGGCCGTCGCGCCCCACGTGGTCGATCCCCGTGAACTGCGTCCGCAGCTCCTCGCGGGCCTCCAGCTCCTCCTGGGTGACCGGCTGGAGGTAGCCGAGCACCTGCCCGGCCAGCTCACCGTTCGGGTACTCGCGGATCGCGTGCGCCTGGGCGGTGATCCCCGGGAACTCGTCCGCGCGCTCCATGATGTGCAGGGCGATCCGCGCCTCGACGTCCTCGGCGAGGGTCACCGGCTGGTAGGGCGACCCCGGCCAGCAGGGACGCCGGACCTCGGGCCCGCACAGCCGCATCCGCTGCTGGAGGTCCGTCAGGGGGACGCCGAGCACCCCGGACAGGTCGGTCAGGACCGCCTCGCCGCCGTCGTCCATGCCCATGAGCTCGTGGTAGTCGGCCGAGACGACCAGCTCGGTCCGGTTGGTCACCAGGGGGCGACCCCGGGCGTCGAGGATCTGGCCCCGGGTGGCGGGGACGACGAGGCGCTGGTGGTGGTTGGAGACCGCGAGCTCGCGGTAGTGGTCCCCCATCGGCACCTGGAGGTACCACATCCGCACGCCCAGCAGGGCGAACAGCGCGATCACCAGGACCTGGGCGAGGACCAGGCCCGCCGTTCCGAGCTTGCGGCCGGGGACGGAGGGGTCCACGGGTGGCCTGCGCACGCGATCACCACCCTCCCGGGCCCATCGGCCCCTGGACGGTGGCGAACTCGTTCTCCGTGAACGCGTTGCGGATCCACAGCAGGGGAACCGTGACCAGCGGGGACACGAGCGTCGTCAGGAGCGTGCCGACGCCGACCGCGGTCACCACCGCGCCCGGGGACACGCGCGGGTCGCCCATCAGCAGGCCGACGGCCGCGTAGCCCAGGCCCACGCCGAGTGAGGTGACCGCGGTGACGACGATCCCCGTCCAAGCCGACGGCGGCGCGCCCACCGCCCCCGGCGAGCCGGTGTTGGCGCGCAGCAGGGCCACCAGGTAGGCGGCCGCGCACAGCACGAGCGCGTACCGTCCCACCGCGTGTTCGGCGGGCGGCAGCAGGTCCATCGCCAGCCCGGCCGTGAAGCCCGTGAACGCCGACACCGCGGGGCTGGCGGTCAGGGCCACCGCCACCAGGGCGGCGACCACGAGGTCGGGCCCCGGGCCCCAGTCGAACGGGATCCGGTTGACGGCGGTGGCCTGGACGAGCACCGCGACGGCCACGATGAGCAGGGTCGCTGCGGACCTCATCGGTCTCCCTCGGGTTCGGGTCGGGGCGGAAGGACGGAGTCGCGCGGGTCCTCGGCGGGTCCCGCGACCACCACCCCCACGACGTCGAGCGCGGCGAAGTCGACGGCGGGGGCGATGCGGGCGAGACGGCTCAGCGCGCCCGGAGAGGACTGGACCTCCTCGACGGTGCCGACGGGGACCCCCGGCACGAAGGGGGCGCCGTCGTGGGAGCCGAGCGTGAGCACGCGGTCTCCGGCCTCGACCGGCGCCTCCATGTCGAACAGCTCCAGGGTCAGTTCGGCGTCGGGACCGCCCGGGACGGTGCCGCCCCGGACGACGCCGATCTTGCGGGTGGCCTCCAGGCGCGCGCCGACGGCGGAGGCGACGTCGGTGGCGAGGACGACCGTGGACGTGGCCGGTCCGACCTCGACGACGCGTCCCACCAGACCGTGCCCGTTGACCACGGTCATGTCGGGGCGGATGCCGGACTCGGCGCCCACGTCGAGGGTGACCGTGCGGGCGAAGCCGCGCGCGGTGACACGGGTGACGGCCTGGGCCGGGACGATCTCGTAGCCGCCGAGCCCGGACAGGTGCAGCAGCTCGGCGAGCTGGGCGGCGCGCTCGTCGTCGTTGCGGGCGGCGACCAGCCGTTCCTGGAGCTCGGCGTTCTCCGCCTCCAGGACGGCGATGCGCTCGGCGGCGCGCGGGGCCGCGCGCAGGCCGTCGTAGAAGGACACGGCGGGCGCGGCGGCCCAGCCCACCCCGCTGGCGGCGGGGGCGAAGACGTACTCTCCCGCGGCCCGTCCCGCGGAGGTGACGGGGTCGCCGCCGGGCCGGGAGTCCAGAACGAGGAGGGCGACGGCCGCCACGAGGAGGACGGCCAGGACGAGCCGGGACCGGGGTGAGTCACGGAACATGTCAGCGCCGCCGTTCGGGGACCAGGACCTGGTGCAGCCGCTCGTAGTTCTCCACGCAGGTGCCCGAGCCGATCGCCACGGTGTCGAGCGCGTTGTCGGCGATGTGGATGGGCATGCCGGTCTCGTGCAGGAGGCGGTCGTCCAGGCCGCGCAGCAGGGCGCCGCCCCCGGTGACGGCCACGCCCCGGTCCATGATGTCGCCGGACAGCTCGGGCGGGCACTTGTCCAGGCTGGTGCGGACCGCGTCGATGATCGCGGTGACCGGCTCCTCGATGGCCTGGCGGACGTCGGTCTCGGACAGGACGATGGTCTTGGGCAGACCGCTGATGAGGTCGCGCCCGCGCACCTCGGCCTGGAGCTCCTCGGCCCCGGTGGGGTAGGCCGAGCCGATCGCCATCTTGAGTTCCTCGGCGGTGCGCTCCCCGATCATCAGGGAGTACTCCTTCTTGACGAAGGTCATGATGGCCTGGTCGAGCTCGTCGCCGCCCACGCGGATGGACTGGGAGGTGACGATGCCGCCCATGGAGATGACCGCGACCTCGGTCGTGCCTCCGCCGATGTCCACGACCATGTTGCCGGTGGGCTCGTGGACGGGGAGACCGGCGCCGATCGCGGCGGCCATCGGCTCCTCGATGATGTAGACCTTGCGGGCGCCCGCCTGGTACCCGGCCTCCTTGACCGCGCGGTGCTCGACGGAGGTGATGCCGCTGGGAACGGCCACGATGATGCGGGGCTTGGCGAAGTGGCGGCGCCGGTGGATCTTCTGGATGAAGTAGCGCAGCATGCGCTCGGTGATCTCGAAGTCGGCGATGACGCCGTCCTTGAGCGGGCGGATCGCCGTGATGTTGGTCGGCGTCCGGCCGATCATCTGCTTGGCCTCGATGCCGACCGCCACGATCCTGCCGGTGGAGGTGTTGACGGCGACGACCGACGGCTCGTTCAGCACGATGCCGCGCCCGCGTACGTACACGAGCGTGTTGGCCGTTCCCAGGTCGACGGCCATGTCCCGGCCGAGAAAAGCAAGATTGTTCGGCATGTAACGTCCTCAGGCGCCGTGTCGGACGCGGTTGACCGGCGCGACCATAGGTAGTCGTTCCGGCACGATAGGTATCCAGCCCCCGTATCGTAACGGACCGCACTTACGACGTTACGCAAACACACCGAATTGTTGCCCGGCCCCTGGACGAATCCCGACACGCCCGGCTGCGCAAGGGTTCCCGAGCACCGCCCCTCCGCTGGCCGGAGGCCCCCGAGGGCCCTCGATCCGGTGCCGGTGGGCCGCGCCACCCGTCGAGCCTATCGGCGCGGCCCCCTCCTCGCCGGGGATTGGCCGCACCGGCCCCGAACGCGCCGAGCGCCCGGCCCGCGGGTGTCCGCGGGCCGGGCGCTCGGTGGGACCGGGCTCAGCCCAGGTCGGGGAAGAACAGCTTGATCTCGCGGTCCGCGGAGTAGGTGGAGTCCGAACCGTGCACGATGTTGGCCTGCACCTCCAGCGCGAAGTCGCCGCGGATGGTGCCGGGAGTGGCGGCGACGGGGTCGGTGGCGCCGGCCAGGGCCCGGAACGCCTCCACGGCGCGCTCGCCCTCGACCACCATGGCCACGAGCGGGCCGCCGGTGATGAACTCGACCAGCGAGTCGAAGAACGGACGCTCGGAGTGCTCCTCGTAGTGCGTCTTCGCGGTCGGGACGTCCAGCGTGCGCAGCTCCATGGCGACCAGCTTCAGGCCCTTGCGCTCGATGCGCGCGATGACCTCGCCGACGATGTTGCGGCGGACGCCGTCCGGCTTGATGAGAACGAGAGTGCGCTCCACGGGCGGTACAACTCCTCACTGGATGTCCGCGTGGCGCGGGCGGGCGACGACGCCCACGGCCTGCGCCGCACGCGGAGAACGGGGTGGGTGGGTGTCACGGGAGGCACGGCCGCGATCGGGGACAGGCCCCGACGAGGGACCGGCCACAGGCCCGGACCTGCGCCACACTACCGCGTCGGGGACTCCGGCGCGGTGCCCACGGCGGCTCCGGACGCTTCCTGGGCGGCCACCGCGGCGGCCTCGGCCTCCGCGGCCTCCTCCGCGGCGGCCCGCGCGGCGTGGGCGGCGCGCACTCCGTCCACCCGGTGGCCCATGATCACACCGACCACCCACAGGGAGGCGAACACGACGGAGATCAGCAGCATCCCCGACACCACGAACGAGGTGGCCAGCATGACCGCCTGGAGCGCCCAGGCCGCGTAGTGGGCCCAGGTGAACTTCTGGAGGGCGCTGAGCACGAGGGCGGCCACGGCCAACCCTCCCCAGACACCGGCGGCCAGACCGGCGTCGATGCCCTCCACGTTGATGGCGATGGGGATGGCCAGTCCCAGAATGATGACCTCGAAAGCGAGGACGACAGCGCAGACTACGCGCACGGCGGATTCCCTTCGTGGTGTCGTCCGCCGCTACTCCCCCGCGCCCCGCAACAGGTGGACGGCGTCACCGGCGGTGACGACCGACCCGGTGACCAGGACTCCGGCTCCGCCGAACTCGGTGCCCTCCTCGGCCAGGCCGACGGCCAGGTCGATGGCGTCATCGAGTCGGGGAGCCTCGCGTACGCGGTCCTCTCCGAAGATCTCCTGTGCGAGAGCGGACAGCCGCGCCGGTTCGAGGGAACGCGGCGAGGAGTTGCGGGTGACGACGATTTCGTCGAGCAGTGGTTCAAGGGGTTCGAGAATCCCCTCCACGTCCTTGTCGGCCATGATCGCGACCACGCCGACCAGCCGGGAGAAGGTGAAGGCCTCCTCGACCGCGGCGGCGGTCGCGGTCATCCCGGCCGGGTTGTGTGCGGCGTCGGCGATGACGGTCGGGCTGGTGCGCACGACCTCCATCCGGCCCGGGGAGTCGACCCCGGACAGGGCCTCGGCGACGATCGCGGGGTCGAGACCACCGGCGTCGTCGCCGGTGGCGGCGAAGGCCTCCACGGCGGCGATGGCGACGGCGGCGTTGCCGGCCTGGTGAGCGCCGAAGAGAGGCAGGAAGAGTTGTGCGTAGCCGCCGGTCAGTCCCTTGACGGCGACCTGTTGTCCACCGACCGCCACGTCGCGGGCGGTGACGCCGAACTCCAGGCCCTCGCGGGCCACGCGGGCGCCGACCTCGGCGGCGTGGCGGACGAGGACCTCGGCGGCGGCGAGCGGCTGTTGGGCCAGGACCGCGACGGAGCCGGGCTTGATGATACCCGCCTTCTCCTCCGCGATGCCCTCCAGCGTGTCGGGCAGGTACTCGGTGTGGTCGATCCCGATCGGCGTCACGACGGCGACGTCGGCGTCGACGACGTTGGTGGCGTCCCACCGGCCGCCCATGCCGACCTCCACCACGGCCACGTCCACGGGGGTGTCGGCGAAGACCGCGTAGGCCATCGCCGTGAGCAGCTCGAAGAACGACAGCGGCGCGTCGTTCGCCGCGTCCGCCATCTCCACGTACGGCTGGATGTCGTCGAAGGCCTCGACGAACCGCTCCTGGGAGACGGGCTCCCCGTCGACGACGATGCGTTCGCGGACCGTGCGCAGGTGGGGGCTGGTGTAGCGGCCCACGCGCAGGCCCCGCGCGCGCAGCAGCGCGTCGATCATGCGGGCGGTGGACGTCTTGCCGTTGGTGCCGGTCACGTGGACGACCCGGAATCCGCGCTGCGGCTCGCCCAGCAGGTCCAGCAGGGTGCGGACCCGGTCGAGCCGAGGGTCGATCTCGGACTCGGGCGTGCGGGACATGATCTCGGCGGTCACCTCGGCATAGCGCTCATCGGCGCTCGCGCCGTTCACGGCGTCTCGGTGGTCGGGATGTACACGCCGGTCAGTGTACGCGCCCAGAGGTGCGTGTCATGCCCGCGTTGACGGTCTGCTAACGCGCTCGGCGCGACGCATACTGAGACCATGGACACCCTTGACCCCTTCTTCACCGAGTGGGCGCGCAAACGCCCCGGACAGATCCGCAGCCGTCGGCGCGCGCGGTTGCTCATGGAGGCCCTGGACCTGGATCCGGCGTCCGTGCCGGTGCTCGGAGTGGTGGGTTCCAAGGGCAAGGGCAGCACCGCCACGTACGCCGCGGCCGCGCTGTCCGCCGCCGGTCTGCGCACCGTACTGGCCACCGGGCCGAGCTTCCGGTCCTACCGCGAGCGGGTCCGGGTGGACGGGGTGTCGCTGACGGACGCCGAGTTGGACGCCCTGGGCGAGCGGATCGAGGCCGCGCGGGTGCGGCTGCCGCCGGTGGAGGAGACCGGAGGCCACCTGGCGCCGAGCGGGCTGTTCCTCGTCGCCGCTCTGCTGCGGGCGCGCGAGGTCGGCGCGGACGTGTGCGTCCTGGAGGCGGGCGCGGGCGGCCACCGCGACGAGCTGCGCGTGATCGGTCCGGACGTGGTGGCCCTGGGCAAGGTGTTCGGCGAGCACCTGGGCGTGCTGGGCGACACCATCCCCGAGATCGCGCGCGAGAAGGCCCGGGTCGCGGGGGACCGCACGCGTGCCCTGGTCACTCTGCCGCAGACCGGCGAGGTGACCGAGGCGGTGGCGGCCGCCCTGGCCGAGGCCACGGGCGGCCGGGTCGCGGCCGAGACCGTGGACCCGGACACGGAGGGCGCGGAGCCGCCGGCGGAGCTGCGCCCCGCCGGGCTGTCGGCGGCCTCCGGGGTTCTGGGAACCGCGGCGGCCCTGCGCATGCTGGACGTGCTCGGGCGGCCCCACCCCTCGCCCGAGCGGCTGCACGCGGTGCTGGGCACGGTGCGGCTGCCCGCCCGGTTGTCCCGGCACGCGGTGCCCGGGTCCGACGCGGAGATCGTGGTGGACTCGGCGATCAACCGCGACGGTGTGGCGGCGGCGCTGGCGCACGTCCGCGGACTGTGGGGCGGTGTCGACCACGTCCTGCTCTGCCTGCCCGACCACAAGGACGTGTCCGGCGCGGTCGCCGCGCTCGGGGACGTCCCGGTGACGGCGGTCGTGCTGCCCGAGGCCCACCTGCGGTTCGAGCACGTCCCGCCGCCGCACTGGAGGACGGTGAAGGCCGAGGACCTGTCCCCCGCCACGATCGCGGCGCTGGGGGGACGGCTCCTGGCGATGGGCACGGTCTACTTCACCGGCCGCGTCCTGGAGGCCGTGGACGCGCCCACCGACCGGCTGTTCGGTCCGCTCGGCTGACGCCCCGGGAACGGACGGTGGGGCTGGGACCGCGGTCCCAGCCCCACCGTTTCGCCGGGCCTCCGCTTCGCCGGGGCGGGCGGCGCGGGGACTACCGCCCGCCGTTGCCCCTGCCCGGCCGGTACACCGGCTGGGACTGCGGGTTGAACTCCTCCATCTCGACCCGCTCGGCCGCGCGCAGCCTCGGGTCCTCCAGCCGCAGGACGTCGATCCCGCGCACGATGTCGGACGAGTACACGTAGCCGTTGTAGTAGTACGTCGACCAGGTGTCGTTGTCCTGGACGCCCTCCTCGACACGGGAGTCCATGTCGAAGTAGCCGATCTCACGCGGGTCGCGCGGGTCGTTGAAGTCGATCACCGAGACGCCGCCCTGGTACCAGGACTGCACGAAGTAGTCGCGGCCCGGGACCGGGATCAGCGAACCGTTGTGCGCCACGCACGTCTGCTCGTCGCCCTGGTGGCGCTCGATCTTGAAGTAGCTGGCGAACTCCAGGGCGGGCCCGTCCCCGTCGCGCTCGATCGTGTAGATGGCGTCCGCGCCGCGTTCGCCGCCGATCTCCGGGGTGCAGGTGGGGGCGCCGCCGCCGCCGAGCTCGTCGGTGAACATCACCGTGTCACCGCTGTTGGTGAAGGTCGCCGAGTGCCAGAACGCGAAGTTCTCGTCGGTGACCCGCTCGGTGACGACCGGGTTGACCGGGTCGGAGATGTCCATGAGGATGCCGTCGCCCATGCAGGCCCCCGCCGCCAGGTCCCTGGCCGGGTAGACGGTGATGTCGTGGCAGCCCTGGGTCGGCAGCAGCAGGCCGTCCTGGTCGTGGTTGCCGCCGTCGGGGAAGAGCACCGGCTCGTTGACGATCGCCGCCTCCTCGGGCGCGTCGTGCGGCACCTCGATGACGGTGATCTTGTCGTGCGGCGTCTGGCAGTTCGGGAAGGCGGAGGAGGGCGAGTAGGAGGACACGTAGACGATGTCGCTCTCACCGTCCTCGCTCGGCACGAGGGTGTTGGTGTGCGAACCGCAGTCGGTGCGCACGGCCGCCACGTACTGGGGGTTGGCCTTGTCGGAGATGTCGAAGACGCGGATGCCCTCGAATCCGTCCGGGTCGGTGGTGGGCGTGGCGGGGGCGCCGCACTCGTCACTGGCCCGGGGGTAGTCGACGGAGAAGTACAGCAGGTCGCCGCTGACGCTCACGTCGCCCTGGCCGCCGGGGCACAGGACCTCGGAGACCACCTGCGGGGACTCCGGCTCGGAGATGTCGTAGACGACGAAGCCGTCGTAGTTGCCGCCGATGGCGTAGTCACCGGTGAAGGCCAGGTCCGAGTTGACGCTGCGGACCGCCTCCGGCTTGGGCACGTTGGTGACGTGGGTGACGTTGTCGCTGGTGATGCTGTCGGAGGGCGGCGTGTCGGCGAGGGCCGTCGCCGGGGCGAGCAGCCCGGCGACGAGCGAGGCGGCCGCCGTCAGGGCCAGGACGGCGGACCGCCTCAGGCCGCGGCGGGCGGGGGTGCGTGCGCGCATGGGGTCTCCTCGTGCGCTCGGGGGCGTCTGGTGTCTACGGGGGTGGTGTGGACGGACGGCGGGGCCGCGGCCGTGACGGCCGCGGCCCCTCTCCCGTTGCCCTGACTCCCCAGGAGGAGTCGCCGGGAGTTCTCCCGGGTCAGCGGCGGCCGTTGCCGCGACCCGGCCGGTAGCTGGGCTGGGACTGCGGGTTGAACTCGTCCATGTGGACGCGCTCGGCCACGCGGAACCTCGGGTCGTCGAGCCGGATGACGTCGAGGCCCCGGGTGATGTCGGAGGAGTAGACGTAGCCGTTGTAGTAGTACGCCGACCAGGAGCCGCCCAGGACGAGGGAGTCCTCGTCGATCGGGTCACGGTCGAAGTAGGCGATCTCGGTGGCGTCGGTGGGGTCGTTGAAGTCGATCACCGAGACACCGCCCTGGTACCAGGCCTGGACGAAGAAGTCGCGGCCCGGGGTCGGGATCAGGGAGCCGTTGTGCGCCACGCAGTTCTCGGTGTCGCTCTGGTGGCGGGGGAGCTTGTAGTACCCCTCGAAGGACATCTCGGGGGCCTCGTCGGTGCCGCCGATCGTGTAGATGGCGTTGGCGCCGCGCTCGGAGCCGACCTGCTCGTTGCAGGTGGGGCCGCCGCCCCCGCCGAGCTCGTCGGTGAACATCACGGTCCCGCCGCGGTTGGTGAAGGTCGCCGAGTGCCAGAACGCGAAGTTGTCGTCGCGGACGACGTCGGTGACCACCGGGGCGGCGGGGTCGGAGATGTCCATGAGGATGCCGTCACCCATGCACGCGCCCGCGGCGATGTCGTTCTCCGGGTAGGCGGTGATGTCGTGGCAGCCGGAGGTGCCGGTGTAGCCGCCGTCCGGGAAGAGCACGGGGGTGTCGATGACCTCGGCCGCGGCCGGGTCGTCCAGCGGCACCTCGATCACGGAGATCTTGTCGTGCGGGGGCTGGCAGTTCGGGAAGGAACTGGAGGGGGAGTACGAGGACACGTAGACGTACTCGTGCTCGCCGTCCTTGCCCGGGACCAGCGTGTTGGTGTGCGAACCGCAGTCGGTGCGCACCGCGGTCACGTACTGCGGGTCGGCCTTGTCCGAGATGTCGAAGATCCGGATGCCCTCGAAGCCGTTCGGGTCCCGGCTGGAGGAGGCGGGGGCGCCGCAGTCCTCGTTCTCGCGCGCGTAGTCGACGGAGAAGTACAGCAGGTCGCCGCTGACGCTCACGTCACCCTGGCCGCCGGGGCACAGGACCTCGGAGACGATCTCCGGGCTCTCGGGCGTGGAGATGTCGTAGATGACGAAGCCGTTGTAGTTGCCGCCGATGGCGTAGTCGCCGGTGAAGGCCAGGTCCGAGTTGAACGCGTCCATGGACTCGGTCTTGGGGACGTTCGCCACGTGGGTGACGTTGTCACTGGTCTCGGCGTCGCTGGTGAAGGCTTCCTGCGCCAGCGCGGTGGACGGACCGATCAGTCCGGTGACGAGGGCCGCCGCTCCGGCGAGGGCGAGACCGGCGAAGCCCCTCCCGCCGAAGAGGCCGCGGGGGCGTGGGGGTGACGCCATATGTACTCCCGGTTCCGATTAGAGCGAAACACGAAGAACGTACACAGTTAAAGGTCGGAATGTATAGGGGGAGACGAGGGAAACATCATCGTTAACACGATGTCGCCCTGACCCGATCCGTCTACACACCGTGCCTAGCCGCCCGGAAGGTACGGCTGGGTCTGCGGGTTGAACTCGACCAACGTGACGTCCTCGGCGGGCGTGAGGCGCGGATCGGTCAGCCGGAGCACGTCCAGACCGCGCTGGATCCCGGACGAGTACACGTGGCCGTTGTAGTAGTAGGCCGACCAGGAACCCGCCGTGCGCAGGGTGTTCGGGTCCCAGGGCCCCCGGTCGAGGAAGCCGATCTCCACGGGGTGGTCGGGGTCGGTCAGGTCGATGACCGACACGCCCCCCTGGTACCACGACTGCACGAAGAAGTCGGCGCCGGGAACGGGGATCAGCGACCCGTTGTGCGCCACACAGTTCTCCGTTTCGGACTGGTGGCGCGGCAGTTTGTAGTAGCTCCGGAACTTGAGGCTGAGCGCGTCCCCCTCGCCCTCCAGGGAGTAGACCGCGTCCGCCCCCCGCTCGGGTCCGGTCTGCTCGTCGCACACCGCCGCCGAGCCGCCGCCCAGCTCGTCGACGAAGACCACGTTCGCCGCGTCGTTGGTGAAGGTGGCCGAGTGCCAGAACGCGAAGTTCTCGTCGCGCACCCGGTCGATCACCACCGGCCGCACGGGGTCGGAGATGTCGAGCAGCAGGCCGTCTCCGAGGCAGGCCGCGGCGGCGATCCCGCGCTCGGGGTAGGCGGTGATGTCGTGGCACCCGGTGGTGTTCTCCAACCCGCCGTCGGGGAAGAACGCGGGCTCGCCGACGATCTGCGCCTCCTCCGGCGCGTCGTGCGGCACCTCGATGATCGCGATCTTGTCGTGCGGGGGCTGGCAGTTCGGGAACTCCTCCGAGGGCGAGTAGGAGGACACGTAGACGTAGTCGCGTTCGCCGTCCTTGCCCGGGACCAGCGTGTGGGTGTGCGAACCGCAGTCGGTGCGCACGGCGGCGAGGTACTGGGGCTCGGTCTTGTCCGAGATGTCGAAGATCCGGATGCCCTCGAACCCGCCCGGCTCGGCGGGCGAGACCGGCGGCGAGCCGCACTCCTCGTCGGCCCGGGGGTAGTCCACGGACAGGTACAGCAGGTCGCCGTTGACGCTGACGTCGCCCTGGCCGCCGGGGCACAGGACCTCGGCGACGATCTCGGGCGCCGCCGGATCGGCGATGTCGTAGACGACGAAGCCGTCGTAGTTGCCGCCGATGGCGTAGTCACCGGTGAAGGCCAGGTCGGAGTTGTAGGCCGTCGAGTGCGCGAGCCCGGCGGGCTTGGGCACGTTGGCCAGGAGCTCCACGCCGCCGCCCGTGACCGGGGTGTCGACGGCGTACGCACCGGGCGCGGCCACCGCCACGACCACCGCGACCCCCGCGGTGAGGGCGCCCCACCGCGCCGCCGGACCGACCCCGTCCCGTCGCACGCACGCAGTCATCGCGGACACCCCCAGCCATCACGCAAAGCAGTCAATCAACTACCTAATGTTCTACTCCCCCATGTCAACGCACTCCAGACGAAACGCCGAGATCGGACATTCGACCTCGGCGCCGGAACCCCGCGACCTGGAACGGAGCCGCCCCTCGGGAGGACCCGCGATCGCGCGGCGCGACCACGACACGCCCCCGGGGCTGGACAAAGCACCCATGCACTGAGTAGAAAACCGGCTAGGTGTCGCGCCGGCACCGCACCGCGGACCCCCATCCGCAGACCCCGACTGGAGGACATTCGTGCGTCGCCTGGCACTCGCGGCAGGAACCGCGCTCACCCTGCTCGCGGTCTCGGCCTGCACCGACGACGGCCAGCAGACGGCCAACGTCATCGCGCCCGGCGCCCCCGGTGAGTCGTCCTCGCCCGCCACGTCCGAGCAGATCGCCGCGCTGGCCGAGGAACAGGGCCACAACGCGGCCGACGTCAACTACCTCGTGCTCATGATCGAGCACCACCGGCAGGCCCTGGAGATGGCCGACCTCGTGCCGGACCGGCACCGACGCGAGGGGATCGACAGCATCGCCGACCGCATCGGCGCGGCCCAGGGGCCCGAGATCACGGCCATGGAGAGCTGGCTGGAGGAGAACGTCCTGGGGCCCGCCCGGGAGAACCCCGCCTACCGGAACTTCTGCGGCCTGGAGGGCGACGGCTCCCACCACGGCGACGACGAGGAGCTGCCCGGGTGCGACCTCGACGTCGACCACGACGACATGCCGGGAATGGCCTCCGAGGAGGAGATGGCGGATCTGGAGGCGGCCGAGGGGGACGAGTTCGACCGGCTCTTCGTCGAGCTGATGACCACGCACCACGAGGGCGCGATCACCATGGCCGAGGAGGTGCTCGCCGACGGGCACGACCGCACCGTGACGCGGATGGCCAACGACGTCATCGCCGAGCAGAGCGCCGACATCGCGCGGATGGAGCAGATCCTCGAGGACGAGTGAGTCGCCCGGCGGCCGCGTCCCGGGCCCACCCAGCCTTGGGACACCAGTGACATTACCGAGAGTGACATTCGGGTAGTCCCGTCCGGGGCCGACCGTCGGCCCGACCGGTCGGAGGGAGCACTCGATGGCGGACATCCTGTTGGTGCACGGAGCCGCGGCGGACGGTTCGGGGTGGAACGAGGTCATCCGGATCCTGCTCCGCCGGGGGCACAACCCCGTCGCCGCGCAGCTGCCGCTGACGTCGGTTCCCGACGACGAGGCGGTGGTGCGGCGGGCGATCGACAGGTTGGGCGGTCCGGTCGTGGTCGTGGGGCACTCGTTCGGCGGCCTGGTCATCACACAGGCCGCCCACCACAACGCCAGGGTGGGCGCGCTGGTCTACGTCGCCGCCTTCGCGCTCGAACAGGGCGAGTCGGTCGTGGACGTCATCAACACGCGCTACCCGGAGCCGACACCGCCGGAGCGCGTGTTCGTCTTCGACCGGTGGGGCTACTTCACCGTCGCCACGGACGAGTACCCGACGTACTTCGCCCCGGACATCGACCCCGACATGGCGCGGATCCACGCGCGGACGCAGGGACCCGCCGACGCGGCGAGGTTCGAGTTCGCCGGCGGCCCTCCCGGGTGGCGGGAGCACCCCAGCTGGTACGTGGTCGCGGGCAACGACCGCATGATCCACCCGGCCGCGGAGGCGTGGATGGCCGAGCGCGCCGGGGCGAGGACGACCACGGTGCCCGGCGCGAGCCACGCCGTGTTCGCGTCCCACCCCCAGGAGGTGGCGGACGTGATCGTCGACGCCGCCTCGACCCTGTGACGCACGACGGTCCCCGTTCCGGCGACGGGGACCGGCTCAGACCGGCTCAGGCCGACTTCTCCTCGGGGCCCTCGTCGAGCTGGGTCCGCGGCACGATGGTGGGGTTGACGTTGTCGATCACCGTCTCCCGCGTGATGATCACCTGACCCACATCCTCACGCGAAGGCACCTCGTACATCA
>NZ_JBITHK010000026.1:0-32473 GCF_044457925.1 Nocardiopsis sp. NPDC050513 | reverse complement strand
CGTTGGCGTAGGGGGGGGGGGGGGGGGGGGGGGGCGCGGGGGGGGGGCCCCCCCCCCCCCGGCGCGGGGGGCGCCCCCCCCCCCCCCCCGGGCCCCGGGGCCCCCCCCCCCCCCCCCCCCCCCCCCCCCCCCCCCCCCCCCCCGCGGTTCATCGGGACGACTCCTCGTCTGACGGGAACGGCGTCATCGGCTGGACCGGGAACCACGTCTCGTTCTCGGTCGGCGGGGCGACGGCGCCGCCCCGACTCAGGAAGACGTTCACGGTGGCGCCCTCGGGCAGCCGTGTGCCCGGGTCCGGGTTGACCGCCGCGACGGTGCCCTCGGGCTGCGGCGAGCGGATCCGGCTTCCGGACACGTTCACCTGGTATCCGGCGGCCCGCAGGGCCGCCACCGCGGCGTCCTCGCCCATCCCGATCACGTCGGGCACGCCGCCCTCGTCGGAGGCCGGGCTGGGCTCCTCCGTCTCCCGGGGCTGCCGCGGCGGGGCCGTGGAACCGAACTCGGACGGCGCCGAGGCCAGCTGCTCGACGTCCATGCCCTCGTGTGCGCCGAGCATCGTGTCCTGCCAGATCCGACCGGGGATCGTCGCCCCGTAGACCACCCCGTAGTAGCGGTCGCCGATGGTGACGTTGCGCAGCGGGTACCGCTGCGGACCGCGCGGGTCGCCGACGAAGATGGAGCTGGCCATCTGCGGGGTGATGCCCGCGAACCAGGCCGCGGCCGAACCGTCCGTGGTACCGGTCTTGGCGCCCGCCGGGCGGCCGATGCCCAGGCCGGTGGTGGTGCCGCCGTTGAAGGTCTGCGACAGCAGGAAGGCGACACCGTCGGCGACGTTCTCGTCGAGTCGCCGCTCGCACTCCGGCTCCATGTCGATGGTCGTGCCGGCCTGCTTGTCCACGATCCGGGTGATCGCCTGCGGCTCGCAGTAGATCCCGCCCGAGGCGAAGGTCGCGTAGGCGTTGGCGACCCGCAGCGGCGAGACCTCCTCACTGCCCAGCGTGAAGCTGTTGTTGGCCAGCGTGCGCTCGTTCTCCGTGAACTGCGTGCCGTCGGCCCGCTGCAGGCCGAGGTTCTCCGCCATCTCGATCACGTCGCACAGGCCCACCCGTCTCTGGAGCTGCGCGAAGTAGGTGTTCGAGGAGGCGCGCGTCCCCGAGATCATGTTGTGCACGCCCTCGTTGCTGTCCCCGGCGTTCGCCACGTTCCAGGGCTGGAGGGAACCGCCGTTGCAGGCGCGCTGCCCGGTCACCGTGATGCTGGCGGGCGCGGGGAACGAGGTGCCGAACGGCAGGCCCTCGTCCAGGGCGGCGGCCAGCGTGATCGGCTTGAAGGTCGACCCGGCCTGGAAGCCCGTGCTCCCGCCCCGGTCGAAGTCGGTGGCGAAGTTGATCGAGGTCTCGCCGAGTCGGCTCTCGTCCGGACCGTAGTTGCGGCTCTGCATCATGCCGAGGATGTGGCCGGTGCCCGGCTCGATGATGACCTGGGCGGCGACCTTGCGGGACTCGTTCTCCCGGGGCACCCACTCGTCCACGGCCTCCTGACCGGCACGCTGGGCCCGCGGGTCGAGGGTGGTGTGGATCTCCAGGCCCGCGGTGCGCAGCCAGCGCGCCCGCTCGGTCTCGTCGGAGCCGAACCGCTCGTCCGCCTCGATCTCCCGGATCACGTAGTCGCAGAAGAACGGCTGGTCGCTGGGGACGCAGCCGTTGGGCGGGGTGTCGAGGTCCAGGTCCATGTCCTCCTGCTTGGCCTCGTCGGCCTCCGCCTGGGTGATCGCCCCGGTGGCGACCATCCGGTCGAGCACCACGTTGCGCCGCTCGATGGTCTGCTCGGGGTAGAAGCGGGGGTTGTACAGGTAGGGGTAGCGGACCAGGCCCGCGATCGTGGCGGCCTGGTGCAGCTCCAGTTCGCTCGCGGACACCTGGAAGAAGTGCTGGGCGGCCGACTCGACCCCGTAGGCGCCGTCGCTGAAGTAGGCGATGTTGAGGTAGCCCTCGAGGATCTCGTCCTTGGTCATCCGCTGCTCCAGGGCCACGGCGTAGCGCAGCTCCCGGATCTTGCGGGCGATGCTCTCCTCGCGGGCGTGCTCCAGCTCCTCCTGCGAGGTGGCCGCCTCGATCTGGACGTTCTTCACGTACTGCTGGGTGATCGAGGAGGCGCCCTCGACGTCACCGTTGAGGGTCCGGACGGCGGCGCGGAGGGTGCCGGAGATGTCGATGCCGCCGTGCTCGTAGAACCTGGCGTCCTCGATGGCGAGGATCGCGTCGATCATGACGGGGGAGACGTCCTCGATGTCGACCAGCTCACGGTTCTGGTCGAAGATCTCCGCGATGACGTTGCCCTCGCGGTCGTAGATCGTGGAGCGTTGCGGAGGGGGAGGCGTCTCCAGCTGGCTCGGCATGTCGAGGAACCCGCTGGCGACGTTCCTCGCCGTGATGCCGATACCGCCGAGTGCCGGGAGGGTGAGCGCCGCGACGAGGAGTCCCGCGATGGCGCCGACGACGACGAGTTGACCGATTCTTTGAAGCAATGTCCCCTGACCCACCCCATCAGACTAAGTGACCACGAACGCTCGAACAGGTGTGATGTGGAACGGAGGGTGCGTGACCGTGTCGAATCGCCCGCCGGGGGTCCGGGCGAAGCCTCCGCGCCATCCTGTCACGCCCAACGTCCCCGCACGGGGAGACGGTTCCGCCCTCCCGGGTCCCTGGCGTCCGACCCCTGCGGCCCCGCCCGAGGGTTCGAGGAGGGCCCTACGTGGTACGACGCGGCGCGGGAGGATGGGGTTCGCGTCCCCGGGTGTCCGGAATCATACGATCCGATAACGGGCCGGTCCCCGGCCCGCGGCGTCACGCTCCCCAGCCGTGCTCCGGGGTCCCTCACCGCTCCCGGCTACTCCTCGGCCAGCGCCGCCCCGATGGTACGCAGCGCCGCGAGGTCATGCACGTCCTCCGGGAGGGCGGCCACCTCGGCCACACGGATCCCCCGGTGCTTCGCCAGCATCCGGTCCCGCAGGCGTGCCTCGTGTTCCCGGGTGCGCACGCGCTCCGCGTGCAGCCGCAGCGCCGCCGACGCCAGCGGATGGCTTCCCGCGCCGCGCAGCACCGCCGCCGCCTCGGCCGCCTCCGCCGCCGTGAGCCGCCGGCCCGCCCCGTCGGGGAGGGGGTGGGCGCGGTTGACCACCAGGCCGGCCAGGGGCATGGAGTCGCTGGCCAGGCGGTCGACGAAGTAGGACGCCTCCCGGAGGGCGTCGGTGTCGGGCACCGCCACCACCACGAACGCCGTCCCGGGCGCCTGGAGCAGGCGGTAGGTGCGCTCCGCGCGGGCCTGGAAACCGCCGAAGACCGTGTCGAAGGCGGCCACGAACGAGCGGAGGTCGTGGAGGAGCTGGGCGCCCACCACCTTGGTCACGACCGACGTCACCAGGGAGAACCCGGCCCCCAACAGCCGGAACGCGCCGGTGCTCGCGGGGGCGCTGAGGAACCTGATCAGCTTGCCGTCCAGGAACCTCCCGAGCCGCTTGGGGGCGTCGAGGAAGTCCAGGGCCGACCGGCTCGGCGGTGTGTCGACCACGATGAGGTCCCACGCGCCCGACTGCCGGAGCTGGCCCAGTTTCTCCATCGCCATGTACTCCTGTGTGCCGGAGAAGCTGGTGGAGAGGGTCTGGTAGAAGGGGTTGGCCAGGATCTGACGCGCGCGTTCGGGGTCGGCGTGCTCCTCGACGACCTCGTCGAAGGTCCGCTTCATGTCGAGCATCATCGCGTGCATGGCGCCCCGGGTCCCCTCGGGGAGCGGTACCGGTCGCGGGGTGTTGTCCAGCGACTCCATCCCCAGGGACTGGGCCAGCCTCCGGGCGGGGTCCACGGTGATCACCACCGCGTGCCGCCCCCGTTCGGCCGCGCGCAGGCCCAGCGCGGCGGCGGTGGTGGTCTTGCCGACCCCGCCCGCGCCGCAGCACACGACGATCCGCGTCGTCGGGTCGTCGAGCAGCGCGTCCACGTCCAGGCGCGGCGCGTTCGGCGCGTTCTCCCCGGTCGTGGTGCTCACCGGCCCATCCCCTGTTCCGTGAGCGTGTCCGCCAGCCCCTCCAGCGCCGACCGGTCCACGCCTCCCTCCAGGTAGGGGAGGTCGACCATCGGCCGGCCCAGGTCGGCGAGCCGTGCGCGGGTCCGGTGCTCCAGACCCACGCGCAGCGCGTGCGCGCGGACCTCGGCGGCCAGGGCGGCGGCGAGGTCGTCGGCGGTGCTGAGCCCCGCGGCCTTCAGGCCCGCGACCAGCTCGTCCCCGTCCAGCTCCCCGCAGGCGGCGGCGGCCAGGTCGGCCTCCTCCAGCAGGGGCGGGCGCACCATGTTCACGACCACGGAGCCGACCCGGAGCCCCAACGCGTCGATCTCGGCGATCCCGTCCCGGGTCTCCTGGGCGGGCATCTCCTCCAGCAGCGTCACGAAGTGCACGAGTGTCTGGGGGGAGCGGATCACCCCCATGACCTTGTCCGCGTGGTCGCGGACCGGACCGATCCGGGCCAACCCGGCGACCTCGGTGTTCACGTTGAGGAACCGTCCGATCCGACCGGTGGGCGGCGCGTCCAGGACGACGGCGTCGTAGTGGAAGGGCGCCGGGGCGGGGGCGGAGGAACGGCGTCGGCTCCCCGCGCGGCGGCGCACGGCCTCGGTGGCCTTGCCGGTCAGCAGGACGTCGCGCAGCCCGGGGGCGATCGTGGTCGCGAAGTCGACGGCGCCCAGCCGGTTCAGCGCCTGCCCCGCCCGCCGCATGCCGTAGAACAGCTCCAGGTACTCCAGCAGCGCGGACTCGGCGTCGGCCGCCAGGACGCACACCCGGCCGCCGCCGGGCACCGGGATCAGCTCCCGTTCCTCGTAGGGCAGCGGCGGTTCGCCCAGGAGGGTGGCCACGCCCTGTCGTCCCTCGACCTCGACCAGGAGCACCCGGCCGCCGCGCGAGGCCAGCGTCAGAGCCAGCGCCGTCGCCACCGTGGTCTTACCCGTTCCGCCCTTGCCGGTGACGATGTGCAGTCGTGCCCCGGCACGGGGTCCCGGAAGGCGCCCCGGTCCGAACTCTGCCTCGCTCACTCCTCGGAGTCTACGTCCGCGTCGACCGGCGCGGCCGGAGACGTCGGCGGAGCCGTGCCGGGGCGCCCGCGGGGGACGCGGAGGACCCGGCGGGTGAGTAAGGTGGCGGCGTTGACGTGCGGCCACGCCACGCCCCGGCGGGCCGCCGGTATCCGATGGGGGAGTTCATCATGACCAAGTGGGAGTACCAGACGGTGGCCCTGCTGTCGCACGCCACCAAACAGATCCTGGACAACTGGGGTGCGGACGGCTGGGAGCTCGTCTCCGTCGTGCCCGCGCCGCTTCCCGAGGGCACCGACCCGCGCAACCAGCAGTACGTCGCCTACATGAAGCGAGAGCTCTGATGGCCGCCACCCCCGAGGAGCGCATCGCCGAACTGGGGCTCTCCCTCCCCGACGTCGTGCCCCCGGTCGCCTCGTACACGCCGACGGTGCGCACCGGGGACCACGTGTACGTGTCCGGTCAGGTTCCCTTCGTCGACGGCGCGCTGCCCGCCACGGGCAAGGTCGGCGCCGAGGTCACCCCGGAGGCCGCCAAGGAGCTGGCCGCCCGGTGCGCGTTGAACGGCGTCGCGGCCGTCCGCGCCGAGATCGGCGACCTGTCCAGGGTGGTCCGCGTCGTGAAGCTGACCGGCTTCGTGGCGAGCACTCCGGACTTCACCGGCCAGCCCGGCGTGATCAACGGCGCCAGCGACCTCATCGGCGAGATCTTCGGTGACGCCGGGGTCCACGCACGCAGCGCGGTCGGTGTGGCGGCCCTGCCCCTGGACGCGCCGGTCGAGGTCGACATGATCGTCGAGGTCCGCTGACCGGCCGGTCCGACTCCGGCCGGCCGGGCGCCGAACCGTCGCACGACCACCCAGCACGACCACCGAGACAGGAGGGCGCGCCGATGCCCGAGCGGTCCGCGCCGAAGGGCGCCGCCGAACCCAGGCCCGCCGCCACCGTGATGCTGCTCCGGCCCGCTTCGGCCGGAGCCGGCGGCGTCGCCGGGGAGTCCGGCATGGAGGTCCTCCTCATGCGGCGGGTCCGGTCCATGGGGTTCGCGCCGGGCGCGCACGTGTTCCCGGGAGGCCTGGTGGACGAGCGCGACGCCGACGGCGGCCCGCCGTGGACGGGTCCGTCCCCGGACGAGTGGGCCCGGGTCCTGGGCACCGACGTGCGGATGGCGCGCGCCCTGGTGTGCGCGGCGGTCCGGGAGACCTTCGAGGAGACCGGTGTCCTCCTGGCGAGTGCGCCCGTGGCGGCCGGCGCGCCGGCCACCACCCTCGACACCGGCACGGAGGAGTGGGAGCGCGACCGGTCGGGACTGGTCGACCGCTCCCGCTCCTTCACCGAGGTGCTCTCCCGGCGCGGTCTGGTCGTGCGGACGGAGTGGCTGCGGGCCTGGTCGCGCTGGATCACGCCGAGGGTGGAGCCGCGCCGCTTCGACACCTGGTTCTTCGCCGCCGAACTCCCGCCCGGCCAGGAGCCCCGGTACGTCGGCGGGGAGGCCGACCTCACCCGCTGGACGGACCCGTCGGAGGCGGTCGCCGCCTGGGAGGAGGGACGCATGCCGATGCTGCCGCCCACGGTCGTCTCCTGCCGGGAGCTCGCCGCCTGCCGCACCCTCGAAGGTGTACGGACGGCGCGACGGGATATCGTCCCCATTGAACCGGACGTTCGGGATGTCGGCGGCCAGACCCGGATCGTGACCCCGGACGGGGCCCACTACCCCCTCCCGAAGCCCAACGCGACTCCCTGAGGGTCCCCACGTCACGGTGGGGCCCGCACCGGCGCGGACGGACGCGCCGCCCCCCGTGGCCGTTCCCTCCGGACCGGTCCGGCCCCTGCGAGCGAAGCGAGGTGCGATGAGGATCGACGGTTCCGGGACGCTGCGCGCCAGCTGCGTGCTGTGCCCCAACCCTGGCCCGATGACGTTGGAGGGAACCAACACCTGGATCCTGAGGGAGCCGGGGGCGCGCGGCGTGGTGGTCGTCGACCCCGGCCCGCACGACGAGCGGCACCTGGAGCGGGTGGCCCGGACGGTCCAGGAACAGGGCGCGCAGGTCCTCATGGCGATCGTGACCCACCGGCACCCGGACCACACCGAGGGCAGCCGCTACTTCTCCGAGCTGACGGGCGCTCCCGTGCACGCGGTCGACCCGGACATGCGCGTCGGCGGCGCCGGGCTGGTGGACGGCGAGGTGCTCACCGTGGACGGGCTGGCGGTGCGCGTGATCGCGACGCCGGGGCACACGGACGACTCGGTCTGCCTGCTGGTGGAGTCCGACGACGCGCTGCTGACCGGGGACACGGTCCTGGGCCACGGGACGCCGGTGATCGACGGCGACGACGGGCTCGGCCCCTACATGGAGTCGCTGTACCGGCTGCGGGAGATCGCGCGCGAGCACCAGGTGCGGACCCTGCTCCCGGGCCACGGCCCGATCCTGTCCTCGCCGCTGTCGGTGCTCAGTTCCTACATCGACCACCGCGAGTCCCGCCTGGAACAGGTGCGCACGGCGGTCCGGGCGGGCGCGACAGGGGTGGCGGAGATCGTCGACCGGGTCTACCCCGACATCTCCGAGCAGATCCGCGGCGCCGCGAGCTCGTCGGTGCGAGCGCAGCTGCGGTACCTGGCGGTGCGCGGAGAGCTGCCCGCCGAGCTGGAGGTCTAGGGCCTCCCCGGTGCGCGGGCCCGTCGCGCGGAACCGCCCCGGCACGACCGTGGCCGCCCACCCGGCGGGTGAGCGGCCACACGGAGGGTACGGCGCCGGGACCTAGCGGGCGCGGCGGCGCATGCGCTCGACGTCCAGCAGGACGACGGCCTTGGCCTCGATCCGCAGCCAGCCGCGCAGGGCGAACTCGGCCAGGGCCTTGTTCACGGTCTCGCGGGAGGCGCCGACGAGCTGGGCGAGCTCCTCCTGGGTGAGGTCGTGGTGGACGTGCAGGCCGTCCTCGCCCTCCTTGCCGAACTTGTCGGCGAGCTCCAGCAGCGCCTTGGCGACGCGGCCGGGCACGTCGGTGAAGACCAGGTCGGCCATCACGTCGTTGGTGCGGCGCAGCCGGGCGGCCAGCGACTTGAGCAGCTGGAGCGACACGTGCGGGCGGCTCGACAGGAAGGGGCGCAGGTCGTCGTGGCCCAGGCCGGCGAGCACGGAGTCGGTGACGGCGACGGCGCTCGCGGTGCGCGGACGCGGGTCGAAGAGCGACAGCTCGCCGAACATCTCGCTCGGGCCGAGCACGCCGAGCAGGTTCTCGCGGCCGTCCACGGCCGTGCGGGTCAGCTTCACCTTCCCGCTGAGGATCACGTAGAGCCGGTCGCCCTCGTCGCCCTCGCTGAACAGGGTCTGCCCGCGGCCGAGACGTACCTCGTTGACCGAGGCGCGGAGTCCGGCCGTGTCCTCCTCGTCCAGGGCCTCGAACAGAGGGGCCTTCCGCAGTACCTCGTTGATCTCGTCCACCACACGTCCTCCTAAAACCTGACCGCCAACAGTGTGACGTATATCGCACCCGGGTGTGAAACCAGGTCGTTGCCTCGGCTTGTCCGCCGGGAGACCACGTGCCCACAACAGCCGACGTCAGCCCAAGAGATCTTAGTCCGCATCGGTTCGTATCAGGGCGGTCCGCGCCGTGTCATCGGACATTGGTTACATAATCTCGGTCACTGGGGCACCGTGCCAGCGGATCCCTCCGAGGAAGCTCCCTCCCCGCCCGCGCACGCCGACGGCGGAACCGCCGTGCGCCTACCCTGTGACGATGCCCCGTCAGACACCAGACAGCACCGACGCGCCGAGCACCCCGACCGGGGAGAGCCGGCTCGCGTTGGTGCGCCGCGCCCGCAGGATGTACCGCGAGCTCGTGGAGCTGTACCCGGACGCGCACTGCGAACTGAACTTCACGACCCCCCTCGAACTCCTGGTCGCGACGATCCTGTCCGCCCAGTGCACGGACAAGCGGGTGAACCAGGTCACCCCCGCGCTCTTCGCGCGCTACCCGGACGCGGAGGCGTACGCGTCGGCCCGGCGCGAGGAGCTGGAGGAGATGATCCGGTCGACCGGCTTCTTCCGGGCCAAGGCCAACAGCCTCGTCGGACTGGGGCAGGCGCTGTGCGAACGACACGGCGGTGAGGTTCCGGGGAACCTCGCAGACCTGGTCAAACTACCCGGTGTAGGCAGGAAGACGGCAAACGTACTGCTCGGTAACGCCTTCGATGTGCCTGGAATCACCGTGGACACGCACTTCGGTCGGCTCGTCCGCCGCTTCCGGTGGACCGACGAGCAGGATCCGGTGAAGGTCGAGCACGCGATCGGCGAGCTCTTCCCGAGCAAGGACTGGACCATGCTGTCCCACCGTGTGGTGTGGCACGGGCGCCGGGTCTGCCACGCGCGCAGGCCCGCCTGCGGCGCCTGCGGACTGGCGCACTGGTGCCCGTCCTACGGCGAGGGCCCCACGGACGAGAAGACGGCCACCAAGCTGCTGCGGATGCGTTCGTTCGCCTGACGCGTTGTGACCCGTGTGGGCGCCGGTCGGCTGTTTGTACCCTGATCGGGTGAGTGACCGCACACTCCCGCCCCGGGTCGACCGGCCCGGTCAGCCCCACCCACACGACGGTGCTCTCGGCCCCTGGAACAGGTTTCCTCCATGAACTCGACACCGAACTGGCTCACCGCACTCGCGGACGCGGCCAGGACGATGCCCGTGCCGCGACCCATGCGTCCACCGGAGTCCGGCGGGCGCGAGTCCGCGGTCCTCATCCTGTTCGGAGAAGGGGCCGAGGGACCGGACCTGCTGCTGATCCAGCGCAACGACGGCCTGCGCAGGCACGCCGGGCAGCCCGCGTTCCCGGGCGGCCGGATCGAGCCGTCCGATCCCACACCCGAGGCCGCCGCGTTGCGCGAGGCCGCGGAGGAGACCGGCGCCGACCCCGAGGGCATCGACGTCGTCGGCCGCCTGCCCGAGCTCTACCTGAGCTACAGCGACTTCCGCGTCGCCCCCGTCCTCGCGTGGTGGCGGGAGCCCTGCGAGGTGCGCCCCGTGGACATCGGCGAGGTCGCGGCCGTCTCGCGTGTGCCGGTCGCGCACCTCGCCGACCCCGTGAACCGGGTCGAGGTGCGTTACGGCGAGGGCCGGCGCTGGGGGCCGGGCTTCCGGGTCGACGGCATGCTCGTGTGGGGATTCACCGGAGCGATCGTGGACAGCCTGCTCACTCTGGGCGGTTGGGAACTTCCCTGGCGCCGTGAGGGTCTCACCGACATGTTCGAAGCGACCCCGCACGGCCTGCGCCCCGTCGGGTAGCGCACTCACTGGAGGGGAGGGGACCGTGCTCGACGTCGTCCTGATCGTCCTGCTGCTGCTGTTCGCCGTGACGGGCTACCGGCAGGGGTTCATCGTCGGTGTCTTCAGCTTCTCGGGGTTCATCGGCGGCGGTGTCCTGGCAGCACTGACCACCCCGGGCTACATCCAGGAATGGGTGGCCGACCCCGGACGGCAGGCGCTGGTGGCCATCGCGGTGGTGTTCCTGGCGGCCGCGCTCGGTCAGTTCCTGCTGTCCTACCTGGGCACCCTGGTGCGGAACCGGGTCACGTGGGACTCGGCGCGGGTCGTGGACGCGATGGGCGGTGCCGTGGTCAGCGGGCTGTCGGTGCTGCTGGTGGCGTGGTTCATCGGGAGCACGGTCGCCAACTCCGCGCTCCCGTTCGTGGCGGAGCAGGTGCGGGACTCCCGTGTCCTGCAGTCGGTCGACACCGTGATGCCGGAGGCCGCGCGGGGCGGGTTCGCGACCTTCCGGGGCATCGTCGACCAGAGCGACTTCCCCCAGGTGTTCAGCGGGCTGGGCACCGGCGAGCTGGCCGAGGTGGAGCCGCCCGACCCGGACGTGCTCACCACCCCCGAGCTGATCGCGTCCAGCCGCAGCGTGGTCAAGGTGCTGGGGACGGCTCCGGCCTGCCAGCGGCGGGTCGAGGGGACCGGCTTCGTCTACGGCGACGACCGGATCATGACCAACGCCCACGTGGTCGCCGGGGTCACGGAGGACCTGCGGGTGGTCACGAGGGACGGGCACCAGTTGGACGCGACGCTGGTGCTCTTCGACGCACAGCAGGATCTGGCCGTCCTCGACGTCCCCGGACTCGACCTGGAGCCGCTGGAGTTCAACGGAGCGGCCGAGCAGGGCGACGACGCGGTCGTGGCCGGGTTCCCGCGCAACAGCGGCTTCACGGCCGTTCCAGCGCGTGTGAGGGCCCGTCAGACCGCGCAGGGGCCGGACTTCTACCACTCGCAACAGGTGAGCCGGGAGATCTACCAGGTGCGCGCCGTGGTGCGCCCGGGCAACTCCGGCGGGCCGCTCCTGGCGCCGGACGGCACCGTCTACGGGGTGGTGTTCGCCGCCGCGACCAACGAGGACGAGACGGGGTACGTGCTCACCGCCGACGAGGTCGCGCAGAACGCGAGCGCGGGCCTGTCGGCGACGGAGGAGGTCTCGTCGCAGGTGTGCGACTGACCCGTCGGCGCGGCGAACGGCACCGTCCTCCGCCGCCGGGGGGACCGTCTCCGGGCGAACGGCCGCGGCGCGAACCCGCGCGCCGCGGCGACGCCCGAGCACGCCCGGCACGGACACGACCGGGGGCGCCCGTCAGCAGGCGCCCCCGTGAGTCCGGTGACCTAGTTGGAGCTGGGGTCGGGTGACCGCTCGGCCGACACCGGCCAGCTCATCCGTACGATCGTGCCCTGGTCGGAGGGGTCGATCCGCACCTCGTCCGCGAGGCCGGTGATCACCGCCAGACCCAGCCCCGGGGAGAACCCGGAGATCCCGCCGGGCGGAGTGTCGTCTCCGTCGAGGAAGAGTCCGTCGAGCAGGGGGCGGTCGGCCGACTCGTGCGCGTCCTTGGCCGGGGCGCGGTCGGAGACGACGACCTCGAAGCGCTGCGCGGGGCTCCCGTTGACGCGCGGGACCTGGCCCGGCAGGCGGCCGTCGGCCTCCGACGCCGACTCGGCGCCGACGCCGTCGATCAGCTGGAGCAGGATCGGCTGTGTCGGGCAGTGCAGCTTGTGCGCGGCCACCGCCCGGGAACACGCCTCACCCACCGCCAGCCTGATCTCGTCGATCGCCGTCGCGGCGATACCGGCCCGCCGTGCGACGGTCGCGGCCATGAGCCGCGCCGTCCGCACGTGGGCCGGAAGCGCGCTGATCGTGAGCGTGATGGTTGCCATCGCTCGCTCTGGGCTACTTCGAGGAACGCTTGTCGATGGCCTTCTGCACCGAGTCGTGGATGCCGAACACCTTGGTCAGGCCGGTGATCCGGAAGATCTTGAGGATGCGCTCCTGGGTGCAGACCAGGTCGAGCGTCCCATCGTGGGCGCGGACGCGCTTGAGCCCGCCCACGAGCACGCCGAGGCCCGTCGAGTCCAGGAACTCCACCTTCTCCATGTTGACCACGAGGTGGAAGTTGCCCTTGTTGACCAGGTCGATCAGCAGCTCGCGGAGCCGGGGCGCGGTATAGACATCGATCTCACCCTCAACGACGACGATCTCGGTGTCGCCCTCGGTGTAATGATCAAGCTTCAAGTCCACTAGTCCTCCAGCGCCGAACCGCGTATAACGCGAATGGTCTCTGCCGGGCGTTACCCCACCAGCACGCATTCAACCACGGGTACAGAGTGCGTCTTCCTGCGATGCGCAGAAAAACGGTGACACCGCGCCACTCTTCCCCCGGATGCCACACTGAAACCGATGTCGGTCGGTGTCGCAACCCTCGTCGGGAGGATCGTGGGTCGGGAACGTGTCCAGTGAGGAGGGGTCTCGGATGAGGCGATCGGAGCCCATGCTCCCCGGTGTGTGGCGTGACGATACCCGGTACCCGCGGGTGACCCATATCGAGCATGTGGCCCCGGGCGACGGGGTGAGCGGGGACTGGCCGGAGTGGACCACGCCCCACCTCGTCCGACGCCTCGCGGAGCGGGGGATCACGGGTCCGTGGTCCCACCAGGCCGCGGCCGCCGGCCTCGTACGCTCGGGCAGTGATGTGATCATAGCCACGGGTACCGCCTCGGGAAAGTCGCTTGCCTTCCTTATGCCCGCGGTGGACGCGATCGACGCGGGCGGAACGGTGCTGTATCTCTCCCCGACCAAGGCGCTGGCCCAGGACCAGCTGCGGTGGATATCGGACCTCGCACTACCGGACGTGCGCGCGGCCGTGTACGACGGCGACACGTCCCCCGAGGAGCGCGCCTGGGTCCGCGAGCACGCCAACTACGTGCTGACCAATCCGGACATGCTGCACCACGGTCTCCTGCCCCGCCACGGAGCGTGGGCGCGCGTCCTGCGCAGGCTGCGCTACGTGGTGGTCGACGAGGCGCACCGGTACCGGGGCGTGTTCGGATCGCACGTGGCGCTGATCCTCCGACGGCTGCGCCGGATCTGCGCCCGCTACCGCTCCGCGCCGGTGTTCGTGCTGGCCTCGGCCACGTCGGGGAGCCCCGCCGAGAGCGCGAGCCGGCTGACCGGCGTGCCGGTCACGGCGGTCACGGAGGACGGTTCACCGCGCGCGGGGATGTCCGTGGCGCTGGTCGAGCCGGAGTTGACCGACCTGACGGGCGAGCACGGAGCTCCGGTGCGCAGGACCGCCTCGTCGCAGGCCGCTGAGATGCTCGCCGACCTGGTGCGGGACGGCGTCCGCACCCTCGTGTTCGTGCGGTCGCGGCAGGGGGCCGAGGTCGTCGCGCTGACCACCCGGCGGCTGCTGTCCGAGAGGGGTGAGCACGACCTCGCCGCGCGCGTGGCCGCCTACCGGGGCGGCTACCTGGCCGCGGACCGCCGGGAGTTGGAGGAGTCGCTGCGCACGGGGAGGATCCTCGGCCTGGCCACCACCAACGCCCTCGAACTCGGGGTGGACATCAGCGGTCTGGACGCGGTGCTCATCGCCGGGTGGCCGGGGACGCTGGCCTCGCTGTGGCAGCAGGCGGGGCGCGCGGGGCGACGCGGCGTGGAGGCGCTGGCGGTGTTCATCGCCCGCGACGACCCGCTGGACACCTACCTCGCCCACCACCCCCAGGCCATTTTCGGTCAGTCCGTAGAGGCGACCGTCCTTGATCCGGAAAACCCCCACATCCTCGGTCCGCACCTGTGCGCGGCGGCCCAGGAGCTGCCGGTCACGCCGGACGACTTCGACCTGTTCGGTCCGACGACGGAGGAGCTTCTCGGCGAACTCGTCGAGGGAAAATTGTTGAGGAAGCGCCCGAGAGGCTGGTTCTGGACGAGTAACGAACGCGCAAGTGACCTGGCCGATATCCGTGGGGCGGGCGGGCCGCCCGTGCAGATCGTCGACACGGGCAGCGGGCAGCTGCTCGGGGAGATCGACGAGGCGGCGGCGCACGGCATGGTGCACCCGGGGGCGGTGTACCTGCACCAGGGGTCGACGTTCCTCGTCGACGACCTCGACCTGGACGAGGGCGTGGCCCTCGTGCACGGCGCCGAGCCGCCGTACAGCACCTGGGCGAGGGACACGACGGACATCACGGTCACCTCGGTCCGGAGGCGGGAGACCTGGCCGAGCGGAGCGACCGTGCACTTCGGTGAGGTCGAGGTGGTCCGCCAGGTGGTGGGCTTCCTCAAACGGGACGTGCGGACGGGGTCTGTCCTGGGTGAGCAGCCCCTGGACCTGCCGGAACGAACGCTGAACACCCGCGCCGTGTGGTGGACGCTGCCGCGTGAGGGGGAGGACCGGCTGCGCGACGCGGACGTGGGCCTCCTGGGCGCGGCGCACGCGGCGGAGCACGCCTCGATCGGACTGCTGCCGCTGCTGGCCACCTGCGACCGGTCGGACATCGGCGGGGTGTCCACGGCGGTGCACACCGACACGGGGCGGCTGACGGTCTTCGTCTACGACGGGTACCAGGGCGGTGCGGGCTTCGCCGAGCGCGGCTTCGCCGCGGCGCGCCGGTGGCTCGCCGCGACCCGCGACGTGATCGCCGACTGCGAGTGCGACCGGGGGTGTCCGTCGTGCATCCAGTCGCCCAAGTGCGGGACCGGGAACGAGCCGCTGAGCAAGGCCGGTGCCCTGCGGCTGCTGGACGAGGTCCTGGCGGGGGCCGAGGACTGAGCCCGGCGGTCGGGGCTGGCCGATCCCGTCCACAGCCTGTGGACAACCGTCGCGCCAGCGGGCCGGGCGGTTGTCCACAGGCTGAGGACGGACCTTTCGCGCGGTCCCCCGGCGGCGGACCCTGGAGGAAGAGGGATGGCGCTCCGTCAACCCCTGACTCCGGGAGGTCCCATGCCTGTCGTCGCACGCCTGCTCGCACCCGCCGACGACCACGGGGTGACCACGGCCGAGTACGCCCTGTGCACGGTCTCCGTGGTCGCGTTCGCGGGTGTCCTGTACGCCATCCTCACCAGCGACACGGTGAACGCTGTCCTCACCGACCTGGTCGTCGACGCGCTGAGCTCCGGTGTCTGACCGGGGCTCGGTCACCGTGGAGACCGCCATGGTGCTGCCGTCGCTGCTGCTCGTCCTGGCCGTCCTGCTCGGCGGCGTCTCGGTGGCCGCCGCCCGTCTGGCCTGTGCCGACGCGGCGCGGGTGGGAGCCCGTGCGCTGGCCCGGGGCGAGACCGACGAGAGGGCGCGTGAGCTCGCGCTCTCCGCCGCTCCCGACACCGCCGACGTTCACCTCGCCGAGGACGCCGGGATGGCGCGGGTGACCGTCCGCGCCGAACTCCGGTGGGGGCCGGTGACGGCGCCCCCGGTCGAGGTGTCCGGGACCGCGGCCGTTCCCCTGGAACCGGGGGTGTGACCGTGTACGCCGACTCCGACGGCGGCTCCGCCACCGTTCTGACGGTGGGTCTGTGCGGGCTGCTCGTGCTGGCCGCCCTCGCCGTCCTCCACCCGGCCGCCGTACGGCTCGACCGCCACCGGGCCGCCACCGCCGCCGATCTGGCCGCGCTGGCGGCGGCCACCGGGGCGGTGCACGGAACGGAGGACGCCTGTGCCCTGGGACGTTCCACCGCCGAGGCCAACGGCGCCTCGCTCGATGCGTGCGCCGTCACCGGACTGACCGTCGAGGTGGAGACGTCGGTCCGGTCGGCCGTGCTCGATCGGCCCGTCACAGCGCGATCCCGCGCTGGGCCGGTCACGGATCCGCCGCACCCCGCTGACACGGGAGACCGTGCGCCGCGCTCCGCGAGCACCGCACGGCGATGGCCGTACCCTGCTGACGTATGGGACACCGACACCCGAGCAAGCTCAAGAACTCCGAGGTGAGCCACGCACGTGCCCGATGGTTGCTGCGGGCCGAACTGGCCTGCTGCGCCGAGTGCTGTGCCGAGGGCAACCGCGAGGCCGTGACCGACCTCGCGGAGGGCGGGGTGTTCGACTCCCTCATCACCGGTTTCGTGCTCGCCCGGGTCCAGCGGTGGTACTCCCCGAGCAGGCCGCAGCGGTACCCGGCCACGGTCTACAGCATCGCGCCCATCGACCAACGCGACTTCTGGCAGCCCACCACCCAGCACTGCATGCGGGTGTGCGTGGTGGAGGGGGCACGTGGGACCAGGGTCGACACGCGCCCCGCGCTCAAGGAGCTCATCCTGATGTCCCAGCGGGACCGGACGCTCGTCCTCGACGACATCATCGACGGGCTGTGCGAGGACGAGACCTGGTCGGGGTAGGCCGCTCCAGGGTCCGTCAGCCCTGACCGGTCGAGGAGCTCCGATCCTGCGCCGCCATCACCTGGTCAGCGTGGTCGAACGCCCAGATCCCCAGCGTCTCGATCGGAGGAAGCAGCGAGCGGCCGAGGTCCGTGAGCGCGTACTCGACGCGGGTGCCCGCGTCGGCGTGGCGGTCCACGAGCCCGTTGAACTGGAGTCGGCGGAGGGTCTCGGTGAGCACCTTCGAGCTGATCCCGCCGATCCGTTTCTGCAGCTCAGCGGGCCGCGCCGGGCCCGCGCGCAGGGCCCAGACCACCACGGCGTTCCACGTGTTGGAGAGGAGGTCGAAGGCGAGCCGGGCCTGGCAGTCGGCGAGGAATCTCTGGTCCATGGCCACCAGTGTCCTCCGCAAGCGCGCGGTCTTCGGGCCGGGCGGGGAACAGACGGCGGTGGGAGCCGTCCGGGGCCTCGGCGGACGCCGGCGGCGACGGTGCTCGGCGAACCCGGGCGGGCCGCGGGGCGGCGATGCCCCCGGACCGGAGCGGCCGATCGTCGCCGAGAGGTCGGGCCGGCCGGGTGGGGAACCTCGCGGTGCGCACGGCGGGGGACCCGTCCACCGACTCCTCGCCCGACGGCGGGGGGCCGTCGGTTACCAGATGGTGCCCGGGCGGCTTCCTAGTGTCGTCCCCGATCCGAAGGCGGAACCGACGAACGGGATGTGGTCAGGATGCGGATCGGGATCATCGGCACCGGGAACATGGCGGACGCCCTCGGCGGGCAATGGGCCCGGGCCGGGCACGACGTGGTGGTCGGTGGGCGGGACCCGGGGCGGACGAACGCCCTCGCGGCGAGGATCGGAGGCCGGGCGGGACGTCCCAGGGACGCGGTCGCGCACGGATCGGACGCGGTCCTGCTCGCGGTGCCCTACACGGCGGCGGTGGACGTGGTGTCCGATCTCGCCGACGCGCTCGCGGAGCGACCGCTGATCGACTGCACCAACCCGGTGGCGCCGGGGTTCGTCCTGGGCACCCAGGGCGGTCCCTCGGCCGCAGAGCGCATCGCTGCGGCGTCCGGGGCACACGTGGTCAAGGCATTCAACCTGTGCCATGAGAGCGTGTGGCGCCGCACCCCTCCCGTTTTCGACGAACGCCCGCTCGCGGTTCCGCTCTGCGGGGACGACGCGGGGGCTCTCGACACCGTCCGCCGCCTGGTCCGCGACCTCGGGGCCGATCCGGTCAACGGCGGAGGGCTCGACCGCGCGGGACTCGTGGAGGCCACGGCGGCCGTCCTCATCGGCCTGTGGGTCGGCGAAGGGGTCGACGCCCAGGCGATCGCGCCCCCGTTGGCGTACGCGGGAGGTCGCTGACCACTGACCTCTCCGCCACGGCGGGCGCGCGGCGGCCACGCCCAAGCGGTAGGCATCACCGTGTCCGACGCTCGTCGGGCGGTGTGGATTCGTCAACGGTAGGCGCGCCCACGTGGTGGTCATCCCCGCTCCCAAGGCTCCGGCGACAGCCGGTCTCCGTGTTGGCCCGACGTGCCACGCGGGCACGCCGACCGCGTCCGCCGGGGTGGCGGTGCCGTCCCGCGCTGGGAGGCCCGACGACGGTGCGCCTGCGCCGCGGTGACCGGACGCCCTCAGGCACCGAGCGCACCGGTCAGGAGCTCCGCGGCCATGGGAACGATGCCGATCAGCACGAAGGCGGGGAGGAAGCACAACCCCAGCGGAGCCACCACCAACACCCCGAGGCGCTCCATACGGGCCAGGGCCTCCGCACGCAGAGCGCGTCGCAGGTCCGCCGCGTGTCGGTCCAACAGGTCGGCGACCGGGGCACCGGTGTCGGCCGCCCGCGCGAGATCGCGGCCGACGGCGGCCAGCGGTTCCGGCAGGGCCGGGTTCCGCCACGCGGTCGCCGGGTCGGCGCCCAGACGGAGCCGCTGCGCCACCGCGGCCAACTCCTCACCCAACGCGCCCCGCGTGGAGCGCGCCACGGCGGTCAGGCACGACGGCACCGTCGCTCCGGCGCGAACCCCGGCGGCGAGCAGGCCGACCACCACGGGGAGGTCGGCCGTCACCGGCAGGGTCGTGCTTCGGGCTCGGGCACGACGGCCACGGACCCACAGCCCCGCGCCGACCCCCACCGCCACCGCTGCGCCCACGGGCCCGAACACCGCGATCGTGGCGCCCACCCCCGCAAGACCGGCCAGGACCAGCGCTGGTCGGCGCATCGGCATCGTCGAGCGAACCCGACGCGGACGCGGCCCCCGGAGGCGACGAGCTTGGTCGCCCCCCATGAGGAGCCAGACGGCGATGGTTCCGAGGACCACCGTGGTCAACGCGAGCACTGGACCCCTGCCTTTCGCTCCGCTGCCGCACCCCTCGCCCCAGGTCACGTGCGGCTCCACCGTTCTGCGCGCGCCCCGAGCGTTCTCGGCGCCGACACCGCGCGGGCGGGTCGGGCATGGCGTGTGCCGGCCGCCCCGGACAGCAGGGGCGGCTCCCTCGCCCGACCCTCGGCCGAGCCCACGGCACGCCGCACCATGCGCGACGTCCACCAGGTCCCGAGCAGGTCGAGGGTGACCCCGCCCACGAGGCAGGCGGCGCCGAGCGGCGTGGTGAACAGGAACTCCACCGGGGATCCGCCCAGCCCGACCGACATCAGCACCCCCACGAGGGGCAGGCCGCCCAACACCAGCGCCGTGGTGCGCGGACCGGCGGTTCTGGCCGCGATCTCGGCCCGACGCTCCTCGTGGTCCGTCACCTCCGCGGCCAGGGCGTCCACGACCTCCGCCAGTCCGGCGCCGGTCTCGGCGGACACCTCCCAGCAGACCGCCAGGTAGGCCAGCGCCCACAGATCGGGATCGCCTTCGGCGGCGGCGCGCATGGTGGGGGCGTCGACGACCCCCTCCACCGGTGGGCCAGCCTGCGCCGCGGAGACGAGCAGCGCTTCGTCGGGTGGCTGCCCAGCGCGCAGCTCGGTGGCCAGGACCCGGCAGAGGACGATCACCGCGCGGCGGCGTCGGGCTCCCCCGCGGCGGTGCGCCACGGTCTGGAACCACCGTCGGACCACGCCCGCGAGGGATCCCTCGCCCCGCCGCGAACCGCCGTGCGCCACCGCACCCGACCACGGCGCCTCCCGGAGTCGGGTCGTCCGCTCTTCCGTTCGCGAGGCCCCCGACCGCGCCGTGCCCGGCGACGGGCACAGGTGGACCAGGCGGGCCCGGTTGACACCGGGCACCAGGTTCAGCAGCACCAACGAGACCAGGCAGACCAGCAAGGCGGTCATGCGCTCCGCCACCCCTCGCCGACCCGACCGGCCAGTTCCGTCACGTGGGGGAACTCCTGGCACGTTCCGTCCGGCGCGAAGGCGACGGCGGGCACGGCGCTCACCCGACCCGTGCCTCCCCGGCGCAGCACCCGGAGCTCGGCGAACCGCCGGACGCCGGAGTCCCGGACGAGGTGGACCACGAGGGCTCGGGTGGCGGCCAGCTGGCTGTGCACCGCGTCCCGGCCGAGCCCGGCGGCGCAGCCCAGCGCCTCGACCCTGGCCGGAACGTCCTCGGCGCCGTTGGCGTGCAGGCTGCTCATGCCCCCGTCGTGACCGGTGTTCATGGCCGCCAGGAGCGCCACGATCTCCGGCCCGCGCACCTCACCGACCACCAGGCGGTCCGGGCGCATCCGCAGCGCCTGGCGCACCAGCACGGAGAGCGGGACCTCTCCACTGCCCTCGATGTTGGCCGGACGCGTCAGGAGCCGGACCACGTGCGGGTGTTCCGGTCGCAGTTCCGGGGAGTCCTCCGCCAGGACCAGGCGTTCCGTCCGGCTCACGAGCGAGAGGAGGCAGGACAGGAGCGTGGTCTTGCCCGTCCCGGTGCCACCGCTGACCAGGAGCGGAACACGTGCGGACACCAGGGCGCGCAGGAGCGCGGCTCCGCGGGGGGTCAGCGTTCCGCACCGGATCAGCCGGTCCAGGCCGAACACCCGCCTGGGAGGGAGTCGCAGGGACACGTACGCGCCCTCCGGTGCCACGGGCGGCAGCACCGCGTGGAGCCGTGCCCCGGAAGGTAGGTGGGCGTCGGCGTAGGGAACGGCCGCGTCCAGCCTCCGCCCAGCCTGGGCGGCCAGCCGTTGGGCGAGTCGGCGCACCTCCTCGGCCGACTCGAAGCGGACCCCGGTCCGCCGCAGACCGTGTCCGTCGTCGACCCACACCTCGTCCGGGCCGTTGACGAGGATGTCGGTGACCCCCGAGGTCATCAGCTCCTCGAGCGGGCCCGCGCCGGACAGCTCAGCCGCGAGCCGTCGGGTCAGCGACAGCAGCTCCGCGTCGCCCAGCACACCGCCCTCCGCGCGCAGCGCCGCCGCGACGCTCGCCGGGCTCACCGGATCGCCCGACTCGACCAGGCGGTCGCGGACCGCCTCCAGGAGGGCGCTCACCGGACACGCTCCGGCGCCGACAGCTCGGACACGACACGGTCCGCGAACCGGGCGAGCGGCGACCTCCGGTTCCGGGCGGGCGTCCGGCCGGCGGCGAGGAGGCGGGCGAGCCCCGGTTCCCGGGGCAGGTCGGCGGCGAGGGGCAGCCCCAGGGTCTGCGCGACGACGTCCGCCGAGAGCTCTCCCCCGGCACCGACCACGACCACTCCCGCTCCCGGCGCCTCGGCCCGCATCCGGGGGACCACCCGGGTCGCGGCCACGACCGAGGGCACGTCGGCCGGGACCACGAGGTAGGCGCGGTCGGCACGGTTGAGGAACGCGTCGGTGGCGGGAGCGAAGGACCGCGGGAGGTCGACCACGACCAGCCCCGTGCCGCTCCGGGCGGAGTCCAGCGCCGCGCTGGCCGCCTCGGGCGGCAGCGCGCCGTGGTCGGTCGAGCCGGGGCCGCGCGCCCAGGTCAGCACCGACACACCACGCGTTCCGGGCAGTCCGGCGCGGAGGTCGCGCCAGCGCACCCGACCGTCGCGTCGGAGGAGGTCGTCCCAGCTGGTCCGGCGATCGGGCCCCACGGAGGCGCCGAGGTCGCAGCCCAGGTAGACGTCCGGTCCGCAGCCGAGCGGGTCGGCGTCCAGGAGCGCGGTGTCCCGGTCGGCGCGTGCTCCCGCCAGAGCGACCGCCACCGCGGTGAGGGTCGCCCCGGCTCCGCCCCGCCCGCCCATGACCGCGACCGAGGGCGCCGGAGGATCGCCCCGTGCGGCGGCACCGGCGAGCAGGTCCATGATCGCCGGCTCATCGTCGGGCAGACGCAGGAGCGGACTGGCGTGGTCGGGGGTGTCCCGGTCGGGCCCGCTCCCGCCGGACCCGTCGGACTCTCCGATCCCGCCGCACTCGGGCTCCCGCGCCACGGTCACGGCGTGCGGATGCGGCGGCGTGCCCGCGCGGGACAGGTCGGCGCCGACGACGACCAGGGGAGCGCGCGACCACGCGCGCCGGGCCTGGGCCGCCGAGCGTGCGACGGTGACCTCCACGGCGGCGGCCGTGGCCAGTCGGAGGAGGTCGTCGAGCAGGGCGGGGTCGTCGGTCACCAGCAGCGGGAGGGGGCGGGCGGCCATGGCGTCTCCGGAGGTCGAGGGGTGTTCTCTCGACCATCGCGGACGGAGGAGCCGCGCGGTAGGCCCGATTCGGGATCTGTGGACAACGCGGTCCCACACCCGACGGGAGGGATGCGTGTACGGGGGGCGGACACGCATCCCTGCCCGGCAGGCGAGTGGAGCGGACGCGGTGACGGCCCCCGCAGGGGGAGAGGGGAGCCGTCTCCTCGGGACCGGTCCTGGGGGGGGTAGGACCGGGTCCGCTCACCGGGAGGGTTCGTGGAGGCACTGCTCCACGACCGCCGAAGGTCTGGAAACGTACTCGTTCTCGGAGGAACGGCCACCCCGAGGGGACGCGGAATGCGACCGGAACTACGGCTCGGCCCGGGGGAGTTTGCTCGTTTGGCCGGTGTGGGGTGAGACGGTCCATCGTCGAACGCCGGGAACGACGTTACCACGTCACCCTGCGTATCGGTTCGGGAATCGAAGTGAAAAAGTTGGGTCAACCATCTTTTCGGAGGATGAACCGAGACGTAGAAAGAAAGCAGTTGGTGGCGAAGATCCACCCCGACGCGGGAGCCGGGAACCCACGCGCCACTCGGCCCGGTAAGGGCTGTCTAGGCCGGACCTGGGGATGAATGGGCCGGTCAGACTAGGTAAATGGATGCTTGCTAACCCGGTGGAACGCGCCGGAGACGGCGCCCCTGGACAGGAGTGGGGGCGCCGTTCGCCGTGTGTGCGCACGCGGGTGAAGCAATCTGGAAACATTCGGCCACGGCCAAGCGTGACCGAAATGATATGGCGCGTGTCGACTACTGGTTGGTAAATGAACGACTTCGTGAACTCGCGGTGTTTCGGAGGTTCGTCCGCCGTTCACGGCCCCGGTCAGCCGCGTTTGAGCGCCTCGCACGTGGCAAGGGAGTCCTGTGCGCCCGCGCGCACGGCGCGGCAGCAGTAGACGATCCACTCCGCCACGCCCTCAGGGGTTCCCGCGATGTATCCGCGAAGCGCCCGACCGTACTCGTCACGCAGCACCTGGTGTCCCAGTTCGGAGGGGACCAGCGACTTCGGGTCCAGCCCCCGCTCGACCAGCGTCAACCTCTCGGCGGCGCGCGCGACCAGGCCGTCGCCCCAACCGAACGGGCGGATCGCCATCAGCTCGCCGTGGACCAGCGCCGACGTCACCAGCGCGGGCACGGACGAACGCGCGCCCAGGAGCGAGTACAGCCCCTCCATCCGCGCCAGCGCCTCCCGCGGGTCCGGGGCGGGGCCGGCCTCCATCGGATCCTCGACCCGTTCCCCGGGCAGCCGGGGCCGGCCCAGCGCCTCCTCGGCGACCGCGTCCGCCGCCGCCAGCGTGTGCAGACGCGCCAGCGCCTGGCGTGGAGCCTTGGGCCAGGTGTCCACGAGGACACCCAGCTCGCCGGAGACGCGCAGGGCGCCCTTGATCCGGGTGTCGTACACGTGCCCGGCGCGGATCTCGTCCATCGAGACCTCGGCGCCCTCCAGCGCGGCCGACGCGCAGGCGCCCCGCAGGGAGGACTCCATGGACACGTCGCTGCTGCGCCGACGCAGGATGCGGTGCCCCAGCAGACGGTCGACCAGGGTGCGCGTCTCCTCGACGGCGTTGGCCACACCCGGCAGCTCGGCGATCCGCTTCAGCGGGTCGGACAGGGAGGCGGAAGTCGATTCGCTCACGGTCACCAACACTACGCGCCGGTAACACCGTGCGCCCACTCCCGCCCCGGGACCTCGGCGCGACCGCTCGTCGCGTCGCGGCGACCGTTCGCCGACCGTTCGCCGCGCGCCCCCGGTGCCCGCCGCTGGATTCCGCCCCGGTGGTTCCAGTGGTATGGACCACATGATTAATTGGGTGTGAACCACCGACGTAAGGAGAATCACAGTGGCCGACAGCACTCCCCCGAGCCAGGAGACACTGTCCAACCTTCTCCACGAGACACGCAGCTTCCCGCCGCCGGCCGACCTCGCCGCCCAGGCCAACGTGACGGCCGACGCCTACGCCGCCGCGGCCGAGGACCGTCTGGGGTTCTGGGAGGAGCAGGCGCGCAGGCTCCAGTGGGAGCGTCCCTGGGACACGGTCCTGGACTGGAACCCGCCGTACGCGAAGTGGTTCGTCGGCGGCGGCATCAACGCCTCCGTCAACTGTGTGGACCGGCACGTGGCCGCGGGTCTGGGCGACCGCGTCGCCTACCACTGGGAGGGTGAGCCCGGGGACACCCGCACCATCACCTACGCCCAGCTCAAGGACATGGTCTGCCAGGCCGCCAACACGATGGCCGGGCTCGGTGTCCGCAAGGGCGACCGCGTGGCCATCTACATGCCGATGATCCCCGAGACCGTCGTCGCCATGCTGGCGTGCGCCCGCATCGGCGCGGTCCACATGGTGGTCTTCGGCGGGTTCTCCGTGGACGCCCTGGGCCAGCGGCTCGACGACAGCCAGGCCAAGCTCGTCGTCACCGCCGACGGCGGGTACCGCCGCGGCAAGGCCAGCGCCCTCAAGCCCGCCGTCGACGCCGCCGTCGCCGACCGCCCGGCGGTCGAGAACGTCCTCGTCGTCCGCCGCACCGGCCAGGACGTCGAGTGGACCGACCGCGACGTGTGGTGGCACGAGACCGTCGAGGCCGCGAGCACCGAGCACACGCCCGAGGCGCACGACGCCGAGGACCCCCTGTACATCATGTACACCAGCGGCACCACGGCCAAGCCCAAGGGCATCCTGCACACCACCGGCGGATACCTCACGCAGGCGTCCTACACCCACTGGGCGGTGTTCGACCTCAAGGCCGACACGGACGTCTTCTGGTGCGCCGCCGACATCGGCTGGGTGACCGGCCACTCCTACATCGTCTACGGCCCGCTCTCCAACGCGGCGACCACCGTGATGTACGAGGGCACTCCGGACACCCCGCACCGCGGCCGATTCTGGGAGATCATCGAGAAGTACAAGGTCACCATCGCCTACATGGCGCCCACGGCGATCCGCACCTTCATGAAGTGGGGCGACGAGATCCCCGCCAAGTTCGACCTCTCGAGCCTGCGCGTCATCGGCTCCGTGGGCGAGCCGATCAACCCCGAGGCCTACGTCTGGTACCGCGAGCACATCGGCGGCGGCACCACCCCGGTCGTCGACACCTGGTGGCAGACCGAGACCGGCGCGATCATGGTCAGCCCCCTGCCCGGCGTGACCGCCGGAAAGCCCGGCGCGGCCATGCGCGCCCTGCCCGGCATCGTCGCCGACGTCGTGGACGAGGAGGGCAACTCCGTGCCCGACGGCGAGGGCGGGTTCATCGTCATCCGCGAGCCCTGGCCGTCCATGCTCCGCGGCATCTGGGGCGACCCCGAGCGCTACGAGGACACCTACTGGTCCCGCTTCGAGGGCCTGTACTTCCCCGGCGACGGCGCGAAGAAGGACGAGGACGGCGACCTGTGGCTGCTCGGCCGTGTGGACGACGTCATGCTGGTCTCCGGACACAACATCTCCACCACCGAGGTGGAGTCCGCGCTGGTCTCCCACCCGAAGGTGGCGGAGGCGGCGGTCGTCGGCGCCACGGACAAGGTGACCGGCCAGGCGATCGTCGGGTTCGTCATCCTGCGCGGCGGCGCCGAGGAGGTCCCGGACGAGCTCGTCAGGGAGCTGCGCGACCACGTCGGGGCCTCGCTCGGCCCGATCGCCAAGCCCGCCAGGCTGCTGGCCGTCCCGGAACTGCCCAAGACCCGGTCCGGCAAGATCATGCGCCGCCTGCTGCGCGACATCGCGGAGAACCGCGCCGTGGGCGACACCTCGACGCTCACGGACTCCTCGATCATGGACGTGATCGCCAGGCAGCTGCCGACGGCTCCCCAGGGCGACTGACCGGAGCGGACGACCCACGCGTTCCGGATCCGGTACGGACCGGAGCGGTGCCGCGGAGCCCCGCGGCACCGCTCCGGCTCACCCGTGCGAGCCAAGGCGAGCACGTCGTTTTGCGTGCCGTGGGAGACATGGGCGGTCGGTCATGTGCGAGGATGCGGAGGATCATCCACGAGTACGGACCGAGAGAAGGGACCCCCCACGATGGTGGACAAGCCGGGTGGCGGCCAACCTGGCGCATCCAGCGGCACCGACCGATCCATCGGTGAACTGGTCTCCGACGCCACCGACAACCTCTCCCGGCTGGTGCGTCTGGAGATCAGACTCGCCAAACTCGAAGCCAAGGCCGACGCCACGCGCATCGGCAAGAGCGTCGGCGAGTTCCTCGCGGCCGCGGTGTTCCTCCACCTGTTCGCGATCCTCCTCTCGGTCACCATCGGCCTCGGTCTGATGGAGCTCGGTCTGCCCGCGTGGGCCTCCTTCGGCATCGTCACGCTCTTCTACCTGCTGGTGGCGGCCGTCTTCGCGCTCATCGCGACCGTCAACCTGCGCAGGCGCCAGGGACTGGCCCGTACCGCCGTCACCTCCTCCCGGCTCGTCAGCATCCTGCGCCGCGAGATCCGACCGCCCAGGGGCGACGACGGGGCCGTGGCCGCCACCCGCGAGACCGCGCCCGCCGAGAAGTAGACCCGACCGCGGTGTTGGACGACTCCGTCGCCTACGTCGACGGCCCCTGGCGGCACCGCACGGTCGGCGCGGCGGGGGCGCGGTTCCACGTCGCCGAGGCGGGTGAGGGTCCGCTCGTCCTCTTCCTGCACGGGTTCCCGCAGTTCTGGTGGGCCTGGCGCGACCAGCTGACCGCGGTCGCCGACGCCGGGTACCGCGCCGTCGCCGTCGACCTGCGCGGCTACGGGGCCAGCGACAAGACCCCGCGCGGCTACGACCTCGTCACCCTCGCCCAGGACGCGGCGGGACTGGTCCGCGCGCTCGGAGCGGCGGACGCCGTCGTCGTCGGGCACGGGGTGGGCGGCCTCGTGGGATGGACCCTGACGGCCTTCCACCCCGGCCACGTGCGGGCACTGGCCGTGGTCGCCGCTCCCCACCCGCTGCGCACGGGGCGGATCGTGGCCTCGCTGGGGCCAGGCGTGCGGCACCTGCTCCGCGCGCAGCTGCCGATCCTTCCCGAACACCGGCTCCTGGCGGACGGCTGCGTCCGCGTCGGCGACCTGCTCCGCGCGTGGAGCGCCCCCGGCTGGCCGGACGAGGAGACCGAGCGGCGCTATCGGCTGGCCTTCTCCATCCCCAAGGTCTCCCACTGTTCGCTGGAGTACCACCGCTGGATCTTCCGGTCGCGGTGGCGGCTGGACGGCGCCCGGTACAACGCCAGGATGCGGCGGCCGGTGACCGTGCCCGTCCTCCAGGTCCACGGCTCCGTCGACCCGGTCTGCCCGGCCGAGGCGGCCCGTTCCGCCCGCGGGCTGGTGTCGGGGCCCTACCGTTGGAGGGGGATCCCCGGCGCCGGGCACTTCCCCCACGAGGAGCGCCCGGAGGAGGTCTCCCGTGCCCTCGTGGAGTGGCTGGGGGCCCGGGCGCCGGTGACACCGGAACGATGAGGGTGGTGAGGCAGAGATGGCGACTCCGCTGACCGGAGCCGAGGGCGGGCGGGACCGCGACGAGGAGGGGCGCGCGCAGAACCAGCGCCCGCGCGACCGCTACGGGCGTCCCCTGCCGCACGGCAGCGCGGGCGAGGTCGAGCGGGTGCCCGACGACGCCGAGTTCTCCGTGGAGGAGGGGCTGGAAACGGCCCAGCGGCTGCTCGACGAAGGGTACGCTTTCACCGCCCACGAGGTCCTCGAGGCCGTGTGGAAGTCCGTGCCCGGACCCGAACGCGAGCTGTGGCGCGGGCTCGCCCAGACGGCGGTGGGCGTCACCCACGCGCAGCGGGGCAACATGGTCGGGGCCGCGCGCCTGCTGCGGCGGGGCGCGGACCGGGTGGCGGAGTTCGGACCGGACGCGCCGCACGGCGTCGACGTGGTCGGGGTGGCCGCCTTCGCCCGTGCGCTGGCCGACGATCTCGACGAGGGCCGTGCCCTGCCCGGCGACGGGATCGACCCGTCAGGGATGCGCCTGCGCAAGGGGTAGACCAGAGCGCCGGTGGATGCCCCTGGAGCTGAGGGCACCCGTTCCGGATTGATGGGCGGACGCGCTCTTTGTCGCACCCGGTGCTGCTTCGGGGTGCTTGTGCTCATATAAGGCTGTCTGCACGCTTTAGCGTTAACATCGCATTGAAGCATTATGCGACAGCATTAATTCCAAATGTCGCGGATAAAGTTATTTATCCCCATCCTCAGATCACCATGTGGTCACATCTTTGACTCCTCCTGGGGAAAAGCCGAATCGGCCCTCACCTTTATTCGGTGTCGTGCGTAGAATCCCCGGATCACCGCCCGTGAACTCGTGGCGCGGGCGGTGCGCATCACACATCAGGATGGCACCGCTTCGACCCCGGAACGCGTGTCGTCGGGCCAGCTCAGGCTCCCTCCGGACGGCGGTACGTCCATGGCCTCGCGCAGGACCGACGCCCCAGTGGTGGACCGTTCAGTGCGTGGCGTGAACGGGGCCGAAATGGTCGTGCCCGTCTCAAGGAGGACGGATTGTCTGGGCTCAACCTCGCCGCCGATGGCGGCATGGCCCTAGCTTTGGAAGGCAGCGACTTCACACTCGTCATCGTCGTCATGGTGGTGGCCCTCCTGGCCCTCGCCGTCGCGGGGATGCTGGTGCGTGAGGTCCTCGCCGCCGGGCAGGGCACCGAGCGAATGCAGAACATCGCTGTCGCCGTTCAGGAAGGAGCGGCGGCCTACCTCACACGGCAGTTCCGAACCCTCGCGGTCTTCGTCGTCGCGATCCCCCTCCTCCTGCTGCTGCTCCCCGCGGAGACCCTGGAGATCCGGGTCGGCCGTTCCCTCTTCTTCGCCCTGGGTGCCGTGCTGTCGGCGACCACCGGCTTCATCGGCATGTGGCTGGCGGTGCGCGGCAACGTGCGCGTCGCGGCGGCCGCGCGCGGCGGGGACGAGGCGGCCAGCCGGTCGGCGATGCGCATCGCCTTCCGGACCGGCGGCGTCGCGGGCATGATCACCGTCGGGCTCGGCCTGTTCGGCGCCGCGACCGTCGTGCTCCTCTACCGGGGCGACGCGCCGATCGTGCTGGAGGGCTTCGGCTTCGGAGCCGCGCTCCTGGCCATGTTCATGCGAGTCGGCGGCGGCATCTTCACCAAGGCCGCCGACGTCGGCGCCGACCTCGTGGGCAAGGTCGAGCAGGGAATTCCGGAGGACGACCCGCGCAACGCCGCCACCATCGCCGACAACGTCGGGGACAACGTGGGCGACTGCGCGGGCATGGCCGCCGACCTGTTCGAGTCCTACGCCGTGGTGCTCGTCGCCTCGCTCATCCTCGGCCGGGTGGCGTTCGGCACCGAGGGTCTGGTGTTCCCCCTGCTGGTCCCGATGATCGGTGTGCTCACCGCGATCATCGGCATCTTCATCGTCGCCCCCCGCAGCCGGGACAGGACGGCGATGTCGGCGATCAACCGCGGTTTCTTCGTCTCCGCCGGAATCTCCGCCGTCCTGGTCGTCGCCACCGCGTTCTGGTACCTGCCCAGCAGCGTCGACGGCCTGTCCGGAGTCAGCCCGACCGTCGTCGAGGAGATCGCCGCCGCCGGAACGGACCCCGACCCGAGGATCGTGGCCGTCGCCGCGGTCCTCATCGGCCTCGTCCTGGCGGCCGCCATCCAGCTGCTCACCGGCTACTTCACCGAGACCGACCGGCGCCCGGTGCGGGAGATCGGCGACAGCTCGGAGACCGGCGCGGCGACCGTCATCCTGTCGGGCATCTCGGTCGGCCTGGAGTCGGCCGTCTACTCCGCCCTGCTCATCGCCGGGGCCGTCTACGCCGCCTTCCTCCTCGGGGGAGGTTCGATCACGCTGAGCCTGTTCGCCGTCGCGCTCGCGGGCACGGGTCTGCTCACCACCGTCGGCATCATCGTCGCGATGGACACCTTCGGCCCGGTATCCGACAACGCCCAGGGCATCGCCGAGATGTCCGGTGACGTGGAGGGCAAGGGCGCGGAGGTGCTCACCGGGCTCGACGCGGTGGGCAACACGACCAAGGCGATCACCAAGGGCATCGCGATCGCGACCGCCGTCCTGGCCGCGACCGCGCTGTTCGGCGCCTTCCGCACGTCGGTGCAGGAGCAGCTCCTCCTGGCGGGCGGGAACGCGGACTCCTTCTCCCTGTCCCTGGACCGGCCCGACGTGCTCGTCGGCGTCGTCATCGGCGCGAGCGTCGTGTTCTTCTTCTCCGGTCTGGCCATCATGGCGGTCGGCCGGGCCGCGGGCCGCGTGGTGCTGGAGGTGCGGGACCAGTTCCGGACGCGCCCCGGGATCATGGACGGATCCGAGAAGCCCGAGTACGCGCGGGTCGTCGACATCTGCACGAAGGACTCGCTGCGGGAGCTGGTCACGCCCGGGCTGCTGGCGGTGTCGGCGCCGATCGCCGTCGGGTTCGCGCTCGGGTACGCGCCGCTCGGCGCCTTCCTGGGCGGCGCGATCGCGGTCGGCGTGCTCATGGCGGTGTTCCTCGCCAACTCCGGCGGTGCGTGGGACAACGCCAAGAAGCTGGTCGAGGACGGCCACCACGGCGGAAAGGGCTCGGAGGCCCACGCGGCCACGGTCATCGGCGACACGGTCGGCGACCCGTTCAAGGACACGGCGGGTCCGGCGATCAACCCCCTGTTGAAGGTCATGAACCTGGTGGCGCTGATCGTGGCGCCGACCGTGGTGATCTACGCGGACAACGTCGTGCTGCGTGTCGGCGTGACGGCGGTCGCCGTGGGCGTGCTCGTCGGTGCGGTGCTGTGGTCGAAGAACCGCGGCTCCGGGACGGAGACGGACCTGGCCAAGCCCGGAGGCGAGGCCGCGCCGAAGGTCGCCCCCGAGGTCGGCGGCGGCGACGCGGTCTCCACGGACGGTGAGACCCCGGAGGCCGAGGACGGATCCGATGAGGACGGGCCTGGCACCACCGCGACCGACCGCAAGGAGGAGGCCCGCGCAGGGGAGGGCAAGGCATAGCGGTTCGGCCGTCCGGTGCGGGTGCAGCCGGTCGGACGGCCGGACACGCGTGATGAACGGGGACGTGGCCGTCCGGGGGAACCCGGGCGGCCGCGTCGCGCGAACGGACCTAACCTGGAACCGCGGGACCCGGACTCCCTCGTGAGCCGGTCGCGCTGATCGGACGCGAGGGCCCGGGCGGTGAGCGCCCGCCGGGGCGAGACAGCGGGGAGGGCTCCTGGTGACGGGATTGAAGGGGTTGGCGACGATCGTGGGCATCATGGTCGCCTTCATCGGCGGGCTGGCCGTGGTCGCGACGGTGTTGGCCCAATGAGCCGCACACTGCTCCTCATGCGGCACGCCAAGGCCGACCACGGACACGCGGGGGCGGACTTCGACCGGGCGCTCAACGACAAGGGTCGGGGCCAGGCGGAGAAGGTCGGGCGGTTGCTCGCGGAACAGGGCTACCGGCCGGACCACGTGATCTGCTCGGCGGCGCTCCGCACACGCCAGACGCTGGACGGCGTCCTGGGCGCGATGGAACCGGAGCCGGCGCCGGAGATCGAGTACAGCGAGGCCGCGTACTCGGCGGGGGCGGACGCGCTCCTGGAGATGGTGAACTACGTCGACCCGGACGTCGGCACACTGCTCGTGGTGGGTCACAACCCGACGATCGCGCGGCTGGCGGCGGGCTTCGTGGGGAACGAGGCCCTGGTGTCGTATGCCCCGGCGACCGTCGCGGCGGTCGAACTCGACGTGGAGTGGCTGTACGCGGCGCCGGGCACCGGCCGGGGCACACTGCTGAACTGAGAACAGGTGCGGCGTTCGACCGCTCGCCTCCGGGACGCGTGTGCCCGATGGTGCGATCGCACCCTGGGATTGTGACCCACGACACCCGAGTATTGGTTTGCCGGATCCCGGGCCCGGGGGTAGTGTTCTCCGAGTCGCTTCCGGACGGCCCAAGGTCGCCAGGAACGACGGAATCGAGTCGAGCGAGACGAGCGCGAGTACTTCGCGGGCGTGCCGACACATCCACTCCTCTCCCGGTCTGACCGGACTGAGCATGCGCTCGGTACGGATAGGATCGGGAAACCGCTTCGGAAATCCGATGGGACGATTCAGTCCATGGGGTTGAACGAGGCAAATCGGGTGCTTTACCCCGTTCGGTTGATCCGGAACCGCCGATTTGGCGGGGCACGGAACACCTGATAAAGTAAAGACACAACAAAGCGGAAACGCAGACGCCTTCCACGGAAGAGCGACCGGACACA
>NZ_JBITHK010000025.1:0-34035 GCF_044457925.1 Nocardiopsis sp. NPDC050513 | reverse complement strand
GCGCGCTTGATCGGTGCGGCATTCCAGGGGGTTGGCCGTACACCTTCCCGCCCTGGTCACCGCACGGGGGGTTGGGGGTCACCGTTCCTGCCCGCTCGGCCACACGGGGGTTGCGGCGCGCTTGATCGGTGCGGCACTCCAGGGGGTTGGCCGCACACCTTCCCACCCCGCCCAGCCACAGGGGGTTGGGGGTCACCGTTCCTGCCTGCTCGGCCACACGGGGGGTTGCGGCGCGCTTGATCGGTGCGGCACTCCAGGGGGTTGGCCGCACACCCTCCCACCCCGCCCAGCCACAGGGGGTTCGAGGGTCACCGTCTCCGCCCGCTCAACCACACGGGGGTCGGCCGCACACTCTCCCACCCCGCCCAGCCACAGGGGCCAGGAGCCACCATCCCCACGGGATGTGACGTGCGCTGTCGGATCAGCCGTGCAGGTCGGCTGCCTCGATCTCCTCGCGGGTGATCCCCAGGATGAAGGCGATCGCGTCCAGGTAGGGCACGGTCACCGAGGTGTCCGCCTGCTCGCGGACGACCGGCTTGGCGTTGAACGCCACGCCGAGCCCAGCGGTCTGGAGCATGTCCAGGTCGTTGGCCCCGTCGCCGATCGCGACCGTCTGGGTCAGCGGCACGCCGGCCTCCTCGGCGAACCGTTCGAGCGTCGTCGCCTTCCCCTTGCGGTCGATGATCGGGCCCACCAGTTCGCCGGTGAGCTTGCCGTCCACCACTTCGAGCGTGTTGGCCGCGGAGTAGTCCAGGTCCAGGAGCTCCACCAGGGAGTCGGTGATCTGGGTGAACCCGCCGCTGACGATGCCGCACTCGTACCCGAGCCGCTTGAGCGTGCGGACCAGGGTCCGGGCGCCCGGCGTCAGCACGATCTCCTCGCGGACGCGGTCGATCGCGGAGGCGTCGAGTCCGCGCAGCAGCGCGACCCGGGCACGGAGGGACTCCTCGAAGTCCAGCTCCCCGCGCATCGCCTGCTCGGTCACCTTGGCGATCTCCTCCTCACAGCCCGCGTGGGCGGCCAGGAGCTCGATCACCTCGCCCTGGATCAGGGTCGAATCCACGTCCATGATGATGAGGTGCTTGCCCCGGCGGTGCAGCCCACTGGGTTGGACGGCGACGTCCACACCCTGGGTGCTCGCCTCCATCGCCAGTTCGGCGCGGAGCTGGTCGGCGCTGCCCCCGGAGATGTCCATCTCGACGGAGGTCACCGGGTAGCTGGAGAGCCGCTCGATGCGGTCGATGTTGGCGCCCGCGCGGGCCACGCACGAGGTGATCGCGGCCAGGGCGCCGGGGCGGAGCGGATCGGCCAGGACGGTGACGTGCAGCCGGTTGGGGTCGTAGGCGTTGACCCGACCCCCGCCGTCCCCGTACTCGGTCTCCATGTCGAGGTCGATCGCGGTCTTGTCGAGCGCGCTGCGGACCTCCTCGAAGACGCGGTGCCGAGTCACGCCGGGAGCGACGCGCTCGTCCACCTCCAGGATGGCGCCCAGGACCAGGCGGCCGCCGAGGACGACCTGTTCCAGGTCGACGATGGCGACCGGGAAGACGGAGAGGGTGCTGAGCAGGCGCGCGCTGATGCCCGGACGGTCCCGTCCGGTCACCGTGACCGACAACGTGGTTTCATCATTCATGGCGTCATCCACGGTACTCGGCCCGGGCTGACACGTGATCGGCAGGTCAGCGTCTTTTCGCAGGTCGTTCACCATGTGGACAACTGTCAGCGGCCTGACTTCTTGGCTTTGACCGTGATCGCGCCCAGCATGCAGGTGCCGGTGAGCCGCACGACCGGCGCGTTCGGCTGCGTGACCTGGTCCGTGCCGTTCACGTCGGCGTGGCCCAGGATCGCGGACGTGTTGTTGATCACCCTGACCCCGTGCGGCACGACGATGTCCACGCTGCCCAGGATCACGGCCAGCTGGACGGTCACCTCGTTCTGGCTGAGGACGGCCCCGCGCAGGTCCAGCTCGGCGGCTCCGCACAGCACGGACACGTTGGTGCGCGGCTCGACCAGCCAGCGACCCCTGCGCTCGCATCCCCCGAAGACCGCCACGAGGTTCTCCGAGCCCTTGCTCTGCTCGGCCAGGTCCCGGGCCTCGGGGCCGAGGAGGGGGCGCTGGTCGGGTGCGGAGGTCGGAAGGTCCGCGACGATCGGTGCGAGCTCCCCGACCGTCTTGGCGCGGTAGAGGTCGTCCAGCCGCTCCTCGAGTTCCGTGGGGCTGAGCCGTCCCTCCGCGAGGGCGTCCCGGAGCCGCTCGGCGACCCTGTCCCGGTCGGAGTCGGAGGCTCGGATGTGGTCGGGCTGCATGGTCTCCTCGTTCCCTTCTCTCCACCTGCCCTCCAGTATTGGGGGTGGCGGGTGGTGGGGGATCAGGTATCGCCCCTGGGAGAACCCCGAGATCCGGTCAACGCTTCGGTGCGATCGCCGCGTGCGCGGCCACCTGGGCTCGGCGCACGGCCATGTCCAGTTGCCGGAGGGCCTCGCGTCGGTTCTCCGCCTGCCGGGCGTCGAGCCCCCGGCCGGAGAGCGGTTCGGCCAACTCGACGACCTTCGCGAGCCGTTCGGCCTGGACGGCCAGCCGGTGGGCGCGCGGCGGGTAGCCGTGCGCGAGCGGCGGCGCCTCCCGGTTCTCCAGCGCGCCCAGCACCTGCGGGCCGAACCCCGCGAAGTCGTCCACTCCCTCCAGCGTCCTGGTCACCTCGATCAGGGTGAGCTTCAACCGCTGCTCGGCCTCGGCGAGGCCGGGGACCTGCGGTACGGCGTCGGCCGCCCGGAAGGGGGTCCACGAAACGCCCACATAGGATGATCCTCGCCGGTCGGGTGTGGGCACCAGCCCCAGTTGTTCGTCGGCGAGCTGTACCAGGACGCCCTCCCGGGCCTCCACGGCGGCCTGGTTGAGGTCCTTCGGACCGACGAGCCCCAGCGGATCACCCCAGGTGGGCAGCGCGAGCCGGAAGACCGACAGCCCGAGGCCGCCGAGGCGGACCAGGGCGGTGCGCAGGGGCACGCCGCTGTCGAAGGGCAGGTCGTCGCCGGGTACTGTCCCGATCAGGTTGGGGCCGCCGCGTCGCTCCACGGCGTCGACGGCGTCGTCCAGTCCGACGTGTCCGGACAGCCAGGCGTTGCCCCAGGCGACGAGCGGTGCGGACGTGAGATGCATTGCTACAGGGTAGGTCGGCCCGTGCACCGGCGTGGGACGTGATGTGAGGGAGGACGATGGACGGGCGTGTGGTGGGCCTGAACGGGGTCACGGTGCGGCGCGGGGGCGCGGCTCTGCTGGACGGGGTCGACTGGACGGTCCAGGAGGGTGAACGGTGGGTGGTCCTCGGACCCAACGGCGCGGGGAAGACCACGCTGCTCAACGTCGTCTCCAGCCAGCTCTTCCCGACCGGCGGGTCGGTGGAGATCCTCGGTGAGCGGCTCGGGCGGGTCGACGTGTTCGAGCTGCGACCCCTGATCGGCTACACGAGCGCCGCTGTGGCGGCCCGGGTCGAGTCGGGTACCCCGGTCGTCGATCTGGTGGTCAGCGCCGCCTACGGCTACCTGGGGCGGTTCCGCGAGGAGTACGGGATCCCGGACTACGGGCGGGCCCGCGCGCTGCTGGGGCACTGGGGTGTGGGCGACCTCGCCGACCGGGAGTTCCAGACCCTGTCGGAGGGAGAGCGCAAGCGGGTGCTCGTGGCCCGCGCGCTCATGGCCGATCCGGAGATGCTGCTCCTGGACGAGCCCGCGGCCGGGCTGGACCTGGGCGGCCGCGAGGACCTCGTGCGGCGGCTGGGGGTGCTCGCCCGCAACGAGACCTCGCCCACGCTCGTCATGGTCTCGCACCACGTGGAGGAGATCCCGGCGGGCTTCACGCACGGCCTGTTCCTGCGGGAGGGGCGTGTGGTCGCCGCGGGCACGCTGGACGAGGTGATGACGCCGGACACGCTCACGGAGACCTTCGACCTGCCGTTGAAGGTGGAGCGTGACGGGGACCGGTGGAGCGCCCGCGCGATCTGACAATTTGGGATTGAGTTAAACAGGGCTATCTATCGTCCACAATTCCTATATCTGTCCGGATGTGGATGCCCCTGGTGCATATGGGGTAGCGTCAACGACCGGTGAGCGGATCGCTCCATTTCGACGCGCTTTATGATCATCGGGTGGGCGGGGCCGCTGATGCGCGGTCCGCGCCCGCTCCCCTGATCCCCTCGGGAAACTCCGGAGCCGCCCTCATGCCGTTGCTGATCGCCGCCCCCCGCTTCGAGACGGGGGTTTCCCCATGACGACCACGATCATCATCGTCGCGCTCTTCGTCGCCGTTCTGCTCATCATCTTCTGGCGGAGCGTGCGTATCGTCCCGCACTCGATGGAGGACGTCGTCGAACGGTTCGGCAAGTTCCACCGGACGCTGAACTCGGGCTTCAACGTCGTGATCCCGGGCGTCGACCAGGTGCGCGAGCGGATCGACCGGCGGGTGCAGGTGGTCAGCTTCCCACCGCAGTCGGCCATCACCGAGGACAACCTCGCGGTCGAGGTCGACTCGGCGGTGTACATCCGGGTCGTCGACGCCTACCGCGCCACCTACGAGGTCGCCAACTTCATCCAGGCGGTCGAACAGCTCACCCTGGCCACCTTGCGCAACGTCGTCGGCGGTATGAACCTGGAGGCGACGCTCACCTCCCGTGACGAGATCAACCGCGAGCTGAAGACGGTTCTGGACGAGGCCACGGCGGACTGGGGCATCGAGATCAGCCGGATCGAGCTCAAGGGCATCGAGCCGCCGTCCTCCGTGCAGGAGGCGATGGAGATGCAGATGCGCGCCGACCGGGAGAAGCGCGCCCAGCTGCTGAGCGCCGAGGGTGAGAAGCAGGCCGCCGTGCTCCGCGCCGAGGGCGAGCGCTCCTCGGCCGTGCTGAGGGCCCAGGGCGCGGCCGAGGCGCAGATGCTCACCGCCAAGGCCGACGCCGACGCCCAGACGCTCCGGGCGCGCGGTGAGGCCGACGCCATCCACATCGTGTTCAAGTCACTGCACGCCAGCAAGGTCGACAAGGACGTGCTCGCCTACCACTACATCCAGAAGCTCCCGGAGATCGCGCAGGGCGACGCGAACAAGGTGTGGGTCGTCCCCTCCGAGATGGGCCGTGCGCTCCAGGGGGTCGGCGACGCCTTCGAGCGGTTGCGCGACGAGGTCGTCCGCATCCCCTGACACCCCGGACGCCCCGCTCGAACACGGTCCGGCACCGACACGGCGGGGCGGACCGGACCCCGGCCCCATGGTCCGATGACCGGTTCTCGTAGTCTGTGGGGCATCTTCCCCGAGGGACGGGGGATCCGCACGGACCTGGAGCGTCGGGGATGGAACTGTGGGAGGCTGCCGCCATCCTCCTGGCCGGAGTCGCGGCCGGAGGGATCAACGTCATCGCGGGGTCGGGCACCCTGTTCACGTTCCCCGTCCTCCTGGCGCTCGGCTTCCCCCCGATCACCGCGACCGTCTCCAACACCATCGGCCTGGCCCCCGGGTCGATCAGCGGGACCGTCGGCTACCGGCGTGAACTGAGGGGGCAGCGCACCCGGATGCTGCGCCTGGGCGCCATGGCCTTCGTCGGCTCCATCACCGGTGCGCTGCTGCTCGTCTACCTGCCGTCCGGGGTGTTCGAGACGGTCGTCCCGTTCCTGATCGGCGCGGCGTGTGTACTCATCCTCTTCCAGCCCCGGATCGCCGCGTGGGCGCGGTCGCGCAGGCCCGCGTCCGAGAACGGCGGTCCGCTGCTCCCGGTGGGCTGCTACGCGACCGGCGCCTACGGCGGCTACTTCGCGGCGGCGCAGGGGATCATCCTGCTGAGCCTTCTGGGCACGGCGTTGGACGACGACCTCCAGCGGATCAACGCCCTGAAGAACGTGCTCACGACCATCGCCAACTGCACGGCGGCGGTGTTCTACATCGTCCTGGCCTCGCCCGCGTGGACGGCGGTGGCGCTCATCGCGGTCGGCACGATCGTCGGCGGTCACCTGGGCGCGCGCTACGGGCGCAGACTCAGCCCGGCGGCGCTGCGGGTGTGCGTGGTCGCCGTGGGCCTGACCGCGGCGGTCCAGCTCGTCATGGGCCGGATCTGACCCGGCCTCAGCCCTTGAAATACCCGCGCCGGTCGGCGTCCTCCACCAGCGCGGCGGCGTAGGCGCCGAGCGCCTCGGAGCCCTCCGCGATCAGCTTGATCGCCTCCACGACCTGGGCGCGGGTGACGCCGAAGCGCAGCCAGGTCCCGCCCTCGTTGTGCCAGTTGGACAACATGGGCGCCAGACGGTCGACGGCCCGGGCGAACCGGGCCTCGGGGGTGGCGCGCGCCTCGAACTCCTCCCACAGCGCCCGTGCGCGCGCGGCCTGGTCCTCGGGCAGCAGGGGGAAGATGCGGTCGGCGGCCGCGCGCTCGCGCTCGGCCTGGGTCTCGGTACTGACCCGGTCGAAGAGGAAGGTGTCGCCGGCGTCGATCTCGACGATGTCGTGCAGGACGAGCATCTCGGTGACCCGGTCGATGTCGGTTCCCTCGGGGGCGTACTCGGCGAAGGTGCGCGCGGCCAGGGCCAGGTGCCAGGAGTGCTCCGCCGAGTTCTCCCGGCGGGAGCCGTCGACCAGCAGGTTCTGCCGCAGGACGCGCTTGAGCTTGTCGACCTCCAGAAGGAAGCGCAGTTGCGCGTTCAACCGCTCGTTGTCGACCCCGCTGGCAAAGACCGGTGCCGGTTCCGTCACGTGGTTCGCCCTCCTGATGGATGAGTCGAAACGGTCAGGTGGACCGCCGGAGCGGTCGCCACTGGATGATCCCATGGAACGCGCACCAGCTGTCGCGGCGGCGTCCTCCGAACGGCCGCGCGGGGAGGTCGGGCGGTGCACACGGTGAACGGGCGGTGTCGCGGCTGGGTGGAGGGGGCTCGGGACGCCGGCGGAGGAGGGCTCAGTCCTGGGGTGACGGCTCGACCTGCGTGGAAGCGGTCAGGTGCCGGTGCAGCCACTCGGTGAGCGCGCGGTCGGTGAGGACGCCCGCCGGGGTCAGCGGGCCGGGGGCCAGGCCGGGCTCGGGGCCGATCGTGTGCGCCAGGTCGGGGATGACGATGTGACGCAGCGCATGTTCGGGCACGTGGGGTCGGAGCGCGTCGTGCAGGGCCTGGCCGTCGTCGGGCGTGACCACCTCGTCCTGCCCGCCGCTGACGACGAGCAGAGGGGTCCGGGCGCGCGCGACCTCCTCGGCGCGGGCGCCGAAGTCCAACCACGCGCGGGTCTGGCGTGAGCGTTCGTCCCACGCGTAGGGTGCGCCGGAGCGGCGTTCCCGGGCCGCGATGACCAGGGCCGGGTCGGCGACGGGGTTGATCACGGCGGCCGCGCCGACCGGCAGGCGGCTCTCGGCGAGGGTGAGGAGGGTGGCGGCCGCCCCGGCCCCGAAACCGACCAGTCCGACGGGGTCGTCGGTGACCGGGAGGGCGGCGCGCAGAGCGTCGGCGACGCGGTGCAGCTCGGCGGCGGACTCCTCGACCACCGGGCCGAAGAGCTCGACGAGGTAGTCGCGCTCGCCTCGCCGGTTGACCTCGGGGACGCCGCCCTCGGGCAGGCGGGCGCCGAACAGGGGCAGACCCAGGTAGACGCGCCACGCGGGGAGCGGGGCCATGGGGATGGCCCCGGCCAGGGCGGCCTCCCCGCGCGGCGGCTCGAAGGCGTGCAGTGCGAGGACGAGGGGCGCCGCCGCGTCGCCCGCGGCGGGCGGCAGGGCCAGGTAGGGGACACCGGCCGCCGTGCCGGTGACGGGGCCGGTGAGGGTGCCGGCGTCGGCTACCACGGATCATCGCCTCCGTTGCGCTCGGAGAAGTCGGTCAGGTAGCTGCTGACCAGGCGCTTGGCCTCGCGGATGAGGGCCGGGTCGCCCTCCGGGTCGTCGCGGAAGGCGAGCTTGAGCACCGAGTCGGCCGACTCGACGGCCACGTGGATGGCGCGGTCGAGGTCGTCGGTGTCGGGGATGCCGGTGACGGACACGATGATCTCGCGCAGGCGGACCGAGATGACGCGGTTGTTGTCGGTGCCGCCGCTGAGGAGTCTGCGGTCGACGATGTCGCCGAAGTGCAGGCTCCGGAAGCCGGGGATCGTCCGGTGCATGTCGATGTACTCGTCGATGACGGTGTCGACGGCCACGGTCCAGTGCGAGAAGGAGGCGTCGGCCAGGCGTTCGGTGACGCGTGCGCCGAACTGGTCGAGGAAGCGCAGACCGAGGGCCTGGGTGATGGCCTTCTTGTCCGGGAAGAACTGGTAGACCGACCCGATGGCGACGCCGGCGCGCTCGGCGATGCGGGTCGTGGAGAGGTTGTCGTAGCCGATCTCGTCGAGGAGTTCCGCGCAGCAGTCGAGCATGCGCTGCACTCTGAGCATGCTCCGCTGCTGTGCGGGGAGTCTGCGAAGGGGGGCCTGGGCGAAGGCGAGGTCCTCGGAGGCGAGGCTGACCGGCCCACGGCTCTCGCGCGACGCGTGGGACCCGTTGGCGCCGCCAGGGGACCGTCGCGGCCGCTGGGACGTTGAGCTTCGGGGATTTGTCGTCACACCACCTATGATGCCTTTCCGGATTCACCTGGTTCCGTGGAAATTCCAGTTTCGTTCCGGAGATCGTCGGGGAGGGGCCGGCGTCTCCGTGGTACGGGTGTTCCGCGCGGTCGCGAACGCGGTTCCGGTGAACGTCGCGGATGTCCACTTCGCCGGTTCCGCTGGTGATTGTCGTCGTCACCGTTCGTGCGGGCCGACGCTACCCCCCGGGTGTGACACTTTCCGGCGCGGTCGCGCCGGGGTTCTGACGCGGTCGCGTGAGTTTCGGCCGTGGGGGCTGGGTGCGGGGTGTGCGCGCGCGTAGTCTCGCGCCCATGGACACCAACCCGGCTCCGGCGGCCGTCGACGCGCTCATCAAGGACCTGCCCAAGGTGGAACTCCACGTCCACCTGGAGGGCTCGATGCCCGCGGACACCCTCTTCGCGCTGGCCCGCAAGTACGGCCTGACCCAGCTCCCGGACACCCTGGAGGCGCTCCAGGAGTGGTACGCCTTCACTGACTTCCCGCACTTCGTCGAGGTGTACCTGGAGTCGGTGGGCGCCCTGCGCGACGAGGAGGACTTCGCGCTCCTGGCCTCCGTCGTCGCCCAGCGGTTGGTCGCGCACAACGTGCGCTACGCGGAGCTGCACGTCAGCCTGTACGGACACCTGATGCGCGGGGTCCCGGCACGGGTGGTCTTCGACGGGATCGAGCACGCGCGGGCGGCGGCCGAGCGCGACCACGGGATCCAGTTGCGGTGGATCCCCGACTTCCCGGCCGACTTCGGTCCGGAGAGCGCGGAGGAGACGGTCGAGGCGGTGCTGAGGGACGCGCCGCACAGCGTGGTCGGGTTCGGCGTCGGCGGCGTGGAGACCCCGCTGGAGCAGTACGCCGGAGTGTTCGGCCGGGCGCGTGCGGCCGGTCTGGCGAGCCTGCCGCACGCCGGTGAGCACGGCGGTCCCGAACGCGTGCGCGAGGCGCTGGACGCGCTGCGCGCTGAGCGGATCGGGCACGGCATCGACGCGATGCGGGACCCGGACCTGGTCGCGCGGCTGGTCGACGAGCAGGTGCCGGTGGACGTCAGCCCGACCTCCAACGTGTGCACGCGCGCGGTCGGGGAGATCGGGGACCACCCGCTGCCGGCCATGGTGGACGCCGGGCTGCTGGTCACGCTCAACACCGACGATCCGACCATGTTCGGCACCGATCTGACCCGCGAGTACCGCACCGCGTACGACCTGGGCCTGTTCCCGGCCGACCTGGTGCGGCTGGCCGGGAACGGCGTGCGGGCCTCCTACCTGGGCGCGGCGCGCCGCCACGCGCTCCTGGAGGAGATCGCCGCCGTCGCCGAGCGCCACGGTGTCGCCGCGCCGGGACTCTAGGGGGCCGGTCGGTCCGGGAGGCGCGGGCGTTCGAGCAGCGGGAGCATCGCGCGGTGAGGTCGGCTAGGCCGGGGAGTCGGTCAGGGGCAGGGCGCAGGTGCCGCGCATCTGCTCCCACGTCGTGCGGGCCTGGTCGGCGTCCGTGCCCTCGTAGGGCACGGGGACGCCGCCCTCGATACGGGCGGGCGCCCAGTCGGACTCGGTGACGCGGCCGTCGTCGAAGGTGAGCGTGAGCACGCCGCTCTCCGCGGTGGGACCGTCGAAGTTGTAGAAGACGAAGTTGCCCAGCCCGTAGTGGACGTAGGAGTCGCCGACGAAGCCGCCGGGGGACAGCACGTGCGCGTGGCCGCCCACGACGGCGGTGGCGCCCGCCGCGATGAGGTCCTCGGCCAGGGTGGGGGCGTGCCCGATCGGGCAGTGCGACCCCTCCAGGCCCCAGTGCAGGAAGACGACGACGTTGTCGGCCTGGGCGGCGGCCTCGGTCACGGCGGTCAGCATCCGCTCGCGGGCCTCGCCCTTGACGGAGGCGAGACCGGGCTTGCCCTCGCCGGCCGTCCAGGCCTCCATGAGGTGGTCGTCGAGGACGTCGGTGGCGCCGAACAGGGCGATGGTCTGACCGCCCACGTCCGCGATGTGCGGGGTGTAGGCCTCGTCGGCGTCGTTTCCGGCCCCGACCAGCGCGACGGGTGAGGCCTCGCCGGCAGCGAGGGTGTCGGCCAGCCCGACCTCTCCGTAGTCCATCCCGTGGTTGTTGGCCACGGACGCCACGTCCACGCCGGCCGCGTCCAGGGCCTCCAGGGCGGTGGAGGGGGCGCGGAAGACGTACTGCTTGTCCGGTGCGGGGGTGCCGCCCTCGGTGACGGCGGTCTCCAGGTTGACCATGGCCAGGTCGGCGGCGGAGAGCCGGTCGGCGATCGGGCCCATGGCGGTCGAGGGGTCGTCGAGCCGCGATTCGAGGAGGCCCTCGAACATGACATCGCCCCCGAAGGCGACGGTGAAGGGTTCCGTGTCCGGGGGCGGCGCGCTCGGCGAGGCGGTCGAGTCCTGGGGGACCGCCGTGCCCTCGGTGCCTCCGCCCGTGTCCGCGGCCGGGTCCGCGTCCCCGGGGGAGCAGGCGGACGCGAGGAGGACGGTGGCGAGCAGTGCGGCGCCGCCACGGAGCGGGGTCAGGGGGAGCCGGGGGCGGATGGGCATGGGGGTCTCCTGGGAGGGTCCGCGACGGGGTGTCCGTTCAAGGGGACGCCTACCTCACATGTCCGGTTTGCCGGAGTGCTCGTCTATTACTCCGTGTTGTCGGGTGACGACCGATCGGGTCGGCGACTGTGTCATTTCCGGCTTTCCGCATGAATCGGATATTCGTTATGAGGGTGGAAAGTTCGGGCGTTCAGTATGCGGACCCGGGCGCGCTTGGAGGGACGAGTCAACGAAGTGGGTTAGTGGACGATGGGGGGAGCCGACCAAAATTCTTTTCCGGAATTAACAACTCTCTGTTTCTGTCTATGTACGCAGCGTTATCCATCATAAGTCTTTGACCAGTGATGACTGCAAACTGTTGTGCATTGCGCACGGAAAGTGTCGTCAGTGTGGCGCACTATTTCTGAAAAACGCCTGCGCGCCGCCGCGGGCTTGCTAACGTTTCGGTCCGTCGCCGGTTCTCACCAGGGTCGATCCCTAAGAGCCGCGACCTCCGCACGTACGCGGGCCGCCCCGCATAATTCACCGTCGACCGGTGTCGGGCCCGCCAGCGCCGCGGAAGTGGAATCGCTCCTCTGGGAAGCGAGACCGCGCCCCCGGTTCCCTCCGCGGCGCTCACGCGTCATGACTGGCGCGATCGCCAGGCTGTCTCCGTGAAAGGTCAAAGCAGCACGATGCGCAACACACTCCGCTACCCCTTCGCGACCGTCCTCACCGCCGGACTCGTGGTCGCCCCCCTGACCGCGGCCCTCGCCGACACGTCCACGGACGGTTCCGGTGGCGTGGCCAGCGGCAACCAGATCATCGTCCCCGTCGACGTCCAGGCCGGCCTGTGCGGCAACTCCCTCGCCGTGCTGGGCATCTCCAGCGCCGAGTGCGACCAGGTGTCCCAGGTGCTCTACGAGGCCAGCGGACAGGGCGCCTCGACCGACGGTTCCGGTGGTGTGGCCAGCGGCAACCAGATCATCGTCCCCGTCGACGCGGCCGTCGACGCCTGCGGCAACGCGGTCGCGGTCGGCGGTCTGTCCGAGGCCGACTGCGTCGAGGTGGTCGAGGCCCTGGAGGAGGAGTCCGCGTCCGGGAGCGGCGCCTCCACGGACGGTTCCGGTGGTGTGGCCAGCGGCAACCAGATCATCGTCCCCGTCGACGCCGCGATCGACATCTGCGGCAACTCGGTCGCCGTGCTGGGCGCCTCCAGCGCGGAGTGCACCACCATCATCAACATCATCCAGGCCTCACCCGAGAACGAGGGCGGGCCGACCACCGACGGCTCGGGCGGTGTGGCCAGCGGCAACCAGATCATCGTCCCCGTCGACGCCGCGGTCGAGATCTGCGGCAACGCCGTGTCCGTGCTCGGCGTCGCCGAGGGCGCGTGCATGGAGAAGATCTCCGAGGACGGCTACGACGGCGGTGACGGCGACGGCGGTGACGACGGCGACGACAGCGACGGTGGCGACGACGGTGACGACGGCGGCGACGGCGACGGTGGCGACGACGGGAGCGACGGCGGCGACGGCGACGGCGGTGACGACGGCCGCGACGACGAGGACGGCGCCGACGGCGGCTCCGACGACGGCGGCGACGACTCCTCGTCCACCGGTGACGACCGTCGGCCCCAGGCCGACGAGCAGCTGGCGGTGACCGGCACCGCCCTCGGCGGCCTGGTCGCGGCCGGAGTGGCCGCGATCGGCGCCGGCGTCGCCGGACTGTACTTCGCGCGCAAGCGCCGCGCGGCCGCCGAGGACGAGGTCTAGGACCGAGGCCGTACGCGCGAACCGACCCGTCGGGCGGGGCTCCGGATGTTCCGGGCCCCGCCCTTCGCGTGTGCGGGAACCGTGCCGGGCCGGGGGCGGTGCGGGGTGGCCGGGGACGTCTCATAACCTCGAAGACGTGCTCAGAGTCCTGTTCTCCTCACGCATGCTGGCCTTCCACGCGCTGGTCCTGCTGATCGTGCCCAGCTTCGTGTGGTTGGGCTTCTGGCAGCTGGACCGCTGGGAGCAGCGCAGCGCGGCGGTCGACCTCCAACAGGGCAACCTGGCCGCCGCGCCCGTGCCCGTCGCCGAGCTCACCGGGGTCGGGGGGACCGTGGACCGCGAGGACCGGTGGCGCACGGTCGAGGCCACCGGCGCCTGGGACACCGAACACGAACTCCTGCTGCGCAACCGGGACGGCGAACGCGGCGTCGGGTTCCACGTGCTCACGCCCCTGGTGACCGAGGAGGGGCCCGCCGTCCTGGTCAATCGGGGATGGATCGCCCCCGGCGAGACCGCGCGGGACACGCCCGAGGCGCCGCCCGCGCCCGAGGGAGAGGTGGAGATCGCCGGACGCCTCCAGTTCTCCGAGAGCGAGGAGAACACCGGGCTGCGCGAACGCGACGGCCTGCCCGAGGGCCAGATCATGATCGTGGACGTGGAGGCCCTCGCCGAGGACCTGCCCTACCCGGTCTACGGCGGATACGTGGAGCTCACCAGGCAGGACCCCGCGCCCGACCCCGCCCCCGAGCGCGTCGCCGTGCACGAGCTGGACTCGGGGATGAGCCTGTCCTACGCGGTGCAGTGGTGGGTGTTCACGCTCATCGCGATCGGCGGATGGGTGTTCCTGGTCCGGCGCGAGCTGAGGGACGCGCGCGCGGCGGAGCCGGGTGCGACCGCGGCTGGGACACCGGAGGAGGAGCATGCGGGACGAGGCTGACTACCCGGACCCGGGCCGCGTCGAGCGCCGCGCCGCCGGCCCGGCGGAGAGCGCGCGGGCGGGCCGCCTGTGGTGGGACGCGGCGGCCGACGCCTACCAGGCCGACCACGGGGCCTTCCTGGGGGACGCCGACTTCGTGTGGTGCCCGGAGGGGCTGACCGAGGCCGACGCCGACCTGCTCGACCTGGAGCGGACCCGCGACGGGCGGTTCCTGGAGGTCGGGTGCGGCGCGGCCCAGTGCGCCCGGTGGCTGCGCTCCCAGGGAGTGCGGGAGGTGGTCGCCGTCGACGTCGCCCTCCGCCAGCTCCAGCACGCGCGGCGGATCGACGAGGAGGTCGGGACCGCGGTGCCCGCGGCGCAGGCGGACGCCCAGCGGCTGCCGTTCGCGGACGCCTCCTTCGACGTGGTGTTCTCGGCCTTCGGGGCGTTCCCGTTCGTGCCCGCCGCCGTGGACGCGCTGGCCGAGGCCGGGCGGGTGCTGCGCCCGGGCGGGCGTCTGGTGTTCTCGGTGACCCATCCCGTGCGGTGGTGCTTCCCGGACGATCCGACCGAGCACGGGTTCACCGTCCGCCAGTCCTACTTCGACCGCCGCGCCTACGTGGAGGAGGACGACCAAGGGCACGCGGTCTACGTCGAGCACCACCTGACGATGGGCGACTGGATTCGCGGGATCGCCGGGGCCGGACTGGTCCTGAGGGACGTGGTGGAGCCGGAGTGGCCCGAGGGGCACGATCGCGTGTGGGGCGGCTGGGGACCGGTCCGCGGCCGGATGATCCCGGGGACGGCGGTCTTCAGCGCCGTCAAGCCGGGCTGACCGGCGCGCCGAGGTACCCGGGCGGTACGGACGCGACCAGCCAGACGCCGTTGTCGGTGACGCGGAAGGCGTGCCCGTCGGCGTGCATGAGTCCGGCGGCGACCACCAGCACGACCGGGGAGCCGCGGCGGGAGCCGACCGCGCGGGCGGTGGCCTCGTCGGCGGACAGGTGGACGTCGTGGCGGCCCATGGGCCGCAGGCCCTCGGCGGCGATCGCGGGCAGGAAGCGGCCGACCGTGCCGTGGTAGAGCAGGTCCGGCGGCGCTGCGGGCTCCAGGGCGAGGTCGACCAGGACGGTGTGGCCCTGGCTCGCGCGGATGCGGGTGCCGTCGGCGTTGAGGGCGAACCGTCGCTTGTCGTTGGTGCGGACGACCTCCATCAGCTCGGCGTGGGTGATGGGGCGACCCGCGCGGCGGCAGCCGTCCAGGAGCGCGCGGACGTCGGTCCAGCCCTGCGCGTCGAGGGTGATCCCCGCGCGGGCGGGGTCGTGCCGCAGCACCCGGGAGAGGAACTTCGAGGCGCGGACACGGCGCTTGGGGTCCATGCTCCGAGGATGCCCCCTTCCCGGAGGCCCGGCCAGTGGTTTTCGGTCCGCTGTAAACGGGTTGGGCGGGTGGTGCGCGGCCGGATAGGTTCGTGCCGCGTCGAGGGCGAGGAGAGAGCGTGTCACAGCGACAGAGGCTGCGCGAGGTGTGGCGGGAGACCCGGACCGTCGTCGAGGAGGAGCGGTACACGGTCGGCGGCCGCACGGTCGAGCTGTCGGAGGCGCTCGCGGCCATGCGCGCGGGCACGCGGCTCTTCCTGCCCGAGGAGGTGCGGGCTCTGGCCGCTCCGGAGGGGGAGCGGGAGACGCGCGTCGAGGTCACGGGCGAGAGCACGTTGGAGGTGCTCGTGCGGCTGTCCGGTTCGGACGGGCTCGCGGCGCTGAACTTCGCGTCGGCCTACAACCCCGGCGGGGGCGTGGCGAACGGGGCGCGGGCCCAGGAGGAGAGCCTGGCGCGGTCGAGCGCGCTGTGCGCCTCCCTGACCGGGTGTCCGGATTTCTACGACCACCACCGTGCGACGCCCGGTCGGATCTTCTCCGACCGGGTGATCCACTCTCCGGGCGTGCCGGTGTTCCGGGACGACCGCGGCGGGTGGCTGCCAGAGCCCGTGACGGCGGACTTCCTGACCTGTGCCGCGCCGAACCGGCGGAAGGTCGAGCAGGAGGGAACCGGCGAGGAGCACCGGATCGTCGACGTCCTGACCCGCCGTGCGCGGGGCGTCCTGGCCGTGGCCGCGGACCGCGGGGCGGTCACCCTGGTCCTGGGCGCGTGGGGCTGCGGCGTGTTCGGGAACCGTCCCGCCGAGGTGGCGGCGGCCTTCGCCGAGCCCCTGAGGGGAGAGTTCGCCGGGGTGTTCGCGCACGTCGTGTTCGCGGTGATGGACCAGGACGACGCGCTCCGACAGCCGTTCCGGGAGGCACTCGGGTGTCCGTGACCCGGCCCGCCGTTCGCGCGCGCGGGCCACTGGCATCACCCCGACCTCCCGAGGCGACAGGAGACCCGTGCCGTGACCGATGTCAGCATCCGCACCGCCCGCCCCTCCGACCACCGGCGGATCATCGCGGTGTGCGACGCGTGGTGGGGGCGACCGGTCGCGAACGTGCTTCCGCGACTGTTCCTCGACCACTTCCACACCAGCAGTCTCACGGCCGAGGCCGGGGCGGAGCTGGCGGGCTTCCTCGTCGGATTCGGGTCGCCGTCCCGCCCGGAGGAGGCGTACGTGCACTTCGTCGGGGTGGCGCCGGAGCAGCGCCGGTCGGGGCTGGCGAGTCGGCTGTACGCGCGGTTCACGGAGGCCGCCCGGGCCGACGGACGGACAACGGTGCGGGCGGTTACCTCGCCGGGCAACGCGCGGTCGATCGCCTTCCACCGGGCGTTCGGCTTCACGGTGACGGGACCGCACGCCGACCACGACGGGCCGGGGGTGGACCGGATGGTCTTCGAGCTCCGACTGTGAGCCGCCTGATGCGGGTTGGGAGCCCGGCGTGACCGACGGCGCCGGGTGCCTGGAGGGCCCGGCGCGCGTCCGCCTGCTCGTCCGAAGCGTGCTGGACTGGCACCGTCCGCTGATGGCGGCCTCGGTGCTGTCGGGGTTGGTGCTCGCGGCGGCCCTGGTGGGGACCGCGGTCGACGACCGCGTCCTGGTGGGCGAACCCGTGTGGAGCAAGCCCGCGAGGTTCGCCCTGTCGATCGCCGTGTACACGGTGACGCTCGCCTGGCTGCTGTCCCGGACCCGGCGGCTCGGGCACCGGCTCGGCACGGTGATCGCGGTGCTCGTCACCGCCGAACTGGCGGCGGTCGTGGTCCAGGCCGTGCGGGGCGTGCGGAGCCACTTCAACGTCGCGACCGTGGTCGACGCCGTGGTCTTCAACGCCATGGGGGTCGTCGTCATGGCGGTGTGGGCGCTCCACCTCGCCGTGGCCGCCGTGCTGCTCCGCCGACCCGTCGGTGACCGCGCCACGACGTGTGCCCTGCGGTGGGGGACGGCGGTCACCCTGGCGGGCATGCCGGTGGCGCTGTTCATGTCCCCGGCCACGCCGGAGCAGGCGGCCGCGGTGGCGGCGGGCGGGTCGGACGTGATCGGGGCGCACACCGTGGGCGCCCCCGACGGCGGACCGGGGCTGCCGTTGGTCGGGTGGAGCACGGTGGCGGGGGATCTGCGGGTACCGCACTTCGTGGGGATCCACGGGCTCCAGGCGATGATCCTGGTGGCGCTGGCCGTGGGGGCGGCTGCGCGGTACCGGTCCGAGGCCGTGCGGGTCCGACTGGTGGGCGTGGCGGGCGCGGCCTACGCGGGGGCGTTCGGGCTGACCGCCTGGCAGGCGCTGCGGGGACAGTCCGTCGTGGCCCCGGACGCGTGGACGCTGGCGGTCGCCGGCGCGCTGCTGGCCTACGCCGTCGCGGGCTCGTGGCGGGCGCTCGCGAGCAGGGCGAGGCGTTCCTCCGAGACCGACCCCGGGGCGGCCGAGTAGGTCATGAGCACCTGCCCGTCGTCGGCGGGCAGCACCGTCTTCTCGAAGTCCAGCGTCAGCTCGCCCACCCACGGGTGGCGCAGCCGGTGCGTGCCGTGCGGCCGCTCCCGCACCTCGCGGGCCTGCCACAGCTCCTCGAAGTGCGCGTTCTCCCTCCGCAGGTCCATGACCACCGCGCACAGCCGCGGCTCCTCCGGGTCCCGGCCGGTGTCCGCCCGCAGCTTGGCCACCACGTCGCGGCGTATCGACGCCAGGTCGTCGTGGAGGGCGGAGGTCCAGTCGTCGCGGAACACCGACCTGGCGAGGTTCAGCTCCTCGTCCGGCAGGTCGTCGAGGCCGGGCCACAGCCGGGCGAGGAGCCGGTTCCAGGCCAGCACGTCCAGGCCCCGGCCCAGGACCACGGCGGGGACGCGGTCCATGGCTCCGATGAGCTGGCGCAGCTCGGGGCGGACGGCCTGGCGGGGCACCGCGGGCGGCACGCACGCGCCGTCGGCGCCGCCCGTGCGGTGCGGCGTCCGTCCGGCCAGGTTGTGCAGGTAGGCGCGCTCGTCGCCGGTGAGCAGCAGCGCGTCGGCGACGGCGTCGAGCACACTCGCGGACACCCCGTTGCCCCGGCCCTGCTCGATCCGCGTGTAGTAGTCGACGCTGACCCCCGCGAGCAGCGCGACCTCCTCACGGCGCAGCCCCCGTACCCGCCGCCGGTTGACTCCCTCGGGCAGACCCACCTCCCGGGGTGAGAGGGCGGACCGGCGGGTCTTGAGGAACTGGCTGATCTCCGTGTCCGTGCGCACCATGTGCCGAGTATCCACCATGGTCCTGCCAGACCCAGGTCGGCTCGGGCCTGGTCGGATCCCCTCGGGCCCGGCAGAGTTCCCCACGCAGCGACTTCTGGAAGGGGAACACTCCATGGAACGGCGCATCCTCGGCGGCACCGGCATCTCCGTGAGCGAGTACGCGCTCGGCACGATGATGCTCGGGGCCTGGGGCAACACCGACCACGACGACGCGGTGCGCATGGTCCGCACCGCGCTGGACGCGGGCGTGAACCTCGTCGACACCGCGGACATGTACTCGGACGGCGAGTCCGAGGTGATCGTCGGCAAGGCGCTCAAGGGGCGCCGCGACGACGTCGTCCTCGCCAGCAAGTTCCACAACCCGATGGGCCCCGACGCCAACCACCGGGGCAACTCGCGGCGCTGGATCGTCCGGGCCGTCGAGGACAGCCTCCGGCGGCTGGACACCGAGTGGATCGACCTCTACCAGGTGCACCGGCCCGATCCGGACACCGACATCGACGAAACCCTCTCCGCGCTGTCGGACCTGGTCAGGTCGGGCAAGGTCAGGGCGGTCGGCACGTCGGCCTTCCCGGCCGAGGAGATCGTCGAGGCCCAGTGGAACGCGTCGGCGCGCGGCCACGTCCGGCCGCGCAGTGAGCAGCCGCCGTACTCGCTGCTGGCGCGCGGGATCGAGCGCGACGTGCTGCCCACCGCCCAGAGGTACGGCATGGGCGTGCTGACGTGGAGCCCGCTGAGCGGCGGTTGGCTGTCGGGCCGGTACGGCGGCCCCGACGGGGAGGACCCGGGCGCGGCGCACCGCAGCGCGTTCCTCGGCCCGATGTACGACACGGCGCTGCCGGGCAACGCCGCCAAGCTGGCGGCGGTGACGGAGCTCGGAAAGGTCGCGGCGGACGCGGACCTCTCCCTGCCCCACCTGGCGACGGCGTTCGTGCGCAGCCATCCCGCGGTGACGTCGGTGATCATCGGCCCGCGCACGCACGACCAGCTCCAGGGCATGCTGGACGGCGCCGGCGTGCGGCTGGGCGGGGAAGTGCTCGACCGGATCGACGGGATCGTGCCGCCCGGCACGGACGTCAGCCGCGACATGACCTTCTACGAGCCTCCGGCGGTGACCGACAAGCGCCTCCGCCGTCGGTGACCGCGACCGCCGCCAGCGGCGTCGGCGCACTGCGGTGCGTCTGAGTTGTGCGAGTCTTTGCCGCGTCACGGACCGCTCGGAGCGGTGGCGCGGGAGAGACTCTGAGGTGGTGCTTTTCGTGGACACACGGAGAAGGGGAACCCATGATCACCACCAACTTCGTCTCCGGCTCCCCCTGTTGGATCGAGCTGGGGTCGCCGGACACGGACGCCTCCATCGCCTTCTACCGGAAGGTGTTCGGTTGGAGCGCCAGCGAGCCCGCGCCGGACACGGGCGGGTACCGGATGTTCCAGCTGGACGGGATCCCGCTGGCCGGTCTCGGGCCGCTCATGGACGAGGGGCAGCGTCCGGCGTGGAGTGTCTACTTCGCCGCCCCCGACGTCGACGCGACGGCCAGCACCGTGGTGAGTCTCGGCGGGACCGTGCACGCGGGACCGATGGACGTGATGTCGTTCGGCCGGATGGTGTTCTGCGCCGACCCCCAGGGCGGGGACTTCGGACTCTGGCAGGCGTACGACTTCCCGGGGATGGGGGTCACCGACCAGGACAACACCCTGTGCTGGGTGGAGCTGTGGACGCCGGACGGCGCCGCCGCGCTGTCCTTCTACGGCAAGCTGTTCGGCTGGCGGTTCCAGGACTTCACCCTTCCGGACAGCCCCGAGCCGTACCGGATCATCGCCCCGTCGGGCGCCGCCGAGAACCGGGAGTTCGGCGGGCTCATGGGGGTGGACGGGGCCGAACTGGAGGCGACCGGCGGCAACGCCGACTGGCACCCGGTGTTCGCCGTGGCCGACTGCGACGCGGCCGCCGCGTCGGTCAGGTCGGCGGGCGGCCAGGTGCTCATGGGGCCCGACGACATGCCGATGGTGGGTCGGCTGGCCCTGTGCGTCGACCCGTTCCAGACCGGGTTCGTGCTGTTGACGCCCTCACCCGAGTGACGCGCCGCGGTCGCGGCCGTGCGGGGCGACCGCGGTCCGGAGCGGCCCCGACGGCGACGCGCGGGCACGGTCACCCCCGGCGTCGCCGTCCTCCGGTCGTCGGCGCGATGCGGTCGTTGCGCAGGTGCTCGTAGACGATCGACGCCCGCACGTCGGCGACCTCGGGGCGTTCCGTCAGCCTGTCGACCACGAACGCGTAGAGGCTGTCGTTGTCGGGCAGTGCGACGTGGATGAGGAAGTCCTCGTTTCCCGAGGTCACGAAGACCGACAGGGTGTCGGGCAGCGAGCGCACCCAGTCGCGGAAGGCCTCGATGTTGTGCCGCGAGGGTTTGACGATGCGCACGGTGATGAGCGCCTGCACCGGTCGGCCGATGAGTTCGAGGTCGACGTCGAGGAGCGCGCCGCGGATCACACCCCTCTCACGCAGTGCGCGGGTCCGGTCCAGTGTCGTGGTCGGCGACGCGCCCACCGCGGCGGCCACGTCCCGGTTGGTGCGCCGTGCGTCCGCCTGGAGTTCGGCCAGGATCGCCGTATCTAGTTCGTCAAGATCAGCCATACGGCCATTGTATCCGTATTAAATACGGAAAGTTGTGTACGCATCCGCTGTGTGCATAACATTTCTCTGAAAAGGTCGTATTTGGCTCGCCCAGGGGAGAGGATCCTTCCCGGGCAGGCAGCGTCGCCCGCCGGACGACCCCGCTCGGATGCAGCGCCGCATCACCGCACACCAAGGGACGTCCGCCGCCGCCATGAGCGTTTCCTCCGTCGCGACCGCCACCGACCGACCGTCGGTCCGGCCGCCCGCCGGGGCTCCCACCGGAGCCCACCGAGGCCGCGTCCTCGCCCTGTTGGCCATCACCTGCGCCGCGCTGAACCTGCGCCTGGTGGTCACCGCGCTGTCTCCGCTGCTGACCACGGTCGGGGGCGAGTTCGGCTTCGCGGCCACCGTCATCGGCGTGTTCGGCACCCTGCCGCTCGTCGCCTTCGCCGTCTTCGGTCTGGTCACCCCCGCGATCATGCGCCGCCTGGGACCCGAGCTCACCGCTGTGCTGAGCATGCTGCTGACCGGTGTGGGCCAGGCTCTGCGCGCCCTCGCCCCCGACACGGGCACACTCCTGGTCCTGACCGCCGTGGCCCTCGCGGGCGCCGCGCTGGGCAACGTCGTGCTGCCGCCCCTGATCAGGCAGTACTTCCCCGACCGGCTGGCGACGCTCAGCACCGTGCAGATGGTGGCCATCCACGCGGGCGCCCTCTTCCCTCCTCTGGTCGCCGTCCCCCTCGCGCAGGCCGTGGGCTGGCGGCTCGCGGTCGGAGTGTGGGCCGCGATCGCCCTGGCGGCCGCCGGGCTGTGGGCCGCCCAGTGGCTGCGGCCGACGCGGACCGGCGCCCCCCAGGGCGCACTCCTCCCGGTCCGGAGCGCCCTGGCCCGCCCCGTCTGGCGGGTCGGCATGGCCTGGCGTCTGGCCCTGCTGTTCGGGATGGTCACCTGGAACGTCTTCATCCTGTTCACGTGGCTGCCCGCACTCCTCGCCGACTCCGGTCACAGCGAGGCGTTCGCCGGGACCATGGTGTCGCTGACCGTCGGTGCGAGTCTGATGTTCGCCCTGGTCGCGCCCACCGTCACCGTTCGCGCGGCCAACACCTTCCCGATCGTCGCGCTGGGGGTGGGCGGATACGCGACCGGCTACCTGGGCGTGGCGGTCGGCCCCGAGCACCTGACGCCCCTGTGGGCGGTCCTCCTCGGCCTGGGCACGAGTCTGTTCGTGGTGACCATGACCATGATCACCACCCGCGGCACCACCCCCGGCGGGGCGGGCGCGCTCTCCGGATTCGTCCAGGGCGCGGGCAGCGGGATCGCGCTGGGCGGTCCGCTCCTCTTCGGTCTGGTCGCCGAACTCACCGGCGGATGGACTGCGTCGTACCTGTTCGTGGCCGGTTCGTCGCTCCTCGTCGCGTTGGTGGCGGCCTACGTCGAGCGGACTCCGCGCACCATCGAATCGGCCGCCGGAACAGTGGACCCGGGCCCGGGTGGGACATCGTTCGTGCGCGCATAATGGCGGCATGAGATCCTCGCCCCCCGATCGGCCTCCCTGTCTGGCACCCGCGCCGTTCCACCGTTCCGGATGACCACCGCACGGTGGCGCCCGCCCGGCCGTCTCGGGCTGGCCCCGCCGGTGGACGGCACGGGGGGCTCCCGGGCGCTCCTGCGCAACCGCGACTTCCAGACGCTCTGGACCAGCCGGTTCTTCGCCGGACTGGGCAAGGAGAGCGGAGAGGTCGCCTACCCGCTCCTGGTCCTGGTCCTCGTCGGATCGGCCGCTCAGGCCGGTGCGATCGGGGCCGCGCAGGTGGCCACGGCCATGGTCGCGTCCGTCGTCGGCGGGGCCCTCGCCGACCGGTCCAACCGGCGCGCGGTGCTCCTCGTCTGCGACCTGGGCCGGTTGGCCCTCCTCGCCCTGTTCACGGCGCTGCTGTTCACCGGGCACGTGTCGATCCCGCTCATCCTGTGCGTCGCCGTGAGCTCGGCGGCGCTGACGGGGGTCGCCAACCCCGTGGCCATGGCGGCGATCAAGCAGTTGGTCCCGGCCGCCCAACTGGCGGACGCCGCCGCACAGAACCAGATCCGCCTCTTCGGGACGACCGCGCTGGGCGCCCCGGTCGCGGGATCGCTGTTCAACCTGGGCAGGGCGTTCCCGTTCGCCGCCGAGGCGCTGACCTATCTGGCCTCGTCGGTCCTGCTCATGTCCGTCCGCGGCCCGATGCAGGCCGACCGCGGCGACGGGGGGAGGTGGAACCTGCGCGGCGCGGTGAGCGGCTTCGCGGTGCTGGCCCGCCACCCCATCCTGCGGCCGATGATGGCGTGGATCCTGGGGTTCAACCTGGTGTTCACGCAGACGGGCGCGTTCCTGGCCATCATCGCGACCGCCGAGAGCCAGGGTGCCTCCCACCTCCAGATCGGCATGACCGTCTCCCTGGCGGGGTCGGGGGGCCTACTGGGGGCGCTGGTCGCGGGGCTGGTCGTCCGGTGGGTGCGCCCGTCCACGACCTTCCTGGTGGCGGCGTGGTCGGCGCCGGTGGGAGCGCTCGCACTCCTCATGGCGCCCAACGTGATCCTGCTCGGGGTGATCGTCGGGTGCGTGTTCGCCGTCGTCCCCTGCGCCAACGCCGTGTTCTACGGCTACGTGGCCGCCTCGGTGGGCGACGATCTCCAGGGGCGCGTCCTGGGAGCGGTCATGTTCCTGGCGATGCTGTCCCAACCGGTGGGCATCCTGGGCATCGGGATCGTCTTCGACCAGGCCGGACCCGGCTGGGTCTTCCTGACGATGGCGTGCGTGTCCGGGGCCGCCGCGCTGTGCAGCCTCACCCCGGTGATGCGCGCCCTGCCCCGTCCTGAGGAGGTCTCCGTGGCCTGACGGGGGGACGGGTGGTCGGTCCGGGTGCCCGACTGGTGGAGGATGTTGCCGGTACGTCCCCTCAACGATCGGAGTTCCCCCACATGGCGCGGAAGACGACCGTGACCGCGGTCGCGCTGACCGTAACGGGCGCCCTGCTGCTCAGCGGCTGTACGGCCACGGCGGACTGGTGGTCCGCGACCTTCGGCGGGGCGTCGGGCCCGCCCGAGGTCCGGGAGGAGTTCCCCTACGTCCGCGAGGGCCGGATCTTCCAGGACACGGGCCAGGACAACGAGATGACCTTCTCGATCACGGGCCTGGAGCGCACCGACGACTACACGGTCATGTACTACGAGGTGACCTACGCGGACGAGTTCTCGGGTCCCAACCGGAACCTGAGCATGGCGCACACCCTGATCGACCCCCTCACCGGCCGGGTGTACCGGCAGTTCCTCGACGAGGACGGTCTCAAGTACGGGTCGGAGAGCCCGGGCGGGGACGGCCTGTACCCGGTGCACGACGGTGTCACCAACGAGTACGTCCGCTACTTCCCGCGCCTGCCCGACGAGGTCGAGCAGGTGACCTTCCTCGGCAGCGGGCTGGGCGCGATGACCGGGATCCCGGTGCAGGACGTGGACGCGGAGCGGCCGGACCCCGAGAATCCGAACGGCGCCGACCACCTCACCCTGGACGACCCGCCGCCGAGCGGCGAGAGCCTCACCTTCGCCAACCGCCGCCCCGACGAGGACGCCGTGGCCGACGAGGGGTGGGTGCAGAGCTTCGTCGACTCCGAGGTCGCCTCCACCACCCGTGACGGCGACCGGGAGATCATCTCGCTGCACTCGGACGTGATGTTCGCGTTCGACAGCTCGGACCTGACCGAGGAGGCGGAGGAGGTGGTCCGGCGCGCGGCCGCCACCTTGACCGCCAACGTCGATCCCGACGACCCCGTCATCACGGTCGTCGGCCACACCGACGGCATCGGCAGCGCCTCCTACAACGACGCCCTGTCCGTCGACCGCGCCGAGACCGTCCGCGACCTGCTCGCGGAGGAGATCGGCTCCGGGTACACCCTGGAGGTCGAGGGGCGCGGCATGGACGAGCCGATCGCACGCGAGGGCGGCCCCGACGACGAGCAGGCCCGGGCCCGCAACCGCCGCGTCGAGTTCTCCTACGTCTACGACACCTCGACGGAGGTCTCGGACGAGGAGGACTACGACGACGACGCCATCGGCGCCGCCCAGCGCAACGTCACCTGGCCCGCCCCGTACACCGACGACCCGGGTTCGGCGGTGGCCAGCGGCGAACTGGACGGCATCCGCATGGACGTCTACCCGCTGCGCCGCGACGGTGCCTACGTGATCGGGACGTTCTCGCTGACCAACACCGGGGACGAGCCGCGGATCCCGGACCTGGGCGGCACGGAGGCGGTCATGGCCGGCGGTCCGGAGCAGTTCAACAAGGGCACGCTCGGCGGGTTCCAACTGCTGGAGCCGGAGAGCGGTCTGGTGCGCTACGTGGCGCAGATGGACTTCGGCGAGGGCCGCTACAGCAGCTTCGCCGAGGAGGTGCACATGCTCCAGCCCGGCAACACCTACGACCTCGTGGCGGTGTTCCCGGCCCCCGCGGTGGACGTGGAGGGGCTGACGCTGCGCGCCGGTCCGTTCGGTGAGTTCGAGGAGGTCCCGGTCGAGTTCTGACCGGCGCCCGCGGGTGACGCGGGGAGGGAGCGGGGCGCGGCCGCGGCGTGCGGGCGCGCCCCTCGTGTGTGCGGGGCGGGCGCGTTCAGCTCCTGATCCGCTCGGCGGCCGCCATGACGACCCGCTCCAGGTCCTCGCGCGGGACCTCGCCGTTGGTGGAGATCGCGGTCACGTGCAGCTCGCCGGGGAGCGCCAGGTAGAGGTGGCGGCTGGAGCCGTCGACGGTGCCCACGTACTCCAGGTCGCCGCCCAGGCTGTCGGACTCGTCGGTGTGGTAGGTGTCCACGTCGACGTCGACGTCCACCTCCCAGTTCATCCGCTCCTCGGCTCCGGGCACCTGGACCACGTCCGGGTTGGCGCTCGGGTCGGCGCCCAGGGTGAACACCACGGTGAGGACGGTGCCGCCGGGTCCGGTGCCGCCGTCGCTGTACGAACACACCACCTGCTCGGCGCCGTCGATCCCCTCGACCGCGCCGACCTCCTCGGTCAGGACCGGGCCCGGGGCCAGGTCGCCGACGGCCTCGGCCACACCCGCGGCCGCGCACGATGCGGGCAGGGCGTAGCCGGACGCGTCCTGCCCCTCGGCCCCGTCGCTCGGTTCGGCGCTCGGGACGGCGTCGGCCATCCAGTCCAGCGGGTTCTCCACGTCGCCGCCGGACAGGCTCAGGTCCAGGTCGAGGTCGATCACGCCGAAGCCGACGAGGACGGCTCCGCCGACCACGACGGTGACGACGGCCGTGCCCAGGCACGACAGGGGGGTGGAGGGGATCAGGCGCATGGGTGGCTTTCGGATCGGGGAGCGCCGGGCGGCGGGAGGAGGCTCCGGCGGGGGTCACAGGGAAACTTAGCAAGTTCCCCGGGCTCCCCGCCGACGTGGCCGAGTCTCCGTTCCCGCCGCCCCGCGCGTCGCGGTCCGGTCAGAGGTTGATCATGTGCCCGGCCAGTCCGTGCACGGCCTCCTTGACCGCCTCGCTCAGCGTCGGGTGCGCGTGGATGTTGCGGGACACCTCGTGCACCGTCAGGTCCCACTGCTGGGCCAGGGTCAGCTCGGGCAGCAGCTCGGTGACGTCCGGGCCGATCATGTGGGCGCCGAGGAACTCGCCGTACGTGCCGTCGGAGATGATCTTGACGAAGCCGCGGGTCTCGCCCAGCCCGTGCGCCTTGCCGTTGGCCATGAACGGGAACTTGGCGACCTGGACGTCGTACCCGGCCTCCCGCGCCTCCTTCTCGCTGTAACCGAAGCTGGCGATCTGCGGCTGGCAGTAGGTGGCGCGCGGAACGAAGCGGTAGTCGACCTCCTGCGTCTCGGCGTCGGCGATGGTCTCCACCGCGACGATGCCCATGGCCTCGGCGGTGTGCGCGAGCATGAGCTTGGCGGTGACGTCGCCGATCGCGAAGATGTGCGGGACGCTGGTGCGGCCGCGGGAGTCGATGTCGATCGCGCCGCGCTCGGTCAGCTGGACGCCGGTGTTCTCCAGGCCGTAGCCCTCGACGTTCGGCGCGAAGCCGATCGCCTGGAGCAGCCGGTCGGCCTCCAGGGTCTGCTGCTTGCCGTCGGACGTGCTGACGGTGACGCGGACGTTCTTGCCGGTGTCGTCGACCGCCTCCACGCGGGTGGAGGTCATGACCTTCACGCCGAGCTTCTTGTACGCGCGGGCCAGTTCCTTGGAGACCTCCTCGTCCTCCAGCGGGACCATCCGGTCGAGGAACTCCACGATGGTGACGTCGACGCCGTAGTTGGCGAGGACGTAGGCGAACTCGACGCCGATCGCGCCCGCGCCCGCGATGACGATGCTCTCGGGGAGGGTGCCGTCGAGGATCTGCTCCTCGTACGTGACGACCCGCTCGGAGAGCTCGGTGCCGGGGATGAGCCTGGTGGAGGACCCGGCGGCGATCACCGCGTGGTCGAACGTGACGGACTCGGCGGAGCCGTCCTCACCGCGCACCTCGACGGTGTTGGCGTCGAGGAACGTGCCGCGCCCGTTGAGCTCGGTGATGCCGTTCTTCTTCATGAGGAAGTGGACGCCCTTGACGCGGCCCTCGGCCACCTCGCGGCTGCGGCTGTGGGCCTTGCCGAAGTCGAACTCCACCGTGCCGTCCACCTTGATGCCGAACTGGTCGGCCTCCGTGCGGAACAGGTGGGCCAGCTCGGCGTTGCGCAGGAGCGCCTTGGAGGGGATGCAGCCCACGTTCAGGCAGACGCCGCCCCAGTACTTCTCCTCGATGACGGCCGTGTTCAGACCGAGCTGGGCCGCGCGGATCGCCGCGACGTAGCCGCCCGGACCAGCGCCGAGGACCACCAGATCGAAGTGTCGCTGTCCCATGACGGGATCTCTCCTTGAGTGTGTTCGTGACGCACCCAGGCAGCCGGCAGGCCCGGGGTGTCGGATTGCCGAACGCCAGCCTAGCCGTGCGGCCCCGACTCGTGGGTGATCAGGTGCACGCGGACGGCCTAGGCGGTCTCCTCGGCGGTCTCCTCGGCGGTCGCGGCGGCGGCCCTGCGCTTGGCCTTCTCCGCGCGCTGCTGCTTGACCACGGGCCAGAAGGCCATCGCGAAGATGATCGCGAGGGTGAGCCACAGGGCGTACCGGTCGACGAGGAGGACGATGTCGACCCCGGCCTGCCCGGTCGCGTGGCCCACCGCCGCCACGGCTCCGGTGAGCAGGAGGGCGCCGAGGGCGTCGAAGAGGAAGAAGGTACGCAGGCGCATGCCGGTCCAGCCGGCGGTGACGTGGATGAGGGCGGCGGGGACGCCCGGCAGGTAGGAGAGCGTGAGGGCGATCCGGACGATCCACGGGTTGAGGTCGTGGGCCTTGTCGGCGAACTTCCGGGCCCGCTCGCCCTGCGCCAGGAGGTTGATGAAGCCGCGTCCCCAGCGTCTGCCGAGCCACCAGAACAGCCAGTCGACCTTGACCTTGCCGAAGACGCCCGCGACCAGGACGAGCCAGAGGGGGATCTGCCCGAGCGAGGAGTAGGCCGCGGCGGCGCCGACGGCGGCGTTGCTGCCGGTGAGGAAGGCCAGTCCGATCGGGTGGTCGGCGATGAGGAGCGGCTTGACCGGGGTCAGGGCGAGGAAGAAGGCCGGGATGCCGATGGCGCAGGCGAGCAGGGCCTTGTCCTGCCGGGTCGCCTTGCCCTTCCAGGGCTTGATCGCGCGGAAGGCCTCGCGGGCCTCCTCCTGGCGTCTGGCCCTTTCCGCGGCCTTCGGGTCGACGGGGTCGCCGTCGCCCGTGGTGGCGTCTGGCCGTTCGGCCGCGGACGCGCCGTCGGTCGGGTCGCCGTCGTGCGCGGTCGGTTCGGTGTTCCTCTGCGTGGCCATGGTTCCCAGCATGTCGTGATGGACCCGTCGGTCGTAGTCGCACGCGTCACCGTGTCGGGATGAGAGACGCGGCGCGCGCGACATGACGGTTGTCATATCCGGACGCACACGAGTACGCGGCGTCCACCAGGGGTTACCCGGGGTCGCGGTTGGTTCGGGGCACCGGAGGCAGGGGCCAGCGCCACGACGGGGCCCACTGATGGCTCTCGGAGACGTTCGGGGGCATCGGCGGAAGCAGGTGGGCGCCGGGCGGCCGTCCGTCCCCGGCGGACGGCGGTACGGGGGCCGGGGGAGGCGGTTCGGCTGCCCACGGGTGGGGTTCCGCCTCGGGGGCCGCGTTCTGCTCAGCGGTACCGTCCGTCGCCCAGGCTGCACCAGGGGTACCGTGGGTCACGTCGGCCCGACCGGATTCCCCGGTCGAGGGGAACCCATCGGCTCCACCCACCACTGCGGTACCGCCAGACGCCTGGGGCCCATCGGTTCCGTCGGTCGCCCAGGGCACGTCTGACTCGCCGTTCCCGGGGGTCGCGTGGGGCGCTTGGTACCCGTCGGACCCGGCGTCCGCCCAGGACGCCTGGGCACTGTGCGTCGCGCCCGGCTCTTGGGTAGCTCCGGGCGCACGAGGTGCTCGGAAGCCACTGGGCTCGTCGGTCCCGGTGGTTGCCCAGGGCACGTCGGGCCGAACAGTCTCGCTGAAACCGCTGGACCCGCCGGTCCCGCGTGCCTCGGGGGCCGCGTGGGGTGCTGGGGCCCCGTCGGCTCCGTCGGTCGCCCAGGATCCCTGGGCACTGTGCGACGCTCCCAGCTCTTGGGCGTCTTCTGGTGCACGTGGCGCCTGGAAGCCGCCGGTCCCGTGCGCCTCGGGGGCCGCGTGTGGCGCTCGGAAACCGTCAGTCCCGTCGGTCGCCCAGGGCAGGTCTGATCCATCGGTCGCGCCAAAGCCGCCGGTCCCGCGTGCCTCGGGGGTCGCGTGTGGCGCTCGGAACCCATCGGACCCGGGGTCCGCCCAGGACCCCTGGGCACTGTGCGCCCCTCCCGGCTCCGGGGACGCGCCCTGCTCCGCGGCACCGTCCGCCGCCCAGACGGCATCAGGCTGACCGGTCCCTGCGGACCCCTCGGTCGCACCGCCACCGGAGAGCCCACCGGGTGCCCGAAACTCACCAGGGTCTGCGGCGCCACCGGCCTCCGGGGCTCCGTGGGGCGCTCGGAACCCGTCGGGCCCGTCGGTCGCCCAGAGGGCGTCAGGCCTCCCGGGGTCACGGAACCCGTCCGCGCCCTCGGACCCGCCGCTCGCCTGGGATGCGTCGTCCGGTCCGGCGGACAGCGTGTCGAACGACGTCGACAGCGGGCCCGAATCGACCTCCGCGAAGTGCGCCGCCACCCCGAAGTGGCGGGGCGCGCGCTGCGAACCCGTGTCGTCGTGCTCGATCGGCGGCGCCAGCGGGTGGCGCACCGACCCCGCCGGGTGCGTACGCGACCACCACGCGGCGGCCTCGTCGGGGTGCATCTCCTCCAGGATCTCCAACGACCCGGGGATGTGCGGATGGCGGCGTCCCGCCCGCCACGAGTGCGCGAGCGACTGCGGCTCCAGGACCAGGACGCGCTCGCCGTCGACCAACGGGATGTCCCCGGGAACGGCCTCGTTCCCGACCCACGTGCCGTCGCCGCCCACGAGATCCCACTCGCCGCGCACGACGTCCGCCAGCGGGTCGACGGGCGAGTTCCGGGACGCGGCGCTCCACCGGGGATCGGGGCGCGTCCCCGGAATCCCACGTCCCTCCTTGCCGACCAGTGCGTCCGCCAGCAGCGTGTGCAACTGGAAGTTGTCGCCCAATCCGTCGAAGCGCACCCGGAACCCGCGCCACGACGCCCGGTCGAGGACCAGCACCCGGCTCACCTCGGCCATTCGCAGCAGCTCACGGACCTCGCCGAACTCGCTGAGCTGCGTGGACAGCGCCCGCACGATCTGGCTGAGGCCCTCCAGCGCGCTGGTGTCCCCGCGCACGGCGGCGCGCACGCCTGAGTCACCCAGCATGGCCTTGGCGGCGAGCCCGTACCGCTGCGACGTCCACCAACCGACCGTGGCCAGCGGCGCGTTGTCTCCGAGGACCTCCTCGACCCGCTTCTCCTCGGTCTCCGTCACGGTGTGCGGCGCGGGCAGCGAACCGCCGCCGGTCTTGTCCCACGCGTGCATGAAGGCCACGGCCGCCTGGCCGTAGCTCCCCAGTTGGCGCAGTACCTCAAGCCCGACCTGGCCCGCCGGGGCACCCGACTCGACCAGCGCCCCGGCCAGGACGGCCAGGTCGGCGGCCACGCCCGCGACGGACTCGCACTCGGCGAGAACCGGTGCGAGCGCCTCCATGGCGGTGGCGAGTTCGTCCTTGGACACCTGGGAGGACAGCCGGAACACGTCGTGCACGGCGGAGGGGAACTCGGGTGCCTGGCTTACGGCGGTGTCGAGGACGCGTTGGAACGCGGCGCGGAACTCTTCAGTCACCCGAGAATCCTTCCATATCCGCCCGTGTCTCCCGTGGTCCGGACAGGTCTGGACATTTCGCCGCAGTAGGGGTCACGCGGAGTCGATGACGCGAACCGCGTGCTCGTCGCGGTCCGGCGCCAGGAACCGCAGCAGTCGCGACCCCTCGTCGACCACCTCGTCGGTGACCGCGGGGTTCAGCGGTACGAACGGCGTGACCTCGACCGTCGCCGAACCGCGTTCCCGGACCACCTTCCACGAGGCGCACACCTCACCGTCGACGAGGACCGTGGCGGGAGGCATCCCGTTGCGCGAGGCGATCCGCCTGAGCCCGTCGGGGGAGATGACCCGGCTCCGGTCGGCGTGGCCCCGGAGCAGGTTGTCGAAGTCGTACAGGAAGCGCACCGGGGCTGGCGTGTCGGGGTCCGGACGCGGGGCGTCGGGCAGGTCGAGGAGCTCGGCGCCGTCCTCGCCGCGCAGCACGACCAGCCGGTCGCGGAGGCGGTCGACGACCTCGCGCAGCCGCGTCAGCCCGGACCAGGCCTGCACGTCCTTCACCGTCGCCGGACCGAACGCGGCCAGGTAGCGCAGGACGAGCGCTTCGGGGTCGGGCCGGGTGTCCAGCGCCAGGCCGGTCCACGTGTCGGCCGGGGCGAGCGCCGGCGGCCCGGACGCCCCCCACACACCGCGCGGCGGGATCTGCACGACGGGCAGGAGGCAGCGGACCACGTAGGCGAGGTCGGCGTCGGGCACGTCCGGCCACCGCTCGACGAGCAGGGCGCCGAGTTCGGTGGGGGTGAGCGGCCGCTCCTCCAGGAGCGCGCGTCCGGCGGCCACGACGGCGTCGAGGTCGAGGTCGCGCGTGGTCCGACCGTGGCCGCCGTGGGCGAGGTCCCGGCTGATGGCCGGTTGCACGGTGGCCCGCAGCCGGGCGAAGTCGCGCGCGGTCACCAGGTGGAGCGTCGATCGCATGAGGGTGGCGCGCACCAGCTCGCCGTCGGTGAGCAGGCGCCCGACCGCGTGCGGATCGAGCGCCTCGATCCGGCTCTGGAGGCCGACGTACCAGGTGTGCGTGGTCTGGGCCTGGAGGCCGACCAGGTGCGTGACGACCTCGGTGACCGGAAGGTCGACACGGCGCAGGAGGTACTGCCGGGCGAGCGTGGCGCGGTTGACCGCGCGCCGGGTCAGGGTGGTGCCGGTCGTGGTCATCGGGGCCGCCTTCCGGACGTTGCTGCGTGGCGGCACCCTATCCGCCGGTTCGGACATTCGGCCCGCGTCCGGAGCCGGACGCGGGCCGGACGGCTCACGCGTGCTGGTCCAGGAGCTGGGCGCAGCGGATCAACCCCAGATGCGAGTACGCCTGCGGATGATTGCCCAACGCCCGCTCCGTGAACGGATCGAACTCCTCCGGGATCAACCCCGTGGGCCCCGCGCACTCCACCAGATGCGCGAACAACTCCTCCGCCTCCGCCCGGCGCCCCGTCAACAGATACGCCTCCACCAACCACGCCGTGCACAGATGGAACCCGCCCTCACCCCCCGGCAGACCATCGTCACGCCGGTACCGGAACACCGTCGGCCCCTCACGCAGATACGCCTCCACCGCGGTCACCGTGGACTGGAACCGCTCATCGGCCGGATCCAACAACCCGCTCAGACCGATGTGCAACGACGCCGCGTCCAGATCCTCACCGTCATAGGCCGTGGTGTACGCCCCCACCGCCCCGTTCCACCCCTTGGCCACGACCTCCGCGGCGATGTCGGCCGCCAACGGCCCCCACACCGGATCCGCCCGCCGACCGAACCGGGACGCCAACCCCACCGCCCGGTCCAACGTCACCCAGCACATCACCTTGGAATACACCCGCTGACGCGGCTCGTCGCGCTCCTCCCAGATCCCGTGGTCGGGCTCGTGCCAACGCCTGGCGACCGCCTCGGCCATCGCCGCGACCAACTCCCAGTCCCGGTCCGCGAGCGCCCCCCGCCGGTGGGCCAGGTCCGCGACCAACTCCACCACCGGCCCGAACACATCCAACTGCACCTGCCGGTCAGCGGCGTTGCCCACCCGCACCGGCCGCGACCCGGCATACCCCGCCAGGCTCTCCACCACCTCCTCCGGGCCCAGGTCCGCACCGGCCAGCGTGTACAACGGCCGCAACAGCTCCGGCGAGGGCAGAGCGGCCACCACCCGGTGCACCCAGCCCAAGAACGCCTCCGCCTCGACCGTGGACCCCAGCGACACCAGCGAACGCACGGTCAACGCCCCGTCGCGCAGCCAGCAGTACCGGTAGTCCCAGTTGCGCACCCCGCCGATCTCCTCGGGCAGGGAGGTGGTCGCCGCCGCCATCACCCCGCCCGAAGGGGTGCACAGCCCCCGCAGCGTCAGCGCCGAGCGTGCGGCCAGACCCTGGGCGGTCACCGGCAGCGCCAGGGTGTCCAGCCAACCCGCCCAGTGCTCACCCGCCGCGCGCCGGCGGTCGGCCTCCCCGACCGGGCAGGGCGACAGGTCGGCCGTGCCCAACCGCAGCTCCAGCACCACCGGGTGTTCGCTGGTGGGGCGCACCCGGGCGCGGGCAATCTCGCCCCGCTCGTCGTGGTCGACGACCCACTCCACCCCGGGGGCGTACAGCACCATCGGG
>NZ_JBITHK010000024.1:0-34737 GCF_044457925.1 Nocardiopsis sp. NPDC050513 | reverse complement strand
CCCGAGGTTAAACATCGCGCTGACGTCGTCTTGTTCGGCCGCCCTCCGGTACCAGCCCTCGGCCTCCTCTGCTCGGTCCGCCTCCTTCAGCAGGGCACCGAGGTTGACCATCGCGGAAGTGTTATCTTGCTGGGCGGCTTTCCGGTACCAGGCCTCGGCTTTCCTGGTATGGCCCGCCTGTGCCAGCAAGACCCCGAGGTTGTTCATCGCGAGAGTGCTGCCCTGTTCGGCCAAGGGGCGCCAGGCTGTTTCGGCGATGTCGGCCTGTTCAGCTCGGTAGGCCGTGACACCGATAGTGAAGCGGTCCTGGTCGGTGGCCGCCTCCAGAGCGGTGTGCCACACGGCTTTGGGCAGGGGGTCTTGGGTGGTGAGGTAGTCGAAGGCTCGCCAGCGGTGGCCCTGATGGTCGGCGGGTACCAGCAGCCCGGCCAGGCCGCTGCGCTGTTGGGTGGCCCATTCCCAAGCCTGGTCGACCTCCTCGGGCAGGGGCGGCGGGGCGGGCAGGTAAGCGGTGTGGGCGGCCTGAATCTGCTCGCGTGTCAGCGGGCTCGTCAGCCCGGCTTGGGCCAGGCCCACCGCCGCGGCGACCAGCGCGTACCCGCGCGGGTGACCGCCGTCCGGGCCGCCCTCCCACACCTGCTGCAGGTAAGGGCCCGCGGCCAGCTGCTCGGCCACGCCGAAGCGCTCGTCGGCGGCGGCCCGGGCCAGGCGCTCATCGCCGCTGGCGCTGGCACGCTCACGCTCTTGCCCACTCCAGTCACGCCGGACGGTGACCGGTGGGGTCTTGAGCACCGCATAACCCACCTCCTCAGTGCCCGGAGCCGGGTCGGTGGCGCTGGGGCGCAGGGAGTCCAGGCGTTCTTGGCGGATGGTGGCGGCCACCACCGCGCCGGCCTGGCCCAGTTCGGCGACCAGGGCCGGGGTCAGACCGGAGGCGGCCAGGTGGCGGTCCAGATCGTCCAACCACACCACCCACCCGTGTGGTGCGCGTGCGGCGCTGGCTTGGAGCCAGGCGGGCAGGGGGCGCAGGTCGGCGTCCTCGGGCGGGGCCACCAGCATCCGCTCGGGCAGGGTCCGGGCCAGCGCTGCGGCGAGGGCGCGGGTCTTGCCCGCGGTCGAGGCCCCGGCCACCAGCACCAGGCCGCCACGCGGTCCGGCCGCGGCCTTCTCAAGGCGTTGGTCGAGTTCGGTGTCGGCGTCCCTGGCCACGTAGGGGGGCAGGCCTTCGCCCGCGGGGCCGGGCAGGGCGTCGTGGGCGCCAAGTTCGTGCGCATCGGCCTGGTGGGCGGGCAGGGCCACCCTTATCCACCCCGGCACCGGTGGAGTGGCTGGGGCGGGTGGGGTGTTGACGGTGACCGGGCCGTGGATGGCCCCGGCCTGGAATGCGGTGCCGTGGTTCTCGCCCATGCGGTTGTCCACCCGCGTGCTGGCCGGGGCAGGTGCCGGCGCTGGGGAGGGAGGGGTGCGGTGGGGCCAGGCCAGGGCCAGGGCTGCGGCGGCCAGGACGAAGGACCCGGTCCCCGCGGCCCAGGACACCTCCTCCAGACCGGGCAGCAGCAGGGAGGCGCCCAGCACCGCCAGCGAGGCCGCCCCCACGGCCGCGAGGATCCACACCCACGTTCGTCGCATGCGACGATTCTTCCGCCTTCGCGGCGTTTCCGGCCACGCCCGCCGGGGACCGGCGCCCGTGGACCGCGCCGCCCCCGGCCCACCGAAGACCCAGAACCCCCCATCCCGTCAAGGAAACCTTGACGGAACAAGGGGTCAAGCTAGCCTTGACGTATGGCCCGTTCACGCACCCCCCACGCCCTGCGCGCACTCGCCGCCCGCTTCCGCGACCGCCACCCCGGCTGCCGCATGGACGCCGACCACGAGGGCGGCCAGACCTGGATCCTGTCCTGGAGGGACGGCCCCAGCCTCCAGCGGGTGGAGGAGGCCGCCGCCGCGGCCGCCCCCCACGCCCAGGTCGGCGCCCACCGCTCCTACTCCCCCCGCGCCTGGGCGCTGGCCGCGATCGAGGCCTGCCTGCAGGGGCGCACCGGCCCCCGCCCCGGCGACGGATCCGCGCTGGCCCGCCAGGTCGAGGGCGCCCTGGCCCAGGCCGAGGACCCCGACCACGCAGGCGACGCGCGCCGCGCGGCCATGGCCGAGGCGCTCATCCGGGCCTGCGAGGACCCCGCCTACGAGGACCGGCTCCTGGCCCCGGTGGCGAAGGAGGGCCTGGCGTGGCTGCTGACCCCCTACGAGGCCGCCACGACCGACGCGCCGCTGGCGATGGGACCGGCCGAGCACCTGACCGCCCGCTACGCCCGCGGCGCCGACGAGGGGGAGTGGACCCACCGGCTGCGCGCCCTGCCCGCGCCCGTCCTGGTCCAGCGCGCCGGCGCCGACCCGGGGCTGGACCGCGCCGGCCGTCTGGCGGTGCTGGGCCTGTTGGAGGAGATGCGCGCGCTGTGGGCGGCCACCGAGGGCGCCGCGATCGCGGCCGCCCGGGACGCCGGCGCGCCGGGCGGGCGGGCGTCCTGGTCCCAGATCGGCGCCGCGCTCGGAGGGATCTCCAAGCAGGGTGCCCAGGACCGGGCCAGGAGGCGTGAGAAGGGTGGGGCGGTCCGCCTGCGCTGACCAGGGATGTCAAGGTTTCCTTGACGTACTGGCGGACGCCGCGGCGCCACGTTGCATGGGCAACGGAACGTTGCTAACCTCGGGTGCAACGAATCGTTGCACACCTGGGGGTTCCCGTGCCGTTGCCCGAGTCCGAGATGAGCGCCGCCCACGACCGCCTGGCCGCCCGCCACGGCCCCGTCACCACCACCACGCTGCTCCAGATCGGCCGCGACCCCGACTCCACTGAGCAGGATCGCCTCGACGCGCTCACCGTCATCGAGCGCATGCGCGCCGACCTCAACTCAGCCGAGTACCACCTGCTCGACGGCGCCCGCCGTACCGGCACCGGCTGGTCGGTGCTCGGGGCGGCCCTGGGGGTCACCCGCCAGGGCGCCGAACGCCGCTGGCTGCGCGGCGCGCCCAAGGCCGTGCCCTCCCGCGACGCCGAGGTCGGAAGGCGCGACCGCCGCCGACTCACCTGAGCAACGAAACGTTGCAAGCTCCCTCTGTCAGGACCAGACCGGTATACGGGTGTACCTGTGTACCGGTACGCACGTACACCCGTATACGTGCTTCCAGGTGTGCCGGTACGCCGGGATACTGGTGCGCCATGAGCAGACGAACGATCATCGCCGTCTCCTCCTGGAAGGGAGGGGTCGGCAAGACGACGCTGGCCTACGAGGTCGCCTACCAGATGGGCGCCGTCCTGGTGGATCTGGACTGGGACCGGGGCAGCTCCACCCGCGCCTGGGGGTACCGCACCGAGCGCCGGATGCGCTCCCCGCTGCTGGCGGCCCTGGAGACCGGAAAGACCCCCAAGTGGATCCCCGGAGGGGAGACCAAACCCGACCTGCTCCCCGGGCACGAGGACTTCGCCCTGGCCCAACCGGGGGCCGAGCAGATGGCGGATCTGTTGGAGAAGTGGGCGGCCGAGTGGGACCGCGACATCGTCGTGGACACCCACCCCGGCGGGTCGACCGCCTCGACCCTGGGAGCGATGGCCGCCGCCGACCGCGTCCTGGTGCCGGCCTTGTTCGAGGAGAAGCCCATGGAGGCCCTCGAAGGGATGTTGGAGCAGGTTCCCGACTACCCGCTGCTGATCATCCCGAACCAGATCAGCGGTGTGCCCAAGGCGCGCTATATCCAGTGGCTGCGCAGGATCACCGGCCAGGCCGGGGTCGCCGTCGGCCCGATCGTGCACGAGTACTCCTGGCTGGAGACCCGCACCCTGCGCCGCGCCGTGTCCTCGGCGCCGGTCGCGGTGCGGGCCCAACCCTTCGTGGACGAGATCGCGCGCGTGGTGGAGGCTGCGGTCTGATGGACGGATTCGACGAGCTGGAGGCCGACGTCCGGAACAAGCGGCGGCCGCGCCAGACCAACCGGCGGGGCGAGATCACCCCGCCCCCGCGTCATCCCAGAACCACTGAACCCGCAGGTGGACAGACATCGGCACACCGGCATACCGGCGTACCGGTACACGGGTCTACGGGCACACAGACATCCCCGTATCCGCACACCCCGGCACCGGAAACCCCCGACGCCGCGCCCGCCCAGGAGCCGACGCCGGGGGCTGTGAACGAGCAGGGCGCCAGCCGCACACGGCGGACAAAGCCGAAGGCGACCAAGCCCACCGCGGCCGCTGGCGACAGCACGCGGACACGACCGCCCTCGGTCGAGGCGTACCTGACCGAGGACCTCATGGACTGGCTCTGGCAGGTGCGCGGAGTGGGGATGGCCAAGCGCCGGGAGAACGTCGCCTCAGCCGTCGTGCGCCTGGCCCTGGAGGAGCTGCGCACACGGATGAGCCCCGAGCAGATCATCGAGATTCTGGACCAGGCGCCCGCCCCGACGAAGGGTGCCACGCGCGGCCGACGCCGGTAGACCCGTATGCCGGTCTACGGGTGTACCGGTACACCCGTAGACCGGCATGCATGCCTCTGAACTGCGCGAACACGCGATTGCAGTTCTGTGCACCCTTCCGCTGTCTGGTGCAGGACTGTGCAAATTCTGAACGCGGTGGCCAATCACTGCAGTCGTGTGCATGCCCCACGACCGGCAGGGGAGGCGACGGTGGGCGTCCCGATGTACCCGCGCATCGGGTTCGAGCCCGACAGCCCGCTCCACTGCTACGGCCTGAAGCGCTGAGCCGTCGGCCTCCCGGGAACATACCGGGCACGACGTTCCCCCCGCGTCACCCTCCGGAGGTCCCCTGTGTCCCTCGGCATGATCCTCATCGCCGCCGTCCTGGCCCTGCTGTGGGTGCTGGTCCTCACCCCCCGGACGGGGCCGGGGACGGAGGAGGCGACGGTGGCTCCGGCGACGGGGGCGGGGGAGGGGGAGGGGACGGCGGTTCCTGACACCCCCTGCGCGGCGTGGACTGGAACGCCGGCGCCCAGGGCCTGGCCGAGGCCGATCTGGCCGCGGACACCGCTGAGGGCGGGTTCGCCGTCGACCCGGCCGTCCGGTTCAGCCTTGGCCCCAAACACTCACCATCAGCAGAGGCGGCGGAGGAGTCATGTTCGTAGCCGGTGCGTACCGCCAGGTCGGTGGCCGACCCACTGATATCCCCGTGTCCGTCAACATGTGTGGCCGGATGCGGCCGTTGCGCGGGGTGGGCAGGGCGGGGACCGCTAGGGTCCCTGAAAGGCAAGAGGAGTGCGCAGGGATCTGCGATCCGCACCAACGGCGCTTCGAGCGCCTGGACGGGAGGCCGCCGCGTGGCGTGGCTGACCGTGCTGGGCCCCTCCGCCGAACAGGTCGAGTACCGGCTGTCGGAGCGGTGCGGGTGCGACCAGACCGCCACCGCCGAGCACGACGACGCCGTCGTGGACTACCGGATCCAGGGCGCGGATCGGGCGATCACCCGGATCGGGTCCGGGTGGGCCGAGTTCGGCCACACCTCCGGTGAGGCGCTGCGCACGAAGGCGGACCTGGACACCGTGCGGGCGGTGATGGCCGGAGCCGACCCACGCTCGGGTGAGGAGTTGGTCGCGCCGAAGAGGGCGGTGGACCCGCGCGCGACGCTGGCCGCGAGCCCGTTGGTGGAGGCGGTGGGGATCATCGCAGAGGCCGCTCATCTGACCCCCGCCCAGCTGCTCGCCCGCAGCGACCGGTCGGCCGAGCGGTTCGCGCGTTTGGTGCGTGGCCTGGCCCGGGACGGGGACGCCCACCGGGCACCGGTCAAGGACCTGTCCGCGATCGCCACGGCCGCCGGGGTCGACCTGGAGGTGCTCTACGACCACCAGGAACTGGCCACCGCCCGCGACCACGCCGACGCCAAGGTCCGGATCGGCAACCGGGGCTATGACCTGGTCCTGAACATGCCCAAATCCGTCAGCGTGCTCTACGGCCTGGCCGACCCTGCGATGGCGGCACGGATCGAGGAGCTGTACCTGCGGGCGGTCCGCGAGACTGTGGCCGGGGTGGAGGCCTGGTGCGCCTACGGGGTGTCGGGCCACCACGGGGGCGGACGTGCGGCCGAGCGCGTGGACAGCAGCGGGTTGATCGGGTCGGTGACGTTGCACCGCTCCGCCCGCCCCGTCGGCGGGCAGGTCGGGGACCCGCACATCCACGCGCACGTCATGCTCGCCAACATGGTCCGCTGCGCCGACGGCCAGTGGCGGACCGTGGCCTCAGGGGGTCGGGACCTGCACCGGCATGTGCAGGCGGCGGGGGAGCTGGCCAAAGCGCGTGTGCGGGAGCTGCTCGCCGCCGAGCTGGGGGTGGTCTGGCAGCGGTGCCAGACCTCGGGGGAGTGGGAGATCGCCGGGATCGACGCCGACGTGCGCGGCACCTTCTCGCGGCGGGCCGGGCAGGTCAAGGACGCCGTCGGCAAAGGCGCGAGCGCGGCCGCCCAGCGGGCGCACGCCCGCAAGTCCGCGCACGCCAAACAGGACGTGTCGCAGTCGGACCTGCGCACGGCGTGGGCGAAGCGGGCCGTGGCCGCGCGGATCGACCCGGTGCGTCTGGTCGCCGGGGCTCTCGGGCGCGGGTGGGACGGCCCCGCTCCTGCCGCAGGTTCGGGCGGTGGGCCGCCGCACCGGCCCGGACCGCCCGATGTGGACGCTCTCGCGGCGGCGGTGTGGGACCCCCAGACGGGGGTGACGGCCAACAGCAAGACCACGACCAGGGCGAAGGTGTTGGCCGCGGTCGCAAACGCCTGCCCGACCGGGGTGGGCTCGGCGGTGGAACTGCAGGCCCTGGCCGACGCCGTCCTCGCCCACCCCAGAGCGGTGCGCCTGCCCGACCAGGGCAACTCGCACCTGTCGCACACGGACCGGTACACCTCCCTCGACCTGGTCCAGGCCGAACGCGCGGTCGTGGCGGCCGCCCGGCGGCGCCGCGCTGCGGGGGCGGCCGTGGTCGAGCGGGGGGTGTCGAGCGCGGCACTCAAGAGCTGGTGTGAGCAGAAGGGGTTCGCGGTCAGTGCTGAGCAGCTGGCCGTGATCGTGCGACTGGTCGAGGACGGGCACGGTCTGGACATGGTCCAGGGCGTGGCCGGGGCCGGGAAGACCTCGATCATGTCGGCGGCGCGGTGTGTGTGGGAGGCGGCCGGGTACCGGGTCCAGGGCGCGGCGGTGGCGGCGGTGGCCGCCGAGGGGCTGCGGGCCGAGGCTGGAATCGCCTCCCGAACGGTGGCGTCCTGGCTGCGGCGCATCACCGACGGGCCCGGCCTGGAGGGGGTCGACGTCCTGGTGGTGGACGAGGCGGGGATGATCGCCGACCGGGATCTGGCGTTGCTGGTGGTCGAGGCCGACCGCACCGGCACCAAGATCGCCGGGATCGGCGACTCCCAGCAGCTCAGGGCGGTGGGGGCCGGGGGTGCGTTCGCCCGCATCCACCAGCTCCTGGAGGGCCCGACCCTGACCGAGAACCGCCGCCAGCGCGGCGACCTGGACCGGCGAGCGCTGCGGACCTGGCGCGAGGGCGGCCGCGGGTCCGCGCTGGCGCTGTGGGCCCAGAACGGGATGGTGCATGCGCCAGCCGATCTGGATCTGGCCTACGGGCAGATGGCCGCCGCCTGGTGGAACGACCGTCAAGCCTTCCTTGACGCCCCTGGTGGGGCGGCAACGCACGAGGTCATCGACCAGCTGCTGATGCTGGCCGCCACCAACGACGCGGTGACCGAACTCAACACGCGTGCCCGCGCGATCGCCCGCACCGAGGGACTCCTGACCGGCGACGATGTCGTCTACCGGACGGTCGGGGGTGGCACGGTGGCCATGGCGCCCGGCGACCAGGTGCGCGTGACCCGCAACGACTACCGGTCCCGCCGCGACCCCGACAGCCCCGATGTGCTCAACGGCTACCGGGGCGTGGTCCTGGACGTGGACCTGCGGCAGGGGGCGCTGATCCAGTGGCGCACCCACGACGGGCAGCACGAGCGGGCGTGGATGGACCCCGCCCAGGTGGCCCGCGGGGACCTGGTGCACGCCTACGCCATCACGATCGCGGCCGCCCAGGGGCTGACCTCGCAGCGCTGCCACGTGCTCGGCTACGGGGCCGACGCCCACAGCCTCTACCCGGCCATGAGCCGGGCCAAGGAGCGCACGGACCTGTACCTTCCGGCCGCGGAGTTGGAGCCCGAACAGGTGCGGTTGCGCCTGGGGCAGGCCCGCACCCCGCAGGAGGGGCTGCACCGGGTCGTGAGCGCGTACGCGGCCACGCTCACCGACACCCCGGAGACGATGGTGATCGACGAACTCGACGAGGTTGATGTCGAGATCGCGCCTGCGGCCGCCACCGGGCGGCAGGGCGGCACCCGCCCCGAGCACCAGGAGCCGGACGAGCATGAGCGACTGGCCGCACAGTCCGCCGCCCTGGTGCGCCGCGCCAACGAGATGGACGCCGACCTGCTGCCCACTCTGCGGGAGGAACTCCGCCTGGCCGAGGACCGCGCCACGCAGGGGCGGATGCGGTTGTTGATGGAGGGCACCACCCCCGCGGCCGCACGGGCGGTCGTCCAGGCGGCCCACGACCGGCTGGACGAGGCTTTGAAGGCCGTCCGTGGTCTGCGGGGTGAGGCGGCCGCCCTGTCCCGCCAGGCCGAGCAGGCCCGCCACCGTCTGGAACGGGAGCACGCCCGGGCGGCCGAACACCAGCGCCGCCAGCGGGACCTGGATGCGGTGGCCCTGGACCACGGGCTGACCCGCTCGGAGCTGCACGCCTTGGACGAGGGCCACCAGGCCGCGTTGGAGACCAGCAGCGCGGTGCGTCCGGCCGTGCGCTGGGCCCGCGCCGCCCGCCTGCGCCAGGCCAAGGTCACCGCGCCCCCGACGTCGGCCAGGGCCGCTGCCGGTCGCCGGCCCGTACCCAAGACCCCACCACCGACCCCGCAGGAGACCCCGGCCGCGCGCCAGACGCCCGAGAGCCGCAGAGCAGGACGCGGGCCCAAGCCGTAGACGTTCGGGCTGGCGACTGGTGGTACCAGGGGGGCCCACCCCCCTTGGACCCCCCGTCCCGACCGGGAACCTGGCGCGATGCGGGACGTGCGCAACGATCCGTTGCACGCGCCAGAACCCCGGCCGGCTCGGACCCCGGCAGTTCTTCGCGTGTCGGACCCAGGGAGCACGACACCGGCCCCGAACTCCACCGGTCGCCTCTGGCCACCCCCTCGGTCCCGCCCGCCCCGGTGAGCAACCAACCGTTGCCTTGCCGGTGGGAGTGTCCGCGCGGTCCACGGTCGCCGGTTCGCGTTGGCCACGAGTTCGGCCATGGCCAACGGCGTTGGCCATCATGGCCGGCCACTGACCGACACGGGCGCCCTGGCCACTGGCCACGTTGGCCAAGGCTGGCCATGGCCAGCAGACGCATGGCCACCCTGGCCTTGGCCAGCGGCCATGGCCAACGCGGTGGCCACCCGGGTCAGTTCCTGGCCATCACGCTGGCCAAGTCCGCCTCCTGGCCATCCCCGACGGCCACCGGCCGGCCAGGGTCTGGCCGCCCCGTGTCCACGGACGTGGGCTGGCTCAGGATCTCGGACCGGTAGCGGCGGGCCGTGCGCGGCGCCGCTCCGATGCGCGCGGCCAACTCCCCGTCGCTCATGCCGGGATGCTGGTCCAGCAACTCGCGCACCCGGGCACGCTTTTGCCCGGGAGACAAAGGCCCCGTTGGTGCGGAAAACGGGTCCGCCTCCTCGGTCGACTCCCCGCCAGGCTCGTGCTCGTCCTCGTCGGGGACGGCCGCTTCCTCCCGCGCGTGCTGGGCGACGCTGTCCGTCGCTGGCATCGAGGTCTGGTCGTGTTCCCAGGCGTTGGCCATCTGGCCATCCTGCGTGGCCACGTCCACCGGATGCGCGGCCGGTTGGCCAACGTTGGCCAACTGTGTCTCGGCGGCGTTGGCCATCTGGCCAACCTGGGTGGCCACGTCCACGGGGAGCGCGGCCGGTTGGCCAGGCTCGGCCTCCGGTGTCTGGACAGCGGTGGCCAACCCATGGCCAGGCTCCGTGGCCACCTCGCCCTCACCCCTGGCCACCGTGGCCATGTCCTGGCCAACCCCCTGTCCGAGGGTGGCCACCTCGTCGGCGGTCATGGCCACCGTGGCCGCGGTCATCGCCCGCGTCAGCTCGAAGGCCACGTCGAGCTCGTACCCGTTGTCCAGCATCCACCGCAGATGCCGCGGCGTGTGCCGACGCCACGCGCGCCCGTACTGCTCGCGCAGCATCGCGTAGGCCAACTGGCGGCGCTGCTCACGCCCCAACGCCTCAGGGTAGGAGGCCACCCCCCACCCCAGCATGAGCCGGGCCACCTTCAACGTCGACAGCGGATGCGCGACCCACCGACCGAACGGGATCCGGTCAGCGGCCTGCCCGTGCGCGAGCCCGGCCAGATGACGAATCCACGCCGCCACCCCCTCGGCGATCAGGATGATCACGATCGGCGGACCCGCGTGCCCCAGATACGACGCCGTCGTGCCCTGCCCCTGGGACACGTTCAACACGATGGTGATGGCCGAGAGCGCATAGGCCGCCCACCGGTTCAGGGCGTGACGCCGACCCTGCCACTCCATGAGCAGGTCCATGGCCAGGAAGTACACGATCACCGCGTCGATCCCCAGCGGGAACAGGAACCGCAGATCACCGTCGTTGATCGCGCGCAGCTGTGTGTCGGCCAACCACGTGGCCGCCTGGTACAGGGCCGCGTAACTCATGGTGAACGCGACCAGGATCAACGCCAACGCCACGGCCGCGATGACCACGGTCGCCACCAGGTACCCGCCGTGCAGTCCCACCTGCCCCTCCCGGTCCCGGACGGGCTCGCGCGAGGCCGCCCGGCGCAGCACCCACACCACCACCCCGGTCAGGGCCAGGGCTGCGGCGGCGACCAACCACCAGGACGGGGCGGACAGCAACTCGGGCATCGGCGTCTCCAAAACAGGCGTAACCCGGACGAGTGTGCCAGACCCCCGCCCACAACCCCCGTTGGCTCCACCCGCACCCATCCACGATGATCAAGGGCGACCACGACCCGCACAGCCACACCAGACAGGGGCCAAGGTGGAGCAGACGACACAGCGCAGGCGCGGTAACCGCAGGCAGGGAGTGCGCCGCGACAACTTCGTCAAGCTCAGCCTCAGCGACGACGAGCACGAACTCCTCACCCGCGCGGCCAAGGACCAGGCCATGACCCTGAGCGGGTTCGCCGCCCACGCCGCCCTGGGTGTGGCCCGCCACACCCTGGACGTCACCCCCGACGCCCGTGAGACGCTCGTCGCCCTCAACGACGCCGTCACCGCCCTGGAACGCCTGCACGCCGACCTGCGCGCGTCCACCGACCCTGAGGGGCTCGCTCGCGTGGTGGCGACCATCGTCCGCGCGGTGGAGGCCCTGGAGAACGCCGGCGACGCCGTCGCGGACGCACACCGGTGATCGCCAAGGTCATGCGCGGCCAGGACACCCTGGGCCTGCTCCGCTACCTGTACGGGCCCGGCCGCGCCAACGAGCACACCGACCCCCACCTGGTCGCCGCCTGGCGCGCCCTGGGCGTGCCCGACCCCGGCCGCGACCCCGACGCCGACCTGTCCGTGCTCGCGCGCCGCCTGGACCGGTTCGTCCGCCCGGAAGTACGTCGCCACGTGTGGCACTGCGCCGTGCGCGTGGCCCCCACCGACCGGCCCCTCACCGACACCGAGTGGGACCACGTGGCGCGCAAGATCGCCGCCGCCGGCGGAGTCGCCCCCCTGGGCGACGACCGGGGCTGCCGGTGGGTGGCCCTGCGCCACGACGGCGCCGAGAGCCACCACATCCACCTGCTCGCCACCCTGGCCCGCCAGGACGACACCAACCCCGACATCCACAACGACGCGCTGCGACTGCGCGATGCGTGCCGCGCTTTGGAGGACGCACTGGGGTTGCGCCCCACCAGCGCCTCGAACAACACCTCCGCCCCCTCGCCCACCCGTGGGGAGACGGAGAAGGCGCACCGCCAGGGGCTCGACCGGCCCTCGCGCGCGGTGTTGGAGCGCCTGGCCCGGCGGGCCGCGGTCGCCTCCCGCACCGAGCAGGAGTTCCTCGACGCGGTGCGCTCCACCGGAGCGCTGGTGCGCCTGCGCGAGACCGGCCAGGGCGGGCCCGCGGCGGGGTACGCGCTGGCCCTGCCCGGCGACACCGCCCCCGACGGCGGGCCGGTGTGGTTCTCCGGCACCGCCCTGGCCCCCGATCTCTCGCTGCCCCGGGTGCGGGACCGGTTCGCCGGTGCCCCCGCAGCCCCGGCTCCGCTGCCAGCGGCGGGCCCCTGGGGCCAGGCGGCGACGGCGGTGGGTGAGCTGTCCGAGCACTGGGACGGCGCCGGCCAGGGGGTGCGTGCGGCGGGCGCGGCGGCGCTGGGCGATGTGCTCACCGCCGCGGCCGTGGCCGCTCCTTCCCACGTGCGTCAGGTACTGCAGGGAGCTGACCGCGACTGGAGCCACGCGGGCCGACCCCCGGTGGGCACCGCTCGCGCCGCGGTGGCCGTCCGGATGCGTGAGGCGGCCCGGGCGCTCAGCGCCGCCGCCCCCAAGGGTCAGGCCCCGGTGGGCGAGCTGGCCGTGCGCCAGGCTCTGCAGGCCCTGGCCGGCGCGGCCGAACAGGTCACGGCCTGGTACCGCTCCTGTTCCTGGGAGCCCCAGGAGCGGTCCGCCCGCCTGGCGGCCGAGGCCCTGAGGGCGGCGGTGGGGGGAGACGGCGCACAACCCACCCTCAACTTTACGATGTAAAGCTACGGGTCAGGAACGACCACGCCCCCGACGATCCGGGCCGCCAGGACGGCGCCGCACACCAGGGGCCGCACCGCGCTGACCCTGGCCCGCGCGCCTGCTCACCGCCTCACCCACCCGCACCGGCGCATCCAGCAGCTGCCCCGCCCCCGGTGTGCGCTCCGGCGCGGGGGCCGACTCCCCAGCCCCGGCCCCGTCCAACTCGTCGATGACCAGCCCCTCGTCACGGTCGTCCAGGGTCCGCGCGTAGGAGGCGATGCACGCCTGCACCATCTCCTTGTCGTTGCGCGCCCCCGCCAACCGCTCACGCAACCGCGGATCCGCCAACGCCTCACCCGCCAGATACAGCTCCGCGCGCTGACGCGACCGCGTCATCGCCGGATACAGCGAATGCGCGTCCGCCCCGATCCCGTACACGTGCACACGCTCACACGTCAGCCCCTGAGCCGCCGCGATCGTCATCGCATACCCCAGGCTCAGATCACCCCGCCCGATCGCCTCAGGGCTCATCCAGGCACTGTGCACACGCCCCCGCTGGCGCCACTGGACCCGCGCCCCGCGCCGGGCGTCCACCTCGGCCACCACACCCCGAAACCCGTTCAACACATCAGGGCCCTCACCGCGCCGCGACCGGTAGTCGTTGCGGCGCACCCGCACCACGTCCCCGGCCGCCAACGCCAACCGCCCCCCGCCCGCGACCGCGAAACCGACGTCGTCCCCACCCAGGTGACCGCCAACACGCGCCATGGAACGGATGCGGTGGTTGAGCTCGTCCACGTCGCTGTTGCGCGCCGCCAACACCAGCACGTCCTCGACCGCCTGGAACCGGTCACCGATCCCCTGACGGTCGTTCCACCACCCCAACGCGATGGCCTCATGGGCCTCGAACGCCCGCTCGGCGGCGTGCACCCGCCCAGCACGCCCCCACACCGACAGCGCGCTCTCCCGCGCGCCGTCCAACCACTCCCGCAACGCCTGCTGGTCCACCGCATCGCTCTGGCGCCGGTTCTCCGTCAGCGTCTCACCCTTGACCAGGGTGTGCACCGCCGCGAACGCCCCACCCACCCCGATCGCCTTGAGCTGCTTGGGGTCGCCGATCCCCACGATCTTGGTGCCGGTGCGCTCGGCCTCGCCCACCAAAACGGCCATGGACCGGTCATCGACCATCGCGGCCTCGTCCACAACCAACACGTCCACACCCTCAAGCCCCGGCCCGGACTCGATACGCCGCAACCAGGTCGCCACGGTGTTCGAGGCGATCTGCGACTCCGCCTGCAGGTTCGCCGCGGCCACCGCCGCGGTCGCAGCCCCCTCCACCCGGTACCCGGCCTGGGACCACCCCGCGTACACCGCGCTCATCAGCGTCGTCTTGCCGGCCCCGGCCACCCCCCGCACCAGGTCCACACCATGGCCCGCCCCCAACAAACGGGCCGCGGTGCGCCGCTGCTCGACCGACAACGCGAACCCGCGCTCGGCCTCGAACTCCCCCAGCACGGCCAGCGCCCGCTCCCGGCCCACGACCGCCGCCCCCTGGCCCAGCCGCCGCCGCGCCGAGGCGGTGATGGTGCGCTCGGCCTCCACGATGTCGGCCGAACTCCACCGGTCGGCGTTGGACAGGTGCGCCCCCTCCACCGCAGGCAACAGCACCCCGCGGCCCGAGGCCAGCACCGCGTCGGTGAGCACCTCCAGCTCCGACACACGCCCCACACCGCCCGGCAGCGCCGCCGCCACCGCCGCCATCACCTGGGCCCGGTTGACCACCTTGCGGGTGGCGGTCACCCCCGTCTCGGGGTCCCACACCCGCGCCGCCAACTCCTCCAAAGGCGGCAGTCCAGACGACGCCGACGCATCGGCCGGCCTGCCGGGCAGCGCGGCCGCCACCACCGCGTCCACATCACGGCCGGCCGCCTCAGCACGCTGGCGCCACGCCTGACGGGCTGAACCCGACTCGCTCAAAGGATTCTTGGCCTCGGCCAGAGCCCGCCCCGCCGCCTGTTTCTGCGCCCGTGAGGCATCGGCCCCCACCAGCTCGTTGATCTGATGCGACCGCGAACTGAACAACCCCCGCAACGCGGGATCGAAACCGCTGATCTCCCACTCGCCGGTGCGCTCGTCCCGCTCCCACACCGCCCCGTAGCGGCGGGCCAGCTTCTCACGCATCCGCGCCTTGGCCAGCTCACCCGCCAACCCCACGTGCCGGTGCAGATCCCGCCCGCCCGCCGCCAGCGTCCGCCACTGCCCATCAGCGCACTTGACCATGTTCGGGATCATCACGTGCGCGTGGATGTGCGGATCACCCACCTGGCCTCCCACCGGGCGGGCCGCCCGGTGCAACGTGATCGAGGCCGCGAACCCGCCCGACTCCACCCGCCGGGCACGCTGACCGTCACCGTGGTGGCCGGCCATCCCGTAGGCGACCCACCCCTCCACATCGGCCACGGTCTCGCTCACCGACTCCAGGTAGATCTCCTCGATCTCGGCGGCCGTCTGCTCATCGGTCAGCGCGAAGGCCAACGACACGCTCTTGGGCATGTTCAGCACCAGGTCATAGCCCCGGTTGCCGACCCGGACACGATCCTCGGCATGGGAACGGGCCGCCTCCAGCTCACCGGCCTCCCACACCAGACCCGGATCCACCCCGGCGGCCTCGGCGATCGCCTCCAGCTCCGCCACCGGGGCCCGGTGGGCCTGGCCGTCGCGCACCAAACCCTTCTCCAAGCGGGCGAACCGGGCCGCCAACCGATCCGACTCCAACAGTTCGCCCGGCTCCATGTGCGCGGCCTCGGCCACCGCCCGCACCGCCTCCACCAACGCAGCGGCCGCGAGCTTGGCCCGCGGGTCCACCCCCATCTTGGGGTCCACCAGCTGCTCACCGGTGCGCGGGTCACGGCCGGCCATCACCTGGCGCATCGACTCCAGCGCGGCCTCATCACCCAGCGCGGTACCCGCCCGCTCACCGAACTCCGCCCACCCGGACCCCACGCGTTCCACGGGCCGCGCCGACCCGTACAACCGGTAGTCCGCAGCCGCGTCCTCGCCCTGGTCGCCGTGGGCTCGGGCGGCATCGTCGTGGGTGTGGGCGGCATGGTCGCACCCGCACTGGCTCTTGAGCCGGTAGTCGACCTGGGCGGCGTCCGGGCCCAACGTCGTCACCCACGCCACCCGCACCACCCCGCCCTCGGTCCAAACACCCCTCGCTGGCCCACACCCCCACACCCACAGGGGCTCGGGAAGGCGGACGTCACCGGTGGGTGGGACGCCCCACCCACCTCACCGGTTCGCACACACCACCGCAAAAGGCATCGAAACACACCATGACCGCCAAAGGCCCCGGGGCGCCCGGGGGGCGGCACAGCGCACCCGCCACCACACGCCACCGCGGGCACGCCACCAAGGGCGGGGTCAGGGGCGCGAACCCTCACCGCCGGTCCACGGCAGCACGGGGCGCCGCTTGTCCGACCCCGGCCCCGGACCCGGGCGGCTGTTCCACATCAACAACAGATCCCGCACAAAGAACTTGGCCCGCGGATACCACCGCTGCCCGTCCACCGTGTCCGGCAACGTGTCCGGACGATCGTCCTTGATCTGCGTCACGCTGCGCCCGTCCACCCCGATCAGCTTCGCGAACCCCACCAACGTCACCTGCCGGTCCAACTCCTGCTCCGCCAACTCCACCGGCCGTGCCCGCCGCGGCCGAAACGGCTCCAACTTGGCCGGGTCGTACCACGCGCTGCCCCCGCCACCGCCCTTGTCCGTCACACCCTTACGCCGCCGCTCGGGGGCCGGGAAGCCGGGGTAGTACCGCGGCATCACATGCACCGCGTACCCGTGGCTGTAACCCACCTGGGCCGCCCACTCCTTCAACGTCACCAGACCCCGGGCGTCCTCACGCTCGTCACCCATCACCGGCTCCCTTCACCTCGACCACGACCACACCGAACAGCGACCCCACACGCCTGCCCGACCCGCATCCCCCACAACCAGCACCTTGATCGACACGCCGACACACCCCTACTGCGATACCTACGCTCTCCCCGTTCTTGGGGGCGGGGGCGCGGGTCCGGCGGGGGCCACCCACCCAGCGGCGGGCGGCCCCGGCGGGGTCACTTCTTCTTGACGTCCTCGCGGACCTCGGCGGCGTGCTCCTGGATGTCCTTCCGGAGCTCCTCCGGAGACGGTCCGCCGCTCTCGGCCTTCTGGATGATCTCCTCCGGGTCCCGGCGGAGCTCGTCGTGCCACCTGGCCATGGTGTGTCCTTCCTTCGGCGGTTGTCTGGCTACCGGTCGGCGGGTCGGGGGGTCTTCGGGGCGGGCTTGGGCTTGTCGGGGTTCTCGGGCGGGTCCATCACCTTCACGGCTGGGCTCCTTCACGCTGTGGAGTTCTCAAGGAACGGTCTTGCGGGGTGGGGCGCCCGACGCTGCGGGCGCCCCGGTGGTGCGGTGAGCCCGTGATCACTCCCAGGGGCGGGGCTCCTGCGGCTTGGGCTGCGGGCGCGGACGCGGGTTCACCGGCTTGGGGTCCTTCGGCATGTTCTCTCCCTCAGTGTAGATACTACCCGTTTCGTGGGCGGATCAAACCACCCGCACCGAACTTCTTCGGGCGGATCGCAGATCCCTGCGCGCACACCAGCCCCCGCCGGACCCGCGCCCCCGCCCCCAAGAAAACCCACCCAACCCACACGCCGCCAACAGCACAAACACGACAACAGCCGCTGAAATCTATAACTTGCTCTGCTCTGTCTTTGTGCCTCTCACCGCACCCCCAAGGGCTTCAACCCTCAGAGCGCAGCGGCGCGCCACACCCGCAGACAGGCACGCGCTCGAGCCCTCGACTCCGAACGGGCAACGCCCAAGAGCGGAACGACGCCAGCCCGCCAGGCCCCGTCGGCCATCCCGCCCGAAGACCGCGCCACGCCCGCAGATCCCTACCGAGATACCTACGCTCTCCCCGTTCTTGGGGGCGGGGGCGCGGGTCCGGCGGGGGCCACCCACCCAGCGGCGGGCGGCCCCCGGGGGGTCACTTCTTCGGGGGCTTCGTCTCGGTCCGGCGGGGCGTGTTGATCGTCCCGTCGGAGTCCGGCTCTCCGTCCTCGGTGCTGCGAACGATGCTTGCGAAGATGCTCACTGTTGGCCTCCTGGCTCTCTGTGGAGTTCTCAAGGAACGGTCTTGCGGGGTGGGGCGCCCGACGCTGCGGGCGCCCCGGTGGTGCTGGCCGTACCAATCAGGGGTGCGCCGGGGGCTGCTGCTGGTTCCGGCGGGCCTCCTCCTCCTGCTGCTGCCGGATGCGCTCCTGCTCCTCACGAATCCGGCGGTTCTCTGCGGCGATCTCGTCGATACGGGCCTGCTCCTGGGGGTCCATCCCCTCACTTCCTCACTGTAGATACTACCCTCTTACGAGGTGGGGAAACCTGCTCCGCCGAACTTTCTCGGCTACCTGGCGGCCACGGCCTGACTGACGCTGACCGGCTGCGCCGTGCAGCGCTTCGAGGACTTCTTGCCGCACGATGCGGCCGTGCTCCCCAGTACGACGGCCCCCACCAGGGCGACAGCGGCGGCCTTCTTCCCGGCGGCCTTCTTGATGCTCATGGGTCCTGCTCCCTCATCGGTCGTTGTGGTTGCGGTGCCGGATCGCAGATCCCTGCGCGCACACCAGCCCCCGCCGGACCCGCGCCCCCGCCCCCAAAAGGCCCTGACCACACCCAAGAACAGCCCTTACCTGCGAAAACAGAACCAGCCAGGACACAAGGAACACGACGCACTTCAGATAAAGACACTCTCGGATATAACTTGCTCCTCCCGGAGTAGCTTCCGAGTGTGGTCCGTCCCCGAGCGGCGGAGCGACAACGCCCCCGATCTACGGCGAACGGCCCCACATCCGCAGGTGTGGGGCCGTTCGCCGCGAGGTGGATCACACCTGCGGAAAGGGGTGGTGTGCTGGGCCGACCGGTCAGATACGACCGGTCGGCCCAGCACCTGCCCACGCACCCTCGTCCCAGGGAGCGATCACCTGTGCTTGGACAGGCGGGCCTTCTCCTCCACCGCGGCTCCGGCACGGGTCCGCTCGAACATCGCCTTGAGGCCGGCCAGCTCCCGTTCCCGGTCCTGGGCCGCGCGGCGCTCGGCCTCAGCGAGGTCGGCCCGCATCTGCTCCGCGAACTCGGCCTCGCTCTCGTCGCCGGGGTCCTCGACGTCCTCCGGCGGGGCCGGTGCGTCCTCGTGCTCGGGGCCGTCAACGTCGGAGGCCGCCTCCGGCGCAGCGGCCTGCTTGTACCGCTCGGCCTCTTCGGCGTTCTCCCGCTCGCAGACCGCGCACGTGCCCTCGAAGGTCTGCACGCCGTGCACGCCGCAGGTGCCGGTGCGGGCACCGCCCCGCGGCTGGGGCACGTCACGTTCCCCGCGCGCCTCTGAGGGCTCCTGTGCGCCGCGCTGCTCGCACGCCCACGGCCAGGCCACCTTGCGGACCTGTTCGGGCAGCAGACGCCATCCCAGCGCCCCAGGGAGGGTCCTGAACGTGCGGCGACCGTCCGGGCGCACCCAGTCCTGCTTCAGCCACGCCTCGTACTCCTCCCACGACAGGCCGGGCTGAGCCTCCACCACCGGGCGGGCCTTCTCCACGAGGGTGGCGAGACGCTGGTGCTCCTCCGCCGAGAGTTCCTCACCCGGCCGCAGGAGCTTGCCCGCGATCTGACGGATCAGGTTGGCCGAGGCCAGGGTCGGAGCCACGAAGTCGGCGCCGCCGCTCACCCCCCACACGGGTTCGTCGCCAGCAGAGGGCTCACCGGTCACGCGCGCACGCGCGTCCCCCTCCTCCCCCTCCTTCTTCTCTTGCTCTACCTGTGGTTGCTCTCTCTTATAGCCCTCCTGAAAACCAGGCCCTGGTTTCCAGTCACCGGTTGCGACCTGCGAGTTTGCAGCGTTTCCGCTGGTCATGTCCAGCGACTGGTTTTCAGTCCCTGGTGCCACAGACTGATTTTCAGGCGCTGGGGCTGAGCTGGGATTTTCCTGGGGTACGGGGTGGAGCTCGTAGAGGATGCGGCCCATCGTTCCGTCGGAGTTCCGCTCGCGTGTGCGCACGAGGTAGCCGTACTTCTCCAGCTCCTTGAGCGCCTTGCGGACCTTGTCCCGGCCGCCGAGATTGGCCTTCATCATCGTGGTCACGTCGAACCGGAACCGGGTGCTGTGGGAGGCCATCCACGCCGCGATCGCCCGTGCGGTGGCGGACAGGCGGGCGTCGCGGATGAACGCGCGGGGGAAACGGAACCACGGGTCGTCAGCCCACGAGGCGGACAACGCCACGTAGGAGCCCTGGTCGGTCATCTGTCGGTCTCTTTCTAGGCCGACACCGCGAGGGGGCTCACGTGTACCTCGTCGCACCAGGTGGGTACGATGGGGGCATAGCGTTCAGGTGTGAGTCCCGGTCGTGGCATCGACCAGCTCGATCTGCGGAGGCGAGGATCCCGGTTGCCGCCGGGGCCTCGCCTTTCTTCGTGTGACGCTAGCGCGTCGTGGGGTTATGGGTCAGGTGACAGCAAGGGGACATCCGAGATGTCCCCTACAGGGCCATAGGCGCGTTGAGGCCCAGTTCAGTGCTCGTGGTCATCTGGGCCGACCCGATGTTGCGACGCATGACGAACATGCCTGCATCGTGAGCTTGGGCCCCTGCGTGTGAGGCACATCCGTCCTCGATGACGACCGGCCGGATGTTGTTCTCGAACGCCCCCACCGCCGTCTGCGCAACGCAGCTCTCCGTATCCAAGCCGACGATGTAGGCGGTTCTCCACCCGTGCTTGGCGAAGAGGCTCTTCCCCTCCGCCGTGAACGTGGTGTAGATCCGCTTGTCGAGGACATGCGAGTCAGCAACGTAGGGCTGGAGTTCGGGGACGATGTCGATCTCCGGGACGGACTGCATCTTCGACCACTGGAGAAGTCGGGTGTAGGGGCTTCCCTCGTAGTTGATGTATCGGGTCATCAGTACTGGGGCTCCAACGGAGTGCCACTGTCTCACGAGGTTCACCACGACCGGGATGACGTGGGCAGACGCCGAGGACACGAAGCCGTTCTGTGCGTCCACCACTACGAGTACGTCGCTGAATCCAGGGCGCATGGCCGTGGTCCTTCCTGTCACAGGATGCGTGTCGGGGCTGCGTCACGCAGCAGGTCAATGGCGGTCGGAAGCATCGTCCGAAGCTCTGAGGTGTCGATTACGGCGTCGCGCATAGCGCGTACCTGACGCGTCTCAGTCGGCCGTGGGCGCGTGATACGACTTCCGACCCCCCTCAGCCATCGCCAACCGTAAGTGGGATCCACTGGCGGATCCTCTCCGGCCTCCACAGTGGCGTTGATGTTGTGACACCAGCTCCACAGGGCTTGGCACAGAGTCTCGAAATCGCCCAGCTCGTCGGGCTGTAGGGCTCGGTCTGCCGCCACGGGCGCGTATGCGACACCTGACCAGCTCGCATAGCCAACGGAGACTCCCGGGACCCCGAATTCCACCAGACCGTTGCCGGCCTCGAACCCGGTCTGCCAAGCGGTGCGTTCCGCGATCTCGGCTCCTGCCCGAAGCTGCTCGATCGTAGGCTCCCCTTGGCGGCGCAAGAGTGCGGATGGCGTGCTCATGATGCGCACCGCCGTGTCCAGGTCACGGTCGTTCCATGGGGACTGAGCAAGCCACCAAGTTCCCAACACGTACTCCGGAGAGCTGCTAATGGACGGCCACACGGATCGTAGAAGAGCCTCAATGCGGGGGCGATCCGTCACGTAGCTCATGTGTCGCCACACCGCCAGATCAGCCAAGTTGGCGAACGTGTGTGTTTCACGCAGTTCGGCCACGACCACGCCGAACGGGAAGGCGGTCACGATCACCAGTGCATGCGGGTCATGCGGCCAGGGCAGCTTGGTGCGTGCACAGTCAACACCACCGATGCTGTAAGCGATCATCTCCGGCCATCGAATGATCTGATCGGCCACGGCCGAGTCCACCTTGATCGGGACATACTTGCGGCACGATGCGATGAACTGTCCCGCTTGGGGTCCTTCGCTCTCTTGCCGTGGCGAGCCGAAGAGCACAGTCGGGGAGGTGCGGAGAACCTCGCTGATCAACTGGCGGTAGATGTCCGTGGGGGACTGTACCTGCCCGCTTTCGATCCTCTTCAGGGCCTTGTCTGCGGATTCGCTGGTGATCCTGCCCTGGGAGGCTGCGGCGACACGCCGGGCGAGCTGTGCACGGGAAAGCCCAATCTCCTGTCGGGCTAGGGCCAACGCCCTATTCGGCATGGGGGTGGGGGAAGAAGGCATGTTTCCTCGCTGGTGGGGACATCCGTCGTGTCAGCGGTGTCCGGTCCTGTCCTCTGGGCGCAGCGACGATGTCCAGTGATCCTGGCTATATGAAATCGAGCGATCACGCTGAGGCCCGCCTTCGCAGTGCGGCGACCTCGTCTTCAAGGTGCGCCAACCGGTCGGTGAGCTCCTGGAGACGGTCTTCTACGGTCGGCTCAGCAGAGCTGGGGTCAGTGACGAACCACCCGACCCCTTGCTGTGAGGCGGCGCGTCCCTCGTCGCGGAGCTTCTCCAGTGCACGGCGGGCGGTCACGGTGGCCACATCGTGGTTGCGGGCCAGCGTGTTGATACTCGGGTACCTGTCTCCGGGGCGAAGTCGACCTGCGGACAGCTCTTCTCGCAGGTCCTGGAGGACGCGCATGTACGGCTGCTGTGGCGTGCTCATGATCTGACCCTACCTAACTAACTCATCAGAGATAAGTAGTTGAGGGCACTTGACAACCCCAACTGTGCTTAGTCATGCTAGCTTATATAAGCAAGGCTGATGGAGGGGAAGCCTCGTGTTGCTGCTCGACAAGGTTGTCGCCGCCACCGGTACCACCCGCGCTGACGTGCTCCGCGTGCTCAACCACGGCGGCACCACCCGCGCCGACTGGGACATCGCCCACGCGATCGAGGACATCACCGGCCGGTCCGCCTACGAGCTGATGCGCACCGCCGGCCACGACGAGTTCGTCGCCGAGCTGTGGGCTGACGCCCGAGCCGAGACCGACCAGGCCCCCGCCCCCACCAACCCCCACGCCGAGCACGACCCGCAGGTCGTCATCTACGGCGAGAACACCGCCCCCGACGCCCCCCAGACGGTTCTCCCGGATCACCCCCACGACGAGGACACCGTCCCGACCCGCGAGGAACAGGCCCAGGCCGCGCACGCCGACCTCGCCCACGTCCTGGACGACGACCAGGTCGCCGCCCGCCTCGCCACAAAGTGGGCCTCGCGGATCAGCGCGGTCCACCAGGCCGCGAAGCAGCAGGTGCAACAGCTCCTGCTCTCCCACACCGACCCGCGTATCCGCCGCCGCGCGGCCTACCGGGCTCGCCGAGCCCGCCGCATAGCGCTGGCCGCCTGACCACACCCACACAGCACCGAGAGGGGACATCTATGCGCCTGACCCACCGCCGACGCCGCGCCGGGCTGCTCGTGGACCACCTGGCCGATGCCGCCCGCAGGCTGACCGACCGGGTCGAGGACCTCACCGAGACGGCCCAGGACACCGCCAACGACCTGCGGGCGGCCGAGCACACCATCGCCGAGATCCGCGCCGCCTACACCGTCCCCGGCTACGTGGACGAGGCGACCCTGCCTGAGGACCTGCGGATGATCGTCCGCCGCGCTCTGGCCGCTGACGCCGCGCTGGACGCGCCCGCCGCCTGACCCCCGCCCCACCTTCGCCAGGAGGATTCCGTGACCACCACACACGCGATGCCGACGGTGCCACCCCAGTACCGCTGGCCGGAGACCACCATGACCAACCCGGCCCCCGACACCCCGTTCCAGGTCCACCTGCTCGTGCGCGAGTCGGGCGAGTACGAGGACACCACCACGACCGTGATCGCCGCGCTGACCTGCGAGGAAGAGGCCTCCCGGCTGATGCGGGTCCGTGAGGAGATCGAAGACCAGGGCGACGCGGTCAGCTACTCGATCGAGACCGTGACGGTGCACGCCACCGCGGCCGCCGCGCTCGGCCTGGCCTGACCAGGACCGAACACCAGACGAGCCCGCCCCGGGATTCCGGCCCTGGGCGGGCTCTCGCACACCCACACCCATCCTGACCAGGAGGACACGCAGATGTACGACGACGAGCCTACCTACCGCGACCCGCTGGAGGCCATCGAGGAGCTGCTCGCCATCCGCGAGCACTCCCCGACCTTCTGGGAAACCGGCGCGGCCGAGCTGACCACCGCCGACCCGTTCGAGCACCCGTCCTGGGACGTGCACGAGGCGCTGACCGGTGAGGACGGGTGGGACGACCCCGCCGAGGCCGCCCGGGTCCTGGACCAGACGGTGGTCGAGGACGCCCGTCTGGTCGGGCTGGCCGACACCCCCACCGCCCGCCCCCGGGTGTACGCCATCGACGACGTGCTGGCCGACCGGTACCCGACCCCGTCCGAGGAGCTGCGCACCCAGCTGCTGGCCCTGGTCCCGGTCGACGGGTCCGGCCTGTGGCCCATCGCCGACGACTACGCCGATCGGGGGGCGGCCGCATGAGGTGCGACTTCCTGATCTGGGCTCCCGGCGTGGTCTACACCCACTGCGGGGCCGAGATGGAGTGGGACGTCTTCCGCGGCGTGTACGTGTGCGTCTGCGGGGCGACCCGATGATCGCCCTGGTCATCGCCGCCGCCGTCCTCGTCACGATCGCGGTCCCCGTGCTGCTCCTGGCCGCCACCGGCGGCCCCGTCCTGATCCACACCGAACACGAGTTGCCCGAACCCGCCCGCACCCGCCGCGCCCCGAAGAAGGAGGGCTGACCATGCCGCGCAAGAAGAACAAGCCGCACCCCGCCGGGGCGCCGGTCGAGGAGTCCCCGGCTGTGGACCTGACCCAGGTCGTGGCCGCCTACGCCGCCCAGGCCAAAGCGGCCGCCGACCTGGCCGAGGTCGACACCGCCCACCTGGACACCCCCACCGCCAACCCCAACGCCCTGGCCACGCTCAACGCCGAGCGTGACGCCACCGCCCGCGCCAAGATCCAGCTCGACTTCGAGCGCGAGCGCCTGGTCGCCCGCGACGCCCACCAGGTGCTGCTGGACCAGATCGCCCAGCGCCGCCACCGCGCCACCGCGGTGACCGCGCGTTCGGAGCGCGCTGTGGCCGAGGGCCTGGCCGACGCCGACGAGGCCACCGCCCAGTTGGCCACGATCCGCGAGTTCGAGGCCGCGGCCTCCCCGGCCGCCGCCGCCACCGCGCTGACCCGCGCGGTCCGCGGCTGGCGGCGCGAGGAGTTCGTCAACGCCATCGTCGGGTCCGCCTTGAGCGCGGTGGGCATCGCCGCGCTGCTGGTCGCCCTCACCTCGCTGACGTGGTGGACCGCCCCTCTGGTCGCGGCCGCCGCTGAGGTGGTGCTGACCATGCGCGTGGTGCGGCTGATCTCCCAGCGCGCCACGCTGGCCGAACGCCACAAGGGCCAGACCCTCTCCCGCGAGGGGAAGGCCGCGCTGGTGTTCATGGGACGGCAGATCCTCGTCCTGCTGGCCGTCTCGGTCCTGGTCAACCTGGCCGGGCTGGTCGTGGCCACCGGGTGGCTGGGACTGATCGGCGTGCTCGGCGCCCTCGCGGCCGCCGTGTCGTCCTGGTCGGCGGCCAAGGTGTCGGTCGCGGTCACCGAGACGGTGCGCTCCAACGTGAAGGAGTGGCAGGGCTCGGACTGGGAGCGGGCGCGCGAGGAGCTGCGCACCCGGGCCGCCGGCGCGCACATCCCCACGCCCGAGGACGCGCCCACCGCCCCGGCCCGCCAGGAAGTCGACCCCGCGCACATCGAGCAGAGCGAGTCCGAGCGGCTGCGCAGCATCCTCGCGGGACTGGCCGATGAGCAGATCGCCGCGCTGGCCGACCGGGGCACCGACGCCCTGGCCGCCATGCTCAACCGCTCCCAGCCGCCCACCGAGGGCGGCACCGCGGCTCTGGCACAGGGCCCGCACGACCCGACCGGCACCCCGTCCGAAGCGAGTGGAACCCCGGGTGGAACCCACGGGTTCCAGGGGGGTTCCACCACCGCTGACCAGTACGAGCAGCCCCAGCCCACGGGCAACTGCCTGCGCGTGTTGGAGGCCATCCGCGACCCCCGGAACGGGCTGGGTTCCACGGTGACCAACACCGCCCTGGCGGACCAGTTGGACCTGTCCCGCACCGCGGTGCGCAAGCACCGCAACTGGCTCAAGGAGCACGGCTACCTCCCGTCCGATGTGACGACCACAGACCAGACCGACCAGTGACCGACCGCCCGCCCCCACCAACGAGGTGGGGGCGGGCCCACCCGCTCCGGCGGGTGAGCAGACCCGCCCCGACCGCCGGACGGGGCGGGTCTGCTCACCACTCCGGGGTCCCGTGACGCACCAGATGGCGACGCAAAGGCTTCCGCGCCTGCGAGCGCCTCTTCGTGCGAGCGGCCCCACGCCCATCCGCACACCCCCTGACCTCGAAAGGAGGACCCGATCCAACACCGATCCCACGCTCCCCGCGCCCCGCCCACCGGCCGGGGCCGAACCGGGCCGTCACAGCATCGGCGTGGCGGCCCTTGACCCCTTATGACCAGGAAGGAGATACACGTGGCCGCCACCTCCCCCGCCCGCTTTCTCGATCCGACCGGCGAACGCTTCGGCGTCCCCACGTTCCCGTGGGGCTGGTCGCACTTCTTCGACCCGGACCTGCGCACCAAAGCCCAACTGAGGGCCGAGGGCTTGAGCATCGCGGGCCTGGAGGTGGCCGGCCAGCTCAAGTGGCGGTCCACCCGGGCCGGGAACGTGGCCGGGGTTCGCACCGCGAACCTCTACCGCCGTTCGGCGGCCCGCCCGGTCCGCCCCTTGAGTCCGGCCCGTGAACGGTCGCTGGCCCGCGCCTACCTGGCCCGATGCACCTGTACCGGGTGCGGGCGGCTGTGGGACGTGTGCCTGCCCACCTCGAACGGGCGGATGTGCCCCACCGGGTGCGCCCACGCCGACCAGCTCCTGGAGGCGGCCGCGTGAGGCATCGCATCGAGGTCCGGCCGGTGCCGGTCCCCGAGTGGGTCCTGCACTGGCCCCAGTGCTCGTGCGGGTGGCGCGGCGACATCCTGCGCACCCGCCCGCTCGCCGTCGACCAGGCGGACGAGCACCTGACCGAGCACCACCCCGACGACGACGTCGTGCAGCCCGCGCTGTTCGACGCCTGACCTGCACACACGCTCACAGATGGGAGGGGCCGATGGTCCCGCTGAACACCACCACTGGCCGCGCCCCGGCGCGCGGCCGCCGTCCCGAGGACGCCCCGCGTTTGTCGGCGGTGCCATCCGGCCCCGCCCCGAGTCCGGGCAAGGCCGCCGCGGCGGCCCCGGCCGGGCTGCCCGAGGAGCTGGCCGGGGCGGTCCTGGGCACCCAGGCCCCGCCCACGGCGGCGCCGAAGGCGCCCGCGGCCCGGACGGCCGGGCCCGCTCCGGAGCCCCGGGCCGAGTCCCCGGTGCGGGTGCCGGCCCCCGCGCCCGAGCAGGACCAGGGCGCGGAACCCACGGCCCCCGACACCACCCCGACCAGCACCGAGACCACGAAGGAGACCGCGTTGGTGGCCGTGGAGAGCCGCAGCGCCGCTGAGGCCGAGCGCGCCATCAAGTGGCTCGGGGTGACGTTCCGCCCGCCGGACGTGTGGCGCGAGCGCCAGCCCTCCCTGAAGGAGGAGTGGGACTTCGTGATGAAGGGCGACCACCTGCCCGAGCAGGGCCTGTGGCGGGCCGCCGCCCGCGGCTACGCCGCCCCCGCGATCGGGGTGATCAGCCTGCTGCACTTCCTCATCTGGGTGCTGCGCTCCCCGGCCCGCCACGCCACCGTGTGGGCCGTGGTCGCCCTGACCGCCGTTTCCGCCGCATTCATGCTCTGACCTGCCAAGACTCGACTGACGAGAGGAGTTCCTTCGATGTACACCATCGGTGCCGCGCTGTGCCTGAGCCTGTTCTGGTTCCTGCGCAAGAAGGCCCACTGGTCGATCGCGGCGTTCTTCGCCGTGGCCGGGGGCGCCCTGTTCGCCTTCTCCTTCCTCGGAGGGTGGGCGACCAGCCTGATCCTGTGGGTCCTGGACTTCGTCCTGGGCCTGTTCCCCGAGCCCATCCCCGCCGCGTCCGCCCTGGCCGCGATCGCGGTGTTCTTCCTGGTCATGGTCGCCATCGACGTGTGGAACGACCGCAGGTTGGACCAGCACGGCCAGTGGGCCGCGATCTGCCTGCCCGTGGTCATCCTGGCCGCCGGCGGCGCCGTGGGCGGTGTCGGCGGGTCCGTCGTCACCTCCCTGGCGGGGGCGGGCACCAACATCTTCGGCCCGCTGCTGGGCTGGTGAGGTGAGACGTGGAGATGCTGATCCTGGCCGCGGTGGCGGCCTTCTTCGTCAAGAACGCGGCCCTGGACTTCGGGCACATGGCCACCGGCCGGACCCCACCGAGCCACGCCTACCGGATGGCGAAGCTGCGGGAGAAGGCCGCACGCGAGCGGCGGCGCCTTCAGGCCGACCCGGACCTGCGGGGCGGCCTGAAGATGGTGCTGCGGCACTGCTACCTGGACGCCTGCGAGGACCTGGACGCCTGGCGGGCCAATCGCCATGCCACCAAGCCCGAGCGCAAAGCCGCTGCTCGCGCACGTCGCGAGCAGCGTGAGGGGTTTACCGCACGGTGGGGGTGGCGCAAGGGCGACCCGATGCCCGACGACGTGATCGACGCCGAGATCGTCGACGAGGACGAAGGGCTCACCCCCGAGGAGCCGCCCGCGGCCGACGCCGGGGGCCCCGGGGGTGCCCGGCCCCGCCGGACCTCCAGGCGCACCACCACGACCACGACGTCGTCGACGGTCACCGAAGAAGAGTCCCGGCCGGGGTCGGACGTCGTGCTGCTGACCCCCGATGAGGAGACCGTCAAGCCGCCGCTGCCGCACCGGCGCATGGTGCTGATGACCATGCTCGCCACCGCCGGCTATGCCCCCGACACCGAGGCCATCGGGGCGATGACCTCCGAGGAGGTCGACGCCGCGATCACCGCGCTGATCGCGCACGAGCGCGCCACCCGCACCGCCTCCCACTGACCCACACCCGAACCCCGGGGCCGGACCGCCGGTCCGGCCCCTTGACCGTCACACCGAGAGGAACACCATGAGCACGCAGATCGGCAACGGCAACACCGTCGCCACCAACGGCAACTCCTCGCTGCGCTACAGCGACGCCTCCGGCTTGGACGCCCACGCCCAGACCATCACCGGCATCGGCTCCCTGGTCAAGCAGGGCAACCAGATGCTGGAGATCGTCGAAGGCCAGATGCGGTCCGCCGACATGGGCACCGAGGTCACCTCCGAGCTCGCGACGCTACGGGACCTGGGCACCGCCTACATCGCTCAGGCCATCCGGGCCCGCGCCAAGCTCGAAGAGGTCAACCGCGCGGTCCAGGAGGCCTACGAGGCCTCCCGCGGCCAGGCCGCCGACAAGGGCTACCAGCTCGGTGGCCGGTAGCCGCTGACGCCGGACGCCGTTCCACGGGCCGCTCCCGCGTGCGGGGGCGGCCCCCTTCATGCCCGTTTTCGGTGACCGAACGTGATGAGGCATCAGTGAGACGTTCTCTCACGATGTCTCATGACGTTTGTCCCCGGCTGCGAATTATCTACCGATTTTCGGTGAGGCAAACCCCCGCCACAGGCCCTGATCCAGGGCTCTGCGGCGGGGGTGAGGCAACGAGACATCCCGCCCCCGCCCCGGGTTCGGGCACGCACAGTAACTGATCTGGAAGGAGCCCGTCGTGGCCAAGAAGTCGAAGAAGACCCCGCCCACGGCCGCCCCGGTCGCGCCCGCCCTGCCGCCCGAGGTGCTGGCCGCCCTCGGGCAGCAGCCCACGCACCAGGAGCCGCGCACCTTCAAGAGTGAGGGTGTGGGCGCGATCATCGCGGCCGGATGGAAGGCGATCTTCCGCCCCGGCGAGAACAGCCTGCGGGTCCACATGGCTGCCCAGTTCTACCCGTGGAAGGTCGGCGGCCTCGTGCTGGCCGCCGGAGTGGTCGCCGCGCGGGCCGCGGCGGTCTCGGGCACGCACGCCCTGGTGCTCGCTCTGGCCACCGGCACCGGCGCGTGGGCGGCGCTGCGGATCCTGCGCACCGTCAAGGCCCGCAAGCACCGCGCGACGAAGCTCGCCTCGGAGTGGGCCGAGGTCGACCCCGCCCACGCGAGGGTGTGCGCGGCCGCGGCCGGGGTGTGGCTGATGGCCGTCATCCTCATTCAGCCGTCCACGCTCACCGCCTGGTGGTGGTCCGGGCTGGTCGGCCTCCTGGCGCTGCTCGCCCTCGGGAGCCGGTTTTGGGCACACCACCGGGTGCCCCGGGTCCTGGCGGCCGTGGACGAAGCGGTCGCACCGCCGCCCCCGCCGGGGGAGCACGTGGTGGCCCGCAAGTGGCGCACCCGCGTGGCCAACGGCAACGGCGCGCTGCCTGGCACCAAGCTCACCGACCTGGTGGACGAGTCCTACGGGGTGCGCGGCCGGTTGCACCTGGTGCCCGGGCGCCAGACCATCACCTCGGTGCGGGCGGCGCAGGGCTACATCGCCACCGCCCTGGGGGTCTCGGAGGCCGACATCCTCATCGAGCAGGTCGAGCCGACCGAGGACGACCCCAAGCCGGACTCCTCGATCCTGGACGTCAAGGTCGTCACCGTCGGGATGCTCACCCAGAAGGTCCCGTTGGAGGGCGAGCGCCTGGTCGTGGACGGCGACGACGTGTCGATCCGGATGGGCCCCTACGCCGACGGCGACGGCGAAGCCCTGTGGCGCCTGTACACCGCCGACTCGATCTGGGGCGGGTTCGTGGCCGGGTCCACCGGCTCCGGTAAGTCGGGGCTGATCGACGCCCTGGCGCTGGGCATCTGGCAGACGCAGAACACGATCGTCATCTACCTGGACCCGAAGAACGGCGGGTCGTCCCCGCGGATCTTCGACCGGGCGCACTGGTCGGTGGGCAAGGACCCCGGCACGTGGGACGCCATCTTGGACGGGCTGATCGAGGTGATCGAGGCCCGTGGCCTGGAGAACTCCGCACGGCTCAAGGTCTCGGGGTTCACGCCGTCGAAGGAGCGGCCGGGGATCGTGGTGATCGTGGACGAGTGCCACGTCGTCATCAACCCTGGCAACGCCGAGCGATGGGGTCGGGTGGGTCGTGAGGGCCGCGCCGCCGGTGTCCAGGCCGTCTACGCCAGCCAGATCTACGGGTTGCAGACCTTCGGCGGCGACGACGCGGTCCGCTCTTCCGCGACTGCCGGGAACACGGTGGCGCTGCGGGTCTCGCGCAACCAGTCGACGATGATCGCCGACATCCCGCTCGATCCGTCCACGCTGCCCAAGATCACCGGCGTCGGGCTGGTCGACAGCGGCCGCGAGGCCCCGTTCAAGGCGGCGTGGGCTCCCAGCGAGACCACCGCCGCACAGATGGACGCCGCGCTCGAACACGCTCCCCAGGAGCTGGACCCGCTCGCGGCGGGCGCCTTCGACGCCGGAACCAAGGGCCTGTACAGCCGCCGTCACGAGATCGCCGAGCAGCAGGTCGCCAACGCCGAAGAGCGGCTGCGGGCCTATGAGTCCGGGCGGGTGCCGGCCGCCCGCGAGGCCACCGACACCGAGATGGCGCTGCCCAACATCACCGGGCCGACGCTGTTCGAGATCCCCGACATCGACCCGGCGCTGCTCACCGACACCGACCTCGGGCTCGGGATCCTCGCGGCCGCCAACCGCGACCCCCACGAGGAGCTGCTGGCGACGTGGTCGGGTGCGGCCCGGGCCGTCCTGGCCACGCTGATCGAGCACGGGTCGTTGCGCCGGGGCGAGATCGAGCAGCGCGTGATGGAGGCCGAGCAGTGCTCGCGGGCCACCGTGTCGCGGGCCCTGGACGACCTGGCCGAGGCCGAGGTCATCGAGCCGCTGCCCAAGCGCAAGGGCTGGCAGCTCACCGCCTGAGAACACCCAGCGTCACCGAAACGACGGGCGAGACATCCACACCGATGTCTCGCCCGCTTCGTCACTATTCGCGTGCTTCCACCCGTTTTTCAGGTGAGGCAAACCCCCGCCACAGGCCCGGATCCCGGGGACCGGGGCGGGGCTGAGGCAACGACACATTCCCGCCCGGCCCCGGCCGTGGTCACCCACCGCGACCGAAGGACGGGACGGGCCGTCTCGCCGAAAGCCCGCCCGCCCTGCACCGCTGACCCTGTCCCCAACGAGCATGGGAGGACGCCCGTGACCCGAACCGACACCCTCGCCGCCCTGGAACGGCTGGAGCTGCACACCGAGGTCGTCGTCGAAACCGACACCGGGAACGTGGTGACCGGGAGTCTGACCGACTACAGCAGCCACCACCTGTGGCTGGACGGCCACGACCACGAGGACACCCACCACGCCCGCCCGTGGCGGGCCCGGCTGAGCGCGGTCACGCGTGTGGAGCGGGTGCCCGAACCGCCGCGCTGGTCCTGGGCGGCGGTGGCCAAGCACCGCCGCGAGCGCCTTTGAACCGGGACACACTCGCCCCCGCAACGGATCGTTGCGGGGGCTTTCTTGTGCCCGGGTTCGCGGCCGGCCCAGCCAGCGGCCAGCGCCCGTGGGCCTGCCTGAGCGCGGGTTTTCGTTCCGATGTTCCTCACGCTGTGTCTCGTGGGGGTGGCCAACCTTCGGGAAGGATCCGGAGCGGGCCGCGCGGGCAGTATGTTCGGCCCATTGCCCGTTGAAGGAGAGAGTCCCCATGGCCGCACACGAACCGTCCCCAGTACCCGAGCAGGAGCTTCCCAGCACCGTCGGCCAGCGGAAGTCGCCTGGCTCGCGCATCACATACGTCAACGGCCTGGCCATCCGCGACCCCGCGCCCCGTCCATTGCGTCCGGCGCTCAAGCGTGCGGCGGCCCAAGGTCCGACCCCGGGAGCTCGTTCGGATTCCCAGTCGGCCGCGCGCCGCGTACCGGCGGGCACAACCGCCCAGCGCAAGGGCCCGCGTCTCGGGTAGGGGGCGAACCAAGTAGGCGCGAAAGGGCAGCGGAGGTTCTCCGGCAATGGCTGGGATGGTGTTCCCGGTTCAGGGCCGGTGAGGAGGGCGGTGGGCGCGTGGGGGCGGGTGCGAAGCCGGGTCGCCGCCCCCCAGGGGCGTTCCGGTGCGGCCAACCTCCGGGAAGGTTCACTTATCAGGGGCCAGAATTCGCGGAAAAGCGCGTCAGCCCAAGGCTGACAAAGACATGCTGTCAGTCTTAGACTGACAGCATGAGTCGATCGCAGACCCTCCGCCGTCTCGCGGCCACCCTGGCAGCCGAACACCCCGGCTGCCACGCCCAAGCCACCTACGACGCCGCTGACCGAGGCTGGACCCTGTCCTGGGTCGACGGCCCCACCACCGCCTCGGTGCGCGAGCGCCTCCCGGCCGACGAGCGGGTGGACCTTCGGCGCCACCACGGCCGCCGCGCCCTGGCCGTCGCCGCGGTGGCGCTGTCGCTGTCGGGAGGGCTGGCCCGCTACGACCGCTACGACCGGTGGGGGCTGGAGGACGCTGTGACCGACCACCTGACCCCGATCACCGATCCGCACACCACCGGCGGCCGGACCGGGGCGCTAGCCGACGCCCTGCTGGAGCACCTGGCCGAGCGTGTGGAAGCGGCCGACATCGCCAAGACCGTGCACGAACGCGGGGTCGCCCGCCTACTGCGTCAGCCCAACGCTGACAGCGACGCGGTCGGGGAGGAGGACCCGCTGGTGATGGGCCCGGCCGAGTACCTCACCTCCCGGTACGCCACCGGCCAGGCCGCCCTGGACTGGAGCGCTCGCCTGGTCACGGCCCCGGCCGCCGAACTGGTCGCGGCCGCTCTGGAGGATGAGCGCCTCGATACCGGCGGGCACCTGGCCGTGGTCACGCTGCTGAGGCAGATGCGCGCCGAACAGGAGCGCTTGGAGGACCGGGCGCTGGCGGCCGCGCACGCGGCGGGCGCCTCGTGGGCGCGGATCGGCGCCGCGATGGGGATCACCCGCCAGTCCGCGCACGCCCGCGCGAGTCGCCGGGCGACCGGACGCCCCACCCGATCGTCAGCGCAACACTGACACCTACCGCCGACCCTCACTTATCGGAGGTCAGAAACCGGTCAAGCCAGCAGCGGCCGAGCACATCCCGACGCCACAGTGATGCTCACTCAGCACCCTCTATCTCCTGGATCCGCTGCCGCCAGGCTTCGGCCTCCTCCACCCGTCCTGTCTCCGCCAGCAGGTCCCCGAGGTTGTTCATCGCGCGGGTGTCGCCTTGCTGGGCGGCCTTGCGGTACCAGGCTTCGGCCTCTTCTTCCTGACCCGCCTCCTCCAACTGAGCCCCGAGGAAGAACATCGCGTTGGTGTCGCCTGCGTCGGCGGCCTGTCGCAACCACGGGCTGGCCTCCTCCGCGCGGTCGGACAGAAGCAGCAAGAGCGCGAGGACGGCCATCGCGTCGGCATCGCCACGCTCAGCGGCCTTCCGAAGCCAAGGTTCAGCTTCCTCAGTACAGCCCACCTTGCTTAGCAGGAGCCCGAGGTTAAACATCGCGCTGACGTCGTCTTGTTCGGCCGCCCTCCGGTACCAGCCCTCGGCCTCCTCTGCTCGGTCCGCCTCCTCCATCAAGGTCCCGAGGTTGACCATGGCGTGGGTGTCGTCTTGTTCAGCGGCCCGCTGGTACCAGTTCTCGGCCTCCTCCGCCCGGCCCGCCTCCTCCATCAGCCTTCCGAAGTTGACCATGGCGTGGGTGTCGTCTTGTTCAGCGGCCTTCCGGTACCAGGCCTCGGCTTTCCTGGTGTGGCCCGCCTGTGCCAGCAAGACCCCGAGGTTAAACATCGCGCTGACGTCGTCTTGTTCGGCCGCCCTCCGGTACCAGCCCTCGGCCTCCTCTGCTCGGTCCGCCTCCTTCAGCAGGG
>NZ_JBITHK010000023.1:0-38390 GCF_044457925.1 Nocardiopsis sp. NPDC050513 | reverse complement strand
CGCACACCCGTCACCGGAAAGGGGGTCTACACCCTCCCCGCCCGCCCAACCACAGGGGGGTTAGGGAGGTCCGACTGGTACAGGACCACAGGGGGTGTTGGACAAAGCATCCCTGCCCTGCTCAGCCCCAGGGGGGTTAGGGAGGCCTGACCGGCACAGCACCACAGGGGGTTGCGCAAAGCACCCCTGCCCGCTCAGCCCCAGGGGGGTTGGGCAGAGCGTCCCCCGCGCGCCTGGCCACAGGGGGTTCGAGGGTCACCGTCGCGGGTGCATAACCACAGGGGGCCCGCCGGAAACCCTCCCGGTACAGCACCACAGAGGGTCGGCCGGGCACTCTCCTCGCCCCACCTCACCCCAGGGGCACCGCCGCCAACCCTCCCGCCCACCTCACCCCAATGGATCCGCCGCCAACCCTCCCGGTACAGCACCGCCGGACACCCTCCCGCCCACCTCACCACAGGGGGCCAGGGGCCGCTGCGCGGTTCCGCTCACCATGGGAACGGTTGTGGACAACCAGAGGCCCGGTCGGGGGCGTCCGCCCCGGCCTGGGAGAATCGAGGCATGACGACCATTCCTGTCGAACTTCTGGCGGCCGCGGAGGCGGCGAAGGGGTTCATGCCCACCGACGAAGGCACCGCGCTCTACGAGACCGCGCTCGCCTACGCGCACCTCGGCCCGATCGTGGAGATCGGAACCTACTGCGGAAAGTCCACCGTCTTCCTCGGCGCCGCCGCTCGCCGGACCGGTGGGCGGATTCACACCGTGGACCACCACCGGGGATCCGAGGAACACCAGGTGGGCTGGGAGTATCACGACTCCTCCCTCGTGGACGGGGTCACGGAGAAATTCGACACCCTTCCGCACTTTCGCCGCACGATCACCCAGGCCGGGCTGGACGACGAGGTGATCGCGCACGTCGGGGCGTCGGCCGAGGTCGCCGCCGTGTGGGGCGCCCCGCTCGGGATGCTCTTCATCGACGGCGGTCACAGCGAGGAGGCGGCCCAGACCGACTACGCGTCCTGGAGCCCGCACGTCGCTCCGGGCGGTGCGCTCGTGATCCACGACGTCTTCCCCGACCCCGCGGACGGCGGCCGACCCCCGTACAACATCTACTGCCGGGCCCTGGACTCGGGCGTGTTCAAGGAGGTGCGCGCGGTCGGTTCCATGCGTGTCCTCGAACGTGTGGTGTGACACGCCGCTGAATGTTAAGCCTTCAGTAAGAACTTCGGCCCTGGTCGGCTGACCGGCGGCCGCGCTGTTACGCCCCGGTATCGTGTGGGAGAGGGTTGAGCGAACGTGGCTTTATTCCCCGAGTCACCGCATCAGTCCTGATTCTTACCGAACCGATCCGGGGCACAGGCGCGTCAAATACAGGACGGCACCGTGCCGGACGTGATTTGCCATGGGGGCGGGGAACTGAGCGAGAGCACACACGGCGAGCGCGGGGCGGATGGACAGCGTCCTGAGACCGACACGCCGGAGACGAACACCTCTGCCGAAGAGCTGTCCAACCAGACGACCTCGGAGAGCGGTCTACCCGCCACCGGGGAGGATCAACCCTCCGCGGACGTGGCGGAACCCGAAGCCGGATCCGAGCACGACCCCGGGGTCTTCAAGACCAGCGGGTCCTTCCTGCGTGAGCGCGTCGCCCAGACCCTCCAGGACCAGGGCTTCGGGCCCTCCGGAGACGACGTCCACCCCGACCCCTCGGGCGGCCCGGACGGGGAGGACGCGCCGTCCTCCGCGACGGACGAGAGCGCGGACGAAAGCGACGCGGCCGACACGTCCGGGTCAGAGGAGACCGGGGGCGCCGCCGACGTCGCCGCCGCGGACGAGGCGCGCACGGTGCCCCCGTCGTCCCCCGCGAAGGCTCCGAACCCCGAAAGCGACGCGTCGTCCTCGGAGGAGCCCCCGTCCTCCGACGAGGCCGCGTCCGAGGCAGGGCCCTCCACACGGCCCATCCAGCCGGTGGAGGAGGAGTCGATGTGGCCCTCCCCCCAGCGGATGTCGACCATGGCGTTCCCGCCCCCGGACGCGGCCGCGTCCCAGGCGTCGGGTCAGGCCGAGTCCGGGGCCCCGGGCCAGGGCCCGGGTCAGGCTGAAGGACAGGGGCCGACCGCCGAGGCGGCCGTCGGCGCCGTCGCCACGAAGAACAGGCCCGAGGCGGCGGGCAAGGGGAAGAAGAAGGGCAGGAAGGCTCCGCTGTGGTGGCGGATCCTGCGCGTGTGCCTGGTGCTCGTCGGTGTCGGCGTCATCGCGGGCTGCGGCGTGTTCGCCTACTTCTACTCCACGGTCGAGGTCCCCGACGCGGCCCAGGCCGACGCGGTCGAGCAGGGCTCCACCTTCTACTTCTCCGACGGCGAGACGATGTTCGCCGAGCGCGGCACCCACCGGGAGATCATCTCCTACGACGAGATGACCGCTGGCGGGGAGCACGTCGTCGAGGCCGTCATCTCGGCCGAGGACCGCGGCTTCTGGACAGAACCGGGCGTCTCCGTGCGCGGAACGACGCGTGCGGTCTGGTCGACCATCACCGGCCAACAGGTCCAGGGCGGCTCCACCGTCACCCAGCAGATGGTCCGCAACTACTTCGAGGGCGTCTCCAACGACCGGACGGTCGCGCGGAAGATCCAGGAGATCATCATCGCGATCAAGATCGACCAGAGCGAGACGAAGGAGTGGGTGATGGAGCAGTACCTCAACACCATCTACTTCGGCCGCCAGGCGTACGGGATCCAGGCCGCAGCGGAGGCGTACTACCACAAGGACGTCGACGAGCTCACCCCGGCGGAGGCCGCGTTCCTGGCCGCGGCCATCCAGCAGCCGACGCCCTTCGGCCAGGCGAACGTGGAAACCACGCCCGAGATGGAGCAGCGCTGGCAGTACGTCGTCGACGGCATGGTCACGACCGGGGCGATCACCCAGGCCGAGGCCGACGCGATGGAGTTCCCCGCGCCCGAGCCCGAGCGTCCGAGCGCCGGGGCCGACCTCAGCGGCTACCGGGGCTACATGCTCCAGGAGGCGATGAACGAGCTCGACCGGCTCGGCTTCACCGAGGACATGGTCAACCGGCAGGGCTACCGGATCGTCACCACGTTCGACGAGGACATGATGGAGGCCGCGTACCAGGCGGTCGAGGACACCGTGTCCCAGGACGATCTTCCCGAGGGCGTCAACATCGGCATCAGCACCGTCGACCCGGCGACGGGTGAGGTCGTCGCGTTCTACGGCGGGCACGACTACAACGCGAACCAGTACGACAGCTCGTTCCTGGGCCGGGCCCAGGCCGGGTCGGCGTTCAAGCCGTACGTGCTGGCGACCGCTCTGGAGCAGGGCATCGGTCTGAACACGACGGTGGACGGGCGCGGCCCGCAGACCATCAACGGCACCCGGATCCAGAACGCGGGCAACTCGCCCGGCGGCATCATGTCGCTCACCCAGGCGACGCAGTTCTCCAACAACCTCGGCTACATCGAACTCGCCCAGCGGGTGGGCTTCGAGGAGGTCCGCCAGACCGCCTACGACATGGGCTGGCCCGACGGCAGCATCGGGGACGACCAGCTCGTGCCCGTCATGCCCCTGGGCGCGGCCAGTGTCCGGCCCGTCGACCAGGCCAGCGGGTACGGGACGTTCGCCAACGGCGGTGTGCACGTCGAGGCGCACGTCGTCCGGGAGATCGTCAACACCGACGGCGAGAACGAGCGGCCGGAGCCGGAGAGCAGCCGGGCCCTGTCGGAGTCCACCGCGGCGGACGTCACCTACGCCCTGCAGCAGGTGGTCAACAGCGGCACCGGTACGGCCGCCAACCTGTGGGACCATCCCACGGCGGGTAAGACGGGCACCACCAACGGCAGCGTCGCGGCCTGGTTCGTGGGCTACACGCCCCAGCTGTCGACGTCCGTCGGCGTGTACAACGAGAACAACCAGAGCTTCAGCATCCCCGGCCAGAGCATCTCCGGCGGCGGCATGCCCGCGCAGCTCTGGAACCGGTACATGTCCGCGGCGATGGAGGGCTACGAGCCGGGGAGCTTCCCGAGCCCGGAGTTCGCCGGCAGCAACGAGAACTGGGCGCCCGTGGTCACGCCCGAGGCCCCCGACACGCCGGTCGAGGACACGCCGACCATCCCGGAGGCGCCGGAGGTTCCGGAGGCGCCGGAGATTCCGGTCGATCCCGTCGAGCCGGATCCGGGGTTCCCGGGTGATCCGGAGGAGCCGGGCGAGCCCGGCACGGGTGACCCCGGTGAACCGGAGGAGCCGGGCGGTCCGATCTTCCCGCCGGGCCGCGGCGAGGACGAATAGGCAGGGCCCCGCACCGCCGTCGCGGCGGTGCGGGGCCCTTGTCCGTGCCGGGGGCCGCGCCGCGGAGGCGTCTCTACGCGCCGTCCCAGGTGTGCAGGAAGACGCGCGACCCGTCGGTCGTTCCGGTCAGGGCGTCCACCGCGAGGACGACCGCCGCCGACGTCCACGTGCTGCGTTCGACCGGCCAGCGCACGTCCTCGGCGAACTGGTAACCGGTCCAGTAGGCGCCGTCCTCGGCGTCCCGCAGGTGCTGTATGTCGGCCAGGACGCGGGTCCCCGCCTCGCGTTCTCCCATGGCCGCCAGGGCCAGGACGAGTTCGGAGGACTCCGCGGCGGTCACCCACGGCTGGTCGCTCACGCACCGCACCCCGAGACCGGGGACGACGAACCGGTCCCACCGGTCCTGGAGGCGCTCCTTGGCGGCCACTCCGCGCACGGCGCCGCTGAGGATCGGGTAGAACCAGTCCATCGAGAACCGGCTCCGGTCCGCGAACAGGTCCTCGCGGTCGTTGATGAGCGTCTCCAACCGGTCGGCGGCCGCCGACCAGGCCGGGCGCTCGCGTCCCAGCCGGGCGCCCAGGGCGGCGCCGCAGCGCAGGGCGTGGTGGACGCTCGAACACACCGTGAGCAGCGCGTGGTCGCCCGGGGAGCCGTCCTCCGAGCGCGCCCACAGGATCTCCCCGTGTTCGCCGCGCAGACCGAGTACGAACTCCAACCCGCTCTCCACCACCGGCCAGGTCCGTTCGGCGAACGCCGCGTCGCCGGTGACCAGCAGGTGGTGGAGGAGTCCGACCGCCGGGTAGGCGGCGTGGTTGGCCTCGCGCAGGTCCGTGACGGGCGCGCCCTGGCGGAACTTGGCGGACCAGCCTCCGCCCGGATGGCGGCTCTCCGCCAGCCACAGGTAGGCGCGGCGGGCCGCCTCGGCGTGCGCGGGCACGGAGCGTCCGGTCACGGTCAGCGCCATGGCGCACTCGACGTGGTCCCACACGTCGGTGTGGCCGCCGGGGAACCAGGGGATCGCGCCGTCCGGCTCCTGCGCGCGCGCCAGGTAGGCGGCCGAGCGCAGGACCTGGTCGGCGGTCAGGACCTCGGGCAGGGCGGGTGCGGCTCCCATCACGGCTTGCGCACGTACACGACGACGCTCTTGCCGATGACCGGGTTGAGCAGGCGCTCGGCGACGCGGGTCACCTTCGGGGCCTGGAGCATGTCCCAGACCAGCAGGTCGTGGTAGGCCTTGGCCGCCGGGTGGCCGTCGTTGGACGTGCCCACGGCGCACTTGATCCACCAGTAGGGCGAGTGCAGGGCGTGCGCGCGGTGGTGCGGCCCGATCTCGAACCCGGTGGCCTTGAGCTTGGCCTCCAGTTCGGCGCGCGTGTAGATGCGGATGTGGCCGCCCTCGTTGGTGTGGTACTCCTCCGAGAGCGCCCAGCACAGCCGCTCGGGCAGGAAGCTCGGCACGGTGACCGCGGCGATCCCGCCGGGCCGCAGCACCCGGAAGAGCTCCTTCATGGCGGCCGTGTCGTGGGGGATGTGCTCGAAGATCTCCGCGGCCACGACCCGGTCGAAGCTGGCGTCCTCGAAGGGCATGTCGAGGGCGTCGCCCTTGACCGTCTCCGCCGTGGCCTCCTCGGGCGCCTCACCCTCGGCTCGCATGGCGGCGAACATCGTCTCGACCTCGGCCAGGTCGCTGACGTTCTGGTCGAAGGCGACGACGTCGGCGCCGCGCCGGTAGACCTCGAAGGCGTGGCGGCCGCCGCCGCAGCCCAGGTCGAGGACGCGCTGGCCCGGACCGACGGGGAACAGGTTGAAGTCGACGGTGATCAGTGGAGGCTCCCTACAGGTGTGATGCGCGGTCAGGCGCGGTTCGCGCGGGTCCCTGGCCAGAACCCCGGACGGCGTCGATGGTGGAGGCGTAGCGCTGGGCCGTGAGTTCGGCGACGGCCCGCCACGTGAACCGCTCCTGGACCCGCCGCCAGGCGGCGGCGCCCATGCGGGCGCGTTCGGCGTCGTCGTCCAGGAGGGCGGCGAGCTCGCTCGCCAGGACCTCGGGGTCGCCCGGGGGGACGAGCCGCCCGGCGTCGCCGTCGGTGCCGACGACCTCGGGCAGGGCTCCGGCCCGGCTGGCGACCAGGGGGGTGCCGCAGGCCATGGCCTCGACGGCGGGCAGGGAGAAGCCCTCGTAGAAGGAGGGCACGACGGCCACCTGGGCGCTGGCGATGAGTTCGGCGAGAGCGGCGTCGTCGATGCCGCTGACGAACTCGACGCGGTCGCGCAGGCTCAGCTCGTCGACGAGGCGGTCGGTGGGGCCCCCGGGCTTGGGTTTGCTGACGATGGTCAGGCGCACATCGCGTTCGGTGGCGAGTTTGGCGGCGGCGCGCAGGAGGGTGGCCACGCCCTTGAGGGGGCTGTCGGCGCTGGCGGTGCACACGATGCGGCCGGGTACGCGCTCGGTGCCGGGGCGCGGGTGGAAGGAGCGGGTGTCCACACCGAGCGGTGTGACCTCCATGGCGGCCGGGTCGACGCCGAACTCGCGCGCGATGTCGTCCGCGGAGGAGCGGGAGGGGACGAGGATCGGGTCGAGCCTGCGCGCCACCTTGGCCTGCATGGCGACGAACCCGTACCAGCGGCGCTTGGAGAGCCTCTGGAGGCCGCGCGCCTCGGCGAGTTCGATCCGGCGGTCGACGCTGATGGGGTGGTGGATGGTGGTGACCAGCGGGAGTCCGGCGGCCTTGATGCCGAGCAGTCCCCAGCCGAGGGTCTGGTTGTCGTGGACGACGTCGAAGTCGGCGAGGCGCCGGCGCAGCTCGCGGTTGGCGCGCAGGGAGAAGGTGAGCGGTTCGGGGAAGCCCGCGGTCCACATGGTGGCGACCTCCAGGACGTCGATCCAGTCGCGCCACTCGCGCACGGGCGGCGCGGTGAACGGGTCGGCGTCGTTGTAGAGGTCGAGGGAGGGGACCGGTTCCAGGGTGACGCCCTCGTCCAGGACGGGGTAGGGCTGGCCGGAGAACACGGTCACCTCGTGCCCGAGGGCGGCCAGCTCGCGGGACAGGTGGCGCACGTAGACGCCCTGGCCGCCGCAGTGCTCCTTGCTGCGGTAGGAGAGCAGCGCGACGCGGAGGGGGCGGTCGCCGGACGGGTGCGGGACCGGTCCCGTGCTGGTGCCCGACTGGGTCAAGGGTCCACCTCTTCGTTGGGTCGCGGGCCCGGTCGCCGCCGCGCCGTCGGACGGCCGCGGACGGTGGGCGTCCCGGTTGGGCGCGCGCGTTCGCCGGTGAACAGGCGCCTCATATGTTACTCGGGAGTTTTGTGCGGATCGGCGTCGGGCTGGTTGGTAAGGGATCCTATGCGCGGCTTGCCCGGTCGGTGACGGCGACCCATCGGGGCTGGTCGTCGGGGCCGGTCCGGGCGGCGCGACCGCGTTCCTCCAGGGTGCGCAGGTGGGCGGCGGTCTCGGAGGCGGCCATGTGGCGGGCCAGGAGGCGCATGTCCGCCCAGGGGCGCTTCCAGCGCAGACGCGAGGTGAGCTCCCACAGGGTGGCGGGACCCGCGTCGAGGAGGCGGGCCATCGCGTCGAGGCGCTCCTCGTGGTGGGCGACGATGCGCGCGGTGCGGTCGGCCAGCCCGGTGAAGCGGGTCTCGTGTGAGGGAAGGCACAGCAGGCGGTCGGCGTCGGGGAGGGCGCCGACCGCCCGCTGGGAGGCGAGGAAGGCGCCGAGCGGGTCGCCGGTGGGGGAGTGGAGGGGGAACTGGCCCACGTGCGGGGTGATGCCGGGCAGGACGTGGTCGCCGGTGAAGAGGACGTCGCCGTCGGCCAGGCGCAGGCACAGGTGTCCGGGCGTGTGGCCGGGGGTCCACAGGACGCGTAGGTCGCGGCCGGGCAGGTCGACGGTGGCGCCGTCGTGCAGGGCGAGGTCGGGGACGGCGGAGGGGGCGATGACGTGGGGGGCGGCTCCGAAGGCGGGGCCTGGCGACAAAATAGAACAAATTCTACAAATGTGGTCGGGCGATCCGAAAACCATCCCCATGTCCTCGTATTGCTACCGCCACGTCGGGCAATGAGGCGAGGATCATGGGTTCGAAGCGCTGCGCGAGCGGGAAATCTTTGGATAACGTGTTCTCGGCCGGAGCCCCCGGTGGGCGCCGGCTCGGACGAACGGCTCTCGGTGCCGCGGCGGGTGGGCTGCGCGCGGACCGATGACGAATGGGAGACCCTGTGGCGGTGCAGGCGCCGAGCGGAACCTTGTCGCGAAGTCAGACCCAGCGCCGCAAGCGCATCGTACAGACCGCGGCGGCCCTGGCCGTGCGCGGCGGCGTGGACGCCATGCAGATGCGTTCGGTGGCCGAGCGGGCCGGGGTCGCCCTCGGCACGCTCTACCGGTACTTCCCCTCCAAGATGGACCTCGTCGTCGCGGTGGTCACCGAGGAGCTCGACCTGCTGGAGGGCGGCATCGTCCGCCGTCCGCCCACCGCGGAGACCCCCGCCGGCCGCGCGGTCGACGTGCTGCTGCGCGCCACCCGGGGGCTGATGCGCGAGCCCGAGCTGGCCGACGCGCTCGTCCGCTCGCTCATTATGGCCGAGGTCAAGGTCGAACTGGACACGCGCATCTCCGACCTGGTGTGGCGGGTCGCCACGGGGAACCTGGAGGGTGCCGCGCCCGACGGGACCGAGGACGCCGGCACCGGGGCGCTCGTCGACCGCGACGACGCGGGCTACGTCCTGGTCGGTTCGCTGACGAGCGTGTGGATCTTCGAGCTGGTGGAGATCCTCAAGGGCCGCCGGGACGTCGACGAGGTCGAGCGGCGCCTGCACACCGCCGCCGAGCACCTGCTCGCCTCCTTCTGAGCCCGAGCGCCCGGCGCGCCTCAGCCGCCGCCGAAGAGGAACCCCAGCAGTCCGTCGAGGAAGCCGCCGCCGGACCCCTCGTCCTCGGGACCGGCCCCCGCGTCCTCCTCCGCGCTCTGGGGACCGTCCGCATTCTCCCCCTCGTCCGGCGAGGGGGAACTCGGCGCGTCCGAGGGTGAGGCCGGGGGCGTCGGCGCCGGGGAGACGGCGCCGGGCTCACCCTGCTCACCGTGTCCCTCCGCCGACTCCTGCGGGGCGTGCTCCGAGGACTCCGCGTCCTGTTGCTGGTGGTGTTCGGTGCGGGGATGGTGCGGCTGGTCGCCGTCCTGCCCCGTCGCCTCGGCCGCCGGTCTGCCGTCCGAGGACGTGGAGGCCGCCTCCACGTCCTGGGCCAGGGGGGTGCGTTCGGCCTGGCGCGTGTCGGTGCCGATGATCGTGGACGGTGCGCCCAGGGCGCTGGCCCACCACCACAGCACGACCGCCAGCACCACGGTGACCACTCCGGACACGGCGGGCAGCGACCAGCGCCGGGCGGAGGAACCGTCGGCGGCGTCCTCCGCGGTGGCGGCACGGGGCCCGGGGAGCGGGGTGGTCGGTTCGGTGCGCAGGGGGTGGTCGCGGGTGGTCACCCGGTCCCGGGGCAGCGCGCGGGGCGGCCGTTCGGCCGTCGGCGCCGGGGGCTCCGGCTCGGGCTCCTCCGGGGCGCCGCCGATGCGCGCGCGGTGCACCGGGTAGCCGTCGCTGGTGAGGGGGCGCGCCGCCGCGGCGATCCGCTCGCGCGCCTCGGAGCGGTCGGGGTCGACGCAGGTGCGCACGACCTGGTCGCGCAGACCGGGCGGCGGCCCCGGCGGGCGGAGCAGGGCCAGGGCGAAGGAGACCTCCTGGACCCGGGTGCGCCACGCGGCGGCGGGGGACTCGTGCGCGTCGGCGCGGTCCTCGTCGAGGTCGGCCAGGCCGTCGGCGGCGCGGCGGATCGCGGATCGGGACAGTTCCGCGCACAGTTGGGTGTCCAGGCCCAGGATCCGGGCGATCGCGGAGACCGGCAGTGCGTGGCGCAGGTTGAGTTCGACCAGTTCGCGGTGGCTGGACGGGAGCCGGGAGAACATCCGGGCCACGGGCTCCTCGGCGGGGACGGTGGCCAGCCGGGCGTAGGGGCAGGTGAGCGCGAAGCCGCGGCGTTGGCAGGCCGAGCGGACCAGGGCGTAGAGCCAGGGGCCCCGGTCGCCGTCGTCGGCGAGTTCGGCGGACAGGACCAGCCCGGCCACCAGCCCGTCGTGGACCGCCTCGGCGACGCGGTCGGCCGTGTCCCGGTCGGCGCTTCCGCGAGCCGGGTCGGCGGCACGCCGGGGATCGGCCCCGCCGCCCAGCAGGGACCAGGCGTACCGGTACAGGGCCGGTGCGAAGGCGTCGTAGAGCCGCTCGACCGCCTCCGGGGTCGGTTCGTCGCGTTCTGTGCGTCTGGTCACGATTCTCCCCCCGCTCCACCCGTGACGGTAGCGGGGGCTGGCGCACGGCGCGGGCGTTTCGGTGACGTTGGCCGCGAAGGTGAGGGTTCTGTTATCACGAACGGCACCGGCCCGACGCGTGGTCGGGCCGGTGCCGTGGGGCACGGGGCTACTCGCCGCCGCGCGACGGGGAGCCGATGGCGATCATCCGCTCGACCGAGCGGCGGGCGCGCGCGGAGGTGTCGGCGTCGACGGTGATCTCGGTCGTGCCGTGGCGCAGCGAGCCGAGCAGCTTGTCGGCGTCGATCATCTTCATGTAGTGGCACTCGGCGCGCGAGTTGACCGGCTCGAACCGCGTGGTCGGGTTGGCGTTGCGCAGCTGGTGCAGCATGCCGGTCTCGGTGGCGATGAGCACCTTCTTCGCGGTGGTGTTCTCCGCGGCGGTGAGCATGCCGCCGGTGGAGAGCACCTTGACGCGGTCCTCGGGAACGGCGCCGCTGCCCACGAGGTAGAGGGCGGAGGTGGCGCAGCCGCACTCGGGGTGGACGTAGACCTCGGCGTCGGGTTCGGCGGCGACCCGTTCGCGCAGGGTGTGGCCGTCGATCCCGGCGTGCACGTGGCACTCGCCCATCCACACGTGGATGTTGTCCCGGCCGGTGACGCGCTTGACGTGGGCGCCCAGGAACTGGTCGGGGAGGAAGAGGACCTCCTGGTCCTCGGGGATGGACCGGATGACGTCCGCGGCGTTGGACGAGGTGCAGCAGATGTCGGTCTCGGCCTTGACCGCCGCGGTGGTGTTGACGTAGGCGACGACGACCGCGCCGGGGTGCTCGGCCTTCCACGCGCGCACGTCCTCGGCGGTGATGGTGTCGGCGAGGGAGCACCCGGCGTTGGGGTCGGGGAGCAGGATCGTCTTCTCGGGGGCGAGGATCTTCGCGGTCTCGGCCATGAAGTGCACGCCACAGAAGACAATGGTGCTGGCGTCGACGCTCGCGGCCAGGCGGGAGAGGGCCAGGGAGTCGCCGGTGTGGTGGGCCACGTCCTGGATTTCCGGGCGCTGGTAGTTGTGCGCGAGGATGACGGCGTCACGTTCGTCCGCCAGGCGGCGGACCTCGGCGGCCCATTCCTGCCTGGTCATGGTGTCCGCCGTGGCGGTGACCGATGCCATGTCGTACTACTTCCTTGAGGCTGTGGGCACGTCGTACGGGCTCCGTGCCGGTGGTGGCCGGTGCTGGTCGACAGGTTTTAGCCTGTCAGGCACAAACCTGGTTCAGCTTAACATGGCGTGGAACGGAAGGGACAGGGTGGACATCCCTCAAGTAAACGGACAGACCATGGCACGTGGTGCGGATGGGTTTGAACCACTCGCGGCGCACGAGGCGCTGGCCGTCGTCCTCCAGATTCGCGCCGGGGAGCTGTGCGTCCTTCTGTGGCGGCGGGCGCTGCCGCCGTGCGAGGGGGAGTGGTCGCTGCCCGGCGGCAGGCTGGGGCCGGGCGAGAGCCTGGGCGCCTCCATCCGGCGCCAGCTCGCGCAGAAGGTGGACGTGCGGGACCTGGCCCACCTCGAACAGCTGGAGACCCGCAGCGACCCCGGGCGCCACCCCGACCGCCGCACGCTGGCCACCGCCTACCTCGGCCTGGTGCCCGCGCACATCGACCCCGTGGTGCCCGACGACACCGGCTGGCACCCCGCCGCCGACCTGCCGACGATGGCCTTCGACCACGCCGCCATCGTCCACTCCGGACGGCTGCGGCTGCGCGCCAAACTGGGCTACACCAACGTCGGCTTCGCCCTGGCGCCGCCCGAGTTCACGATGTCGGAGCTGTCCGGCTACTACCGCGCCGCGCTCGGCTACGACGTGGCCGCCACCAACCTGCGCAGGGTCCTGCTGCGCCGCGGCCAGATCGAGGAGACCGGCCGCTCCGTGCCCTCCGGCCGCTCCGGCGGGCGTCCCGCCGCGCTGTTCCGGTTCCGCGCCCGGGAGTTGGAGATCACCGACGCCTTCGCGGTGCTGCGGCCGCCCGAACGCGGCTGACGCTCCTCCGGCGCCGCCCGGACCTGCTCGGGCACGCCTTGTACACTCCCTCTTCGTGGCAATTCGTACTGTGGTGTTCGACGTCGGAGAGACGCTGGTCGACGAGACGCGGATCTTCGCGCGCTGGGCCGACCGCCTCGGCATCCCGCACATGGCGTTCTTCGGCACCATCGGCGGGGTCATCGCCTCCGGCGGCACCCTCACCGACGCGTTCCGGCTCGTCGTGCCCGGGTTCGACCTCGCGGCGGAGAGCGCGCGCTGGCGGGCCGAGGACCCCGGCGGCGAACGCGAGCACTTCGGCGAGAAGGACCTGTACCCCGACGTGCGCCCCGCCTTCGCCGCCATGCGCGGGGCCGGGCTGTCCCTGGTGATCGCCGGGAACCAGCCCCCCGAGGCCGGACCGGCGCTGGCCGCCATGGACCTGGGCGTGGACGGCATCGGGATCTCCGACGACTGGGGCGTGAGCAAGCCCGACGCTGCCTTCTTCGACCGCGTCCTCACGCTCGCCGGCGCCGCCCGCCCCGGGATCGCCGCGGGCGAGATCCTCTACGTCGGGGACCGAGTCGACAACGACGTCCTGCCCGCCCGCGACGCGGGGATGCGCGCCGCCCTGCTCCGCCGGGGCCTGTACGGGTACCGGCACGCCGCCGACCCGGACGCGGGGCGGGCCGACACGGTCGTGGACGACCTCCACCAGCTCACTTCCTGGATCGCCGCCCAGGACTGAGCGGCCGGGCATTCCCGTGTGCGGCGTCGGACATCTCACGTCGTACACATGTCCGTCTCGGCGCGGTGTGTCACCCGTTTGATCTACCTTCGCGTGGGTAGCGTGCCATTCTGCGCACGCCTCCCACCACAGTCCGCCCCCGAAGGGAGGCAGCCCGGCCGATGATCACGTTCGAGGGCGCCAGCAAGCACTACCCGGACGGCACGGTCGCCGTCGCGGACCTCGACCTGACCGTCGAGGCCGGGGCGACCACCGTCTTCGTCGGACCGTCCGGCAGCGGAAAGACCACGTCGCTGCGGATGATCAACCGGATGGTCGAGCCCACCGGCGGCACCGTCCGCCTCGACGGCAGGGACGTCCGCGACCAGGACCCCGCCGTGCTGCGCCGGTCGATCGGCTACGTCATCCAACAGGCCGGCCTCTTCCCGCACCGCACCGTCCTGGACAACATCGCCACCGTGCCCCTCCTCCTGGGCTGGCGCAGGGCCAGGGCGCGGGCGCGCGCCGCCGAGCTGATGGAACTCGTCGGCCTCGAACCGTCCCAGGCGCGGCGCTACCCGCACCAGCTCTCCGGCGGACAGCAGCAGCGCGTGGGGGTCGCCCGCGCCCTGGCCGCCGACCCGCCCGTCCTGCTCATGGACGAGCCGTTCAGCGCCGTCGACCCCGTCGTGCGGGCCACCCTCCAGGACGAGCTGCTGCGCCTCCAGCAGGAGCTGCACAAGACCATCGTGTTCGTCACGCACGACATCGACGAGGCCGTCCGGCTCGGCGACCGCATCGCCGTGTTCCGGCCCGGCGGCGTGCTCGCGCAGTACGACGCGCCCGAACGCCTGCTCGCCGAGCCGGTGGACGCGTTCGTGGAGTCGTTCATCGGCTACGACCGGGGCGTGCGCCGACTGTCGTTCTTCCCGGCCCGCGCGCTGTCCCCGCGCGAGGACACCGTGTTCGACGACCAGACCCGGGCCGGGGACGCGCGGGAGATCGCCGCGGGCCACGGCATCCCGTGGGTGCTGGTGGTCAGCGCCGACCGCATGCCCCTGGGGTGGGCGGACGCCGCGCAGCTCGCCCGGGTGCCGTCGGGCGTCCCGCTCGGCGGGCTCGACCTGGCTCCCTACGGTCACACGTTCAACGTGGGCGCCGACTCGCTGCGCGCCGCCCTGGACGCCGCGGTGCTCTCACCGGCGGGGCGGGCCGTGGGCGTGGACGACGACGGGCGCGTGGTCGGCGTGGTCTCCCAGGACGACCTCGGCGCCGCGCTGTGGTCGGTGGCCGAGTGAGCGCGGCCGAGACGGCGCACGCGTCGGTCGCGGCCTGGGACTGGGTCACGCGCGTCGCCGAGTGGGGGGTGGACAACTGGAGCCACCCGGGCGACCCCGACCGCGGCATCCGGCCGCGCCTGGTCCAGCACATGCGGCTGTCCTACCTGTCCATCGGCATCGGACTGGCGTTGGCACTGCCGCTGGGTCTGGCGTGCGCGCGTTGGAGGCGCCTGTACCCGCCGGTGCTGACCGGCGTGAACGTGCTCTACGCCGTGCCCTCGATCGCGCTGTTCTTCCTCATGCTCCCCTACACCGGGTTCAGCGACTGGACGGCGGTCATCCCGCTGGCGTTGTACACGCTGGTCATCCTGCTGCCCAACGTCGTCGACGGGCTGCGGCAGGTGCCCGACCACGTGCGCCAGGCCGCCGTGGCGATGGGCTTCGGTCCGCTGCGCCGCCTGGTGTCCGTCGAGACCCCGGTGGCCGTCCCGGTGATCATCGCCGGGCTGCGCGTGGCCTCGGTGGCCACCATCAGCATGGTCAGCGTCGCCTCCCTCGTCGGCCTCGGCGGTCTGGGACAGCTGATCCTCACCGACGGGTTCCGGCGCCAGTTCGACGCGCCCATCGTCATCGGCATCCTGCTGACGGTCGCGCTCGCGCTGGTCACGGACGCCCTGCTGGTCCTGGCGCAGCGCCGGCTCACCCCGTGGGCACGCCGGGACCGGACGCGCACCCGGCGCGTCCGGACGGTCGCCGCGGCGACGGAGGAGGGGCGGCCATGGAGATCCTGACCGACCTCTGCCTGTGGTTCGCCGACCCCGCCCAGTGGTCCGGCGACGCCGGGATCCCGGCGCGGCTGGGCGAGCACGTGTACTACTCGGTGCTCGCGCTCGTGCTGTCCAGTCTCGTCGCGGTGCCGCTGGGCCTGCTCACCGGTCACACCGGCGTGGGCGGGTTCGCCACCACCAGCCTGGCCAACTTCGCCCGTGCCCTGCCCACCATCGGCGTGCTCTTCCTCGTCGTGCTGTTCGCGGGGATCGGCCTGGTCCCGGTGGTCTGCGCCCTCGTGGCGCTGGCCGTGCCGCCGATCCTGGTCAACACCCACGAGGGCGTGCGCGGGGTCGAGCCGCGTCTGAGGGACGCCGCCCTGGGGATGGGCATGCGCGGACGGGAGGTGCTGCTGGGCCTCGAACTCCCGGTGGCCGCCCCGCTCATCCTCATCGGCATGCGCACCGCCGCCGTGCAGGTGGTGGCGACCGCCACCATCGCCGCCTACGTCGGCGTGGGCGGCCTGGGGCGGTACATCGTGGACGGACAGGCCCGCCAGGACCTGACGATGATGCTGGGCGGTTCCGTGCTCGTGGTGGCCCTGGCCGTGGCCACCACCCTCCTGTTCGCCGGGTTGCGGAGGCTGCTCGTCGCACCCGGACTGCGCGCCGAGACGGCGTCGGCGCGCTGAGGCGCACACCGTGAGAGAGAAGGTTGGGACATGCGGAACAGAATCGCCCTCGTCGGGCTCCCGCTGGCGCTGCTGCTGAGCGCGTGCGGTGCGAGCGACCCCTATGAGGAGGGCGGCTCCGGAGGGGAGGGCGGCGGCGCCGTCGTGGTCGGGTCGGCCGACTTCCCGGAGAGCCAGCTCCTGGCGGAGATCTACGGACGGGCCATGGAGGCCGCCGGGGTCGAGGTCGAGTACCAGCTCGGCATCGGTAGCCGCGAGGTGTACTACTCGCAGATCGAGTCCGGCAACCTGGCCGTCTTCCCCGAGTACAACGGAGCCATCCTCGCCTACCTCGACGAGGACGCTCCCAGCGGCTCCAGCGAGGAGACCAACGCGCTGCTGGAGGAGGCGCTGCCCGAGGGGCTGGAGATCCTGGACTCCTCGGCCGCCGAGAACAAGGACTCGGTGACCGTCACCCGGGAGACCGCCGACGAGTACGGCCTGACCAGCCTTGCGGACCTGGCGGAGGTGTCCGGGGAGATGGTGCTCGGCGGGCCGCCGGAGTTCGAGACGCGCCAGCAGGGCGTGGTCGGGCTGGCCGAGACGTACGGTGTGGAGTTCGCGTCCTTCCGGTCCGTGGACGTGGCCCTGCTGACCCAGGCGCTGTCGGACGGGGACGTGCAGGCCGCGAACCTGTTCACCACCGACCCGCAGATCGCCGCGAACGGGTTCGTCGTCCTGGAGGACCCGGAGAACCTGTTCGGCGCGCAGAACGTCACGCCGCTGGTCAACTCCGACCAGGTCGGTCCGGAGGCGCGCGAGGCGCTGGACGCGGTGTCCGCGGCGCTGACCACCGAGTCGCTCACCGCGCTCAACGAACGGGTGATCGTCGACAACGAGAACGCGGCCGACGTCGCCCAGGAGTGGCTGGCCGAGGAGGGCCTCGCCGGGTAGCGGCCGCCGCCGCACGGGGACGGCCGCGCACGGAGGGAGTCCGTGCGCGGCCGTCACGCGTTCCCGGAGGGCGCCGGGCGCTACAGCCCCTCGCCGTGGACGGATCCGGGCGTGCCGCCGGTGGTCGGGTAGGCGCCGGTCGCGCTCCTGTCCTGCCACGCGTCGAAGGAGAGCTGCCAGTAGCCCCAGCCGTTGTACCACTCGACCTCGCGGTCGGTGCCGGTGGTCTCCAGGACGTCGCCCGTCAGGGTGTTCTCGTACAGCCAGCGCGCGTCCTCCATGCGGAGGTTGGTGCAGCCGTTGGAGGTGTTGGCGCTGCCGATGTCGGAGTTGCGGGACGCCTCGTGCAGGTACTCGCCCGAGTTCGTCGTGCGGATGGCGTACCGGACCGTGGTGTTGTAGCCGGGCATGTCCTCGGGCATGTCCGTGGTGGAGGAGTCCATGGTCACGGTCTCGGCCCGTTCCATCAGGACGTGGGTGCCGCTGGTCGTGGTGTCGAACCGCACGGTGGAGGCGCCGTTGCTGACCGGGATGACGCGCTCCTGCTCGCCGTCGGCGGTGACGACGAGTTCGTGGTCGGGCACGTGCATCGTGAGGATCCGCTCGGGGCCGATCCCGAACGCGAGGCGGTAGTTCTTGACGCCGTACACGCCGTCGGAAGCCTCCACCCCGGCCAGACGCATGTTCACGGTGACGTCCTGGTGGGGCTCCCAGTACTCCTCGGGCCGGAAGACCGCCGTGGTGTCGTCGTCGAGCCAGCCCCACGCGCCGGTGACGCCCTGGTCGGAGACGACCTCCATGGCGCTCTCCACCTGGGCCTTGTTGGTGACCGGCAGGTCGAACCGCACGACGATCGGCATCCCCACGCCGACCGTGTCGCCGCCGCGGGGACTGTTCGTCGTCAGTTCCAGGCGCTGCCCGGCGACGGCGGGCGCGGTCGTGAACCCGGTCGTCTCCTCGGTGGTCCCACCCGACCCGTCCTCCACGGTGGCGGTGACGACCACCTCCGCGCCGGGGCGCAGGGTCCAGTCGCTGATCCACTCGGTGGCGTCGTCGTTGAGCGACCCCGTCATCGCGTAGAGGTCGCCTCCCCGCGCCTCCTCCCCGTCCGGCAGGCTCGCCTCGTCGGCCACGGTCTGCTCGACGCGCACGTCGGTGATCTCATCGCCCTCGGCGGTCACGCGGACGGGGGTGTTCGGCGCGACCCGCGCGGCGCCCGCCTCCGGGGTGATGCTCACCTCGACGGACCCGGACGCGTCGTTCCGGGTCTGCGCCTCTCCGGAGGCCGTGCAGGCGGTCGCGGCGAGGGCGACCGCCGCCAACCCGATGCCGAGTCCGCGGGCCCCGCCGCGTGGTTCCTTGCCGCCACGTGTGAACCTCCATGCCGTCCGTTGACCATCCACTGGATGGGATGCACGGAGACGCACTAGGTTCGGAGGCCCATCGAATCCACACGGTGCGCCGACGCGGTCAGGTCAGCGAGTGGTAGCGGCCCGACCAGCGGGCCAGTGCCGGACCCCGGCCCGCGACCCGCGGAAGTCCGACGACGTCGGCGAAGTAGACCACGTGGTCGCCGACCGGGACCCGGAGGCGGACCGAGCACTCCAGCGCGGCCAGCGCCTCGTCCAGGACCAGAGCGCGGGTGCGCTCGCCCCGGTGGTGGGGCTGGTCCGTGACCATCAGGCGCGCACTGGGGCGCCCCTCGGCGGAGAACCGCCCGGCCAGGGCGCGCTGGCCGGCGCCGAGGACGCTCACCGCGAACGCGCCGACCTCCTCGATCACCTCGGCCATGTACCCGTCCGCGTGTACGCTCACCGAGACGATCGGCGGGTCGGCGGACACGGACCCGAAGGCGCTGACCGTCGCGCCGACGTCGTCGCGGCCGTCGGCGACGGTCACCACGGTCACGCCGGTCGGCAACAGCGCCATCGCGTCCAGGAACGGCCCGGTCAACGAATGTCCCAACCGTCGGCCATCGACAGCGGACCCGTCACGGGCAGCCCCATCGCCAGGGCGGCGTCGGTCAGCGCCCCCCACGGGCTCAGCGTGCTCTGCGGCTGCGCGGAGGCCAGGTCGTCGCTGGACTCGTGCGGGCGGAACCGGTCCAGGGGGTGCGTGCGCGGGAAGGCGCGCAGGGGCAGCGGCCCGGCGTCGGCCTTCTCCCGTGCCAGGCGCACCGCGGTCGCCAGTCCGCCCAGTTCGTCCACGAGCCCGCGCTCGTGGGCGTCGCGGCCGGTCCACACGCGGCCCCGGGCCACCTCGTGCACCTGCTCGCGGGTCATGCCGCGCGCCTGGGCGACCTTGCCGACGAAGTCGTCGTAGATCTCGTCCAGCAGGGCGTTGACCCGCTCCCACTCGGACTCGGTGAACGGGTGGGTGGTGTCGAACATGCCCGCGTGCTCGCCGCTGCTCACCGCGTCCGTGGTCACCCCGAACCGCTCCATGAGGGCGCCGAACACCGGCTTGCCGGTGATCACGCCGATCGACCCGGTGATCGTGCCGGGCTGGGCGACGACGGCGTCCGCGCCCAGGGCCACGTAGTAGCCGCCCGACCCGGCGATGTCGCCCATGGCGGCGATCACGGGGATGCCCGCCTCGCTGGTGAGCCGGCTCTCGCGGCGGATCGCGTCGGAGGCGGTCGGGGAGCCGCCCCGGCTGTCCACCCGGAAGACCACGGCCTTGACCTGCGGGTCGCGGCGGGCGGCGCGGAAGGCGGCGGTGACGGTGTCGGAGCCCATGATCGAGCCGCCGCCCAGCGGCGAGCGGCGCGACCTGCCCAGGGTGATCGCTCCGTGGCCGGTGATCAGCGCGATGTAGCCGGGGCCGTCGCCGAGGGCGGGCTTGGGCATGGGCGTGTGCTTGCGGTGGTAGCGGGCCACGTACTGCAGTTCGGGGTCCCCGCCCTTGGGGTGCTCGGCGCGCACCCGCTCCGTGAGCTCCTCGTACACCTCGTCGCGGTAGGCCAGCGCGTCGACCAGCCCGGCGTCGAGAGCCTCGCGGGGCATGAGCGGCCCGCGGGAGACGAACGCGCGGACCTTGTCCTCGGTCAGGCCGCGCGCCTCGGCGACGGCCTCGGTGATCTGGTCGCTGAGCGAGGTGACGATGCGGTCGGTGGCCTCGCGGTGCGCCTCGGTGAACCCGGTCTCGGTGACGCCGTTGAGGGCGTTCTTGTACTCGTGGCGCTTGCCGACCTCGTAGGTGACGTCGAGCTTGTCGATGGCGCCCTTGACGAAGGTGCTGCGGATGATCAGGCCGGTCAGCCCGAGGACGCCGGTCGGGGACATCACCACGCGGGAGAAGGCGCACGCCAGGTAGTAGGGAAGGTTGCCCGAGCCCAGCTCGCCGAAGGAGTCGGCCCAGGCGACCGCGGTCTTGCCCGAGGCGCGGAAGTCGGCGACGGCGTCGCGCAGTTCCTGGGTCCTGGCGAAGCCGAGCGGGCGGCCGTCGATGCGGACGATCAGCGCGGCGACCTTCGGGTCGCGCGCGCCGCGCCGGATTCCCTCGACGACGTCGAGGAAGTGCTGCCGACGGCGGTTCATGATCTGGCTGATCGGGTCTCCGGGGGTCTCGTCGGCGACCCCCTCGGTCAGGTCCAACTCCAGCACCAGCGGCCCGTGCGGGCCAGGGCGGAGGCGGGAGAGGGACAAGGGCTCCGTGATCTTCGCGAGGTCCACCATGGACCCAGCCTAACGGCCGGTGCGCGGAGCGGTCCCGTGCCGGTGTGAGGGGGCGGGGCGCCGGGCGGGCGGAGCCGGTGCGGTCGTCGCCCGGCCTGGGCGGGAGCCGGGGGGTCCGTCCGACGGGCGGGAACGCCGCCGGGGCCGTGCCGGGCCGTCGCGCGGCAGGGTACGCGTCCGCCGAATATGCCCTAGGGTCGTGGTTGTTCTGAGCACGGGACGCATGGCTGAGAGGGACGAGGCATGGCGGGCACGAACGACGGGGCCGGTCGACGGCGGCGCACACCCGCCGCGCGCACCGGCGCGGGAGTCGCCGCGGCCGCCGCGGCGCTGACGGTGCTGGCCGCCTGTTCCGGTGGCGGCGGCGGTGACGGCGAGCCGGAGATGGCGCTCGGGGACAGCGGTCTCATGGAGGGCGTCGCACCCCCCGGCCCCGAGGGTTTCACCCCGGTGGAGGTCGCGGGCATCGCGATCAACGCCCCGGACGGCTGGGACGTCCAGAACGAGGGCGACTCGCTGTGCATGACCCCGCCCGGCCAGGCCGCGTGCGCCTACGGCTCGGTCCGGCTCGTCGCCCGGGCGGCGGCGAACCAGCCCCAGGGCTGGCCCCTGGAGGGAGAGGCCTACCGGGAGGACGAGGGCTGGGCGCCCGCCCCCGACGACTGCCGCAGCCTGAACACCGCCGCCTCGGGCAACATCGGGGTGGAGAGCTCCGCGCTCAGCGAGTCCGGGTTCTTCGAGGACCACGCGGACGGCCTGACCTCGCACCAGGCGCTGTGGGACGTCACCTGCGTCAACGACGAGACCTTCCAGGTGCGCATGTGGTTCCTGCCGATCAGCGACGTGCTGCTGTACGTCTGGTCGGTGGACGCCCAGTACGAGGAGGTCTACACCCAGATCGCCGCGTCGATGGACACCTCCGGGTACCGGGACTGAGCCGTGGCCGCCGGGTCCGTCCGGGGCCGTTCACCCGATGGGTGCCCGTCAGCCCTCCGGAGGCCATAGGGTCGTAGTCGTCAAGTGACGACGACAGTTCGGCTACGGCGCGAATCGGGGTGCAGCACTGGTGACCACCAATGGAGCGGCGGGACGTGTGGTTCAGTACACGCTCGACAACGGATTGCGGCTGGTGACCGCGCCGGCGTCCACCGGGAGGGTCGCCGCCGTGAACCTCTGGTACGGGGTGGGGTCCCGCCACGAGGTGCCCGGCCGCACCGGGTTCGCGCACCTGTTCGAGCACCTGATGTTCCAGGGCAGCGGGAACGTCGTCAAGGGCGAGCACTTCGAGGTGGTCGAACGGCTCGGCGGCGACATCAACGCCTCCACCTCCACCGACCGCACGAACTACTACGAGACGGTGCCCGAGCACGCGCTCGACCTGATCCTGTGGTTGGAGGCCGACCGCCTGTCGACGCTGCGCGACGGGATGACCCAGGAGGTCCTGGACAACCAGCGCGACGTCGTCAAGAACGAGCGCCGCCAGCGCTACGACAACCAGCCCTACGGCACGGCCCTGGAGCGCATCCTGCGCCTGGGCTACCCCGAGGGCCACCCGTACCACCACCCGACCATCGGCTCCATGGCCGACCTGGACGCCGCCGACCTGGACTACGTCAAGTCCTTCCACAAGGCGCACTACGGCCCGGACAACTGCGTCCTGACCGTCGTCAGCGACCTGGACCCCGAGGACGTCCTGGCGCGCGTCGAGCGGTTCTTCGGACCCGTCCCCGCCCGGGACGCCCTCCCCGAGGCGCCCGACGCCTCCCTGTCCGCCCCGTTGGGCGGTCCGGTCCGCGACTCCGTCACCGAGACGGTGCCCGCCGCGGGCGTGTTCGCGGGGTACCGCGTCGGCCCCTACGGTTCGCGGGACTTCGACGTCATGCACCTGGCCTCGGCCGTGCTGGGCCAGGGACAGGGCAGCCGGCTGTACCGCGCGCTCGTGGTCGACCGCCCCATCGCCGCCGACGACGGCGGGGCGGCCGCCGACATCCTGCCGTTCCGCTACACCGACAGCCTGTTGCTGGTGAACATGCTCGCCCGCGAGGGGGTCAGCGGCGACGAGCTGGAGGCCGCCATGCGCGAGGAGATCGCCAAGCTCGCCGCCGGCATCACCGAGGAGGAGCTCGACCGCGCCCGGGCCGTCCTGGAGCGCGACCACCTCCAGACGCTCGCCAGCCCGGCGGGTCTGGCCGACGCCATCGGCAGCGCCACGCAGCTGCTGGGCGACCCCGAGCTCGTCTTCACCTGGCCCGAGCGCTGGGCCGACATCACCGCGGAGGAGGTGCGGTCGGCGGTCGAGCGCCTGCTCGTCGACGACAACCTGCTCGTGGTCCGCTTCGACCCCGAGACCGCACAGGCGTCCTCGGAGCCCGAGCCCGCCGCCTCCTAGCCACAGGCCCTGTCACCGCACGTCGCAGAAAGAGCCGCAGAGCATGCCGCACACACGCCCGGACCTCGGTTCCCCAGCGTCCTACTCGTTTCCCAAGCCCCAGCGGGTCTCCGTCGGGGGCGGCACGGTCGTCGCCGTCGACCTGCCCGGTCAGAACCTGGCCTCCCTCCGTCTGGTGCACCCGCACGGCGGTGCCGCCGAGCCGCTCGACGCGATGGGCGTCAGCGTGCTCACCAGCGAGGTCCTGGAGGACGGCCCCGAAGGCAACAGCTCCCTCGCCCCGGCCCTGGAGCGGCACGGCGCCGAGTGGGTCTCCCGGGTCACCTGGGACGGTTTCATCACCGGCCTCGACGTCCCGGTGAACCGCCTGGGCGACGCGGTCCGCCTGTTCGCCGACGCCGTGCGCCGCCCCGCCCTGGCCGCCGACGACGTCGTCCGCCGCCGCGACCAGCTCCTGGAGCGGTTCTGGCTGGAGGCGGCCTCCGCGTCCACGCTCGCCATGCGCTGCCTGGGCGGGCAGCTGTTCACCGGCCGCTACGCCACGCCGCTGTCGGGCGGCCCGGTCCGGCTGGCCGACGTCACCCCGGAGACGGTGGCGCGCTACCACAACGACTTCGTCGCCTCGGTGGCCGGGACGCTCGTGGTCGTCGGCGACCTGCGCGGGGTCGACCTGGAGGCGCTGGGCAAGACCGTGTTCGGGGACGTGGCCTCGACTCCGGAGCCGGAGCTGACCGCTCCCGCGCCGCCGCCCGGGGAGCTGCCCCGCCTGCTCATCGTGGACCGGCCCGGTTCGGTGCAGTCCGCGTTGGTCATCGCGCACCGCGCTCCGTCGCGCTCCCAGGTGGACCTGCCGCGCGCCGAGGGCATCAGCGAGGTCCTCGGCGGGATGTTCACCTCCCGCCTCAACATGGAGCTGCGCGAGCGGCTCGGCTACACCTACGGCGCCGGGTCGCGGTTCGACCTGCGCCGCGACAGCGGGGTCTTCCTCGCCTCCACCCAGGTCGAGGCGGACACCACGGCGCACTCGGTCACCTCGTCCCTGGAGCAGATCACGGGGCTCCGCGAGTCGGGGGTGACCGAGGACGAGCTGGCCTCGGTCCGCGAGTCCAACATCGTGGGCCTGCCGGTCACCTACTCGACCGCGCGGGCGATCGCGGGCGCGCTCGTGGACATCGTCGTGCACGACCTGCCCGACGACCACGTCGACCGCAACCGCGCCGGGTACGAGCGGCTCACCCGGGCCGACCTCGACTCCGCCGCCGTCGAGTACCTTCACCCGGAGGAGGCGGTCGTGGTCGTCGTCGGCGACGCCGAGCGGCTGCGCCAGCCCCTCACCGACATCGGTGTGGGCCCGGTCGAGGTGCGCTCGCCCGAGTCCCTCTGGTCCTGACCGCCGTACCGGGCGCGGCCGGCCCCGCCGCGCCCGGACCCGTCCTCGTCCCAGGACCCGGGCAAGGAACGGTCAAGGAGACGTAGGTCACCGCATGTGTGACCGAGCATCGGACATAACGAAAACGAACCTATGTATCAGTGTTCCGGCATCGACCTGCGTCGACCCGGGGCGCGACTGATATAACGAGTGATCCGTGCACCTACGTGGTGACAGCGACCGCAATGCTCCGCAGGAGGCCGCCATGACCGGTGAATGGACCCGTGGATAACCTTGTCCTCCCTAGACAACCCCCACACCCAGCGGCCCGAGGCGTCGCCCGGCGCGGCGACCCCGGAGGGTGCAAGCATGGCCGACGCCGAGCCTGAGGGTCGGCTGCTCAAGGGCCGCTACCAGCTGACCTCCGAGATCGCTCGGGGCGGTGTGGGCACCGTGTGGCGCGCCACCGACCTCGTCATCGACCGCGAGGTGGCCGTCAAGGAGCTGCGCCTGCCCGCCGACCTCAGTCGTGCCGAGCGCGAGTCCCTCCTGCAGCGGACCACCCGGGAGGCCCGCGTCGCCGGGCGCCTGACCCACCCCAGCCTGGTCACCGTCCTCGACGTCGTGGACGAGGACGACCGGCCGTGGATCGTCATGGAGCTGGTGGAGGCCTCTACCCTGGAGGCGATCATCCAGATGGGCGGCCCGCTGCCCTACCAGCGCGTGGCCGAGATCGGGCTCCAGTTGATCGACGCCCTGAAGGTGGCGCACGCCGAGGGCATCGTGCACCGCGACGTCAAGCCCGACAACGTGATGATCAGCGAGTCGGGGCGCGTGGTGCTGACCGACTTCGGCCTGGCCGCGTGGAACGGCGAGTCGGCGCTCAGCGCGTCCGGGCGCATCATCGGCTCACCCGCCTACATCCCGCCGGAGCGGGCCAAGGCGGGGCCGGTGGGTCCGGAGTCGGATCTGTGGTCCCTGGGCGCGACCCTGTACGCGGCGGTCGAGGGCCACCCGCCCTACGACCGCAAGGGCTACATCAAGATCCTGCGCCAGGAGCAGCTGGACGAGCCGGCCGCGGCCGCCAACGCCGGTCCGCTGGCGCCGGTGCTGGCCGGTCTGTTGAAGGTCGAGCCGAGTGAGCGGCTCACCGCGGAGAACGCCACGAAGATGCTGCGGATCGCGGCGCTGGCCCCGTGGGCTCCGGAGACGAGCCCGGAACGCGGCGCGGACGGTCCGGCCACGCCCGCCGAGCCCCGCCCCGCGCACGGGGAGGACGGCCACCTCCACGGGTCGGCGCGCGAGCAGGCGCGCGAGCACTTCCGGGCGGGCGCGCACGTGCTGGCCGAGTCGATCAACGAGCGGCTGCGCCACAGCCCCGAGGCGATGAACTCGATCATGACGTCGATCCGGGAGTCGACGGACACGCTGGGGCTGACGAGTTCGGGCAAGCACGCCGAGCGCAGCCGGCTGCCGGTGGTGGCCGCGGTGGTGCTGGGGATCGCCGTCCTGCTGGCCATCGTGCTCTGGGCCCTGCTGGGCCGCTGAGCCGGTCGCACACGACGACGGCCCCGCGGACGGGACGCGCCCGTCCGCGGGGCCGTCCGCGAACCGAGTAGGGCCGGCGGGATTCGAACCCGCACTGTACAGCACCTAAAGCTGCCGTCTCCTGCCGGTTGGACTACGGCCCCGTCTGGACAACTGTACCGGTGGTGGAAGGCGGTGCCGCGCGGGAGGCGGGCGGGCACCGGCGCCCGGGCCGCACGGGCCGGGCGCCGCGGGGAACCGGCGGCGTCACACGCCGAGTTCGCGCTTGATCCGGTCGACGTGGCCGGTGGCCTTCACGTTGTAGAAGGCCTTGGCGACCCTGCCGTCGGCGCCGACGACGACCGTGGAGCGGATCACGCCCTGCACGAGGCGGCCGTAGTTCTTCTTCTCACCGAAGGCGCCGTAGGCCCGCAGGGTGTCCTTCTCGGGGTCGCCGAGCAGGGGGAAGGTGAGGCCCTCCTTGTCCCGGAACTTCGCGAGCTTGTCGGAGGTGTCCGGCGAGATGCCGAGCACGGTGAACCCGGCGGAGTCGAAGTCGCGCAGGTTGTCGCGGAAGTCGCAGGACTCCGTGGTGCAGCCGGGCGTCATCGCGGCGGGGTAGAAGTAGAGGACGGCGCTCTTGCCGGTGGAGGCGAGCACCTCGCTGAGCGTGACGGGCTTGCCGTCGGCGTCGGGGAGGGTGAAGTCGGGGGCCTGGTCGCCGGGCTCCAGACGGATGGGGTCGCTCACGTGGGGTTCCAATCTGTGGCTGGCGGGGCGGTCGGCCCCGCTGTCCTTCGCCCTCACACTACGCCCCGAGCCCGGGCCGCGGCCCGACGCTTCGGAGGTCAGGGGTGCTGTCGCGGGCGTTCTTCGGTTGCGATTGCGGTTCGGTTCCTCCGCGACGGCGGAGACCACCGGTGCGATCGCCTATCGTTGACCGCACTCGTGGTTGTGGTCCGGTCCTTCGCCGATCCGGACCGCGACCCGCACTCGGGCGACACGCCCTCCTCCGGTGGACGGCCTCGGAGCCCTCGGGACCGGAACAGACCCGCTTCGCGTTTGGGAGTCATTGCCGACGATGCCTGGATTCACACTCGACGAGGTCAGGACTCGGACCCTCAAGCAGCGCGACTCCTGGTGGACGGTCCACCTCGTGGACCCGACGGCCGTGCGGCTCGTGCTCCTGGTGGCGAACCGGACGTCGATCACGCCCAACCAGCTGACGGTGGCCGCGCTCTTCCTGGGGTTGGGCGCCGCGGTCTGCTTCGCGCTGGGCTACCGGGAGGCGCTCGCCCTGGGCGCCCTGCTGTACTTCCTGTGCTTCCTGGTCGACTGCATGGACGGCAAGCTGGCCAGACTCACGGACTCCGAGTCCCTGTTCGGTTCGTGGATGGACTACGTCTCCGACCGGTTCCGGGTGCTGGTGTGCGCGGTCGCCCTCATGGGCGGGCAGTACGTGGTCGCCACGGAGGAGAACCCCGACTCCGCGCCGGTGGTGTTCGTGTGGCTGGCGCTGGCCGTGGTGTTCATGGACATGCTGCGGTACCTCAACGCGCTCCAGGTCCACAAGCTGCGCCGTGAGATGCGTTCGCACCTGGCGGCGGCCCTGGAGCGGGCGCGGGCCACCCTGTCGATGCTGGAGCCGGACGACGACGCGTCCGGGGCCGGCGGGGGGCGCGGCGGAGCGATGAGCGACGGCGGCGAGCAGGCGGTCCTGCGGCACGGGATCGACGTGCTGGAGCAGATCCTGCGCAGTCAGAACGAACGGGAGACGCGCAACCAGCGCACGGCGGGCAAGCAGCCGGACCTGACCTTGCCCAAGGTGGACCTGCACCAGGAGTTCCGGACGCGTTTTCCCTGGTACACGCGTTTTTGGGGGGCGCTCAACGAGCGTCGGGTGCGCACCCACCTGTTCAGCGGCATCGAGTTCCAGATCGCGGTGTTCGTCGTCGCGCCGCTGGCCGTCGCGGTGACCGGGATGCCCGCCGCCATCGGCTGGATCGCCGCCGTGGCGGGCGTTTTGCTGATCGCGTTCGAGATCGCCATCATCTATAAACTGTGGTTGTCCACGCGGGACTTCTTCCGCGTGGTCGACGGAATCGATGGCGCGCTGAGATTCTCCGGTCCGTCCGACGGCGCGGAGGATGAGGGCCGGGAGACCGGCTCGGACACGGACTCTCATTCGACTCTGCGCTGATGGAGGAAGGCACCCAATGACGGGACGCGACACCGAGCCGCGCCAGACCCCGGCCGACGTCGAGGCCGAGATCGACCGTGAACAGCGGCGGTTGGCGGAGACCTTGGACGAGTTGGCCGTGCAGGCCCACCCGCGCAACATCGCCCGGCGGCAGATCACCCGGGTCCGTGAGCACGGCGCCAGGATCGCGGACGAGGCCAGGGCGCTGGTGGTCGGCGGCGGCGCGGTGCGGGTGGAGAGCCACGCGGTCGAGCCGGCGGAGGGGAGCATCCTGCTCCGGGGCGACGAGGAGGTCGTGACGACCTACCAGTCGCGGCGGCCGCTGCCCCCCGAGGCGCTGATCCTGATTGCGGGTGTGGGCACGGCCGTCGTCGTGGGCGTCGTGGCCTGGGCGGTGCGCCGGAGGAAGTGACGAGGACGCGGACGAGGGGCCCGTGCGGGGAGTACCGCTCGGGCCCCTCGTGCGTGCGGGGCGCGCGTTCGGTCGGCGGTCAGAGGAACGTGCGGCCCTCGCCGCGGTAGGTGGGGGCGCTGCCGAGGTATTCGCCCGTGTCGCCGTCGACGAGGTGCAGGGTACCGAAGCGTTCGCACATCTCGCCCGCCTTGGCGTGGCGCATCCACACGCGGTCGCCGACCTCCAGGTCGCGTGCGGCCGCACCCACCAGGGGGGTCTGAACCTCGCCAGCTCCCTCGCCCGCGGTGTAGGACAGCCCTTCTGGCAGGTGGGGCACCGGCGGGCGGAGGGCGTCGACCGGGCCCGAGGCGGGGTAGCCGCCGCCCAGGACGGTGGCCACGTCGGGGGCGGGGCGGCGGACGACGGGGAGCGCGAACAGGGCGGCCGGGCGGCCGTCGAAGGCGCGGAAGTGGTCGAACAGGTGCGGGTGGTAGAAGCCCGATCCGGCGGCCAGTTCGGTCACGGCGCGTTCCCGGCCGGTGGTGTGCAGGCTGCCGGTCCCGCCGCCGTTGACGAAGCGCACGTCGGCGACCTCGCGGACCGCGCCGACGACCGCGGCCCGGCGCCGGGCGAGTTCGACCGCCGAGCGCCGCTGGACGCCGCGCAGCACCCGACCGAGGAGGGGCTTGCCGGGAGGGGCGTCGCCGACCCCGGCGATCTGCCCCTCGTAGGCCATGACGCCGTCCAGGAGCAGTTCGGGACGGCGGAGGACGGCGCGGGCGAGCGCGGCGGCCTGGGCGGGCGTGCGCACGGGCGATCGGTAGGTGCCGACGCGCAGGCGGGGGCCGAGCGGTTGCCAGCTGGTGTCGATGTCCAGGCACACGCGGATCGGGGGCGCGTCGGGCCCGCGGGCGCCGGAGGCCTCGGCGACGGCGGCCGTGACGAGGTCCAGGTGGGCGGTGGAGTCCACCATGAGGGTGATGGCGCGGGCGGCGCGGGGGGTGCGCGCGAGCCGGGCGAGCGCGTCGCGGTCGGCGGTGGGGTAGGCGACGAGGATGTCGTCGCTGAGCGGGCCCTGTTCCTCGTCCGTGGCCAGCCAGAGCGCCTCGGGAAGGGTGAAGGCCATGATGCCCGCGTAGCCCGGCAGGTCCAGGGCGGCGCGCATCAGGTGGCGGCAGCGGAGGGACTTGCTGACGACGCGGACGGGGCGGCCGTGGGCGCGTCGGGTCAGGGCGGTCGCGTTGGCGCGGAAGGCGGCCAGGTCGACGACGGCGAAGGGGGCGTGGAGCGCGCGGGTGGCGGCCTCGTACTGCTCGCGCTGGTTCGTCATGCGTCGAGGATGCCAGAACATGAATAGATTTCATATTCCCCTGGCCGGACCCGGACGCGTGTGGTTTCGCCGACGCGGCCGAAAGCCGCCGAGGCGGGACAGGTGCCGATATCCTGGAGCTTCCTGGCTGTTCAGCCGGTCCGATTCCTGGAGTGGTTCTTTCGATGAGTGAGCGCGAGTACGTCCTGACCCTTTCGTGTCCCGACAGTCGGGGCATCGTCGCGGCGGTGGCCAACCTGCTGTCCGACCACGGTTGCAACATCACCGAGAGTCAGCAGTACGGCGACCACTACACGGGACGCTTCTTCCTGCGGATGCAGTTCCTCGCGGAGCGCGGGTCGGACGGAGCCGTGGTGGGCGAGGACACCCTGCGGGGCGCGTTCGCCGCCCTGTCCGGGGGCTTCAGCGAGGGGGCGGGCGACCCGGTCGTGGAGTGGACGCTCCGGGCCCGCGACATCCGTCCCCGGATGATCGTCATGGTGTCCAAGTTCGGGCACTGCCTCAACGACCTGCTCTACCGCCAGCGCAGCGGGCTGCTGGACGTCGACATCGCCGCCGTGGTGTCCAACCACCCCGACCTGGAGTTCCTCGCCGACTCCTACGGTGTGGACTTCCACCACCTGCCGGTCACCGCGGCGACCAAGGGGCACCAGGAGGCTCGGCTGCTGGAGCTGGTCGAGTCCTACGACGTCGACCTGATCGTCCTGGCCCGGTACATGCAGGTGCTCACCGAGCGGCTGTGCGCGAAGATGTCCGGTCGGATCATCAACATCCACCACTCCTTCCTGCCGAGCTTCAAGGGCGCCCGCCCCTACCACCAAGCGCACCAGCGCGGCGTGAAGCTGATCGGCGCGACCGCCCACTACGTGACCGCCGACCTCGACGAGGGGCCGATCATCGAGCAGGAGGTGTCCCGGGTCGACCACACCCACAGCCCGGAGCAGCTCACCGCGATCGGTCGGGACCTGGAGTCCGTGGCCCTGGCGCGCGCGGTCAACTGGCACGCGCAGCGCCGTGTGCTGCTGAACGGGGACAAGACCGTCATCTTCGACTGACCGGTTCGGCGGCCCCGGGAGCGGGGGCCGCACCCGTTTCGGACTGGGGGCGCCTGCGGGCGCCCCTCGGCGTTTTCCGTTCCGAGGGGGATTCGCGACGCGGTTTTGGGGCAGGGATGGTGATGCCGTTGCCCACGTGACCCGCGATTCCTTGCTTAGAGTATCTTGTCGACTACACACAGTGCGTATATGGTGTGTTGGGGTCGATTCCCGTCGGTGCGCGGTCAGACACCTTGGCCGGGTTTCGGTCTGACTGGTACTGGCGGCGTGGGGTCGACCACGGGACGCGTGCACACGGCGTAGGGGGACCGGTGTCGGAGACCAGGAGCGAGGCGAGGGTGCCCGGAGCCCGCGACGCGGCCACCGCGGAACGCGCCGCGGCCGGCGCGGGGCACACGCACATCGCGGACGGCGTGGTCGCCAAGATCGCCGGCATGGCGGCGCGCGAGATCGGCGGCGTCCACGCCATGGGCGGCGGGGCGGCACGCGCGGTCGGTGCGGTGCGCGACGCGGTCACCAGGGGAGGCGACAGCGGCTCGGTGACGCGGGGCGTGACGGTCGAGGTGGGCGAGCGCCAGGCCGCCGTCGACATCGACCTCGTGGTCGAGTACGGCGTGGCCATCCAGGACCTGGCGGCGGCGGTGCGCCGCAACGTCACGGCCGCGGTGGAACGGATGACCGGGCTGGAGGTCGCCGAGATCAACATCCGGGTGGACGACATCCACCTGCCCGACGACGGTGAACGGGAGGGCGCCGAGCCGACGGGGGCGGGCGCGGGCGCGCCCAGGGTCCAGTAGCGGTGACCGGTACGGACGACCCCGGGAGCATCGCGGCGGTCGTCGCCGCGGCGGCGGCGCGCCACCCGGACGTGGTCGGGCTGTCGTCGGGGGCGTTCAGGACGATCAGCACCCCGGTTCGGGGAGGGACGGTGAGCGGGGTCGCGGTCCGGCCGACGGCGGTCGAGGTCGGACTCGTGACGCGGTTCGGGCGGCCGATCCCGGACATCGTCGCGGAGGTGCGTGACGGGTTGGCCCCGCTCACCGGAGGCCGCGTCGTCCACGTGTTCGTGGAGGACGTGGTCGCCGGTCTGGGCGGGGGCGCGCCGACGGGCGGCTGAGGCCGTCGCGGGGGCGGGAGGCGGTTGGACACGAGAGGGGGAGGCCATGTGGCCGATCGTGGGGTTGGCGTTCGGGACGGTGCTGGGACTGGCCGGGGCGTTCGGCGGGTTCGTGGCCTTCGTGCTCGTGCTGGGGCTGGGAATCGCCGGATACGTCGCGGGGCGGGCGGTCGAGGGTGAGATCGACCTCGCGCAGGTGTTCACGCGGCGCTCGGTGTAGGGGGCGCGTGTGGAGCGGTCGCTGAGCGCGGAATCGGCGGTGCCCCGCCAGTGGGGTGGCGGTGGGCCCAAGGGGCTCGGGTACGCGGTCGCGCGCGACCCCGGCGGCCGGACGGACATTCCGCCGCGGGTGGTCGAGCGGGTGGCGGCGCAGGCGGTCCGGGAGGTGCCCGAGGCGGATCCCGCGCGCTCGCGCGTCGTCAGGGCGTGGATGAGCGGCGACACCGTGCGGCTGCGGCTGCGGATCGCGGTGCGCTACCGCCGGTCGGTGACCGGGGTGGCAGACAGGGTGCGTTCGCACGTCAGGAAGCGGGTCGAGTGGGCCACGGGAGGACGGGTCCACCACGTCGACATCGAGATCGCGGAGTTGGTGCGTTGACATGACCACCGTGGAAGAGGTCCTGGGCCGTCCCGACCAGGGGATCGACCGGCGGGCGAAACGCGTGGCGGTCCACACGTTCCGCCCCCGCAGGTCCTGGCCCGCGGTGGTCACGGGCACGGTGATCCTCGTGCTGGCCGTGGTGTCGGCCGCCGAGGTCATCTCGGCGCTGGCGGGCAGTCCGCTGCGGATGGTCCCGTTCGGCGCGGCAACCGACTACGCGGCGACCACGACGTGGTCCGAACCGTCGGTGCAGATCGCCTCGGCGGTGCTCGCCGCGATCGGGCTGGCCCTGATCGTCGTGGCGCTGGCACCGGGGAACGGCCGGTGGACGGCGCTGCGCACCGACGACCCGGCGCTGGTGGTCGGGCTGACCCGTCCAGCCCTGCGCCGGACGGTGTCCTCCGCGGCGCGGGAGGTCAGCGGGGTCGACTCGGTGCACGTGGCGGTGCGCGGCCAGCGGATCCGGGTCCACGTGCGCACGGCCGTCCACGACTGGGAGGGGCTCCCGGCCGAGGTCACCGCCGCCGTGGAACGCAGACTGGAGGAGTTGGCCCCGCTGCGGAGCATGCGGATCGTCACGCACGTGCGGTACGCGGAGGACTGACATGGGACGGGACATGAACCGGCGGTCGGCCAGGGGCAACAGGATCGGACTGGTCGTGGTGGGCGCGGCCCTGCTGGCCGTGGGACTGGCATCGCTGGCCGCGGGCAGGGGCGTCCTCGGCCAGGACCTGGCGGGTGAGGCGATAGCCAGCGCCCAGGTCAGGGACGTGCTCGACCAGCGTTGGGTGCCCTACGCGACCGTCGCGGCCGCCTTCCTCGCGGGGTTCCTCGCCCTGCGGTGGCTGCTGGTGCAGGGGATGAACGACACCGTCGGCAGGCTGGTGCTCGAACACGGCCCGGAAGGGCGCGTGGAGATGAGCGAGAGCGTGGCTCGGGGCGCCCTCGAACAGGAGGTCGCCGAGTACCCGGGGGTGCGGCGGGCGCGGGCGCGGCTGACGGAGTCGGGTGAGGCGCCGCACCTGCGGCTGGCGCTCCTGCTGGAGGAGGACGCGGACGTGACGCGGGTGTGGGAGCGGGTCCGTTCGGAGGCGGTGGCCAACCTGGGGGAGGCGCTCGACCTGGAGCGGATCCCGACGGTGATCCGCATGTCGGTGGCGGCCCCGGCGCGGGCGCCGCGCCGCAGTCTGGCGTGACGGGGGCGGTAGGGATCGGGGTCCAAGGCCTCTGGCGGCGTCCGGGCGCCGGTGGCAGTCTCGGCGCATGGGCGACGAACGCTGTGTACACGACTTCCTGCCCGGTCAGTGCGGGCTCTGCCGCCCGGCTCCCGCCGGGCTCACCGACCGGGTGACGGTGACGCCTGGCGGGTCGGTGTTCCACCGGTCGGCGCGGTGCGAGGCCCTGGTCGACGGTCAGCGCAAGGCCGCGCGGATGGGGTTGGAGGTGCACGACCCGCAGGTCGTCCCCCTCGAACGGGTTCGGCACGACCGGCCGCCGTGCATCCACTGCTTCCCCGACTTCGCGCCGGACGGGACACGGCTGTGCTGGGTGCGGCACGCGGGTGACTGGCGCAAGGGCCTGCTCACGCGGTGGCGCGGGCGCAATTCGGCGGGCCTGCGGGAAGCCGACGTCTCCTACGTGGTGGAGATCGCCCTGGTGGAGGCCGTCGTCGACGAGCGGAGGCTGCGTCCGCGCGAGCCCGGTCAGGAGCGCCCCGCGTGACCCTTCGCCCTGGTGCCGTGCCCGGACGAGCGAAGCTCCCGTGCGGTCCGCGGGACCTCGGACCGCGATCAGGGGAGCGGCGGGCCCCGCTCAGCCGACCAGTCCCCGCTCGCCCGCGCGCACACCGGCCTGGAACCGTGATCCTGCGTCCAGGGTCCTGAGGAGGTCCGCCACGCGCCTGCGGTAGGTGCGCAGGGACAGCCCGAGGCGGCGGGCGGCGGCCTCGTCGGTGAGCCCGTCGGCGAGGGCGCCCAGGATGGCGCGCTGGCGGTCGTCGATGAACGGCCGCTCCCGCCGCAGGTAGGTCCCGAGGTCGGCCGCGGTGTCCCAGGCGGCGCGGAACAGGGCGTACACCCCGCCGATGAGCGTCGCCGAGGTCGTCACCGTGAACGCGCGCTCACCGGCCGACGCGGCACCCGCGAGGATGAGGACGCGACGGTCGATCAGGATCGTCTCGTGGGGGAGTTCGGTGGTGCAGATTCGTACCCGCGCGCCACGGTCCGCGAGCTCGAACAGGTGGTGGCGGGCCTCCTCGTCGGCCAGCGCGACCGGGGTGAAGAGCTTGCGGACCGCCACCCCCTTCGCGCGCGACGCGGTCATCCCGCGTGCGGCGTCCGCCCGGGCGTCCGGCCGGGACCAGGTGTTCAGGTCGGTCGCGGCGCAGACGAACTCCGACCGCACCCCGGCGAACAGGTGCCTGGTCCGGGTGGCCAGCTCGGCCTCGCCCCGAAGGGTGATCGTCTGCTCGTGTGGCACCCCGCCAGTCTCCCAGACCTGGGCGGCACGCGCACGTGGCAGCTTGCTGCCAACCGCTGGTCCGCCCCGCCCGCCGGGCGACATGCTCGTCGCATGACGACGAACGTGACGGCCGACGTGAGCGGCCACCTCCTTCTCGGCGGCGATCTGCGGATCAACCGGCTCGGGTTCGGGGCCATGCGGCTGGCGGCGAACGCGCTCGACGGACCGGCCCGGGACCCTCGCACGGGGGTCGCAGTCCTGCGCCGGGCCGTGGAACTCGGCGTGGAACACATCGACACGGCGGGGTTCTACGGGCGCGGCGACGTCCACGCACACGAACTCATCCGCGAGGCACTCTCCCCTTACCCCGACCACCTGGTCATCGCGACCAAGGTCGGACCGCTGCGCGACGCGTCGGGTATGCCCGCGAGCGAGGCCACCCCCGAGCAGTTGCCCGGCCTGGTCAAGGAGGACCTGAGCCGACTCCGCCTGGACCGGCTCGACCTGGTCTATCTGCGGGTCGGGGGCCTGGCCCCGCCCGGGGGAGCCTCGATTGCCGATCGGTTCGCCGCGCTCGCCGCCCTTCGGGAGGAGGGGCTGATCCGGCACCTGGGCGTGAGCAACGTCGACGCCGCGCAGTTGGCGCAGGCGCGGTCGATCGCCCCGGTCGCGGCGGTGCAGAACCACTTCCACGTGCACCACGACGGCGACGCGGACCTGCTGCGGCAGTGTGCGGAGCTGGGGATCGCGTACGTGCCGTTCTTCCCGCTGGGCGGTGGGCGGACGCCGATCGACGTGGCGCGGGTGGAGCGGGTCGCGGCCAGGCACGGCGCGACGGTCGCCCAGACCGCGCTGGCCTGGTTGCTCGCCGCCTCGCCCCGGCTTCTGGCCATCCCGGGCACGGGGTCGCTCGACCACCTGGAGGAGAACGTGGCGGCGGCGGGGATCCGCCTCACCGCACGGGACCTCGCCGAGCTCGCAGGGTGAGGCCGGGGCGCGATGCCCGTGCGGTCACCCCTGCATGGATGTAACCTGGTACCAGGTTAGGTACCAAGTGGGGTGGGAGTATGCCTGCGCTGAACATCGAGTTCTCCGAAGAAGAGATGGAGCAGATCCGTCAGGCGGCTGCGGCGGAGTCGACCAGCGTCAAGAAGCTCGCCAAGGAGAGTGTCCTCGACGCGATCCAGCGTCGCAGGGTCATGGCGGCCGCAGCGCGGGTGACCCGTGTCTCCGCTGGGCTGAACCGGAGGCTCGCCCAGTAGATGTCCTCAGACGCCGTCATCTATCTGAACGCATCCCTCATAGCCGAGATCACCACTCTGACTCTGCGCCAGAACGAGCAGGGCGAGGCGGTGGTGCGGGACTACGGGCTCCTTGAGAGCGCGGCACATCGTCCGCGTTCCTCATCGTTCGGAGTGGAGCATTATCCCGGGCTGTTCGACAAGGCCGCGGCACTCATGCAGTCCCTTGCCCGGAATCACGTGTTCGTCGACGGCAACAAGCGGGCCGCGTGGAACTGCGCGGCCACCTTTCTGGAGGTGAACGGGGCTCCGCTGATCGAACCCGTCGACGAGGACCGGGCGGAGGCGTTCGTCCTCGACGTCGCCACGGGAAGGCTCGGCGACATCGAGGACATCGCGACGGCCCTGCGCACGTTCCACGTGGTGGCCTGAGCGTCGGGACGCTTCAGCACTCGATGACGTTGACGGCCAGCCCGCCGCGCGAGGTCTCCTTGTACTTGTCGTGCATGTCGCGGCCGGTGTCCCTCATGGTCTTGATGACCTTGTCCAGCGAGACGAAGTGGCTACCGTCGCCGCGCAGGGCGATCCGCGCCGCGCTGATCGCCTTGACCGACGCCAGCGCGTTGCGCTCGATGCACGGCACCTGCACCAGCCCGCCGATCGGGTCGCAGGTCAGCCCCAGGTTGTGCTCCATCGCGATCTCCGCCGCGTTCTCCACCTGGGCCGGGGTACCGCCCAGCACCTCGGCCAGCCCCGCGGCGGCCATCGACGACGCCGATCCCACCTCGCCCTGGCACCCGACCTCGGCCCCCGAGATCGACGCGTTCTGCTTGAACAGGATGCCGACCGCCGCCGCCGTCAGCATGAACCGCACGACGCCGTCGTCGCCCGCCCCCGGGCTGAAGTGCAGGTAGTAGTGGAGCACCGCGGGCACGATCCCGGCCGCGCCGTTGGTCGGCGCCGTCACCACCCGGCCCCCGGCGGCGTTCTCCTCGTTGACCGCCAGGGCGTACAGGGTGATCCAGTCGCTGCCGCGCATCGGGTCGGAGTCCACCGAGGCCGGCGCGAGCAGCCCGGACTCGTCGCACACCCCGCCCAGCTGCCGGTACAGGCGGTGCGCCCGCCGGGGCACCTTGAGGCCCCCGGGCAGACTCCCCTCGGTCAGCACGCCGCGGCGCACGCACTGGCGCATCGCGGCCCAGATGGTCAGGAGTTCGGAACGGATCTGCTCGGTGGTGCGCCCGAACGCCCGCTCGTTGGCGAGCATCACCGCGCTGATCGACATCCCCGTCTCCGCACAGATCCGCAGGAGCTCCTCCGCGCTGGCGAAGGGATGGGGCAGCCGCGTGTCGTCCTGCGTGATCCGGTCGGCGCCCGCGGCCCGCTCGTCGACGACGAATCCGCCGCCCACCGAGTAGTACACCTTGGACGCGATCTCGGCGCCGACGGAGTCCGACGCCACGAACCGCATCCCGTTCGGGTGGTCGGGCAGGCTCTCCTTGCGGCGGAAGTCCACGTCGACCGCGGGGTCGAAGGTGACGGTCGGCCCCTCGGGGCCGCCCAGGGCGACGGTCCGCCGGGTTCGCACGCGCTCGACGAGCTCGGGGACCGCGTCCACGTCCACGCTCTCGGGCGTGTGTCCCATCAGCCCCAGGATGACGGCGGTGTCACTGCCGTGCCCCTTGCCGGTGAGCGCGAGGGACCCGTACAGCTCCGCCCGCACGTGCGCCACGCCGGACAGCTGGCCGCGCGAACGGAGCCCCTCGACGAAGGTCAGCGCCGCCCTCATCGGTCCGACCGTGTGCGAGCTCGACGGCCCGATCCCGATCGTGAACAGGTCGAAGACACTGATGGCCATGGCTGTCCTCCTCGTTGAGCACAGGTGTGGCGAGTGGGCCGCGCGGGGCGCGCGTGGCACCCCGCGCGGTGGTCCTACAGGTTGGGGTAGAGGGGGTGCTTGTCGGCCAGCGCCCGCACCCGCCCGCGCAGGGCGTCGGCGTCGAACTCCGGCTTGAGCGCCTCGGCGACG
>NZ_JBITHK010000022.1:0-43643 GCF_044457925.1 Nocardiopsis sp. NPDC050513 | reverse complement strand
TCTTTCGGCCCAGGGTGAGTCATCGGCCCCAGGAACCTACCGCTGAATTCCTCCCGGCTTGGCCGGGGATACACCGAAGCGTTTTCGTGACGCACGACATGGCTCAGTTTAGCCGTGCGGTCCTCAGGTCTGCCCTGGCGACCCTCCAGACCCTCCTCGCTCCCGCGTGCGGCCGTCACTCGGCCCGACGTCGCCGCTCCACGCGGGTCCGCCCCTACGCCCCGCCTCCCGTTCCTGAGCAGATCAGCGAGCCGCCCGCGGCGTCGGAACCCGCCGCTCCCGCACCCCGGCTCACTCCCCCGGGCACCCGCGTGCGCACCGACAGGACCGCCCTCGTGCGCCCCTACCACGTGGCCTTCGAACGGGAACTCGCCTACGCCCGCGCCCACCCCGCCCGCCGCCTGCGCGCCCGCACCACCCGGCCGGGCACGGCCGCCGCACCCACCACCACACGCGCGAACCCCTACACGCCCAAACACGCCGCCCCGCAGATCCCCGCCCCGCGCCCCGCCCCGGAAGGCGACCTGCTCGCGGCCCCGGTGACGCGCGTGCCCGGTGAGTTCGACGAACTCGCGAACCTCGTGCGCACCTGGCACGCCCAGCGCGACAGCCAGGCTCGGGACGTGGTCGCATGACCACGACCGCGGTGCGGGAACCCCGCCCTCAGGCGCGACCGGTCGAGTCGTCGCGGCCCTCGCCGTCCTCCGGCACCCGGCACGCCGACTCCAGCCACAGCGCTGCCCCCAGCAGCAGCCCGCTGGCCGCCGCCGTCCCCAGCGCCGTCACGAACACCTCGCGGTGGCTGGGCAGCACCAGCGTGCCGACCACCGCCAGCGCCATCCCGAGGAAGAAACCCGCCGCCAGTGCCGAGAACAGGGCGCTGGCCTTGGCCAACGCCACCAACCGAGCGACACTGAGCGGCTGGATCGGCTCGGTGCCCGGCTCCCGGCGAATCCTCCGTCGCGTCCGCCGGGCCGTGAACGCCTCGGCGAACGCCAGCAGGAGCAGCGTCGGGATCGCCGACCACGGCAGCGGCGGCAGCACCTCGATCGCGCCCGTGACCAGCCAGCCCAACAGCCCGCCGACCACCGCCAGCGACACGGGGACCCGCCAACCCGTGGGGCGGAGCCTCCCCTCGTGCTCCTCGGTCACCGGTTCCCCGACCCCTCGGGCAGCCGCAGCCGCAGATCGTCACGGCGGCGCAACTCCTGCTCCCCCGCCGTGTCCGCCGCGACCACCGCCGCCAGTACGTCCGCCACCGGGCCGCGACCGGGCAGGTCGGCCCCGGGGTCGGCGTCGAGCCAGGGCCGCAGCACGAACGCCCGCAGGTGCGCGCGCGGGTGCGGCAGGGTCAGCTCCGGGTCGTCGTCGCGGACACGACCGAAGGCGACGACGTCCACGTCCAGCGTGCGCGGACCCCAGCGGACCTCGCGGACCCGGTCGAAGGCCCGCTCGGCGGCCTGGGCCCGCCGCAGCAGGTCGACCGGCTCGCCCTCGGCCTCCACGACCAGCACCGCGTTCAGGTAGGCGCCCTGCTCGGGGCCGCCCACCGGCGCGGTCTCGTACACGGGCGACACGGCCACCGGGCTCGGCGCGCCCTCCCCGGTCAGGAGGTGGTCCACCGCGCCCTGGAGGGTCGCCATCCGGTCGCCCATGTTCGACCCCAGCGCCAGCACCGCGCGCGTCACGACCGCTCCCCCCTGCCCCGCGTGACGGTGACCGCCACGTCCGCGAACTCGTGCGGGATGGGGGCGGACGGCTTGTGCACCGTCAACTCGACCCGCTCGACCAGTGACTCGGCCAGGCACACGGCGGCCAGCCGCTCGGCGAGGGTCTCGATCAGGTTGACCGGCTCCCCCTCGACGATCCCCACCAGCCGCTCCGCGAGCACCCCGTAGTGCACGGTGTCGTCGACGTCGTCGCTGGCCGCGGCCGGCGCGGCGTCCAGGTGCAGCACGGCGTCGACCACGAAGTCCTGGCCCTCGCGGCGCTCGAAGTCGAACACCCCGTGGTACCCGCGCGCCCGGAGCCCGCGCAGCGCGATGCGGTCCGCCATCAGGCCTCGTCCTCCCCGTCGTCGTCCATCAGCACGGGCGAGGCGTGGTGCGACCACAGCCGCCACCCCAGCTCGGTGTCGACGAAGAGGTTCGTCGTCACGACCTTGCCCCCGGCGACGAACCCGGGGCTGTCGTCCTCGGCGGTCAGCACGTTCTCCTCGCAGGTGACCATCGCGACGTCCCCGCCGACCCCGATGTGCGTCTCGGTCAGCACGTACTGGATGTAGGTGACGTTCGCCATGATCAGCGACCACGCCCGCATGATCTCCTCGCGGCCGCGCAGCAGCGGCCAGCCCGGGTTCACGCAGACCAGGTCGGGGGCCTCGTCCTCCTCGGCCCACACACTGCGCATCAGGTCGATGTCGCCGTTCTCGATGGCGCTGTAGAACTGCGCGTTGGCCTCGGCCACGCGTTCCATGACCTCCTGACGGGACCTCACAGGCCGCCCCGGTCCAGCGCCTGCGCCCGGCCCTCGTCCAACCGGGCGCCCCCGTCGGACCAGGCGGCGGCCACGCGCACGGCGTCGGCGTTGGGACGCACGTCGTGTACGCGCACGGCCCAGGCCCCCCGGTCGGCGGCCAGCGTGGTGACGGCGGCGGTCGCGGCGTCGCACTCGACGAACGGGCGGTCCCCGCCCTTGCCGTCGCCGAGCAGTCGGCTCAGGAAACGCTTGCGGGATCCCGCCACGAGCACCGGACGGCCCAGTTCGTGGAACCGCTCCAGGTGCTGGAGGAGCGCCCAGTTGTGGGCGCGCTCGGGGCGTTTGGAGAATCCCAGTCCCGGGTCCAGGACGATCTGGCCCGGGTCGACACCTGCACTGATCATGGCCTCCATACGGTCGCGGAGCTCATCGAGGACCTCCTGGACGACATCCGTGTACACGGCACGGCTCTGCATGTCATGACTATGCCCACGCCAGTGCATCAACACGTACGCGACTCCGGAAGAGGCCACGAGCCGTGCCATCGCCGGGTCGGCGAGCCCTCCGCTGACGTCGTTGACGAGGACCGCGCCCGCCTCCACCGCGCGTTCGGCGACCTCGGCCCGCATGGTGTCCACGCTGACGGCGACGCCGCGCGCGGCCAGCTCACGGACGACCGGTGCGACCCGGCGCAGCTCCTCGGCCGCGGCGACGCGCTGTGCCCCGGGCCGGGTGGACTCACCGCCGACGTCGACGATGTCCGCGCCGTCCTCGACCAGACGCAGACCGTGCTCGATCGCCCGATCGGGGTCGAACCACTCGCCACCGTCGGAGAAGGAGTCGGGCGTGACGTTCACGACCCCCATCACCAGGCACCGCCCGAGATCGGGCAGGCCCGGAACTGTCTGTTTCGGCCCCATAAGCATCAACCCTACGCTCAGGGCGCCCTCGCCGGACACAGACCCTGCCGCGCGACGACGCCCCGGCCCGGCCGTGGCGGCCGGTACCGGGGCGTCGGTGTCGGGGGCGGGCGGTCCGGGGTCAGCGGCGGTCCAGAATGAGGCTCATCGCCTCGGACCGCGTGCGGTCGCTGCTCCGGAAGATCCCCCGCACGGCGGAGGTGACCGTCTTGGCGCCGGGCTTGCGCACGCCGCGCATGGTCATGCACAGGTGCTCGGCCTCGACGACGACGATCACGCCGCGCGGCTGGAGGTGGTCCATGATGGCGTCGGAGACCTGTCCGGTGAGCCGCTCCTGGACCTGCGGGCGGCGCGCGTACACGTCCACCAGGCGGGCGAGCTTGCTCAGACCGGTGATCCGGCCGTCCGCGCCCGGGATGTAGCCCACGTGCGCGACCCCGTAGAACGGCACCAGGTGGTGCTCGCACGTGGAGTACAGCTCGATGTCCTTGACCAGGACCAGCTCCTCGTGGTCGGCCTCGAACACCGTGGTGAGCACGTCACCGGGCTTCTGGCCCAGGCCGGAGAACTGCTCCTCGTAGGCGCGGGCGACCCGCTCGGGCGTCTTGACCAGGCCGTCGCGGTCGGGATCCTCGCCGATCGCGATGAGGATCTCGCGCACGGCCCGCTCGATGCGCAGCCGGTCGACGGTTCTGGGCGGACGTTCGTCCTCGAAGATCTCGCTCACGCCTCGTCTCCCTCGATCGTGCTGGCGGCGCTGGGCAGCTGGCCGTTGGTCGAGGAGCCGTGCACCTCGGCGCCGTTGAGCTCGGCCAACTCCTTCTTGGACAGGACCGGCGGCTGCTGGGAGGGCTGGCGCTTGCCGTAGCCGGTGTAGGAACCGCGCGAGGGGCGCTTGCGCACCGGCGCGAAGATCTCCAGCACCTGGTCCTTGGTGAGCGTCTCCTTCTCCAGCAGGGCGACGACGAGGTCGTCCAGGACGTCCCGGTACTCGACGAGGACCTCGTAGGCCTCGTCGTGCGCGGACTCGATGAGGCGGCGCACCTCCTCGTCGATGATGGAGGCGATCTCCTCGGAGTACTCGCGGGCGTGCGCCATCTCGCGGCCCAGGAAGGGCTCGGTGCTGGCGGAGCCGAACTTGCGGGCGCCCAGGCGCTCGCTCATGCCGTACTCGGTGACCATGTTGCGGGCGAGGGTGGTCGCCTTGTCGATGTCGTTCCCGGCGCCCGTCGTGGGCTCGTGGAAGACGAGCTCCTCCGCGGCGCGCCCGCCGAGCATCATGGCGAGCTGGTCCATCATCTGGGAGCGCGACGTGAGGAACTTGTCCTCGGTCGGCACCGACATGGTGTAGCCGAGCGCCCTGCCGCGCGGCAGGATCGTGATCTTGTGGACGGGGTCGGCGTTGGGCAGCGCGTGACCGACCAGGGCGTGACCGCCCTCGTGGTAGGCGATGACCTTCTTCTCCTCGTCGGACATGACCCGGGTCTTGCGCTCGGGACCGGCCATCACCCGCTCGATCGCCTCCTCCAGGGTGGCGTGGGTGATGACGTTGCGATCCGCGCGGGCGGAGAGCAGCGCGCCCTCGTTGACGACGTTGGCCAGGTCGGCGCCGGTCATCCCGGCGGTCTGTCGGGCGATGACGTTGAAGTCGACGTCGTCCGCCATCGGCTTGCCCTTGGAGTGGACCTTGAGGATGTCGCGGCGGCCCTCCATGTCGGGGCGGTCCACGACGATCTGGCGGTCGAAGCGGCCCGGCCGCAGCAGCGCCGGGTCGAGGATGTCCGGGCGGTTGGTGGCGGCGATGAGGATGACGCCGCCCTTGACGTCGAAGCCGTCCATCTCGACCAGCATCTGGTTGAGGGTCTGCTCGCGCTCGTCGTGGCCGCCGCCCATGCCGGCGCCGCGGTGGCGTCCGACGGCGTCGATCTCGTCGATGAAGATGATCGCGGGCGCGTTCGCCTTGGCCTGTTCGAACAGGTCGCGCACGCGGGAGGCGCCGACGCCGACGAACATCTCGACGAAGTCCGAACCGGAGATGGAGTAGAACGGCACCCCGGCCTCACCGGCGACGGCGCGGGCCAGCAGGGTCTTACCGGTCCCGGGCGGGCCGAAGAGCAGCACGCCCTTGGGGATCTTGGCGCCCATGGACTGGAACTTGGCCGGGTTCTGGAGGAACTCCTTGATCTCGTGGAGTTCCTCGATGGCCTCGTCCGCGCCGGCGACGTCGGCGAAGGTGTTCTTCGGGGTGTCCTTGGTGATGAGCTTGGCCTTGGACTTGCCGAAGTTCATCACGCGCGACCCGCCGCCCTGCATCTGGCTGAAGATGAACCAGAAGATGGCGATGATGATGACCAGCGGGAGCAGGCTGAAGAGGGCGGTGGTCCAGATCGGGGTCGTGGCGACCGAGACCTGGTACGACTCGAGGTTGCCGTCCTCGGCGTCGGCGTTGGCCTGGAGCATGTCGGCGAGCTGGGCGCCCTGGCCCTCGACCCAGTAGGCCTCGAGGATCTCGTCGTCCGTGGTGGTCAGCAGGATGCGCTGGTCCCGGTCGACGATCTCGGCGCTCTCGACCTGGTCCCGCTCGATGAGCTGGTAGACCCGGGAGATGTCGGCCTGCTCGGGTTGGGGGCCGCCCCCGATGTCGAACACGCGGAAGCCGATGACGAGCATGACGGCGACGGCCAGGATCCATATCCACGGGCCGCGGAAAAAACGCTTCAGATTCATGTGAGCGGAACCCTGTCGGGTCCGTCCCTCCTGACCAGGCCGCCCCGCCCCAGTTGACTTCCGAAGCAGGACCAATCGGACATGTGCTCCCTGCGCTAGACGCCGGGATCTTCGACGGTACACCTCGCCCTGTAGAGCGGGCACACCCCTGCGGGCGCCCGGAGCGGGGCCGTCACCGGAGCAACGACGAAGCCCCGTGCGGTTGTTCCCGTGCCCCGCGGCGAACGGCCGGGTGTGGCCACGATCCCCCCGGTGCACCGCCCGTCGTCGGCGGCGGCGACGGGCCGCCGCGGCCGCCCGGAGGCCCGCCCCCGTGGGGCCCGACGGCCCGCGGGCCTCCGGCGAGGACCCCGGACCCGCTACTTCTCGTAGACGTGCGGGGCGAGGGTGCCGATGAAGGGCAGGTTGCGGTACTTCTCCGCGTAGTCGAGGCCGTAGCCCACGATGAACTCGTTCGGCAGGTCGAAGCCGATGTAGCGGACGTCCAGGTCCACCTCGAAGGCCAGCGGCTTGCGGACCATCGTGCAGACCTCGACCGAGCGGGGCCCGCGCGACCTGAGGTTGCCGATCAGCCAGGACAGGGTCAGACCGGAGTCGATGACGTCCTCGACGATGAGGACGTCGCGGTCCTTGATGTCGGTCTCCAGGTCCTTGAGGATGCGCACCACCCCGGAGGAGGTGGTCCCGGCCCCGTAGGACGAGACGGCCATCCAGTCCATGGACACGGGGGTGTGCAGCGTCCGCGCCAGGTCGGCCATCACCATGACGGCGCCCTTGAGGACTCCGACGATCAGGAGGTCCTTGCCCGCGTAGTCGGCGTCGATCCGCTCACCCAGCTCCACAAGGCGCGTCTTGATCTCTTCCTCGGTGACCAGGATCTTCTCCAGATCCCGGCCCATGTCTTTGGCGTCCACGCTCACTGTCCTCGCTGCTGGGTTCCCCGTTTGCGGCAACCAGGATAAACGTGCGTAACGAGGCGACGGGGCGCCACCCGCCCAGGAGGCGGGGGCGGGCCGGGGAGGCGGTCAGCGCTCGAACCGGAGCCGCCCGGCGACCCGGCGCGCCCGGATCCCGCCCGGCAGGTCGATGTGGGCCTGGCCACGCCACTCCGTGACGAGTCGGTCGATCTCGCGCACGTGGCGGGCGGTCAGCGCGCTGGCCGGGCACCCGGCGGCGAGGGCGGCGCGGCGCAGTACGCGTGTGCGCAGGGAGGCGGCCGCCGCGGCCAGCGGCGGGACCGCCAGCTCCGGTCCCCGCGGGCTCCGGACGGTCTCCGACGGCTCCCCGCCCCTGGCCGCGGTGTACAGCTCCCCGGCCAGGTCGTCGAGGGTGTCGGCGTCGGCGCGCAGCATCGTCGCCGTGCGCGCCAACGCCTCCGCGACGCCCGGGCCGAGGGCCCTCTCCAGGGCGGGCAGCGCCTCGTGGCGGACCCGGGAGCGGGCGTAGCGCGGGTCGGCGTTGTGCGGGTCCTCCCAGGGGACCAGCCCCATGCGCTCGCAGGCCGTGCGCACGGCGGCGCGGTCCAGGTCGAGGAGGGGACGCAGGTAGGGGCCGTTGCGGGGGGCCATTCCGGACAGGGACCGGGCGCCCGACCCGCGCGCCAGACCCAGCAGGACGGTCTCGGCCTGGTCGTCGAGCGTGTGGGCGAGCAGGACCACGGCAGGCGCGTTCTCGGCCGCCGCCGCGTCCAGGGCCGTGTAGCGGGCGCGCCGGGCGGCGGCCTCGGGGCCGCCCCGGCCTCCGACCTCCACCGTGCGGACGGTGACCGGATCCAGACCGAGGCCGCGCAGAACGTCGGCGACGGCCTCGGCCCGCGCGGCGGAACCCGCCTGGAGCCCGTGGTCCACGGTGACCGCCCCGGCCCTCCTCCGTGCGCGCGGGGCCTCGAAGGCGACGGCCCCCGCCAGGGCGAGGGAGTCGGCGCCGCCGCTGCACGCGACGAGGGCGGTGGCGTCGGCGGGCAGGTCCGTCAGGACCCGTCGGACCGCCGACCGGACCGCCGCCACCGCGGGATGGGGACCGCTCACTCGGTGATGGCCGCCGTGCGCACGACGCGGTCGATCCACGCCTGGGGGTCGCGGATCTCGGTGATGGTGGGCAGCGTCTCCCGTGAGGTCCACACCTTGTTGAACTCGGCCATGCCGACCTCGGCGACGACCGCGCCGACGAACGCCGCGCCCTCCTCGTACTGGCGCATCTTCAGGTCCATGCCCAGCAGCTGGCGCATGATCCGGTCGAGCGGGTTGGCCGCCTCCCGGCGCTTCTGGAAACGGGCTCGGATCCGCTCCACGCTCGGCACGACCTCGGGTCCGACCGCGTCCATGACGTAGTCGCCGTGCCCCTCGGCCAGGCTCATGACCGCGGTGATCCGGTCCATGATCTCGCTCTGCTCGGGGCTCTGGAAGGCCGTGATGAGGTTGGCGTCGCCGCCGCGCACGGCGTCCGCGACGGCCTCGCCCGCGGCCCGGAGCCGCCCGATGAGGTCGGTGGCGTCCATCTCCGACGACAGCAGGAGCTCGCGCATCAGCTCCTGGACGTAGGAGCGCAGCCACGGCGTGGCCGTGAACTGCATACGGTGGGTCTCCTCGTGCAGGCACACCCACAGCCGGAAGTCGCGGGAGTCGACGTCCAGTTCGCGTTCGGTGTTGACGATGTTGGGCGCCACCAGGGTGAGGCGGCCGGTCGGCGCGTGGCCGTCCGGGTCCGGCGGCAGGAAGAGTTCGTACTGGCCCAGGACCTTCCCGGCGAGGTAGGCCAGGACCGCGCCGAGCTGGACGCCGGTGATCCGGGAACCGACCGCGGAGGTCAGGTTCGCGGCCGTGCCGTTGTTCAGCCGTCCTTCGGCCATCTGCTCAAGGACGGGTTCGAGCACCACCCGGAACCCGTCGACGTTGGCCCTGATCCAGCCGGGCCGGTCGACGATGACCGCGGGTCCGGAGGGTTCGAGGGGGTTCATCCCGGTGAAGTCGCGCACGTGCCCGGCGGCCACGCCCGAGAGCTCGCGCAACTGCGCCACGGCCCGCCGTGCGTCGGAGAGGTCCACCTGCGGCCCCGGGCGGACGAGGCGGACACCGGTGTTGACGGCTACGTCCCAGTCGATCACAGTCACATCGCCAGCCTACCCACGCGTCGCCTCGCGGCACGGGGATCGGGGGACGAATTCCGGGACGGGCCAGGGTCATCCCCCGGGTGTCCCCCCGGGGGCGGCGCCCGGACCTGGGAACCGTCACCGAGCGGGGTCGCGCGGTGGGTTTCGTCCGGGCGCCGCCGAGGAGGAAGCATCCTGGCCTTGGGGCGCCCGACGAGAGCGGGTACCGCGCCGAAGGCGTCGGTTGAGGGTGGTGGAGGGCGACGGGCGGGCCGATGCGCAGCGGAGGCCCGAGGCAAGCACAGCTCAGGTGCAGCCGCAGCGGCTCAGGGCGGCGGCGAGGGTGTCGAGCGCGGGCCCGTTCGCGGCCGGGGTGTTGGCCATGAAGGCGAACGCGAAGGTGTGCCCGTCCCGGTCGCGGATGGTCCCGGCGAGGGTGCTCACGCCGTTGAGCGTGCCGGTCTTGCCCCGGACCAGACCGGCGCCGTCGTGGCTGGACGCGGACGGGGAGAAACGGCCGGCCCTTCCGAGCGTCCCGGTGGAGTTCGCGGTGGGCAGCCCGGTCAGGGCCGCGTTCAGGTCGGCGTGGGCCGGGTCGCCGGAGAGGCGCACCAGCTCGACGAGGGCGCGCGGGGAGATGCGGTTGAGCGTGCTCAGACCGCTGTTGTCGGACAGGTCCACGCCCCCGACGCCCAGGTCCGCCATCACACGGGCGGTGGCGGCGGCAGCGCCCGCGAAGGACGTCTCCTCGCCCATCTCCTCGGCGGCGATCCGGCCGAGCGCCTCGGCCATGTTGTTGTCGCTCTGCAGCAGCGTGTGCTCGACCAGGGCCGAGACGGGCGGCGACGCGACACTGGCCACGACGTCGCCGGTGGCCGCGGCCTCGGCGGGGTCGCCCTCGACGGGCACGCCCGCGCGCTCCAGCTGGCGGGCGAAGGCCTCGGCGGCGTACAGGGGAGGGTCGATGGCGCGGTCGCCCTCGTCGTCCTCGATCACGCCGCTGCCGTCCTCGTCGATCCCGCCGCTGTTGAGGATCAGCGCGTGGATGGGCGAGGTGCTGCCCTCGGTGACGTAGTTGGGCTTCCACCCCGGCCCGGTGGCGGGGCCGGTGAAGTGGGAGTCGTCATACCCGACGGAGACGGAGCCGACACCGAGCTCGGCGAGGGCGGACGCGGTGCTCTCCGCGAGCTCCGACAGGGTCGCTACCTGCGGGTAAGCTGCGGAGTCGGCGGTTTCGGACAGCGTCGTGTCGCCCGCGCCCCGCAGCACCACCCGGTTCCGGTCGGGGTCGAGGTACACCTCGGTGTGGACGACGTGGTCGGGTCCGACGGCGGCGAGGACCGTGACCGCCGTGGCGATCTTCGTGGTCGACGCCGGGGTGACCGGCGTGTCCGGGGCCAGCTCGAAGAGCGTCTCGCCGGTGGCGGTGTCGACGACGTATCCGGAGAGGCCGTCCTCCAGCCCGGAGGCGGACATGGGATCATCGAGGATGTCCGCGATCCTGTCCGGGTCGGCCGGAGCCGAGGTCGCGGGTTCAGCCGCCGCCACGCCCTCCGCGTCCGTGACCGGTGTGGGTTCCGCCGGGACGGGCCGTGCCTCGATCACGTCGAGGACGACGAACCCGGTGACCAGCACGAATATGTTGAGCAGGGCCAGTGCGAGGAGGGCCTCGCCTCGTACCCGTCGCACCCTGGGCACCTGCCTTCCGTCGGTGTCGCGGCCTGACGTTGTAGTTATATGGCGACATTAGTCGCAATGGGAGCCGAGATCAGCATGGAATTCGACGTTACGATCGAGATCCCCAAGGGGGAGCGCAACAAGTACGAGGTGGACCACGAGACCGGTCGTATCCGTCTCGACCGCATGCTGTTCACCTCCACCACCTACCCCGCCGACTACGGTTTCGTCGAGGGGACACTCGGCGAGGACGGCGACCCCCTGGACGCCCTCGTCCTGCTCAAGGCCCCGACCTTCCCGGGCTGCCTCATCCGCGCCCGCGCGATCGGCATGTTCCGCATGCGCGACGAGGCCGGCGGCGACGACAAACTGCTCTGCGTCCCGGCGACGGACCCGCGCATGGAGCACCTGCGTGACATTCACCACGTGAACGAGTTCGAGCGCCTGGAGATCCAGCACTTCTTCGAGGTCTACAAGGACCTGGAGCCGGGCAAGTCCGTCGAGGGCGCCACCTGGGTCGGCCGCCACGAGGCCGAGCTGGAGATCATCGCCTCGGTCAAGCGCGCCGAGGAGGCCGGTGTGCACGGCGACCGCTCGCACATCTCCACCGACGAGGACGGCAAGTAGCCGCCGGCACCTCCCGGCATCGCGACCACGGCCCGGTCGGGGAACCCCGCCGGGCCGTCGTCATGTCCTGGGCCGGCGCCGCGCCGCCGGGCGCGGGCCTCACATCTCCGCGCCCACCCGGCGCTCCTCCGGTTCCTCCACGTCCTCGGAGCGGCCCTCCGCCGGCGCGGCCCCGGTCGGCGGCACCCGGCGGAGCAGGGCCACCGCGAGCACCGCGGCGGCGGCCGAGAGGACGGCGGCGACCACGGCCGCCGTGTTGAGCCCGCTGGTGAAGGCGGCCCGCGCGGACGCGGTCACCGCCGCGCCGAGCTCGGCGGGCAGCCCCTCGGCGGCGGTCAGGGCGCCGGGGAGGGTGTCCGACGCGGCGGCGGCGTCCCCGGCGGGAACGCCCTCGGGAACGGCGTCGGCCATGCGGAGGCGGTAGACGGCGGTGCCGATGCTGCCCAGCAGGGCGACGCCCAACGCCACTCCCAGGTCGCTGGCGGTGCTCTCGACCGCGGAGGCGGCGCCGGCCTTCTCCGGGGGAGCGGAGCCGATCACCATCCCCGGGACGAGTGCCATCGTCGGCGCGATCCCCGGGTAGAGCACGTAGAACCCGACGATGAGCGTCGGGAGCCCGGCCACCGCGTCCACCTGGGTGAGGACGACGTAGCCGACGACGGACAGCAGCAGCCCGGCGGCGATGACGGTGGCGGGGCGCACGCGCCGGGCGATGATCGGCGTGACGACCGAGACGAGGACCAGGACGACGGCCGCCGGGAGGATCCACAGCCCGGCGCGCAGCGGCGTCTGTTCGGCCACCAGCTGGAGGTACTGGGTGAAGAGCAGGTAGACGCCGCCGAGCGCGATCGCGGCGAGCATGTAGACGGCCAGTGATCCGCTGAACTCGCGGTTGGCGAACAGCCGCATGTCGAGCAGCGGCTCGTCCAGTCGGAGCTGTCTGCGGACGAATACGGCCGCGAGGACCACCCCCGTCACGACGGCGGCCACGGACAGGACGGACGGTCCCGTCTCGGCGACCTTCTTCACGCCGTAGACGAAGGGCAGCAGCGCGCCCAGGGACAGCAGCACACTCAGCGGGTCGAGACGCCCCGCGTCCGGGTCCCGGTACTCCGGGACGAGCAGCGGCACGGCGACCAGGACCAGCGCCATGACCGGCACGCCGACCAGGAGCGCCGCACCCCACCAGAACGACTCCAGGAGCAGCCCGCCGACCAGCGGACCGACCGCCACACCGACCGACACCGACGCGGCCCACAGTCCGATGGCCACACCGCGCTGGCGTTCGTCGCGGAACATCACGGCGGTGAGGGACAGGGTCGCGGGCATCAGCGCGGCGGCGCCGAGCCCCATGGCCGCACGGGCCGCGATGAGCACCTCGGCGTTCGGGGCGTAGGCCGCGACGACCGACGCGGCGCCGAACACCGCCGCTCCGGCCAGCAGGATCCGGCGGCGGCCGATCCGGTCCCCGAGCGACCCCATGGCGACCAGGAACCCGGCCATCATGAAGCCGTAGATGTCGTTGATCCACAGCACCTGGCCGCCGCTCGGGCCCAGGTCGGCGGCGATGAAGGGCGTCGCCATGAAGAGCACGGTCATGGCGAGGAAGAGCAGCACGGTCGGTAGGAGGAGGAAGGCGAGGCCGATCCAGGCGCGCACGCCCGCCCGCGGCGGGGCCGCGGTGGTGACGCGTGGGGTGTGTGACACGGGATGGTTCCTTTCCGGTGAAGCCCTGTGGTGCGGGCGTCGGTACGGGCGCCACCCTGCCCGTCGCGTCTTCGGATTCCCTCCGGACGCGTTCAGGGCCGACTCAGGGCGGGGTGCCGCGCCGAGGCGGCCCCGGCCCTAGGCTGAGCCCATGCGATTCGGGGTTCTCGGCCCACTGGCCGTCTGGACGTCCCAGGGGCGGCAGGTCCGCGTTCCCGAGGTCAAGGTGCGCACCCTCCTCGCGGAACTGCTGGTCGACCCCGGACGGGTGGTGTCCGCCGACCGGCTCGTCGACGACCTGTGGGACGGCCCCCTGCCCGCCAACCCCGCCGCCTCCCTCCAGACCCGCGTCTCCCAGCTCCGCAAAGCCCTGGGCGACGCCGAGCCGGGCGGGCGGGAGCTGGTGGTCTCCCGGCCTTCCGGGTACCTGCTCGCGGTCGGCGCGGACGCGGTCGACGCGGGCGCCTTCCAGGACCTGCTGTCCCGGGCGCACGCCGTCGAGGATCCGGAGCGGCGCGCGTCCCTGCTCTCCGACGCCCTCGCGCTGTGGCGGGGGCCCGCCTTCGCCGACGTCGCCGACCACGCCTTCGCCCGACCCGCGATCGCGCGCCTGGAGGAGCAGCGGCTGACCGTTCTGGAGGAACAGGCCGAGGCCCGCCTCGCACTGGGCGAGCACGACCTGCTCGCCGACGAGCTCGGCGCCCTGGTGGAACGGCACCCCGCGCGGGAGCGGCTCCGCGCCGCGCACATGCGCGCGCTCTACCGTTCCGGCCGCCAGAGCCAGGCGCTCGCGTCCTTCCACGACCTGCGCACCCATCTCACCGGCGAGCTGGGCCTCGACCCCGGGCCCGAGCTGGTCGCGCTGCACGGCGCCATCCTGCGGCAGGACCCCGGCCTCTCCCCCGCGCCCGCGCGGACCGCGTCCTCCGCGCGGTCGGCGCCGTCCGCCCTGCCCGTCCCGCCCACGGAGCTCGTCGGCCGTGACGAGGAGGTCCGGAGCGTGCGAGCCCTCCTGGACACCGCCCGTCTGGTCACCCTCACCGGCCCGGGAGGCGTCGGCAAGACGCGGCTCGCGCTCGCCGTGGCCGGGAAGGCCCGGGAGGCCTTCCCCGACGGAGTCGTGCTCGTGGAGCTGGCCTCGGTCCAGCGGCGGGATCCGGCCGAGGTCGCCGAGGCGCTGGCGGCGGCGCTCGGGCTGCGTGACGACTCCGCGACGACGGTTCCCCTCCGCCCGCCCGGGGAGGGCGGGACGGTCCGGCGGCTCACCGACGCCCTGCGCGCTCGGAGGGCCCTGCTGGTCCTGGACAACTGCGAGCACGTGGCCGAGCCCGTCGGCCTGCTCGTCACCGACCTCCTGCGCGCGGCGCCCGGACTGCGGATCCTGGCGACCAGCCAGGCGGCGCTGTCCGTGAACGGGGAGACCCTCCGGCCGGTCCCGCCGCTGGCCGTGCCCGAGGCCGGAACACCCGCCGCGGACCTGGCGGACGCGGCGGCGGTCCGGCTCTTCGCGGCGCGGGCGGCGGCGGCCTCCCCCGGGTTCGCGGTGGACGAGCGCAACGCGGACGCGGTCGCGACGGTCTGCCGCAGGCTCGACGGCGTCCCCCTGGCGCTCGAACTCGCGGCCACGAGGGTGCGCGCGCTCGGCGTCCACGAACTCGCGGCCCGGCTGGACGACCGCTTCGCGCTGCTCACCTCCGGGTACAGGGGCGCCCCCGACCGCCAGCGCACGCTGCGCGCGGTGCTCGACTGGAGTTGGGAACCGCTCAGCGCCCCGGAACGGGCGGTGCTGCGGCGCCTGTCCGTCTTCGCCGACGGGTGCTCGTTGGAGGCGGCGCGGGAGGTCTGCTCGGATCCGGACGTCCCGGCCGAAACGGTGCCGGACGTGCTGGCGGATCTGGTCGACCGCTCCATGGTGACCGTGCCCGCGCACGAACCCCGGCCGCGCTACCGGCTGCTGGAGTCCGTGGCCGCCTACGGGGCCGAACGGCTCCGGGAGGCCGGCGAGGAGGACTCCACGCGCGACCGCCATCTGCGCCACCACGCCGACCTGGCGGAGCGGGCCGACCCCCATCTGCGGACGCCGGGTCAGCGGCAGTGGCTCCAGCGCCTGGACACCGAGGGCGCCAACCTGCGCGCCGCGCTGGACCACGCGGTGCGCACGGGGGCCTCGACGGAAGCCTTGCGGCTGGTCAACGCGCTCGCCTGGTACTGGACGCTGCGCGGTCGACTCTGCGAGGGAGCCCGGTCGCTGTCCGCCGTCCTGGACCTCGCCGAGCGGCCCGGAGAAAACGCTGCCCGGTACACGGCGGCGACCTGGCGCGACGCCCTCGCCCACGGTCTGGGAACGGCCCCGGGGCCCCGGCCGGGGGCGCCCGTCTGGGACGACCCCGACGACGCGGACGCGGCCGCGCACGCGGAGTGGTTCCTCGCCCACTCGCTCCTGGGGTTCGGCGGCGGCGAGGGAGGCGAGGCCGCCGCGCGACGGCTGCTGGGAACCTTCCGCGCCCGTGGGGACCGGTGGGGCGAGGCGGCGGTGTCGGCCACACTCGCGCGCGCCGCGCAGGGCAGGAGCGACCTGGCCGCGGTGCGCGCGTCGGCCGAGCGGAGCATGGACCTGTTCACTGAGGTGGGCGACGGCTGGGGCCAGGTGCTCGCCGGGCAGCTCCTCGGCGACCACGCCGAGGTTCGCGGCGACCACGGGGCCGCCGCGCGCCACCACCGCGAGGCGTTGCGCACGGCCGAGGGGCTGGGCCTGTGGACCGAGGCCGGTGAGCGGCTCACACTGCTGGGCCGGATCGCGCTCCTCCAGGGCGACCACGACCGCAGCGACGCGCTGCACGGGCGCGCCCGCCGCCTGGCCGTCGAGCAGGGGCACGTGGTCGGTCAGGAGTCCGCCGAACTGGGGCTGGCGCTGACCGCGCGCAGGCGCGGCGACCTGGACACCGCGGAGCGGTACCTGCGGGACTGGCTGGACTGGCACCTGCGGATGCGCTCGCACTTCGGCGCGGCGCTGACCTACGCGGAGCTCGGGTTCGTCGCGGAGCTGCGCGGCGACGCCGGGGAGGCGGCACGGCTGCACACCCTCGGGTTGGAGACCGCGCGGACGACGGGGGACCCCCGGGCCGTGGCGCTGGCCCTGGAGGGCCTCGCCGGCGCACGGGCGCTCGCCGGAGAGCACCGGCGGGCCGCCCACCTGCTCGGGACCGCCGCGGCGCTCAGGGAGTCGGTGGGCGCGCCTCTGCCCGAGGCCGAGCGCGGCGACGTCGACCGTGTGCTGGGACGCGTGCGCGCGGCGCTGGGCGGCGCCGTGGCCGACGCGGAGTTCGAGGAGGGGCGCCGCCACGGCGCCGACCGTCGCCGGAGCGTCCTGAGCGCATCCTGAGGATGTCCTGAGCCCGGTCCCGCAGGCTGTTCCCATGGACGACACGGAGAGCCGGGCCCGTCGGGCCGGGCGGGCAGGGACGGCGGGCCGGAACCGCGTCGGCGGCTTCGACCGGATCAGGGGCGACTTCGACCGCATCGTCGGGTCGGTCGTGTACGCGACGATGACCACCGTGGACGGCAGGGGGCGGCCCCGTGCGCGCGTGCTCGTGCCCGTCTGGGAGACCGGCGGCGACCGCCCCGTGGGATGGCTCGCCACCTTTCCCACACCCGTGAAGACCGCGCACCTCGCGGGCAATCCGCACACGACCCTGTCGTACTGGAGCCCCGCCCAGAACACCGTCGCCGTGGACGCGGTGGCGTCCTGGGCCGACGAGCCGGACGTGCGGCATCGGGTGTGGGACCTGTACCGGGTGGGAAGTCCCCCGGGGGCCGGGTACGACCCGGCCGCCTACTGGAGCGCCCCGGACGACCCGGAGTTCCGGGTCCTGCGGCTCGATCCGTGGCGGATCCAGGTGCTGCGCGGCGCCGACCTCGTACGGGGCGCGCCCCCCAGGATCTGGCGGGCGCCGGAGGCTACACCTGCCCCAGACCCCGGGCGATGACGCATCCGGCGAACACAATGGCCAGCAGCGCGACCAGGAGCACCACCAGGACCGGGAGCAGGGGGAACAGCCCGCGCGCCAGGAACCGGGTCGACGGGGGCAGCGGGAACCCGTCCCGGCCGAAGTGGTCGGCGCGCGCCGTCACGTGCGCGCGGTAGCCGTCGAGTTCGGGCCCGCACATGCCGTTGAGCACCCGTGCCCGCACCAGCGCGGTGTGCTCGGGCATCCGCCACCCGACCGCGGCCTCCGACCGGGCGCCGCGGCGCGTGTGCCGCGCGCACTCGACCTCCGCCAGGGCGTGCAGCCACTCCCCCAGCCGGTCGGCGTCGGGCACCTGGCCGATGTGCGCACGCGCCACGATGAGGGTGTCCCGCAGCACCACGTGCGCGGTGTCGCGGTCGCGCAGGACCAGGATGCAGCGCCGGTACAGCTCCTCTCCGTAGGCGTCGATCAGGTACGCGTAGGCGTCCTCCGACGAGGTGCGGCTGGAGCGCAGGGCGCGGAGAAGATCCCGGTCCGTCATAGACCTAGAATCTACGCCGCGCGCGACACACCCTTCTCCCCTTTGCGCAAAGACCCGCCGCCCCGCGGCCGGGCCTCAGCCGCCGCCCTCGGAGTTCCCGCCGCTCGGGGCACGCGCCAGCGCGCGTTCGCGCAGCCACAGCAGCAGGTACGTGAGCACGGTGAGCCCCGCGACCAGCACGGCCTCCCCCGGGCCGAGGAAGCCGAGCGCCATCACCCCGGCCGCCACGACGACGAGCGCGCGTACGAGGACGCGCGCCCACAGTCCCGGCGCGTCCGGACTCACCTGGACCCTCCGGGGCGGGATGCCATCACGGCCACTCCTGTCACTGCGGCTGGGGGATGGGGAGGGCTCCGCGGCGGCGTCGCTCCCACGCCGTCCACGGGTTCCACATGTCACCATCGCGCGCCGCCACCCGCAACACGCCCGGAGCGGTGACCGGGTGAGATGATCGACACGCGCGATTCCCCACGATCGCTTGACTCCTCCCGGACTTTGCTGGTCTCCTTGGAACCATGCATCCGCACACGCCCGCCGACGCCATGGCTCGCACGGCCCTCGGGGCCCCCTGCCACCTGGCCGTCGAGGCGTGTCCGTGTTGTCGTCGCTGAGTCGCCGCGAGCGCGTGTGCCCGCGCCCGCGTCCGATCGACCCGGTGTCCGCCGTCCGCGTTCGCGTGTGATCTGACGGCCCGCACCGGCCCGGGGTGCCTCCGTCTCCGCGTCCGCGCGTCGAGCGGCCACCCCCGCCGCCCCGGTCTCCCGGGGCCCACCGACGACATCCGCGCGCTCCCCGCCGGGAAGCGCGCACACGTGAAGGATCTTCCCACGATGCCGCAGCAGGCTTCCACCGCCCTCCGTTCCGCCGACGCGGTCCCGACCGCCCCGCGCCCCGCCAGGGTCTCCCTGGAGGGAATCGGCGACGTCGTCGACGCCGGGCGCCGCTCGGGCTACGCACACCTGGGCGAACGCCGTCTGCCGACGATCGGGCGCCTGGTCTCGGCCGCGCGCGGCGCCGCCGAGGCGATGCGCCGCCCCACGCTCTGGCCGGCGCGCCGGGGCCGCTGGCAGATCGCGCCCCGGGCGGCCCGCCGCCGCGCGAGCGGCCGGCTCCGCGTGACCACGGTGGCGCTCGAACCGAACACCTTCGTCCCCGAACCGACCGCGCACCCCGGCAGGAGGCACTCGCTGGAGGTCCTGTACCTGGTCAGCGGCAGGGCGCACCTGATCGCGTCGGGCCCGGGCGGGGAGATGCTGTCGGCGGCCGAGCTGACCCCCGGACGCGCCCGCGTGGTGGGCGTGGCCCACCAGGGGGCCGGGGACCGCCGGGCGAGCCAGCACCTGGTGAACACCGGCGACGAGGTGGCCGTCGTGGTCCGGGTGACCGCCTGAGGCGGACCGGGCGCGGGGTTCACGCATCGGCGCTCCGCCCCGTGGCGGCCGCGCGGAGTTCGGCGTCCACCGCCTCGATCGAGCGGAGGACGGACGCGGTGCGCCGACCCTCCTCCAGGTAGGCGTTCATCACCTGGTCCAGCGCGTGCGGCGGGAGGTGCTCGCGCAGGTCCACCCGGGCGGTGCGATACCCCTCGCGGGCGGCCTCCAGGGCGGCGGACACGTACTGACGGGCCAGCCGGGACAGCGCGACCGGGTGTCGGCGCAGCACGCCGTGCAGCCGGTAGTCGGCGGGCACGTGGTCGAACAGCCACACCAGGGCCGTCTGCTCGAAGGAGTCCGACCCGGGTGGGTGCACACTCGCGGGCCAGTCCGGCGTCAGCGACTGATCGGGCATACCACCAGCATACCCGCCGTTCGAAAACCCGTTCGACTGAGCCCGCCCCTCCGCCTCAGTCGACGGAGCCGCCCTCCTCCTCGGCCCGTCTCTCCATCTCGACCCGAATGGCCTGCTCGGCCGCGTCCACCGCGGCGCGGGCGGTGATCGCGTTGGTGTGCGCCCGGTCCAACTCCTCCAGGAGGATGCAGTCGAAGGACACGCGCGCGTCGTGGATCGCGGCTTCCAACTGGCGTGACGCCTCTTCCAAACTCATGCCCCCTACCTTCCCCACAACCAGGCTCGCGCACACACCGCCCCACCCGCCCCACCAGCGCTCAAGCCCGGCCTGTCCGCGGGCCGTTCTACGATGTTGCTGAATCGCCGCTGTTCACGGCGGTGCCGATCGCCCGGCCGGAGAGGGACCCCCATGCGCAACCGCTATCCCGGGACCTGCACGACCTGTTCGGTCCCCGTCGCCGCAGGTGACGGCGTCGTGGTCAAGGAAGGGGGCCGCTGGCGCACCTACTGCGCCGAGCACGAGCCCCGCCCTGCCCCGCCCGCGCGCGGCGACCACCCCGGGTGGCACACGACCGCGCTGCTCGGCTTCGACTCCGAGACCTCCTCCCGCGACCCCGAGGACGCGTTCGTGGTGTCGGCCGCGCTGGTGGACCGGGACGGCAAGTCGACCACGTGGCTGGTGGACCCCGGGCCCCGGGAGATCCCCGAGGACGCGGTCGCGATCCACGGGATCAGCACCGAGCGGGCGCGCGCGGAGGGACGGCCCGCCGTCGACTGCCTGACGGAGATCGCCGACGCGCTCACGGCGCACCTGGCGGCGGGACAGGGGGTCGTGGTGTTCAACGCGCCCTACGACCTGAGGGTGCTCACCCGGGAACTGGAGCGGTACGGGCTGCCGCCGCTGACGGCGCGGCTCGGAGGCGCCGTCGTGCCGATCGTGGACCCGCTGGTGATCGACCGGGGCGTGGACCCGTACCGGCGCGGGAAACGGAACCTGAGCGCGATGAGCGAGTACTACGGGGTGGACCTGACCGAGGCGCACACGGCCGCGGCGGACGCCCTGGCGGCGCTGGCGGTGGCGGAGGAGATCGGCGCCCGGCACCCGGACGTGGCGGGGTTGAGCCTCGCGGAGCTGCACGAGCGGCAGGTGGAGTGGGCGCTCGGGTTCGCCCGCAGCCGCCAGGAGTGGCTGGACCGGACCAAGCCCGGGCACGGGACGGTCGTGGACGGCACCTGGCCCTGACTCAGGGTTCGAGGACGGGGCCCGGTCCAGCGTCGCCGAGCTCGGCGACGATCGCCCGAGCACGGTCCTCGTCGACCTCGGCCCGTTCGCCCAGCATGCGCACGGCCTCCTCCGTCCGCCCCAGGGACACGAGGTTGCGCACCCGGGCGCGCAGTTCGGGAGGCAGGTCCTCGGGAAGCCGCGGGCCCGGGACGTAGCCGCCGACCTGCGGTTCGGCGGTCGCCGGCGGGTCGGCGTCCGGCGCCCGCGCGGTGGCCAGGCGCTCCTCCAGCGCGGCGATGACCCGCCGCACCGCGTAGGAGCCCCCGCCGAGCACGAGGACCGCTCCCACCAGTAGGAGCACCATGAACACCAGACTCATGGTGCGCATCTACCCCAATTGCGGTCATAACAGACACCGACCGACGCAACGTACGGTAAGCATCCATTGACCGGAGGCGACGCCGCCCTCCGGACACACTTCGGGCCCGCCCGGGAGAACCGGACGGGCCCGAAAGGGTGGAGCCGCCTATCGGAATCGAACCGATGACCTATTCATTACGAGTGAATCGCTCTGCCGACTGAGCTAAGGCGGCACCGCGCCGCGTGGTGAACGCGGCGAAGCGGTCACCAGTCTAGCGCCTCCACCGGGGTGATCCGTACGCGGTCGCCGTGTCGGCTCCCTCACGCGCAGGCCATGCCGTCCGCGGGCACCGCCAGATCGATGAGGTAGGCGTCCACCATCGTGTCCACGCACACGTCGCCCATCCGGTAGCCCGTGTGCCCGTCGCCGTCCCGGGTCACCAGGAACCCGGACTCCAGCTGCTCGGCGAGGGCCACCGCCCACGCGTAGGGCGTGGCCGAGTCCCGTGTGGTGCCCACCACCATGATCGGGTCGGCGCCCGCGGCGTCCAGCGCGCCGCCCCGCGCCACCGCCTCCTCCGGCCAGTACGCGCACGGCAGCGCGCCCCAGGCCAGTCCGGGCCCGAAGTTCGGCGACTCCTCCGCGGCCTCGACCGCGGCATCGGCGTAGGATTCGACGTCCCGGGGGCTGGGCGAGTCCGAGCAGTTCACCGCGATGAGCGCGGCCGTGGAGTTCTCGTACGCCTCGGCGTCGGCCCGGCTGTACAGGTCGTCCCCGAGCAGGATCAGTCCTGTCCCGTCGCCGTTCTCCATGGCGTCGGTGAGCGCCTCGCGCACACGCGGCCACCAGGCGTCGGTGTACAGGGCCGCGAGCACGCCCAGCCCCGCGCGCGTCCGGTTGACCTCGCGGTCGTCGACGGAGTTGGACAGCGGCTCCTCGCCGGCGTCCTCCAGGAAGGCGTTCAGCGTCGCGATCCCGTCGTCCACGCTGTCGCCGGGGCCGCCCAGCGGGCAGTCGGTCAGGGTCAGGCAGTCCTCGACGAAGGCCGTCAGCGCGGTCTCGAAGCCCGTCGCCTGGTCCACGCTCAGGTCGAGCTGGTCCATGCTCGGGTCGACCGCCCCGTCGAGGACGAGCGCCCGCACCCGGTCGGGGAACTGGTCGGCGTACTGGGCGCCGATGTGCGTGCCGTAGGAGGCGCCGAGATAGGTCAGCCGCTCGTCGCCCAGCAGCGCGCGCAGGACGTCCAGGTCCTTGGCGACATCGACGGTCCCCATGTGCAGCATCAGCTCGGGGGCGTTGGCCTGGCAGGCCTCGACGAACTCGCGCCCGCTCTCCGCCATCTCCGCGACGCCCTCGTCGGTGATCTCCGTCAGGTCCGCGTCCCCGTCCTCGGAGTCCACGTCCATCCCGAGGAACTCGTCGAGCTCGGCGGCGTCCATACACGTGAGCGGAGTGCTGCGGCCCACGCCGCGCGGATCGAAGCCGACCACGTCGAAGCGCTCGCGCACGTCGTCGCTGACCGCGTAGGCGGCCTGGTCCACGTAGTCGAAGCCCGAGCCGCCGGGGCCGCCGGGGTTGAGCACCAGGGAGCCGATGACGTCGTCACCCTCGGCGGGCAGCCGCTTGACCGCGATCTCGATCCGCGCGCCGTCGGGCTCCTCGTAGTCGAGCGGCACCTCGAAGACCGCGCACTCGGCGCCCTCCAGCCCGGTCTCGCAGGCGCCCCAGTCGAGTTCCTGCGCGGTGAAGTCCGCCAGAGGACCGGCCCCGGCCTCGTCGGCGTCCCCCGCCGTCCCGTCGGACCCGCCGAGGGTGCAGCCGGTCGCCAGCAGGACCGCCCCCGCGAGCGAGGCCGCCCATGGCCCCCGCTTGTTCGTGCCCACCCGATGCCCGCCTCTCCGTGTCGGCCGACCGCGGCCGGCGCCCTCAACGCCGCACCATTGTGCCGGACCCGAGGGGATCAGGGCCCCCTCGCCCGCTATCCGGCGAGCAGGGCCGACGTCATGGCCTCCATCGCGATCTGCGGGTGCACGTTGGCGGCGATCCGCTCGCGGCAGCCCATGATCGCGTCGATCCGCCGGAGCGTGGCCTCCGGGCCGCCGGACCGCGCCAGCCGCTCCAGGTCGCCGCCGCGGTCGTCCGTGGACCGCTCGACCCCCGCGCCCAGTTGGAGCGTGAGCACGTCCCGGTAGAACGCCGCCAGGTCCAGCAGCGCGCGGTCGTAGGAGTCGCGCTTGATCCGGGTGGCGCGGCGCTTCTGCCGCTCCTCCAGGTCCTTGAGCGCCCCCGCCGCGCCGCGCATCGCCCTGGCCACCCCCTTGCCGCTGGAGCCCTCGCCGAAGGCCGCCCTCATCTCGTCCCTCTCCCGCTCGTCGAGCGCGGTGGTGAGGGCCTTGGACTCCTCCTCCGCGATCTCGTAGAGGCGGGCGGCGGCGGTCACGCACGCGCCGAGGCCGTCGAGCCGGGCGGGGATGGACAGCACCTCCTCGCGGCGCCTGCGCGCCTCGGGATCGGTGGCCAGCTGCCGCGCCCGGTCGATCCGCCCCCCGGCGGCCCGTGCCGCGGCCTCGGCGGTCGCGGGGTCGACGCCGTCGCGCCGGACGAGCGCGTCGACCACCTCCCGTGTGCCCGGCGTGGCCAGGGTGACCAGGCGGCAGCGGGAGCGGATGGTCACGAGCAGGTCGTCGGGCGTGGGCGTGCACAGCAGCCACACCGTCCGGGGCGACGGCTCCTCGACGGCCTTGAGCAGGGCGTTGGAGGCGGCCTCGGTGGCGCGGTCGGCGTCCTCGAACAACACGACGCGGAACCGCCCGCCCGAGGGCTTGCTCCCGGCCCGCAGGACCAGGTCACGGGTGTCGCCGACGCCGTAGCTGAGCCCGCTCGGCCGCACGTACAGCACGTCGGGATGGGTTCCGGCGAGCACCTGGTGGCAGGAGTCGCAGTGACCGCAGCCGCCGTCCCGGCACTGGAGGGCCGCCGCGAACGCGCGCGCCGCCTCCGAACGTCCCGAGCCGGGGGGACCGGTGAACAGCCAGGCGTGGGTCATCCCCCCGCCGGAACCACCCGCGACCAGGTCACCGGCCGCGGCGACCGCACGTCGCAGCTGGCCGACCGCGGCGCTCTGGCCGACGAGGTCGTCGAAGACCGTCACACTTTCCCCCCGGGCCGGCGCTGATGTCTGGTCCCAGGATAGGAGCCCTCACCGACGTGCGGCACGGCTTCGTGCGCCGACCCCGGACTACTCGTCCTTGATCACCGGGATCATGCCCGTCACGGCCTCCGAACCGCTCGGCACCGGGTCGGGCAGCAGCGCGCGGACGCGGCGGCGGATCTCCCGCCCGATCCTCTCCTGCGGCTCCTTGGCGTCCAGCACGAGGTAGCGGTCCGGGTCGGCCTTGGCCAACGTCAGGAAGCCGCGCCGGACCCGCTCGTGGAACTCGGCCGACTCCGACTCGATGCGGTCGGTGGGGCCGCCCAGGCGTGCCAGCCCGTCCTCGGGCGCGACGTCGAGCAGCACGGTCAGGTCGGGAACCAGGCCCTGGGTGGCCCAGTCGCTGATGTCGCGGATCTCCTCGGCCGACAGGTCGCGGCCGGCGCCCTGGTAGGCGAGCATCGAGTCGACGTAGCGGTCGCTGATGACGATCGCGCCGCGCTCCAGGGCGGGCAGGATCTCCCTTTCGACGTGGTCGGCCTTGTCGGCCGCATAGAGCAGCACCTCGGCCCGGTGCGTGATGTGCGAGTTCTCCTTGTCCAGGAGCAGTCCGCGCAGGCGCATGCCGAGCTTGGTCGCCCCCGGCTGCCGTGTCCCCACGACCTCGAAGCCCTGGTCGCGCAGCCATACGGTCAGCTCGCGGACCTGCGTGGACTTGCCCGCGCCCTCTCCGCCCTCGACGACGATGAACGCGCCGCCGTGCCTGGCCTGTCCCTCCTCCTCGTCACCGGCCGGGTCGACGCCGCGCAGGGCGGCGACGAGTTCGGGGACCAGGCCGGGACCGGCGTCGGGCGCGTTCCGGTTCATCTGGCGGTAGCAGACGAGCGCCACGACGACGGCGAACAGACCGGAGACCATGAGCACCACGCCGCTGCCGCGCAGGTCGTAGGTGAGCGGGCCGATCGGGAACGCGTAGTCGCCGATCAGGCCGGCGGCCAGCGGGGCCAGCGCGGTGGAGCCGACCAGGACGATGCGCGCCGCCCCGTGCAGGAAGGCGAACGTCCGCCCCCGGTACTCGTCCTCGACCTCGTGGCCGAGCATGGTCAGGCCGATCACCCAGGCGAAGCCCGCGCCCATGCCGAGGACCGCGGTGAGCACGGCGGTGAGCACCATGTCCGCGACGGCGCCCGCGAACACCAGGGCCACGCCCGCGATGACGATGCTCAGACCGAAGAGGCGGCGTCGGCTGAAGCCCTTGAGCACGCGCGGTCCGGCGAGCATGCCCAGCGCCATTCCGGAGAACACCGCGGCGAAGACCATGCCGAAACCGGCGTTGCCCGCGCCCAGCGCCTCGACGTGGATGCGGCCGACGCCGATGACGGCGCCCCCGGCGGCGAAGGCGCCGAGCATGCCCAGCACCAGGCCGCGCACGAGCGGCGTCCCGCCGACGTACCGCCAGCCCTTCCACACGGCGCGCAGGATGCCGCTGTCGGAGGTGTCGCCCTCGCCGTCCCGCGCCGCCTTGTGCTTGGGGATCGGCAGTCCGACGACCACGATCGCGGCGACGAAGAAGGTCACGCCGTTGAGGTAGAGCGCGATGTCCGCCTCGGGGCTGGCCATCGAGGGCAGCAGCGCGCCGAGCAGGTTGCTGACCGAGGCGAGCGCGGCGAACAGCAGCGCCGCCACGGGCGCGGTGCCGTAGGTGGTGAGCAGGCTGAGCTGGTTGGCCTGCTCCAGGAATTTCCTGGGCACCAGGTTGGGGACGGTGGCGTCCTTGGCCGGGGTCCAGAACAGGGCCACGATCTCGGCCAGGAGGTTGGCGACGAGCAGCCACTCCAGCGCGAAACCGGGAACGAAGAGCCCGACGAGCGGGATGGAGACGTAGAGCAGGCCGCGCAGCACGTCGCCGACGACCATCGTCCAGCGCCGGTCGAGGCGGTCGGCGACCACCCCCGCCAGCGGGCTGAACAGGATCGACGGGGCCAGCTTGATCACCACGACGCCGCTGACGGCGAGGTACTGGACGAGCTGGGAGCTGTCCGTGGTGAAGATCGCCGCGAGGGACATCAGGGCCAGCAGGCTGAGCCAGTCGCCCAGGCTGGAGAGGGAAAGCGAGATCCACAGCCTTCTGAAGGGTGAGATCGCGAGGACATGGCGCGCCTCGGCCGGCGCTCCCAGGGGTGCAGATCTGCTCATAGCGCTCAAGATTATCGGTGAGGGGGATAGGGACCGACGGGTCGACGACCCGCCGCGTGGTGATTCGAGAGGTGGAGCCGGAGGTCACACACGTTTCACGCGTTCCCCTCCGTCACACACAGAGTAGTACGGAACCCCCGTCCCCGACAGGGGTCGTGCGGAGCGGGTCGCCGCCCCGGCCCGCGGAACGGCTCACCTGGGCGCTGCCCGCGGGGAAGGCCCAGGTGAGCGGGGCGGTTCAGGACTCGCCGTCGGCGGACTCGCGCGCGGTCGTCCTCGGGGTCCCGGTCTTCTTCGTCGCGGCGGACCTCGCGGTCGCGGCGGAGCGGGTGGTCGACGCCTTCTTCGTGGTCGAGGCCCCGGACGCGCTCGCCGTCTTCCCGGCCGTCGTCGTCTTCTTCGCGGTGGTCTTCCTCGCCGCGGGCTTCTTCTTGGCCGGGGCCTTGGCACGGCGCTCGGCGAGCAGCTCGGCGGCGCGTTCGTCGGTGATCGACTCGACCTCGTCGCCCTTGCGCAGGGAGGCGTTCACCTCTCCGTCCGTGACGTAGGGGCCGAACCGCCCGTCCTTGACGACCATCTTCGCGCCGGAGACCGGGTCCTGGCCCAGCTCGCGCAGGGGCGGCGCGGCGGCCCTGCGCCCGCGCTGCTTGGGCTGGGCGAAGAGCGCCTCGGCCTCCTTCAGGGTGACCGTGAACATCTGCTCCTCGGTCTCCAGGGACCGGCTGTCGGTGCCGCGCTTGATGTAGGGGCCGTACCGGCCGTTCTGCGCGGTGACCTCCTCGCCGTCGAGCTCGCCGACCACGCGGGGCAGCGACAGCAGCCGCAGGGCGTCCTCCAACGTGACCGTGTCCAGGTCCATCGACTTGAGCAGGGAGCTCGTGCGCGGCTTGGCCTTCGTCTTCGCCTTCGCCCTCGCGGCGCCCTTCCCGGCCTCCTCGGCGGGCTCCTCGACGACCTCGGTGACGTAGGGGCCGAACCGCCCGGACTTGGCCACGATCACGCGGCCGGTCCCGGGGTCGGTGCCGAGCTCGCGGTCGCCGCTGGGCTGGGCGAGCAGCTCCTCGGCCTTCTCCTTGGTCAGCTCGTCCGGGGCCAGGTCCTCGGGCACGTTGGCCCGCTCCCCGTCCCGGTCGAGGTACGGGCCGAAGCGTCCCACCCGCAGGACGATGTCCGTGCCGGGCACCGGGACGGACGAGATCTCCTTCGGGTCGATCTCGGACAGGTGGTCGCCCACCAGGTCCTTGAGCCCGGTCTCCTGCTGCCCCTGCGGGTCCTCGCCGCCGAAGTAGAAGCGGCGCAGCCACGGAAGGCTCTCCGTCTCGCCGCGGGCGATGCCGTCGAGCACGTCCTCCATGCGGGCGGTGAACTCGTAGTCCACCAGGTTCCCGAAGTGCCGCTCCAGCAGCTGGACCACCGCGAAGGCCAGGAAGGACGGCACGAGCGCCGTGCCCTTCTTGAACACGTAGCCGCGGTCCAGGATGGTGCCGATGATCGAGGCGTAGGTGGACGGGCGCCCGATCTCCCGCTCCTCCAGCTCCTTGACCAGGGTGGCCTCGGTGTAGCGGGCGGGCGGGCGGGTGCTGTGCCCCTCGGCCTCCAGGGTCTGCGCCTTGAGCGGGTCGCCCTCGGCCATCGCGGGCAGGCGCCGCTCGCGGTCGTCCAGGTCGGCGGCCGGGTCGTCGGAACCCTCGACGTAGGCCTTGAGGAAGCCGTGGAAGGTGATGATCTTGCCGGTCGCGCTGAACTCGGCGACCTCACCGCTCGCGGAGGTGCCCTCGATCCGCACGGTGACGGACTCGCCCACCGCGTCCTTCATCTGGGAGGCGACCGTGCGCTTCCAGATCAGCTCGTAGAGACGGAACTCGGGGCCGGTCAGGCCGGTCTGCGAGGGGATGCGGAACTCGTCGCCCGCGGGGCGGATGGCCTCGTGCGCCTCCTGCGCGTTCTTGACCTTGCTGGCGTACACGCGCGGCTTGTCGGGCACGTGGTCGGCGCCGTAGAGGCGCCGGGCCTGCGAGCGCGCGGCGTTCACGGCGCTCTCCGACAGCGTCGTGCTGTCGGTGCGCATGTAGGTGATGTGACCGTTCTCGTACAGCCGCTGGGCGACCTGCATGGTCTGCTTCGCGGACAGGCCGAGCTTGCGGGACGCCTCCTGCTGGAGGGTGGTGGTGCGGAACGGCGCGTACGGGGAGCGGCGGTAGGGCTTGCGCTCCACCGACCTGACCGCGAAACCGGCTCCGGTCAGCCGCTCGGCGAGCCCGCGCGCGGCCTCCTCGTCCAGGTGGCGGACGCCGCGGTCGGAGCGCAGGACGCCCTGGGAGGTGAAGTCGCGGCCGACGGCGACGCGCGTGCCGTCCACGCTGAGCAGTGTCGCGGGGAAGGTGGCGGGGCCCTCGGGGACACCCGCCTCGGTGGCGTCGAAGACCGCCTTGATGCCCCAGTACTCGGCGGAGGTGAAGGCCATCCGCTCGCGTTCGCGCTCGACCACCAGGCGCGTGGCGACCGACTGCACCCGGCCGGCCGAGAGCTTGGGCATGACCTTCTTCCACAGCACGGGGGAGACCTCGTAGCCGTAGAGGCGGTCCAGGATGCGGCGCGTCTCCTGGGCGCTGACCAGACGCGTGTTCAGGTCGCGCGTGTTGCTGGCGGCGCGCTGGATGGCGTCCTTGGTGATCTCGTTGAAGACCATGCGGCGGACGGGGATCTTGGGCTTGAGCTCCTCGCGCAGGTGCCAGGCGATCGCCTCGCCCTCGCGGTCCTCGTCTGTGGCCAGCAGGAGTTCGTCGGCCTCCGCCATCAGCTCCTTGAGCTTCTTGACGTGCGACTTCTTGTCGGCGTTGACGACGTAGAGCGGCTCGAAGTCGCCGTCGACGTCCACGCCGAGCCGCGCCCACGGCTGTCCCTTGTACTTGGCGGGGATCTCGGCGGCCTTCGTGGGCAGGTCACGGATGTGGCCGATGCTGGACTCCACGACGTAGCCGCGGCCCAGATAGCCGGCGATGGTCTTCGCCTTGGCGGGCGACTCGACGATGACCAGAGCGGTGCCCGCTCCCTGCCGTCCGGTGTCCTTGGAGCCGTTCTTGCCGGCGCTGCCCTTCGTGGGTGGCACGTGTTCCCCTACGTCTAGCCCTACGTGATCTGTCCGACCGTGGTCCTGCGGTTTCCTGGGAACCGACAGTAACCGAATGCCAGGCCCTCCCCCGTCGACGGGTGAGCGGACCCCCGGGTCCGGGACCCGTCCCGGTGCCGGGCGCCGAGCTCACAACCACCGGCACCCGCAGAATAAGCGTTACCCGAACCGATGCCGCCCCGTCGCGTCCCCGCTCGGGCGTGGCGACCGTCTCCCACCATCGCCCACCGGCTTCGGGGAGCACCTGGAACTCGCATCCATAGTGACATCGGTCACAGTTGGGATCACGGCGCTCCACGACCACGAGAAAGCGACGAGTCCCCCCGGATATTCCCGGGAGGACTCGGCTCACGTCCTGAGCTGGTGGTCGTCACCCCCACGCTCCCGCAGTCCACCGCGATCCATTACGGAACGGGAGTGCGGAGGCGACTCACCCTTGCCCAGTCGACGTCCGCGGCGCGCGTGCGCCGGTCGCGGAACCTCCCCGCGGGCGTGTGCCGCCGTCCGATGGTGTCCGACGTCTCGCAGTCCACCGCGATCCATTACGGAACGAGACGTCGTCCTCCTCCGGACGTCGGGGCCAGCGCCCCGGGTCGGAACCCGCTGGGTGGCTACAGGCCCACGCCCGCCACCCCGAGGAGCTGGCCGACCGGGTCGACGGACGGCATGGCCGACGCCTCCGGCAGCTCGTCGGCGCGCTCGGGAGCGTGCGTCTCGACGGTCTGGGCGGTGGTCTCGCTCAGGTCGTATCCGACGGGCACCATCTGGGAGACGGGCACCTCGGGCAGCTCGTGCAGCACGGGAGCGGCGTCCAGGACGCCCGACTGGTGCTCGACCGGGGCGCTCATGTGGTGCACCTCCGCGCCGGTGTCGGTGGAGCTCGCGCCGGCGGTGCCGAGCACGGCGCCGACCGCGTTGCCGGTGATGTTCAGCGGGACGTCGCCGTCGGCCACCAGCTGGTTGCCGCCGAGGATCGAACCGTTGCCCGAGGTGGCCACGTCGTTGTCGTCCTCGACGATCGCGCGCGTGTCGGTGGCCGCTGCGCCCGCGACGCCGCCCACGGCGCCGATCGCGTTGCCGGACAGGTCCACCGGGACCGCCAGGTCGAGGACGGCCTGGTTGCCGCCGAGGATCGAGCCGTTGCCCGAGCTGGCGATGTCCGGCTGCGACATGTGCTCGCGCTCGACGGGCGCGGACTGCCGGAGCACGCCCGCGTCCACGCCGGAGGTGTCGGGCAGCACGTGGACGTTCTGGGCGGCCTCGCCGACCAGGTCCATCGTGCTGACGTCGGCCGGGGCGGCCTGGTAGGTCCGGTAGCCGTGGCCGTGGTGGTCGTCGCCGCCGTGGTTGCCGCGCCGGCCCGCGGTGTCGCTCACGATCGCGTTGGTGTCGGTGGCCGCCGCGCCCGCGACGCCGCCCAGGGCGCCGATCGCGTTGCCGGAGATGTTCACCGGCACGTCCAGGTCGCCCACGAGCTGGTTGCCGCCCAGGATCGAGCCGTTGCCCGAGCTGGCGATGTCCGAGTCGCCGCCCCGGCCGCCCCGGCCGCCCCGGTGCGCGACCAGGGCGGTGGTGTCGGTCGCCTGCGCCCCGGCCATGCCGCCGAGCGCGCCGATCGCGTTGCCGGACAGGTTGACCGGGATGTCGCCGTCCACGACGGCCTGGTTGCCGCCCAGGATCGAGCCGTTGCCCGAGGTCGCGATGTCGCGGTGGCCCTCGATGACGGCGGCGGTGCCACCGGTGCAGGAGGCGCCGGACACGCCCAGCACCGCCCCGATCGAGTTGCCGCAGACGTTCACGGGCACGTCGCCGTCGACGACCAGCTGGTTGCCGCCGGCGATCGACCCGTTGCCGGAGGTGGCGATGTCACCGTCGGCGAACGCCACGCCCGTGCCCAGGGCGACGAAGCCGGCTGCCAGGAGCATGGCCTTCGCTGATGTGCCAGCCCACTTGCTCATGTGGGAAGTCCTTTCGGAATACGAGTTGAGAAGGTGTCGTGCTTGGGCCACGGGCCGTTCCGCGCCCCTGGGTGGGGCACGGAACCTCGGCCAAGGCCGGGGATCATCCGGTCGGGCGCGCACCTGGGCGGTGCGTGACTGCCGGGCTTGGAGAGCGCGCCGCGGTCCGTCTCCGCTGGATGCGGGCGGACGCGCGCGCTCCGTCGATCAGCTCCGCTCTGGTTGAGCGGCGGCTGACGTGAACCCCGCGACCTCGGCTGCGGCCGGTGCTGCGGGACTCGCGTCAACCCCCGGGCCGGACTCGGCCCGGGCGGCCGATCAGGCGCGGGCGCGCCGACGGAGGCCGAGGAGGATCAGCCCGGCCCCCGCGGCGGCGGTGGCGAGGGCGGCGGCGACCATCCAGAGCACCCCGGTGCCGTCGCCGCCGGTGAGGGCGAGCTGGAGGTCTCCGGCGGGCGGGGCGGACGCCTCCGGGCTGGGCGACCCGGCCCGCTCCTGCGGGGGCGCGCTGACCTCGACCGGCACCTCGCCGCGGTTCTCCTCGGTGGGGGTCGGGGACTCCTCGCCGCCGGGCGTCGGGGACGGGCCCTCCCCCGGGGTCCCGCCGTCGTCCGGGGCGCCCTCCCTGGGGTTCTCGCCCTCGTCCGGGGTCTCCTGCCCGGGGTTCCCGTCCGGGCTCTCCTCGGGGAGCTCCTCGTCGTCGTAGTAGCCGTCGTGGTAGCCGTCGTGTCCCGTGCGGCGGTCGGTCGGCGTCCGCTCGGAGCCGCCGTCCCTCGCGGGCGGGCCGCCGACCTCCGCCTCCCCGTCCACGCACTGGGCTCCGGAGGCCCCGAGCACGGCGACCGAGTTGCCGCAGACGTCGACGGGGGCGTCGACGTCGGCCCCGATCTGGTTGCCGCCGCCGACGGATCCGTTGCCGCTGGTCGCGGTGTCGGCGTGGGCGGCGCCGGTGGCGGTGAGGAGTCCGGCGGCCATGAGGGCGAGTATCCGGCTGGATGCTGCGTGGGTCATCGTGTGTCCTTGGGTCAACGAGGAAGTCTTCTGCGGCTCGTGTGACCACGGACGGTGACTCCTGGCTGGATCAGCCGAGGGAGAGCGCGCCCACCGGGACGGTGGGGCTGTCGCGCGCTGGGCGCGCGGACCGGCCGCGGTCGTGAGACGCGGCTAGTCGGGGGAGTAGGAGGGGTCGTCCGCGGCGTCGCGGACGACCAGGGTGGGGTCGCCGGGAAGGGCGACCCGCTGGGCCAGGGGCGCGGTGTGCACGGCCCTGGCCATGAGGAACCCGGCGGCGCCGGGCGTCGGGAAGGACGGCGCGGACGCACCGGTCGCGTCCGTCCCGGTCGAGTGCGGCGCGCCGCCCGCGATGAGGCGGACGCGCTCGGCGGACGCGTCGTCGCCGGACTCCGCGTCGGAGCCCGCCGCCGCGGCCTCGTGCCACACGGTCTCGGGCGAGACGACGGGCTCGGCGGCGCCGGACTCGGCGGCCGGGTCCCCGTCCCGGTCGCGGTCGCGCACGGCGTCCGGGGCGACGCGCCGGGTGCCTTCGGGGCCCGTGGCGGGTTCGCCGCCGGCGCCGAGGACGGCCAGGTCGACGGGGACGGTGCGGCGTACGGTGTCGCCGACACCGCCGGCGGCGGTGTCGGTGAGCCCCTCGGCGACGGTGTCGACCAGTCCGCCCTCGCGCAGGGAGCCGTCGGTGGACTCCACCACGTCACGGCCCGCGCGGGCGACGCCGGAGACGAGGTCCCCGGCGCCGCGCGCGGTCCCGTCGACGGCGCGGGTGGTGTCGCCGACCACGCGGTGGGTGGCGGCACCGGCGGCGGTGCCGTCGAGCGCCTCGGTGACCCCGGCGTCGTCCAGGGCGTGCGCGGGAAGCGCGGCGGCCTGGGGGACGACGGTGTCGGTCAGCGTCGAGGTGGTCGACGCGGCCCGGGAGGCGGCCCTGGTGAGGACGGGCTCACGAGGGCTCGCCGCCCGGCCGGTGTGCTCGGCCGTGTCCCCGGCTCCCATGACACGGCTGACCAGGTCGCCGGTCTCGGGCGAGGTGTCAGCGTGGGCGACACCGAAGCCCACGGCGAGCCAGGCGACGGCGGCGATGCCGGACAGGAGCAACAGTCGAGCGTAGGCGCTCCGGGTGTCACGGGCAGCGCGACTGGTCGACACCAGCCACCCTCGTCCCGCGAGCACCATGGATGCCCCCTTGTCTCACTGTCACTGGACGGTCCCGTGCGGCGGATCTACCGCGGTCGCACGGCGGTGCCGGGTTCGCGGCGCACGCTGACGCGTACGAGGAACCACGACACCGTCGAACTGAAAGCAACCGTAGCATCACGTTGAGTGAACATGGGCGCGTTCGGGGAGGACAGCGAGAACTTCTCGACCGATCGGAGCCGGAAGGGCGCCGCATATCCGGACAGGCTCAGCTCAGCCCGACGAACCTGTCGAGCACACGCACACCGAACCGAAGGCCGTCGATCGGGACACGCTCGTCGACCCCGTGGAACATTCCGGCGAAGTCCAGTTCCGGGGGCAGCCGCAGCGGGGAGAAGCCGTAGTTGCGCACGCCCAGGCGGGAGAAGCTCTTGGCGTCGGTGCCGCCCGACAGGCAGTACGGCACCGCCTTCGCCCCGGGGTCCTCGGCCAGGAGGGACTCCGACATCGCGCTGACCAGGCCGCCGCCGAAGGAGGTCTCGACCGCGGGGAGGTGGTGGATGAACTCGCGGCTGACCTTGGGGCCCAGGAGGCGGTCGACCGTCGCGAAGTACTCGTCCTCGGTGCCCGGCAGGAAGCGGCCGTCCACCTGCGCGGTCGCCTCACCGGGGATGACGTTGGCCTTGTAGCCGCCGCCGAGCACCGTGGGGTTGAGGGTGTTGCGCAGGGTGGCGCCGATCATGCGGGCGATCGGGCCGAGGCGGGCCACCGTGGCGTCCACGTCGCGTTCGTCGAAGGGGATCCCGAACTCCTCGCAGATCTCCTCCAGGAACGTCCGGACGGTGGGTGTGAGCTGGACGGGGAACGCGTGCTCGCCCAGACGGGCGACGGCCGCGGCCAGTTCGGTGACCGCGTTGTCGGTGTTGACCATCGAACCGTGCCCGGCGGTGCCGCGCGCGGTCAGCTTCATCCAGGCGATGCCCTTCTCCGCGGTCTCCACCAGGTAGAGGCGCCGGTCGTCACGCACGGTGAAGGAGAAGCCGCCGACCTCGCTGATCGCGGAGTCGCAGTCGGCGAACAGCTCGGGGTGCTCGTCGACCAGGTACTGGGCGCCCCAGGTGCCCCCGGCCTCCTCGTCGGCGAGGAAGGCCAGCACGATGTCGCGCGGAGGGCGGCGGCCCTCGCGCAGACGCTGCCTCAGCATGGCCAGGACCATCGCGTTCATGTTCTTCATGTCGACGGCGCCGCGGCCCCAGACGCAGCCGTCGGCGACCTCCCCCGCGAAGGGGTGGCGGGTCCAGTCGTCGGGCGCCGCGGGCACCACGTCCAGGTGACCGTGGATGAGCAGCGGGGGCCGACCGGAGTCCTCGCCCGCGATCCGCGCCACGACGTTGCTGCGACCGGGGTGCTTCTCGTAGATGCGGGACTCGACGCCGACCTCGTCGAGCTTGGCGGCGACGTACTCGGCGGCCTTGCGCTCACCGGGCCCCGAATGGTCGCCGTAGTTGGAGGTGTCGATCTCGATGAGTTCCCTGCACAGGTCGACGACCTCGACCTCGGCCGCGCTCAGCGCGTTGTCCGGCTGTGCCATCTCGCAACTCCCGTCCAGCCGCATGGGCTCCTGCGTGTCCCACCGACGATGTCACGCCGACCCCCCGCCCGGAAACTGGTTCGCGGCACTTCCGACCTTTGCTATGGTTGACCTGTCCGGCGCGGGAAGCGCCGAGCACAGCCCAGTCCGGGTGGCGGAATAGGTAGACGCGCTAGCTTGAGGTGCTAGTGGCCGTTAAGGCTGTGGGGGTTCAAGTCCCCCCTCGGACACCAGACGGAAAAGATTCCCAGGTCGTTGACCTGGGAGTTTTTCATTGTCCACTCATCTCCGGTTCGGAAGCACCACTCGTCGTACCTGGTCAGCGCGATGGGGGTTCGAGTCCGTCCCGGACCCGAACCCTTCCCCCACCGGTCCCAGGTAGCCTTCGCCTGACGTTCGGTCTGCAGTGGGGTCCGCCAAGCGCACGGGTGTCGTCACACCGAACCGTGCGAACCAGGGCGGCACACCGACGGCGATTCATCGCCGCTGTGGTGGCGACGGCGTAGTCGACGTTGACCACGACCGCCCCTGCCTCCGCGGCTAGGTACCTGCATGGACCGTCGTTTAGCTCCGTCCCTGGCATCACATGGCCGCCACCGTGGAAATTGACGCGGGGACAGATCCTGGCTATCCGAGGGCGGCCCGATCCGCCCGTGCCCGGTCGGCCGCGCGGCGCTCCCGCACCCGCTTGACCGAGAAGACCGCCGTAAGCACCGCGAGCAGGCCGTAGATCCCCACGGCGATACCGCTGTCGAAGAGGATCGTGACGTCACCCTGGCCCGCCGACATCGCCCGGCGCAGCTCGCCCTCGGCCAGCGGACCGAGGATGACCCCGATCAGGACCGGGGCGACCGGGAGCCCGTACCGGCGCATCAACAGACCCACGAGTCCCACCACGTAGAGAAGCACGACATCGGCCACCGACCCCTTGACCGAGTACACGCCTACCGTTGCGAAGACCATCAGCCCAGCGAACAGGTGCCGCTGCGGCAACAGCAGAAGCCGGGCCCACAGCGGGGCGAAGGGCAGGTTGATCAGCAGGAGCAGGAAGGTCCCGATGAACATGCTCGCCAGCAGCGCCCAGACCAGGTTCCCCTCGTCCTCGAAGAGCAGCGGACCCGGCTGTATGCCGTACTGCTGGAACGCGGCGAGCATGACGGCGGCCGTCGCCGACGTGGGCAGGCCCAGGCCGAGCAGGGGGACCATCGCGGTCGCCGTCGTGGCGTTGTTGGCGGCCTCCGGTCCGGCGACGCCCTCGATCGCGCCGCGGCCGAACTCGCTGTTCCCACGTCGGCGGGCCAGGGCCTTCTCCGCGCCGTAGGACAGGAAGGTCGGGATCTCGGCTCCGCCCGCGGGGATGACGCCGAAGGGCAGGCCCAGCGCCGTGCCCCGCAGCCAGGGCCCCCATGAACGGCGCACGTCCGCGCGGCCCAGCCAGGGGGTGCCCGAGGCCATCGCCCGGGCCGGTGAGGCGTGCCCGCGCCGGAAGCCCGAGTACAGGACCTCGCCCACGGCGAGCAGGCCGACGGTCACCACGACGATGCCGATGCCGTCGAGCAGGTGCGGGATGCCCAGGGTGAGCCGGATGGCTCCGCTCTGGTCGTCGATGCCGATGACGCTGATGGTCAGCCCGATTCCGAGCGCGGTGATGCCGCGCAGCGGCGAGGAGGTCACGACGGCCGCGGTGCACACGAAGGCCAGCACGGCGAGCGCGAAGTACTCGGCCGGGCCGAACCCGAGGGCGAACACCACCATGCGCTGGGCGAAGAAGGCCACCAGCGTGGTCGCGATGATGCCGCCGACGAACGATCCGATGACCGCGGCGGCCAGCGCCTGCGAGGCCCGCCCCGAGCGCGCCATGAGGTGGCCCTCGAACGCGGTGGCGATCGAGGCGCTCTGGCCGGGGGTGTTGAGCAGGATGGAGGTGGTGGCGCCGCCGAACTGCCCGCCGTAGTAGATCCCGGCGAACATGATGAACGCCGCGGTCGGCTCCAGCAGGAAGGTCATCGGCAGCAGGAGGGCGACCGCCATGGAGGAGCCGAGTCCGGGGAGCACGCCCACGGCGGTGCCGAGGACGACGCCCAGCAGGCACCAGAGCAGGTTGACGGGGGTGAGCGCCTCGGCGAACCCCGCGGTGAGGAGGGAGAGGGTCTCCATCGGTCACAGCACCTTTCCGATGAGGCCGAGGGGCAGTGCCACGTCCAGCAGCCCGGAGAAGGCGATCTGCACGAGCGAGGCCAGCGCGATCGCGATGAACAGGTCCAGCACCGGCTTCGCGCGGTCCAGAGCGAAGCTGATGCCCCAGAACAGCAGCGTCCCGGCGATGAGCCACCCGAGGGGCTCCAGGAGGGCGGCGTGCGCCGCCAGGGTGGCGGCCATGATGCCCAGGGTCCGCCAGTCCCCGGTCCTACTGACGGCCTTGGGCACCTCCGCCGGTGTCGGATCCGGCGACTCGACCGACGCCGTCTCCGACGCGGTCGACGCGCGGCGCGCCGCCCGGACTGCCCGGACTGCCCGGAAACCGGACACGCACGCCGTCACCGCCAGGATGGCGCCGATGGTGAGCGGGAAGAAGTCGGGGCCCAGGTAGCCGGAGCTCCTGGGCACCCGGATGAGGACGCCGCCGACGAGGAGGACGGCCGCGACCCCGAGGGTGAGCGCGGGTACCGACAGCGCCGACGCCACGGTGGCCGGTTCTCCGGCGGTTCCGGACGGGTCCGCGGGCGGTGCCGGAGCCGCTGGTCGTTCGAGTCCCTCGGCCCCTCGTCCGGGGTCGACTTCCCGCACGGGTTCGTCGGCCCGCTCCGGTCGTGCCGCGGTCATGACAGCCCCAATCCCTCGATGATCTCCTCCAGCCGCGTACTCTCCGCGTCCAGGAAGTCGGTGAAGTCCTGGCCGGACAGGTAGGCGTCCCGCCAGCCGAACGTGCTCACGGTGTCCTGCCACTCCTGGGTCTCCACGAGGGCGCCCACCAGCGCCAGCAGCGCGTCGTGCTGTGCCTGGTCGAGTCCGCCCGTGGCCGCCAAGCCGCGCCAGTTGGCCAGGTCCAGGTCCAGCCCGCCCTCGCGCAGCGTCGGGACCTCGACCCCGGGCAGGCGCTCGGCGGCCGAGAGTCCGAGCGCGCGGACCTCTCCCGCCGCGATCTGGGACTCCAGGCCGTTGTAGCTGGACACGGCCACGTCGGCGGTGCCGGACAGCAGGGAGGTGAGCACTTCCCCGTCGCCGGAGTAGACGAGGTAGTTCAGGTCGGCCGGGTCGGCCCCGACGCGGCCGAGCATCAGGGCGGCCAGCAGGTGGTCGGACGTGCCGACGGCACCACCCGCCACGGCGACGTCGCGCGGCCGGTCCCGCCACAGGTCCACCAGGTCGGACAGATCGTGCAGGGCAGAGTCCTGGCGGACCGCGACGACGATGTAGTCCTCGGCCAGACGGGCCAGCGGGGTGATGTCGGCCAGCGTGGTCCGCGAACCGGTGATCTCGATCCCGCCCAGGATCGAACTGCCCATCACCATGAGCAGGTCGTCGCGCGCGGGCTGCTGGGCCACGTAGGTCAGTCCGACCGTGCCGCCCCCGCCCGGCATGTTGAGCACCTCGATGGCGCCCGTGAGTCCGTTGCCGGTGAACGCGTGCTGAGCCTGCCGGGCGACGGTGTCGAAACCCCCGCCGACCGCGGCGGGGACGACGATCTCCAGTCGGCCGCCGCCGGATCCCGGATCGCTCCGGCTACCCGCGATCTCCACCAGGGCACCGCCGAACGCGGCGGCGCCGGCCACGCCCGCGATCACCTCGCGGCGGCTCAGAGCCGGTTGTCGCATCGCTTCTCCCTCTGGGGTCGGGTGGCGGTCCGGGCGACGGATCGCCCGGCCCCGTGCTTCGTCGTGATGTGGGACACCATGCGAAGTGATATTGCACGACGAGACACTTTAGTGCAATATGTCCGCAACCTCACTCCCGCGCATCGCCACTGGCGAAGACCTATGCACACTGGAGTCACGTAGATTGTACTAATCTGATTTTTGAAACAATCTTGCTTCACAGGGCCCGAACGGTTCACGACAGTGGGGGAACGATGGACGACAGACTGGCAGCGGCCCCGAGGGCGGACCTGGACGTGGGAGGGACGCTGTTCCAGTACGTCCCGCTCGACCGGCTCCTCGACCCCGCGACCCTGGACGCCCTGCCCTACACCGTCCGCATCCTGATCGAGAACGTGGCACGTCGCGCCCCGCACGCCCTGCCGGCCGTCCTCGAACGCACCCGAACCGGCTCCGGCCGGTGCGAGGTGCCCTTCCACCCCAACCGGATGATGCTGCACGACACCACGTGCCTGCCGACGCTGACCGACCTGGCCGCCCTGCGCGACACGGTGGCCGAACTCGGCGCTGACCCCGCGACCGTCAATCCGGTCATCCCCACCGACCTCGTCGTCGACCACTCCGTCATCGCCGAGGACCACGGCTCGGCGCGGTCGTTCGAGCGCAACCTCGCGATCGACTTCCGGCGCAACGCCGAGCGCTACGCGTTCATCAAGTGGGCCGAGCAGAGCGTGCACGGCTTCCGTGTGATCCCCCCGGGCAAGGGCATCATCCACCAGGTCAACATGGAGACCCTGGCCCGCGTGGTGTGGCGCGAGGACTCCGACTGCCACGCACCCGCACTACTGCACCCGGACGCATTGGTGGCCACCGACAGCCACACACCGATGATCAACGCCCTGGGCGTACTCGGCTGGGGGGTCGGCGGCCTCCAGGCCCAGGCCGCCGTGCTCGGGGAACCGGTACTGCTGGGCTTCCCCGAGGTCGTCGGCGTCCGCCTCACCAACCGGCTGGCGCCAGGGGTCACGGCCACCGACCTCGCCCTCACCCTCACCGAGACACTGCGGGCGACCGGGGTGGTGGACTGCTTCGTCGAGTTCTGCGGCCCCGGGGTCGACCGGCTCGGCTGGGCCGCGCGCGCCGCCGTCGCGAACATGGCACCCGAGTACGGGGCCACGTGCGCGTTCTTCCCCTACGACGCCGAGGTCCGCGACTACCTGCGGCTGACCGGGCGCGAGGACGAACACATCGACATCGTCGACGCCTACCAGCGCGCCCAGGGACTCCTACGCACACCCGACTCCCCCGAGCCGCGCTTCGACCGGGTGGTGGAGGTCGACCTGGCCCGGATTGAGCCCTGCCTGGCCGGACCCCACCGCCCCGACCAGCGTGTCCCGCTCTCGCGGGTACCGGCCTCGTTCCGCGCCACCGCCCCTGCCGCCCCTGCCGTCTCCGCCCCTGCCGCGACCACCGAGCACGTCTTCGGTGAACCCCTCCCCGAGGGTCCGGTCGGGATCGCGGCCATCACCAGCTGCACCAACACCGCCAATCCCGCCCTGATGGTGCAGGCGGGCACTCTGGCCGCACGGGCCCTGGAGCGGGGCTTGCGCGTCAAGCCGTGGGTGAAGACCTCCCTGTCTCCCGGCTCGCGGGTGGTGACCGACTACCTGCGCGCCGCGGAACTGTTGGAGCCGCTGGAGCGCGCCGGCTTCCACACCGTCGGGTTCGGGTGCATGACCTGCATCGGCAACTCCGGCCCCCTGGAACCGCGGCTCCAGCCCCTGGCCGAGGCGGGCCTGTCGGCCGTGGCCGTGCTGTCGGGCAACCGCAACTTCCCCGGCCGGGTGAACCCGCACACCTCCCACGCCTATCTCGCCTCCCCGCCGCTGGTGGTGGCCTACGCCCTGGCGGGGTCGATCCTGCACGACTTCGCCACCGAGCCGCTGGGGCACGACCACGACGGCCGGCCGGTCTTCCTTGCGGACCTGTGGCCCGACGACGAGGAGACCGCGAAGACGGTCCGGGAGAGCCTGACCGGGGAGATGTTCCGCGCCAACAACGCGGTGATCCGGGAGGGCACCGAGCACTGGCGCGCGCTGGAGGCGAAGGGGAGCACGCGGTTCGACTGGGACCCGCGCTCCACCTACGTCCGGCGGCCGCCGTACCTGGTCGGCGTGGACCCGGAGCCCCCGCGGCGGATCGGCGTCGACGACGCCCGTGTGCTGCTCCGTCTCGGCGACCACGTGACCACCGACCACATCTCGCCCGCGGGAGCGATCCCCGCCGACAGCCTCGCCGGCACCTACCTGCTGGAGCGGGGCGTGCGCCGGCGCGACCTCAACCAGTACTCGACCCGGCGCAGCAACCACGAGGTCATGGTGCGGGGCGCGTTCGCCAACCCGGCGGCGACCAACCTGCTGCTGCCGGAGGACATGCGCGGCCGGGGCGGGCACGCGTGGACCGCCGACCGATCCCGCGTCGAACCGGCCGTGCACGCCGCCGCCACCTACCGTGAGGCGGGCCACGACCTGGTCATCGTGGCCGGCCGCTCCTACGGCACCGGGTCGAGCCGCGACGTCGCCGCCAAGGTCCAGGCCCTGCTGGGTGTGCGCGCGGTGATCGCGGAGAGCTTCGAGCGCATCCACCGCGGCAACCTGATCGGGATGGGCATCCTGCCCGTGCTGTTCCCGCGGGGCCGGACCGCCGACGACCTGGCGCTGGACGGGACCGAGGAGCTGACCGTCACCGGCCTGGACGGCCTGCGCACGGGCCTCAACCGGCTCGGACTACGGCTCAAGCGCGCTGACGGGACCGAGGAGCGGCACACCGTCCACCTGCGGCTGGACTCCGAGCACGAACTCGCCTACCTGCGCCACGGCGGCACGATGCCCTACGTCGCCCGCCGCCTCAGCGACCAGGGGATCGCCTCCGCGCGGTAGGCCGCGGCGTCGCAGGGGCACGGGTCCTCAGTCGACGCGGTCGACGCGGCGGGAACGGGGTCCGGTGCGGATCGGCCGCGACGCGGTCCGGGTCAGGGGCAGCACGGGCCGGACAGGTCCCGGTCGGCCGCCCCGCCCGCCGCTTCGACGACCGCCCCGGCTCCGAGCGGTGGGGGCTCGGCACCGATACCGGTCTTGATCCAGCGCACGCGGTCCAGGTGCGCGTGCAGGACCCGCGAGGCCTCCGCCACGTGGCCGCCCTCCAGGAGGTCGAGCAGGTGGAGGTGTTCGCGGGCCTGGGCGACCATCCGGGTGCGGTCGAACTGGTGCCGGTACTCGATCAGGCGACGGATCCGGTTCTGGCGGCGAACCGCGTCGAGCAGGAAGGGGTTGTTGGCGCAACCGGTGAGCATCTCGTGGAACTCCGCGCCGGTCTGGAACAGGGCGCCGCGCGACGAGGTGAGCACCTGGCCACGCAACAGGGTCTCCTGGCGTCGGCGTGCGAGCGCGAAGGCCTCAGGGTCCACGGCGAACCCCGGCTCCAGGAGCGCGGCGGGCTCCACGATCATCCGGAGCCGGTAGCTCTGGTCGTGGGCCTCCACGGTCGAGAGGGCCCCGTGGAACTCCCAGCCCCGCCCGCGCCTGCGCCTGACCAGGTCCTCCCCTTCCAGGCGGACCAGGGTGCGCTGGACCTCGCGCACGGGCGCGCCGTAGCGGCGGGCGATCTCCGCCGCGGTGAACTCCTGGTCGAGCCGGCCGCCGAGGAAGTCGTCGACCAGACGGAAGTAGACGCCGTCCTCTTCGTCGCGCTCGCCCGCCTGGCCGGCCGGTTCCAGTTCACTGCCGGGCTGGGCCAGGAAGTAGCCCCGGTTGGGGACGCGCCGCACGATCCCGACATCCTCCAGGACCGACAACGCCCGCCGGACGGGTGAGCGGGACACATGGAGCTCGTCGGCGATCCACTGCTCGGTCAGGTGCGCACCCTCGTCCAGGCCCCGGGCCCGCACGAGCTCGCTGATCTGGCCCGCGAGGGAGAGGGCCAGAGCCGACGCCTGGCCACCCCGGTCTCGGCGGGGGTCGGCATCCACGGTCATGCGCGTCCTGTCGGCTCTTCCTTGTCCTGCGGTCCACCGGTCACGGGGCTCCCGTGGACGGTGCAGCCCACCCTAACCGAGCGCTCCGGAGACCCGGCACAGCAGCGCCGGGCTGGAAGCCGGGTTCCAGGTGCTCCCGTGGCCGGTCGCCGAGGACACCGGCGTCTGCCCGAGCCATCCGGCAGGCACGGCGCCGATCGTCGGCGGCCTACGGCCGATCGCCCGCCGCCGACCGCGTCGACCCCGTCTGGACGTCCTCGGATCCTTGTTCCGTCGCGGCCCGGAAGAGGATGTCGAGCTGCGCATCGACGGCGTCGAGAGCGGCAGTAGTGCGTTGGGCTCGACACATCGCCACCGCGCCCTCCGCCCCGGCGACGGCGAGCGCGGCGAGCTGAGCGGCCTGCTCCGGCGGCGTTCCGTGCTCGCGCAGCGAGGCTGCCAACAGGTCCTGCCAGGTGTCGAAGACCTCGGCCGCCGCCCTCAGGGCCGCGGGCCGCTCCTCGGTCTCGGG
>NZ_JBITHK010000021.1:0-55882 GCF_044457925.1 Nocardiopsis sp. NPDC050513 | reverse complement strand
GCGTACTTGTTGGTCAGCACGGTGCCCTGGGCCTCCAGGACCGCCTGCGGAGCGAAGTTCTCCGAGGCGATCATCTCCAGGGTGTCACGCTGGCGACGCAGCTCGTGGGCGACGGCCTCGGCGATCTCGGGGTCGAGATCGTCCAGGGCGCGGTCGAGGGCCTGGACGCCGGGTGCGGTGGAAGGCAACGAACATACCCCCTATTTGTTGCGCAATACGCAACGCATTCCGTGATTCACAACACGTGTGGATCACAGTGAGGGCTACCCGCAGGTCTGTCAATACCTGAAGGGATAGTTCGCGCGACTTAATCGTCGATTAATCTGAGACTGATATATTAGCGGTTCCGAGCGGGACCCGCCCGCGCCCGGCAGGGCCCCTCACCGACCCACGTAGGCCATCCGCTCCGACAGGTCACGTGCCCCTTGGCGCAGCTCCTCCACGACCTCGGGGATGCGCTTCTTCGAGAGCCGGTACGCGGGGCCGGACGCGCTGATCGCCGCGACCACCTCCTCGCCCGGCCCGAACACCGGCACTGCGATCGCGTGCAGACCCGGTTCCAGCTCCTCGAAGGAGGTGGCGTACGCGTCCTCGGCCACCCGTTTGAGCAGCTCGCCCAGCTCCTGCGCGTCCGTGATCGTGCGTGCCGTGTAGGACACGAGGTCTCCGGCGAGCAGCTCCTCCAGCTCACCCGGGGGCATGAAGGCCAACAGCACCTTGCCGCTGGCCGTCGCGTGCGACGGCGTGCGCTGGCCGATCCAGTTCTGCGCCGCCACCGCCGAGGTGCCCAGAGCCTGACTGACGTTGATCGCGTTCGCCGAGTCGAGCACGGCGACGTTCACCGTCTCGCCGAGACGCTCGGCCAGTTCCTCGCACACCGGATTGCCGATCTGGACGATGTCGAGCTGACCGGCGACGGCGCCGGCGAACCGCAGCATGCCGATGCCGATGCTGAACCTGCCGCGCTCCCCGTGCTGCTCCACGAGCCGTCTCGCCTGGAGTGTGTAGACCAGCCGCGACGCGGTGGACTTGTGCACCCCCAGCTCGGCGGCGATCTCCGTGACCCCCATCTCGCCGCGCGCGAGGAGCTCCAGGATGGTGATCGCCCGGTCCACCGACTGGACCGGCGCCGGCTCACGTTCTTCCGCAGTGTTGCTCATTGTGCAACCATAACCGATACACGCAACTCACCGAAAAATGACCCTGGACAGTCCTTGACGCCACGCCGATGGCCTACCCATCATTGTGTTGCGCATCGAACAAGTCGTTCCTTATAGCGCAACGGAGGTCACCATGATCCCTGCATGTGCCGTGGCGGACCTGCCCGAGGGTGAGGCGGTCCGCATTCCCGGTGAAGTCCCGATCGCGGTCTTCAACGCCGACGGCGAGTTCTACGCCGTCGACGACACGTGCAGCCACCAGGACGCCTCGCTCTCCGAGGGGTGGCTCGAAGGATGCTTCGTCGAGTGCCCGCTCCACGCCGCGAGCTTCGACCTGCGCACGGGCATGCCCACCGGCGCCCCGGCCAAGAAGCCGGTCCGGACGCACAAGGTCGTGGTCGAGGACGGCGTGGTCTACGTGGTCCCGCAGAACCAGGAGGCAGTCGCATGAGAACCGTCGCCGTCGTCGGGGCATCGCTGGCGGGACTGCGCGCGGTCGAGGAGCTCAGGGGGCAGGGATTCGACGGCCGGATCGTGGTCGTGGGAGAGGAGCCGCACCAGCCCTACGACCGTCCGCCGCTCTCGAAGGCCTACCTCGCGGGAACCTGCGCTCCGGAGAGCCTGAGCCTGGCCGACCGGTCCGACCTGGACGACCTGGCCGCGGAATGGCGTCTCGGAGTCCGCGCCGACTCCCTCGACCCCGCCACGCGGTCGGTACGGCTGTCCAGCGGGGAGGAGGTCGTCGCGGACGGGATCGTCGTCGCCACCGGCGGCCGGGCCCGCCAGCTGCCCGGTTCGGAGGGGCTGGCCGGAGTGCACACCGTCCGCACGGTCGAGGACGCGGCGGCCCTGCGCGCCGACCTGGACGACAGCTCGACCGGAGTGGTGGTGATCGGTGCGGGCTGGATCGGCTCCGAGGTCGCCTCGACCTGCCACGCGCTCGGGCGGCAGGTGACCGTGGTCGAGGCGAACCCGACACCGCTCGCGCGCGTCCTCGGCCCGGGCATGGGCGCGATCTGCGCCGCGCTGCACACCGATCACGGCGTGGCCCTGCGCACCGGCGTGGGCGTCGCGTCCCTGACGTCGACGGGCCTCGGCCCGTGGAAGCGCGTCAGCGGCGTGACGCTCGCCGACGGCACGCACCTGCCGGCGGACGTCGTCGTGGTCGGCATCGGCATGCTGCCCAACGCCGAGTGGCTCGCCGGATCCGGGATTCCGGTCGACGGCGGCGTGCTCTGCGACGCCGGATGCGTCACCCCGCTCCCGTCCGTCGTCGCGGTGGGCGACGTCGCCCGTTATCGCGGTCCCGGCGGACCGGTCCGGCACGAGCACTGGACCAACGCCTCCGAGCAACCCGCCACCGCCGTGCGCAACCTCCTGGCGGGCGCGACGATCGAGGAGTACCGGCCGACCGGCTACTTCTGGTCCGACCAGTACGGAACCCGGTTGCAGGTCGCCGGGCACCCCGCGGACGCCGACGAGGTCACCGTCGTCGACGGTTCGCCGAGCGATCGCCGGTTCGTCGCCGAATACCGCCGCCGGGGATCCGCCGTGGGCGTGCTCGCGATGAACAATCCCAAGCTCTTCGGTCGCCTCCGCCGACAACTGCGTGGGCGTGCGGCCCTGGCGTGACACGGCGGCCCCGACCGCGGAGCACGAACGGCGCCCGGCGGCGCCTCGCGGGATCCCCGCGAGGCGCCGTGTCCCCCGCCGCGCCCCCTTGACCCTCCCATCGGTGTGAACGTCGATGATGGTGGGAGAAGCACCGCTCACACCGAGGGAGCACCGATGTCCGACCCCGAAGCGCCGTTCGACCCGCGCGCCCTGCTCGCGGAGAGCCGACTGGGCGTCCTGGCCACGATCAGGTCCAACGGACGCCCGCAGCTGTCCCCCGTCATGCCCTTCTACGACCGGGACGCGGAGGTCCTGTACGTGTCGATGACCGAGGGCCGGGCCAAGACGGCGAACCTGCGCCGCGACCCGTGGGCGGCGCTGGAGGCCACCGCCCCCGACGGGAGGGCATGGGCCACCGCCGAGGGCCCGGTGGTCCTGACCGGCCCGGGCGCCGACCCCCGCGGACCCGAGGTCGAGGCGCTGGTGGACTACTACCGCCGCGCCGCCGGGGAACACCCGGACTGGGACGAGTACCGGTCGGTGATGGTCTCCGACCGCCGGGTGCTGATGACCATGGCGGTCGAGCACGTGTACGGAGACAGCATCCGCTGAGCCCGCCCGGGACCGGGGCGGCCCCGGGTGACCCGTGCTGGCGCACGTGCGCCAGGATCTCCCCCATGCCCTTCACCCTCAGCCACGCCGCGGCCGTCCTGCCGCTGGCCCGCACCCGGCTGCCCACGGCCGCGCTCGTCGTCGGCGCGCTCGTGCCCGACCTGCCGTACTACCTGCCGCTGCCGCTGGCGTCGGCGCACACCCACCACCCGTGGGGCGTGGGCACGGACGTGCTCATGGGCGCGGTGGTCCTGGCGCTGTACCGCTACGTCCTGCGGGCGCCGGCGCGCGCGCTCACCCCCTGGGGCGGCGCCGGGACCGGCGGTCGGCCGGGACCGCCCCTGGGCAGGGCGGCGCTGACCGCGGCGGCGCTGGCGGTCGGGGCGCTCACGCACATGGCGTGGGACTCCTTCACCCAGCTCGGCGGGGCGGCGGTCCGGGCGTGGCCGGTGCTGAGCACGCCGGTCGTCGGCCCGCACCTGCTGTTCAACGTGCTGATGTACGCGAGTTCGGCGGGCGGCCTGGCGGCGGTGGCCTGGTGGGCGGCGCGCCGCGCCCGGGCCGGGGAACGGGGCGACGCGGGGCTGGGCCCGCGGGTGCGCGGCGCCGTGCTCGCCGGGATCGCTCTGTGCGCCGGTGCGGGCGCGGTCGTCGGGGTGCTGGCCTCCGCGCCCGCTCCGAGCCTGTACGACGCGGTGCGCGACGCGCTGATCGGCCTGGTCACCGGCGGCTGTGCCGGGCTCGGCGGCTACACGGCGGCGTGGTGGGGGTGGCGCGGCGCCCGTGCCGGGTCCGGGGCCCGCGGGCGGGGACCGTCGGGCTCGGCGCCCGGCCCGCCCGTCACCCGTCCCGGCGTGCGGTGACCGCGTCGAAGTCCCGCACGAAGCGCGTCAGGAGCCGGGCGAGCGCGGCGCGGTCGTCGGCGGGCCAGTCGGCCGTGGCCTCGGCGACGGCCCGGCGGCGGAAGTCACGGATCCGCGCCAGGACACCTCTCCCCTGAGGGGTGGGCGCGAGCAGGGAGCGGCGCCCGTCGTGCTGGTCGGCCACGCGGCGCACCAGTCCGGCCGCGACGGCCTGGGCGGCGAGGCGGCTGGAGCGGGGTTGGTCGACGCCCAGGACCGCCGCGGCCTCGGTGACCGTGAGCGCCGTCTCCTCGTCCGCGGCGGACGCGACGGCGTCGAGGAGTTCGAAGACGCCGTCGGGGAGTCCGGTCGCGGTGTGTTCGCCGCGCCGTTCCGCCAGCCGTGCCAGCGCACGGCGGCGACGGGATCGGTGCAGGGCGTTGACGGCTGCCTCGATCTCCGCGCCGTCGACGTCGGGGTTGCCGTCCACGGCACCTCCATGCATAGTAGAAAACAACTACATGTCATTCTACATGCATATCTGCGCGGAGGCGGCGATGGACGTGCCCAGACCCATCGGATACTGGCTCAAGCACCTGCACGACCTGCTGGAGAGGCGGTTCGAGTCCACCCTCGACGACCTCGGCCTCGGCCGTCGGCACTGGCAGGTGCTCACCACCCTCAGCCGGGGCCCGTCCTCACGTGACGACCTGGAACGGGACCTGGCCCCGTTCCGGGCACGGGGCGCCGCGGACCTCGACGCCGTGCTCGCGGAGCTGGCCGATCGGGGGCGGATCCGGCGGGACGGGGACGGCCTCGCCCTCACCGACGAGGGCCGTGCCGTCCACACGGCCGCCGCGGCACGCGTCGAGGACACCCGCGCCGCGCTGCTGACGGGTGTGACCCCGGAGCAGTACGCCGAGACCGTGCGGATCCTGTCGGTCATGGCCGCCAACGCCGAGGCCGGCCTCCTCGCCCGGTCGCACCCCGAACGCGAACCGCGCCCGGGGCCCGCCCGATAGGGGCGGGAACGGGGGCACGGACATCGTCGGCCCTTGCGCCGTGGACGGGATTGCTCCACGATCGTCACCAGCCCGCTCCCGGCGCCGCCGGGGTGGGCGCCACCGACGACCCGCGACGGCGATGGAGTCCCACGTGCCGAACCCCCTGAACGACCGGGAGTCCGCGGCCGGGCTGGCGCGGCTCCAGTCCCTGGCGGAGGACGTCCTGGCGAACCTGGCCGAGCTCGAACGCGACCTCCCCGGGTTCGTGGACGGGTTGGGCGAGCGTCTGGCGGCCGAGCGCACCGGCCCCGCCCGGATGTACGCGCTGCGGGCCAACGCCCTCCTCCCGTCCGCCCTGTACGCCGAGGGTCTGGCGAGGTTGTCCCGGAACGACCACGCCGGAGCGGAGATCCTCCTGACCGCGGCGGCCCGCCGCCAGGACGAGGCGACCTCGCGGCTGCGGGCCTGGTCCGAGGCGGTCCCCTCGCTCCGGAACGAGGCGGAGGCGAGCGAGCGGCGCGGGTGGACGATGCGGTGGGAGACCAGCAAGGCCCTGCGCGGCCTCGGCCGGTGGCACGAGGCCCATGAGGTGCTGTCCGCCGTCCTGGAGCACGTCAGGCTGGACGGCCGCTTCGGCGAGGTCGGCAGGGACCTGGAGCTCGTGGAGGCCAGGATTCGCCAGGCGGACCTGGCGGCGGGCGGGCGCGGCGTGCGGGCCGCCCTCCAGGGGATGCGGCCCTCCTCCCGGAAGGCGGGCCGCCCTGGGCTCACCCCGGAGGGGTACGTGACCGCCACGGGGGAGGCGCCCCGGAGCCGCTCGCCCCTTCTGAGCACCCGCCCGCGGCCCGAACGCGAGCTGCGCCCGAGACGGGCGCGGTAGGGAGCGCCCGCCGGAGCCCGCCCCTCCTCCCGCCGCGGGCTCGGTGATCCCTGGAACCCCTGCGGTGACGGGCTTCCGGCCCCCTCCCACTCCGAGATCACGTCTTCGCAGGTCAGTGGCTTGCCCTGGTGAACACATGCGCTAGAATTCGTACATAAGTTCGATTTCGGTACTTCTTCCCCACCGACCACACCAGTGCCATGACCCGGGGAGGGAGTCCATGCCGCACGACCTCGGGCACGTGGACTTCGCGCACCTCAACGCCGTCTCCTCGGCCTCCATGCGCCACGGCGCCGTCGCACCGCACCACCTGGTCGAACGCGCCGCCGAACTCGACATGGACCTGCTCGCCCTCACCGACCGCGACGGCGTCTACGGCGCGGTCAAGCACGTGCGCGCCTGCCAGCGGGCCGGGCTGCGCCCCGTCCTGGGCTGCAACCTCGCCATCGCCTCCCCCGGCGGCGGGCGCGTCACCCTCCTGGCCCGCGGCGCACGCGGCTGGGCCTCCCTGTGCCGCCTGGTCACCCGGGCGCACACCGCCAAGCCCGCCGCCCCCGGCGCCGTCCCCGCCCTGTCCCCCGGCCTGCTCGCCGAGCACGCGGAGGGGATCGTCGTCCTGGTCGGCCCCGACTCCGACGTGGGCGCCGCCCTGGCCGACGACCGCCCCGGACGGGCCCGGCGCCTCCTGGAGCGGTGGCGGGCCAGCGCGACCACGGCCGTGGAGATCGTGGACCACTACCTCCCCGGTCAGCGGCGCACCGCCCGGGCCCTGCTCGACCTGGCCGCGGACACCCGGACCCTGGCGGTCCTCACCAACGCCGTGCGCTACCCGCGCGAGACCGACGCCGAGATCGCCCACGTCCTGGACCAGAGCGTCCAGTGGAAACCCGGCGGCGCCCGCCCCGGGCCCGCCACCAACCAGGCCCACCTCAAGAGCGGCGCCCACATGCTGGAGGTCGCCGAACGCGTCTGCGGCGACACCGCCCAGGCCCGCCGCCTCATCGCCCACACCCTGGCCCTGGCCTCCTCCTGTGCCCTGGACCCCGACGCCGACCTGGGGATGGACCGCGTCCACCTGCCCGACGTCCCCGAACCCCGCGAGCGGCTCTGGCGCGACTGCGACGACGGCCTGCACCGGCTCGGCCTGCACCGCGACCCCGGCGCCCGGCACCGCCTCGCCCAGGAACTGGAGGTCATCGAGTCCAAGGGCCTGTCCGCCTACTTCCTCACCGTCGCCGACGCCGCCGGGCGCATCCGCGACAAGGGCATCCGCTGTTCCATCCGCGGATCGGGCACCGGCAGCCTGGTCAACCACCTCCTGGGCGTGTCCGCCGTCAACCCGCTCGACCACGGGCTGGTCATGGAGCGCTTCCTGTCGCACAGCCGCACCGGGCTGCCCGACATCGACCTGGACGTGGAGTCGGCCCGCCGCCTGGAGGCCTACGACGCGGTGTTCGCCGCCTACCCCGACACCGCGTGCGTGTCCATGGCCGAGACCTACCGCGCCCGCAGCGCCATCCGCGACGTCGGCGCCGCCCTGGGCCTGCCCCCGCACGAGGTCGACACCCTGGCCAAGTCCTTCCCCCACGTGCGGGCCCGACAGATCCGCGCCGCCACCGAGGACCTGCCCGAACTCCACCACCTGCGCCGCGGGGAGGGCGGCGCCCCGGCCCACGCCCTGTTCCGGCTCGCCGAGCGGCTCGACGGGCTGCCCCGGCACATCGCGATGCACCCGTGCGGACTGGTGGTCTCAGGACCCTCCCTGCGCGACCGCGCCCCCCTCGAACCCAGCCGCGCCGGGTACCCGATGGTCCAGTTCGACAAGGAGGACGTGGAGGAGATGGGGATGATCAAACTCGACGTCCTCGGCGTGCGCATGCAGTCGGCCATGGCCCACACCCGCGACGAGGTGGAGCGCACCACGGGCGAGCGCCTCGATCTGGACGCCCTGCCCCAGGACGAGGCCACCTACCGGATGATCAGCGCCTCCCGGACGCTGGGCTGCTTCCAGATCGAGTCGCCCGGCCAGCGCGAACTGCTCAGCCGTCTGCGGCCGTCCGCCATGGGCGACCTCATCGCCGACATCTCGCTCTTCCGCCCCGGCCCCGTCAACAGCGACATGATCACCCCCTTCCTGTCCGCCCGCGACGGGCTGACCCCGCCGCAGCACCCCTCCCCCGTGCTGGCCGAGGTGCTCGCCGAGACCGGCGGCGTGGTCGTCTTCCACGAGCAGGTGATCGGCGTGCTGCACGCCATGACCGGCTGCGGGCTCGACCAGGCCGAGACCATGCGCCGCCAACTCAGCACCGAGGAGGGCCGCGCGAGGGTACGGGCGACGTTCACCGCGATGGCCGTCGAGTGCGGGCACGGCCGGGACACGGTGGAGAGGGTGTGGGACGTGCTGTCCTCCTTCGGGTCCTTCGGGTTCTGCAAGGCCCACGCCGCCGCCTTCGCCCTGCCCACCTACCAGTCGGCGTGGCTCAAACGGCACCACCCGGCCGCCTTCTACGCCGGGGTCCTCACCCACGAGCCCGGCATGTACCCGCGCCGCGCCATCGTCGAGGACGCCCGCCACTTCGGCGTGCCCGTGCTGGGCCCCGACGTCAACCGCTCCGACGCCCGTTGGCGGGTGGAGCCGGTGGACGGCCCGGCCGGTCCGGTCTGGGGGGTGCGCGCGTCCCTGGCCGACGTGCGCGCCATGACCGGGGCCGAGGTCGAACGCGTGCTGGCCGAGCGCCCCTTCCACTCGCTCGCCGACACCGCCGACCGCGCCCGCCTGTCGCGCGGGGTCCTGGAGAACCTGGTGCGGGTGGGGGCCTTCGACGCGCTGTACCGGATCGGCGACGACCCCGCCGCTCCCCGCCGACGCGACCTGTTGTTGCAGGTGAGCGCGTTGGAGCGGGCGGGGCGGACGGCCGCCGATCCCGGTCAGGTGCCCCTACCGATCCGGGACGGCGAGCGGCACCCGGGCGCGCGGACCCTGCCCGGGATGACCGACGACGAGGTGGTCCGCGCCGAGCTGGAGGTCCTGGGCTACGAGATCGGCCGCCACCTGCTCGACTCCCACACCGGGCTCCTGTCCGCCCTGGCCGCGGGGCACGGCCTGGTGCGCACCCGTGACCTGCACCGGGTGCCGAACGGCCGGGAGGTGCTGGTGGCGGGGGTCAAGGTGGCCACGCAGACCCCGGCGGTGCGGTCGGGGCAGCGGATCATCTTCAGCACCCTGGACGACGCCACCGGGCTGGCGGACCTGACCTTCTTCGAGTCGGTGCAGGGCCGGTGCGCGGCCACGGTGTTCGGTTCGTGGCTGCTGGTCGTGCGCGGACGGGTGCGCCGGGCGGGGTCGGGGATGGCCACGCTCACCGCCACGGACGCCTGGGATCTGAACGACCTGTCCCGGGTATGGGAGGAGGAGGGCGCACCGGGGTTGGACCGCGCGCTGCGGTCCACGGCTCCCTCCGCGCGCCTGGCGAGGGTGGGCGGCCACCGCATCCGCTACGCCAGCGGGTTCCGGGTGTCGGCCTACGCCGACCTGCGCTCGCCCGGCACCGCGCCGCGCGGACTGTGGCACGCCAGCCCCGGGAGCTCCGGCGGCTAGGGCCCGCTCAGGAGGCGGGCGAAGGCCGCGTCGACCGCTCCGGGCAAACGCGCGGGATCGTCGGCGGCCTCGGCGCGGCCGGTGTGGAAGCACGCGAGCGCGAGCTCGGAGGCGAGCACGGCGGTGCCCGGGTCGACTCCCTGGTCGCGCAGCATCCGGTCCATCGCCTCGGCGTAGAGGCGGTACTTGGTGAGGCTGCGGGCGACCAGTTCGGGGTGCGCGGCGACGAGGCGCTCGTGGCGCAGGTAGACGTCGTGCTCCTCGACCAGTCGGGAGACCAGGGCTGCCACGACCCAGCGCAGGTGGACCAGCGCGGCCTCCAGGGAGTCCCCGACGGGCTCCTCGGCGGGCGCGACGAGTTCGCTCAGGACGGCGGGGTCGGGCTGCTGTCGCGCGCTGAAGATCACCTCCTGTTTGTCACCGAAGTACCGGAAAAACGTCGCCCGGCCGACCTCGGCCCGTTCGGCGATGTCGTTGACGGTGACCCGGTCGAAGCCGCGCTCGGCGAACAGCGCGTGGGCGGCTTCGATGATCGCTTCACGGGTGCGCCGTTGCTTGCGCTCGCGAAGTGACTCTGGGCGTGGGAGCGGTCGTTCCATGTCACCATCCTAGAACTGGAGACCCCGACCCAGGAGATATCGAGTATCACATGGGGACTCGTCGCGCGTCGCGCAGGCACCCCCTCTCCCGTCCATCGCACCACTCCCCGTCGGCGAGCGGGAGCGGGTGTCGGCCCCCTGCCCGGCCGTTGGGGACACCCGGTGGTGGATGACCCGGTCGCCCGCGTACCCGCCGCGTCCGCGATCCGGGACGCGGGCTCCCTTACGCCCAAGAATACGCCGGTCGGCCCGGCCGCGACCCGCTAGTGGTCGTCCCAGTGTCCGTCGTGGAGTGCGTGCCGGTGCCCGTCGTGGACGTAGTCGACGTGGTCCTGGTGCGGGACCGCCACGTGGCCGCAGCCCTCACCGTGTTCGTGCACGTGTCCGCTGTGGGCGGTGTGCTCCGCGCCCGGCTCGCACTCGTCCACGTGGTCGCCGTGCTGACGGTGCAGATGCCCGTCGTGGGCGTAGTCGACGTGGTCCTGGTGCGGGACCGCCACGTGGCCGCAGCCCTCACCGTGACGGTGGGTGTGGCCTTCGTGGACCAGGTGCTCTGTCGCCATGTTCTGTCCCCTCAGAACGCGGGCGAAGCGAGAACGAGGGCGCTCCGCCCTCCTTTTCTCCAGCGTAACAGCGGGCTCCGGAAAGCGCGGAGAACAACATTCGCCGCACATCCCGGCAAGAATGGTTGCCCGTCGCATTCATTTCCGTCACCGCTCGCAGGCGGGACAGACCCCGAAGAGTTCGAAGGAGTAGTCGACCGACCCGAACCCGCTCGCGCGCCCGACGCGTTCGACGACCGGTGTGAGCTCCCGGGGTTCGGGGATCTCCTCCACCCGGCCGCAGACCCGGCAGACCAGGTGGTGGTGGCGGATATCGCTGCCGCACAGGCGGTAGAGGCGTTCGCCGTCCGGCGACTGGACGGTGTCGAGGACGCGTTCGCCCGCCAGGCGGCGCAGTGTGCGGTAGACCGTGGACAGGCTCGGCGGTCGCGCGGCCCCGGCCAGCGCCGCGGCGACGAGCACGTGCACCTCCTGCGCGCTGCGGAAGCGGGGATCGCGCCCGAGCGCGCGCAGGACCGCGGCGTCGTACCTGGCCAAGGAATCCTCCGGACATCGCGCGCCGAGGCGGGCCCGTTCCGCGCCCGGGGGACGTCTGCGCGGAGCGGGACCCACATGAGAATGATAATCATATCTATACGACGCGGCGCTCCGCATCCCGGTCCTCCCGCCGCGTCCGCCGGTTCCGCGTCGGTCTCCGTCCCCACCCGCCAGGGGGCGTGAACGCGGGACGCCCGCCCGGGGGAGCAGGCCGGGCGGGCGTCCACAGGGGGCGGGGGTCCTCGGGGCTATCCGACGAGCTCCTCGGCCTCGTCGCTGCGCCGGTCCTCGCCGCGCAGGTGGGCGAGGAAGCGGGCCAGCTCCTTCTTGACGATCGGGGCCAGCAGGTACAGGCCGATGATGTTGAACAGCGCCGCCGCGAACACCAGGGCGTCGGCCATGTTCAGGACCGAGCCCAGGGTGAGGACGGAGCCGACCACCAGGGCCCCGCAGTAGACGGTGAGGTAGGCGCGCTCACTGCGCCGGCCGGCGCCGAACAGGTGCGTCCAGCCCTTGAGACCGTAGTAGCACCAGGTGATGACGGTGCTCAGCGCGAACAGGACGACCGCGACCGTCAGGATGTAGGGGAACCACGGCATGACGGTGGCGAAGGCGTCGGAGGTCAGGCTCACGCCTCCGGGCAGCTCCGCGCCGCCGGCCGCCGCCTCGCGGGCCGCCAGCCACGACTGCGGGGAGGCGATGACGATGGTCACCGCGGTCATGGTGCAGATGAGGACGGTGTCGATGAACGGGGCCAGCATGGCGACCAGGCCCGCGCTGGCGGGGTAGTCGGTCTTGACCGTGGCCAGAGCGATCGGGGAGGACCCGATCCCCGCCTCGTTGGAGAAGGCCGCGCGCTGGAAGCCGACGATCATCGCGCCGAGGGCACCGCCCGCGACACCGGTCGGGGAGAAGGCGCCGTCGACGATCTGCGCGATCGCGTCGGGCAGCAGGGAGACGTTGACGCCGATGACGACGAGGCAGCCCGCCACGTAGATGAGCGCCATGGCCGGCACGAGCTTGCTGGTGACCTTGGTGATGCTGGCGATGCCGCCGATGACCACCACGCCGACGAGCACCGCGAGGACCACGCCGAAGGCGAAGGAGCCGAGGCCGCCGCCGAGCGGACCGCTCTCGCCGCCGGTGACCGTGCGCAGCTGTTCGAGGGTCTGGTTGGCCTGGAACATGTTGCCGCCCGCGATGGCGAAGATCAGCACGAACAAGGCGGTCAGGCCTGCCAGGGCCTTGCCGAGCGGGGCCATCCCGAGCTCGGCGAGCCCCTTGGCGAGGTACTTCATCGGACCGCCGCTGACGCGGCCCTGGGCGTCGATCTCGCGGTACTTCACGCCCAGCGTGCACTCGGCGAACTTGACGGCCATCATCAGCAGACCCGCCAGGATCATCCAGAACGTGGCTCCGGGGCCGCCGATGGTGACCGCGATCGCCACACCGGCGATGTTGCCGAGGCCCACGGTGCCGGAGACGGCGGCGGTCAGCGCCTGGAAGTGGGTGACCTCGCCGGGCGCCCTGCCGCCGAGCCCGCGCCGGGCGATCCGCACCGCGGTGAGCGGCTGCCGGAACTGGAGGAATCCGAGGTAGAGGGTGAACACCACGCCCGCCCCGATGAGCCAGGCGACGATCCAGGGGAACTCGGTCCCGAAGACGGGGACCTTGGCGAACACCACGTCGCTGAGGAGGGTCGCGATCGGGTCGAAGACCGCGTCGACCGCGCCTTCGACGGTGTCGCCGATGCTCTGCTGGGGAGCGGCGTCAGCGCTGGTCATGGAGCGCACCTTTCGGCCGGGGAGGACGGTCGGAGCGACTCCGCGGACCCGGTGTGCGGGCCGCACGGGACCCTTCGGCCGCCTCGTGGGCGGTCGGCTCCGGTCCGTCGAACGGGCTTGGCGAAGTCCGGTGCCGGGGATGGCCGGGCGTTTAGCGCACCTACGGGCACGCTTTAGCCGAACTTCACTTTCGGGATCCTAAGCCCGAAAGAGTGGCAAGTGACACAAAAGCCGCGAAGCTTTACTTTCACCCCAAAAGACACACTGGGCGGACACGGTGTGTCATCACTGTTGACTTCGGAGTGGCCCGGAGCACGGCAGGCCCGGCGGGGCGGGGGCTCCCGCACGCCGCCGGACCCCGCCCGCCACCGCGACCGGATCGCACCGGCACGACCTGGCGGTATACCGATTCGTTATCCCGCGTGCCCCCGCCTCAGGAGCCCTGGGCGGCGCGGACGAGGATGTCGTAGGTCTGGGTCGTGTGCTCCAGCCGGACGCCGAGCCCCCGGGCCCACGCGTCCAGCTCCGCCTGCACCGCCGAAGCGTCGCGGTCGTCGTCCGCGACCACCTCCAGTTCCAGGAAGGCCCCCAGGTCCGCCACCTCGTCGACGCAGACCAGCATCTCCCGCAGGACCCCGATCCGCCGGTACTTGACGATGCGCAGGCTCGGCACGTACCCCATGCGCAGCACGGCGGCGTGCATCTGTCCCCGGTCGGCGACGGCCGTCTCGTGCTCGGTGTGCTCCATCGGGTCGGCCGTCGGCGTCTTGGTGGTGAAGACGTGCAGGCCGTCCTGGGTCCGCAGGCGGCAGAACGTCCGCCCGATCCGGGGCGCGCCCGGCTCCCAGTCCGCGGGGGCGTAGGCCTGGTCGTCCTGGAGGACCGCCTCCCCCATGGCGACCCCGGCCCGTTCCAGCGCGACCAGCAGCGCGTCGGGATCCGCCACGCGGTACCTGACCTCGATCTCCCGCATCGCGAGCCCCCTCGCGCCGCCTACCATCCCGAGCCCTCGACGAGAGCGCGCAGGGCCGGGCGGGCGGCGTCGAGCACGGTCGGGAACCACACCGAGAACGGCCGGTCGCCCATCATCCGCTCCAGTTCGGCGGGGTCGACGAAGGCCGTCTCGGCGATCTCGTCCGGGTCCGGACGCGGTTCGCCGGCGACCAGCCCGACGAACAGGTGGTTGTACTCCTGCTCGACCAGCTCCGAGTCCGGGTCCCGGTGGTTGTAGCGCACGGTCCCGGCCTCGCGCATCAGGGCGGGCGCCGCACCCAGCTCCTCGCCGACCCTGCGGGCCGCGGCCGCGAACGGCGGCTCCCCCGGGTACGGGTGGCCGCAGCACGTGTTCGACCACACTCCGGGCGAGTGGTACTTGCCCAGGGCGCGGCGCTGGAGCAGCATGCGGCCGCGGTCGTCGAGGAGGAAGACCGAGAAGGCCCGGTGCAGCCGCCCCGGCGCCCGGTGGGCGGACAGCTTCTCGGCGGTGCCGATGGTGACCCCGTCCTCGTCGACCAGTTCGAGCATGATCGGCTGGTCGGCGCCGCCGTCGGGCGCGGAGAAGGCGGTGGGGCCGGTGGTGGCGGGGCTCGTCGTCATAGCGGTCTCTCGTGTTCGGCGGCGGGGCTGGGACGGGGGGCCGGGTGGCGCGGGCGCCCTCGACTCGGGTCGGAGGGCGCCCGCGCCGCCGCCGGGTCAGACCCGGTCGGCCGCGATGAGCAGGTAGTGGAAGCTGCCCTCCTTGTAGGCGGTCAGGAACGGGTCCTCGACCCCGGTCGCCACCGAGGACTGCGCCCGCAGCTCCCAGTACGGGATCGTCTGGTCGGTGAGGTCGACGACGTTGATCGGGACCAGGTTGTTGGCCGCCATCGCCCGGAAGTACGCGCTCCGCGGGTGGATGTTGCACGTGTAATGCTCGTCGATCCGGCTGACCGCCTTGGAACGGCCACCGGTGACGTCGTTGTAGCAGCCGGTGATCGTGACGTAGCGGCCGCCGTACTCCAGGAGCCGGGCGTGCTCGCGGAACAGCTCGAAGAGGTCGACGTACATGGTGGACTCGTTGTTCCAGCTGGCCCTCAGGGAGCCCGACGCGAAGCCGGTGTCCAGCATGTTCCGGAAGTGGAACGCCACCTTGTCGGCGACGCCGCGCTCCTCGGCCTGGGCGTTGGCGAAGTCCACCTGCTTCCGGGAGATGCTCACGCCGTCGACGTGGCAGCCGAAGCGCTGGTTGGCCATGAAGCTCGTTCCGCCCCGGCCCGAACCGGTGTCCATGATCCGGTCGTCGGGTCCGACGTCGCCCAGGTGGTCGAGGAGCACGTCGGCCTGGGCGGTCTCCAGGCGGTGCAGCTCCTCGATGATGCGCGCGTCGCGGGTCTCCTCCGGGCCCTCCAGGACGGACGGGTCGTAGTCCCCGACCCCGTAGTGGTGGTGGAAGAACCCGTCGACTTCGCCGAGGCGGATGTTGACGGGGTCCTGCTCGGCGTTCCAGTACTCCGCGACGGACTTCTGGTAGTCGGTGCGCAGGACGTGCTCGGAGGAGGGCATGGTCGACGTCATGTAGGAGACTCTCCTTGTCGTGATGTCAGGGTGCGGCCCGGTTCGTGCCGGGCCGGGAATCGGGGCGCGTGCCCCGGGAACCCCCGGGGGTTCAGTCCTCGCCCGTGCCGTGGTAGCGGGCGCTCGACGCGTGCCATTCGCGGCTGCCGCCCAGCCAGGCCCACGTGCTGGCGAAGAACCGGCGCAGTTCCGGTGATCCGGCGGCGGCCAGGGCGGACGCCTCGGCCTCGAAGGTGTGCATGAGCTCGTCGTGGATCTCGACGGTCCGTTCGACGGCCTCGCTCAGGGAGCAGCCGTCCTCGGAGGCGATGAGGCGGGGCAGGCTGAAGTCGCCCGGATCCTCCTTGCCCATCGAGTACAGGTCGTTGACGATCACCGTGGCCGTGCCCGCCAGGGTGAACGCCCTGCGGACCCGGGGGTCGGCGAACTCCCCGTAGGGCAGCTCGTAGCCGGCGATCGCGTCGACCAGCACCATGCACGGGATGAAGCTGTTCTCGTGCCGGTGCATGAGGAACTCCCAGACCGGCGGCCGCTGCCCGAGGTTCTGCCACACGCCTTCCTGGTTGTAGGCGACGAACATGATCCCCAGTTCGTGGCGCAGGCGCCGCACCTGCGACGTCGTCGCCATGGTGGCCAGGTTGTTCAGCGCCGACCGCAGCGCGACGGCCACCGGGTCGGCCCGTACGACCCTCTCCAACTGCGGCGCGTACTTCATGGGCAGGTTGGCCTGGTCGATGACGGAGTGCAGGATGGCCAGGCGCTGACCGAGCAGCTCCGGGCGCGCCTCCTCCACCTCGCCGTCGACGCAGTGGTCGTCCACGGCCCATTCGGACAGGCCGCACCTGGCCGCCGCGAGCAGGCGGTCGGGGTCGTCGGTCTCGGGATGGGCGAGCATCATCAACCGCCCGAACTCGGCCCTCCTGACCTTGTCGAGCTGGCCGGGGTAGATGCCCACCTCCTCGGCCCACTCGACCAGGCGGTCGTCGACCTCCTTGCCCAGCGCCGGGTCGTCCCGCAGCGCCGGAGGGCAGTACAGCACCAGGTCCTGGCGGCCCTTCCGGGGGAGCGGCTCGGCGGCGGGCGGCTCCGCGCGCTCCCTGACCCGTCCGGCGCGGCCCGGCAGGGTCGGCCCGGGTGGCGCGGCCGGGATCCCCGGCATCGACCGGCCGGGGGCGCCGTCCCCGCGCGGGGAGCGAACCCCCGCGGGGACGGCACGCGGTGCCGGTGCGACGCGCTCGGGGAGCAGGGCCGTGGCCGCCGCGCGGCCGAGCCCCGTGGGTCCGGTGGGCAGCCGGGTCGCGGCCGCCCCCTCCTGGGCCCCCTGCTCGGCCGGGGCGGTCGCAGGGGCGAGCAGATCCGGTCTGGCGGGCCGTTTCGGGTCACGGAGCAGGACGTCCACCAGCTCGACCGCCGCGTGCGTGGCGGTCGAGGCGGACATCCGGGACAGCAGTGACACCGTCTCAGTCCTCCTTCCCTGTCAGCGGCGGTCGGTCAGTCACGCGGACGGACCTCGACGTTCTCCAGGACGCCGAGGGCGTCCGGCACCAGGACCGCGGCGGAGAAGTAGGTGCTGACGAGGTAGGAGATGATGCCCTTGTCGGAGATCCCCATGAACCGCGCGTTGAGGCCGGGCTCGACCTCGTCGGGCAGGCCGGTCTGGTTGAGGCCGATGACGCCCTCGTTGTCCTCGCCGACACGGACGGCGATGATCGAGGAGGTCTGGCCCGAGGAGATCGGGATCTTGCCGCAGGGCAGCAGCGGCACGCCGCGCCAGGCGGGCAGGTGGTGGCCGTTGACGTCCACGGTGCCGATGGGCAGGCCGCGCTTGTTGCACTCCTTGCCGAAGGCGGCGATGGCCTTGGGGTGCGCGAACATGAACTGCGTGTTGCGCCGCATGGTGATGAGGTCGTCGAGGTCGTCCGGGGTGGGCGGACCCTCCTGGGTCTGGATCCGCTGCTTGAAGTCGGCGTTGTGGAGCAGACCGAACTCGCGGTTGTTGATCAGCTCGTGTTCCTGCCGCTCGCGCAGGGCCTGGATGGTCAGCCGCAGCTGCTGCTCCGTCTGGTTCATCGGCTTGTTGTAGAGGTCCGCGACGCGGCTGTGCACCCTGAGCACCGTCTGGGCGACGCTCAGCTCGTACTCACGCGGCTTGAGCTCGTAGTCGGCGAAGGTGGTGGGCAGGTCGGGCTCGCCGACGTGGCCGGAGGCGAGCGCGATCTCCGCCTCTCCGTGGCTGTTCTGCCGCTGCTGGGGCAGGCTCTGGACGCGGTGGATCTGGGCCTGGAGGCTGGGCGAGTCGTCCACCAGGGCGATGAACTGGTCCCGCGGAATCTCCAGCAGCGTGCCCGAGGTCGCGGCCTTGACCGTGAACTCCCAGTTGGGCTGGTGGTCGAGCAGGTAGCGCTCGCCGAACTTGTCGCCGTCGGCCAGGACGCCCAGGCGGGTGGTCTCGCCGTAGGGGCCCTCGGTGGTCTTGTGCACCCGGCCGTGCGCGATCAGATAGAGGTGGTCGGCCGGGGAACCCTCCCGGGCGAGCACGTCGCCGGGCTCGAACTCGCGCTGGGTGAAGCGGTTCGCCAGGGCGTTCAGGACCTCCATGTCGTCGTAGCCGCGCAGGAGGGACAGCTCGCTGAGCTCCTGGGGGATGACCCGGACGTCGGAGCCGTTCTGGTTGAACTCGATCCTGCCGTCGCCGACGGTGTAGGTGAGCCGCCGGTTGACGCGGTACACGCCGCCGTCGGTCTGCACCCACGGAAGCATCTTCTGCACCCAGCGGGAACTGATCCCCTGCATCTGGGGCGCGGACTTGGTCGTGGTGGCCAGGTTCCGCGCCGCCGCGGTAGCCAGGCTCTGCTGCTCGTCGGTTCGCACCTCAGGAGCTGAGTCGATCGACATCCGCCCTGTGTCTCCTCGTCGTTGGTCGCGGGCCCGCCGACGGACGCGTTCGCGTCGCGGCGGGAGGTCCACGGGAGTTGCTCGGGTCGGTCCACGCACGCCGAACCCGCGTCTTTGCTGGTCAGACGCGCTCCGTAAACCGGTGGACACACTAAGAGACGAAACTGCGGGGGCACAAGTGATTCACGAGAATTGACGGCGAACTCAGGAACCGCGCTGTCCGTTTCCCCGTCCCAATCCCGCGGAATGGCGGAGGACCGACCACGTCCTCCGCCAGAACGCCCGCGCCCGACCGACCGGGCTGGGCCACCACGGCCTGCGGCTTCGCATTCTCGACACACGCAGGACACTCAGGGATCACCCAACGCAGGGGGACCGATTTGCGCCGAATATCACGACAAAGACCGTGCTTATGGAAGGGATACCACAGGGATTTTGGGCCGCTGCGGGAAACGAGCTTCCGGCCAAAACGCCCTGCGCATCCGAAGTCGGCAGGAACGACGCGAACACCGCCTCCGTTCCAGCTCGGGGCCCGGACCGGAGAAAACCGGGTGCGCCCGTCGCCCGCCGGAGCTACGGTCCGGGCATGGAACATGGCGACGGATACTTCGGCGAGGCGTGGCGGCCACCTACGACGAGGAGCCGGCGGAGATGTTCGCGCCCGCGGCGGTGGGTCCGGCGGTCGACGTCCTGGCGGAGTTCGCGGTCGGCGGGCGGGCACTGGAGTTCGGAATCGGGACGGGACGCCTCGCCCTGCCGCTGGCCGGGCGAGGCGTCCCGGTGCACGGGATCGACCTGTCGCGGGCGATGGTCGCCCGGATGCGCGCCAAACCCGGCGGCCGGGCGATCGGCGTGACGGTCGGCGACTTCGCCACGGCCCGGGTGGAGGGGACCTTCTCCCTCGCCTATCTGGTGTTCAACACGATCACCGACCTGACGACGCAGGACGCCCAGGTGGACTGCTTCCGCAACGCCTCCCGCCACCTCGCGCCCGGCGGGCGCTTCGTGGTCGAGGTGGGCGTGCCCGACCTGCGGCGTCTGCCCGAGGGGCAGGAGGCGGTGCCGACGCGCGTGAGCCCCACCCGCTGGGCCTTCGACCGGTACGACGCCGCCACCCAGTCGATGAGCTCGAACTGCGTCGAGGTGGTCGACGGGCGCGGCAGCTACTGGTCGATCCCCTTCCGCTACGTGCGGCCGGCCGAGCTCGACCTCATGGCCCGGCTCGCCGGAATGCGGCGCCTCGCCCGGTGGGACGGGTGGACGCGGGCCGCGTCAGGCCAGGGCCCGCAGGGACTCGGCCAGCGGCGTGGTCGGACGGCCGATCAGCCGGGCGAGCTCGCCGCCGGTCGCGGCCAGCTCGCCGTCGCGCGTGTTGCCGTCCAGGGCGACCACGAACCCCGCGGTGCCTTCGTCCAGCCCCGCGCCGGTGAGCACGGCCAGGTGCTCCTCGGGGGTGACGTTCCGCGCGGCCACCTCCCGGCCCAGGACCTCGGTGAGGGCGGCGGCGAACTCGTCGAGGTTCCAGGCGCTGTCACCGGACAGCTCGTAGACCGCGTCGGCGTGCTCGGCCGGGTTCCGCAGGACGACGGCCGCGGCGGCGGCGTAGTCGCGGCGGGCGGCGCTGGCGACACGGCCCTCCCCCACGCTCGCCACGACGGCGCCCGTCTCCCGGGCCTGGTGCACCTGCTGCTCGTAGTTCTCGTGGTACCAGCCGTTGCGCAGGATCGTGTACGTCAGGCCCGACGCGGTGAGGATCTCCTCGGTCGCCTTGTGCTCGGGGGCGAGCACCAGGCTCGTGGTGGTGGCCCTGGGCGCGCTGGTGTAGACGAGGTGGCCGACCCCGGCGGCGCGGGCGGCCTCGATGGCGTTGCGGTGCTGCTCCACGCGCTTGCCGACCTCGCTTCCGGAGACGAGCAGGACGGTCTGGGCGCCCTCGAAGGCCGCCTTGAGCGAGGCGGGGTCCTCGAAGTCGATGCGGGCGGTGGCCACACCGCGCTCCGCGAGCGCGGCCAGCCTTCCGGCGTCACGTCCGGCGGCGGTGATCCGGTCGGCGGGGTGGCCGGCGGCGAGGAGTTCCTCGACGACGAGGCGGCCCAGGTGTCCGGTGGCCCCGGTGACGACGACGCTCATGGTGTGGTCCTTCCACGGACGGACCGGGCGGTTCCCGGTCGCTGTCTGGTGGCAACCGGGCCCGTCATCGACACATTCCAAAAGTCTTGTACCCACTTTTTGGTAAGTTAGGAGCATGAGCGACGACGCACCACCGCGCATCCTCGGCACGTGGCCCCGCGGACGGGCCCTGGCCGCCGACTGCCCCTCCCGCCGCCTGCTCGGCGACGTCACCAGCAAGTGGGGCGTCCTGGTCCTGGTCTCCCTCCACCGGGGACCGCTGCGCTGGAGCGAACTGCTGCGCGGCATCGGCGGCATCAGCGAGAAGATGCTCGCCCAGACCCTGCGCACCCTGGAGCGCGACGGGATCGTCCTGCGCGAGGCCCGGCCGGTCGTGCCTCCGTACGTGGAGTACCGCCTCACCGACGAGGGGCGGGAGGTCACCGACCTGCTGTTGCCCCTGCTCGACTGGGCGGAGACCCACGTGCCGCTGGTGGTCGGCGGCCACGGGGCGCCCGAGGACGGGGGATAGGGCCCCCGACCCCCGCGTCGACGAGATGAGTTGGTTAGGCTAACCTAACGGCGTGCGGTCGGCGTCCGGCCGCGTCCCCCGTTCAGGAGAGAGGCCCCGTGCGCGTCGAACAGCCCAGCCATCGCGCGATGCTCCGGACCCGTGTCGTGCGCACGGAGCGGACCAGCAAGAACTTCGTCACCGTGACGCTCGGCGGTGACGACCTGGCCGACTTCCCCTACCTCGGCCGCGACCAGTTCGTCCGGATCTTCCTGCGGCGTGAGGGCCAGGACCAGCTGTACATGCCCTCCAGCGCCGACCGCCGGTGGGTCGTGCAGCTGTACGCGATGCCCAAGAGCAGACGCCCGCACGTGCGCAACTACACCGTGCGCCGGTACGACGCCGAGCGGTGCGAGCTGGACATGGAGTTCGTCGACCACGGCGACGCGGGCCCCGCCTCCGCCTGGGCAGGCGCCGCGCGCCCCGGCGACGAGATGGGCATCCTGGCCGAGGGCGTGTACTACCAGCCGAGCGCGGGCACCGACTGGCACCTGCTCGTCGGCGACGAGAGCGCCGTCCCCGCCCTGGCGGCGATCCTCGAACAGGCCCCCGGCGACCTGCGCGCCCAGGTCTACCTGGAGGTCCCCTCCGAGGACGACGTCCGCGAGCTGACCGCCCCGCCCGGCGTGTCCGTGCACTGGCTCCCCCGCACGGACCCCCACGCCGTCCCCGGCGCCCTCGCGCTGGAGACCGTCCTGGCCGCCGACCTGCCCGAGGGCCGCCCCTACTGCTTCGTCGCCGGGGAGAACGCGCTGCCCACCGGGCTGCGGCGGCACCTGGTCCGCGAGCTGGGAGTGCCCAAGGCCGACATCTCCTTCATCGGCTACTGGCGCCACGGCCGCGCCGCCTCGGACTGACCCGCCTCCGGGTCCTCCGCGCCGAATCCCGCGGTTTCCCCACGCCGCGCGGCGTCCTGGGCGACAATGGCCCGAGTCGAGGTGGATCGGGGGACCGGGGATGGAATCCTTCAACGGCGCCGTGGACCCGGAGCGGGCCGAGCACATCCAGGCGCGCGCCAGGGCGGCCTCCCTCCTGCCGGGGCTCGTCGCGGCCGAGGCCGAGCACGAGCTTCCCCTGGTGGAGTGGCGGCTGGGCCCGCGCGGATCGCTGCTCGGCACGGTTCCCGGCGGCGGCGCGGACGCGGCGCACGCGTGGGCCCATTTCTTCGGCGCCCCCGTGCACGACGTGCCGGACCTGGACACGGGAGCGCCCACCCCGGAGGTGGCGACCGGTCTGGACGACTACCGGGGGGTCACCGTGGTCGTGCGGTCGCGGCTGTGAGGCCGCGCCCGGTCCCGGTGAGCTGACGCGGCGGTCGCCCCGGTCATCCGTGCCGCTCCCACGCGGGTCGACGCGGTGCGACAATGCGGGGTGTGACACACCAGCGCTCCGCACAGCCCGACCCCGCCCAGGACGACCCCCGGGTGGGACCGCCCAGGACGAGCGCCGTGGGTCTCCCGGCCGTCCTCAACAGCGTCCGCCAGGTCGGCGAGCACGCGGGGGTGCGGCGCGGGGTGCCCGCCATGCTCGCCGTCAACCAGAAGCGCGGGTTCGACTGCCCGGGGTGCGCCTGGCCCGAACCGGAACGGCGGCACCGGGCGGAGTTCTGCGAGAACGGCGCCAAGGCCGTCGCCGAGGAGGCCACGACCAGGGCCCTGACCGCCGACTTCTTCGCCGAGCACCCGGTCTCCGAGCTGGCCGGACGGTCCGGCTACTGGCTGGGACGGCAAGGTCGTCTGACCGAACCGATGTACCTGGCCGAGGGCGCCACCCGCTACGAGCCCGTGACCTGGGACCGGGCCCTGGACCTGGTCGCCGAGGAGCTGCGCGGGCTGGACTCGCCGGACGAGGCCGTCTTCTACACCTCCGGGCGCACCAGCAACGAGGCGGCGTTCTGCTACCAGCTGTTCGCCCGTGTGCTGGGGACCAACAACCTCCCCGACTGCTCGAACATGTGCCACGAGTCGTCCGGGTCGGCGCTGACCGAGACGCTGGGGGTCGGCAAGGGGAGCGTGTCCCTGGCGGACGTCCACCGGGCCGACCTGGTCATCGTGGCCGGGCAGAACCCGGGCACCAACCACCCCCGGATGCTCACCGCCCTGGAGCGCGCCAAGCGGTCCGGCGCGCGGATCATCACGGTCAACCCGCTTCCCGAGGCGGGGATGCGCGACTTCCGCAACCCGCAGACCGCACGGGGGCTGGTCGGGCGCGGCACCGAGCTCACGGACCTGTTCGCGCAGATCCGGCTGGGCGGCGACCTGGCACTGTTCTCGGCGGTCAACCGGCTGCTGCTGGAGGCCGACCGGCGCGGGGAGGAGGTCCTGGACCGGTCGTTCGTCGACACGCACACGCACGGGTTCGAGGAGTTCGCGAAGGAGCTGCTGTCCGAGCCCGAGGAGGAGTTCTGGCCGCGCGTGGAGCGGGCCACCGGGCTGGACCGCGGGCTGGTCGAACGGTTCGCGCGGATGGTGACCGAGTCCGAGCGGATCGTGGTCTGCTGGGCGATGGGGCTGACCCAGCACAGGCACTCGGTGCCCACCATCCGCGAGGTGGTCAACTTCCTGCTGCTGCGCGGCAACGTCGGGCGGCCGGGCGCGGGCGTGTGCCCGGTGCGCGGGCACTCCAACGTGCAGGGCGACCGCACGATGGGGATCTTCGAACGCCCGGCGGACGCGTTCCTGGACGCCCTCGGGGCGGAGTTCGGGTTCGAGCCGCCGCGCGAACACGGACTGGACACCGTCGACTCCATCCGCGCGATGGCGGAGGGCCGGGTGCGGGTGTTCTTCGCGATGGGCGGCAACTTCGTGGCGGCCACGCCCGACACCCTCGTCACCGAGGACGCGATGCGCCGGGTGGGACTCACGGTGCACGTGTCGACCAAGCTCAACCGGTCGCACGTGATCACCGGAGCCCGTGCGCTGATCCTGCCCGCGCTGGCCCGCAGCGACCGCGACCTGCGCGACGGCCGTCCCCGCTGGGTGACGGTCGAGGACTCCATGGGGACGGTGCACGCCTCGCACGGGGTGTTGGCGCCGCTGTCGGAGCGGATGCGCTCGGAGGTCGACATCATCCGCGACCTGGCGTCCCGGGTGCTCGGCGAGAGTCCGGTGGCCTGGTCGGAGCTGGCCGACTACGACCGCGTCCGCGACCACGTGGAGGCGGTCGTGCCGGGGTTCGACGACTTCAACGCCCGCGCACGGCGCCCGGGAGGGTTCGCCCTGCCGCACGCGCCGCGCGACGACCGGAGGTTCCCCACCGCGACCGGGCTGGCCAACTTCACCGTCAACGGACGGTACGCGCCGGAGGTCCCCGAGGGGCGGCTGCTGCTCCAGACGCTGCGCTCGCACGATCAGTACAACACCACCGTCTACGGCCTGGACGACCGCTACCGGGGCATCCGCGACGGGCGCCGGGTGGTGCTGGTCAACCCCGAGGACGCGCGGGAGCTGGGACTGGCCGACGGCGCCTACACCGACCTCGTCAGCGAGTGGGCGGACGGCCGGGACCGGCGCGCGCCGCACTTCCGGGTGGTGCACTACCCGACCGCGCGCGGGTGCGCGGCGGCCTACTTCCCGGAGACCAACGTGCTGGTGCCGTTGGACTCGACCGCAGAGGTGAGCAACACCCCGACGTCGAAGTCGGTGGTGGTGCGGTTCGAGGCGGACTCGGGGCCGTCGGCCCCCTAGGCCGGTCAGCGTCGGGTGGCCGCGACGGAGTTGGCGGCGACGATCACCGCCACCGCCGCCCAGGAGGCAGCGTCCAGGTGCTCCTGGAGCACAGCCATCCCCACCAGCGCCGCCAGCACCGGGTTGACGCTCATGAAGACGCCGAAGAACCGGGCGGGCACACGGCGCAGGGCGAGCAGATCCGCGAGGAAGGGCACGGCGGAGGAGAGCACACCGGCCGCCAGGGCGCAGGCGAGCGCGGCCCCGGTGGGCGGGTGGTGCCACAGCGCCACCGCGCCGACCGGCAGGTAGAGCAGCCCGGACACGGCAGCCGCCGCGGCCGAGCCCTCCACGCCGGGCACGCGTGCGCCGACCTCGCGGTTGAGCAGGATGTAGCAGCCCCAGCAGACGGCGGCGAGCAACGCCAGGCCGACGCCGAGGTGGTCGCTGCTGGGCTGGGGGCGGACGAGGACCGCGACCGCCCCCACCGCGGCCAGCGCCAGGGCCACGTCGGACCGGCGACGCGAGGTGGCCAGGGCGACGGCCAGCGGGCCGAGGAACTCCAGGGTGACCGCCAGGCCCAACCCGACGCGGTCGATCGCCGCGTACAGCGAGAGGTTCATGGTCGCGAACACCACGGCCAGTCCCAGGACGGGGCGCCACTGCGCGGCCGTGAACGTCCAGGGCCTGGGGCGGCCGACGCACAGCAGCACGACCGCCGCCACCCACTGCCGGACGGCCACCGTGCCCACCGGCCCCACCACCGGGAAGGCGAACGCGGCCACGGACGCGCCGACCTGGTTGGACAGCCCGCTGCCGAGCATCAGCGCGATCCCGCCCCAGGGGCCGGTGGGCGTCGGCCGTCCCGTGGCGACCGCGGCCGCTTCGTGTGTGGACATGCCACGAGTCTCAGCGCTCCCGATCCATACGCAAAATGCATCCGACACACGTTCTATACGCTGTACGTATGGACGGGAAGTCAGAGATGGAGCTGCGCCACCTGCGCTGCCTGGTGGCGATCGTCGACACCGGGGGCTTCAGCGACGCCGCGCTCGAACTCGGGGTGTCGCAGGCGTCGGTCTCGCGCACGCTGTCGGCGCTGGAGCGGATCCTGGGCGTGCGCCTGCTGCACCGCACCAGCCGCGTGTGCACGCCGACCACCGCGGGGGTGCAGGTGCTGGCACGGGCCCGCCACCTGCTCGCGGAGGCGGACAACCTGCTGCGCGAGGCGACGACCGGACACACGCGGCTGCTCCTCGGACACGCGTGGTCGGCGATGGGCCGCCACACCGCCGAGTTCCAACGCCGCTGGAGCGAACTGCGCCCCGACGTCGAACTGCGCCTGGTCCGGAACAACTCGCCCACGGGCGGCCTCGCCGAGGGCACGTGCGACCTGGCCGTGGTGCGCACCGCCGTCGACGCGCGCCGCCACGACCACGCCCTGGTGGGGTACGAACCGCGCTACGCGGCCCTGGCCGCGGACGACCCGTGGGCGCGCCGACGGTCGGTGCGCCTGGCGGAGATCCGCGAGCGCACGCTCGTGGTGGACCGGCGCACGGGCACGACCACGGTGAACCTGTGGCCCGAGGACGGCCGCCCGGCCCTGGAGTACACCCACGACATCGACGACTGGCTCGCCGCGATCGCCACGGGGCGGTGTGTCGGTGTCACGCCGCACTCGACGGTGACCCAGTACCGCCGCGACGGGATCGTCTACCGCCGGGTGCGCGACGCGGCCCCGGTGCCGGTGCACCTGATCTGGCGCCGCCACGACCCGCATCCCGCCACCCACGCGGCGGTCGCACTCCTGGCCGACCTGTACCGGGAACGGCGGTGAGCGCGGGCGGGCACCGCCGGCTCGCCGCCTCGGGACTTCCCGGACCGCGCTCCTCACCCGGGGTCCAACCCGCGGTCCATGGCCAGATCCTGCTCGACCTGGCGGAAGCGACGCCACAGGGGCCACGGGTGGTAGTCGTCCGCCAGGACCAGTAGCGAGGCCGCCAGGCCGTAGCGGGTACGGCCGCCGTCGGCGACGACCGACCACCGCGCGTCGACGCCTGGACACGGGACGGTCGGGTCCTCCAACCGCCGCAGCTCAGCGGCGAGAGCGTCCACCGCGGTCGACTCACCCAGGAGGCCGACCAGCAGGCGGCAGTGCTGGACGGTGACGGTCCACACGTAGGTGTGTCTCTGGAGTTCCCTCCGGGTCTCCTCCCGATGTACCTCGTGCCGTCGCGCGGACTGCACGTCATGCACGACCGTGTGGGAGGAGCCGACCCAGCGCGGCGTGCCCCCGCCTACGTTCCCGTCGGGGCGGGCACGGCGCGGCCTCCGCGCCCGCGCGAGCAGGACCAGCAGCGCCCCGACGGCCAGAACCGCGACGCACGCGGCGATGCCGCGGACCGTCGACCCGGTCGCCGCACCGGGGTGCGCAGCCAGGACCGTGACGGCCGCGGCCCCGACCGCGGCGTCGGCCATGAATACCGCGAACCACCACCCAGGGGGGCTTGAGCGGCGGACGTGGGCGGGCGGCAGGGGGATCGGAGCGGCGACCGTGGCCGAACCGAGCGGACCGGACCGGTACGGGGGCAGCGGGAGATCGGCGTACCGTTCGAGCGAACGCAACGCCACGGTGTGCGTGGTCCGGATCTGGACCCGGCGCTGGTCGAGCCACCAACGGCTGAACGGGGGCGGCTCCCCCATGCGTTCGACCCAGGGCGGGCGGTTCATGTGGGCTCCTCGGGTGCGGGATCCCTGTGGTACTGCCAGTTCATCCGCTGCTCGACCCGGTCGAACCGAACCCGCACATCCCCTGGGTCCAGCTCGGGGATCGCCCGGATGACCTCGGCCAGCGGGCCCAGCCCGGGCACAGGCTGACGGATGTTCTCGAAGAACTGGTAGAGCCGCTCCACGTCCTCCGCGCTCATCTCGGCGGCGCGTGGCGGGGCCGTGTCTCCTCCGACTCCGTTCACTCCGCGGGCGGGGTTCCCGTGGGCGCCGTTGCCGTTCGGGGCGTGGAAGCTGTCGGGCGAGGCCATGCCCCGCAGGGTCGGCGACTCCCACCCGGCCCGACCGTGGCGAAGACGGGCCGGGAGAATCATCCGCGACCAGGCACGCCCGAGCTCCCTGCGGGCCATGGTCAGCCCCTCGTCGCGCAGGGCGCGCATCCCGCGCCAGGCCTCCTCGTACTCGGTGACGGCCTCGGCGGCCTCCTCGCAGAGGCGGTCGGCCTCGCCGCGCCGGTCCTGGTAGGCCCTCTCCAGGGACCGGTGGCGGTCCGCGTAGGGGTTGCGCGAGACGATCTCCAAGCCCATGAGGGTCAGGGCCATCAGGAGAAACAGGAAGACCGCCTCGACGGGGGCCTCCTCCTGTCGGGCGCCCACGTCGACGGCGAAGCGGAGCATCGCCCAGTAGGCGAAGACGAGGATCGCCAGCACGGGGAAGGCGACCAGGAGCCAGGGCCAGAGCCCTCTCACCCACCGCCGTCGGGGCACGCCCTCCGCCCCGTCCTCCACCCTCCGTGCCGCACGGTCGGCCCGCCAATGGGCACGCAGGTCGCGGACAGGACCGGCGAGCAGGTATCCAGCGAGGTAGAGTGCCGCGCCGATCACTCCGCCGACCAGGGCCCCCACCCACTTCAGCGGGTCATCCTCGGCGAGGCCCAACAACCGCGAGAAGAGCGACTGGAAATACCACGCGTCGAAGACCACCAGGATTCCCAGCACGGCCGCGGTGAGGATTCTCAGCGGCCGGCCAGTCGGCGCCCTGTCCGCCTGGTTGTAGTGGGCGTAGTCGCTCTCCAGCGCGGACAGACGCCGCGCCGCGCGGATGAGCTCACCGCCCTCGCAGTGCCGTTCGAGGCGGGCGACGGCGCGGGAGGCCCTGGACCGGGCTCGCTGGGTCTCGACGGGACCGGCGACGAACCGGTCCCGGGATTCGTGCAGCATGATGCTGGCGCGTTCGCCGGCCTCCACGAGCGCGGCCATTTCGCCGTTGTCCAGTGCGTCGGGGTGGTGGGCGTTGACGAGGGATCCGTAGACGGTCAGTTCGTGGAGTCCGCAGTTGCACCCGTGGTGGCAGGGGAAGGGCAGCATGTCCCATCGTTCGGGAACCGGGTCGCGGCTCGCCCCAGGATCATCGTAGGTCACCTTGTTCACTCCTGTTCGAAGCGGATCTCAACGCGTCTGTTGAGTCGGCCGCACGCGTCGTCGAACTCCCCGTCCGGCCGGTCATCGCAGATGGGTTCGCCGCTCCCCCGCCCCATCGCGGTCACGTCGGTGAATCCGAGGTCCCGCAGGTAGTCGCGCACGGCCTCGGCCCGGCGGGTGGACAGGCGGTCGTTGTGCCCGGGAGAACCGCGCGAGTCGGTGTGTCCGGTGACGGTCACCGGCGCGGAGCGGTCGAGCGCGTCCCCGTAGGCCTCCAGGACCGTGGCGACGCTGCTCTCGGCGGCCGGCTTCAGCTCGGCGGAGTCGGTGTCGAACAGCGCCTCGGCGTCGATCACGAGCGGCTGGTCGGGGTCACCGCGGACGATCACCGGGGGGTCGTCGGGCAGGTCGCGTTCGGGGGCCTGGACCCAGTCGTGGGCGGCGGCGACGGCGTACGGTCCCGGGGCGCCGGTCAGCCGCTCCCCCACTCGGTCCCAGAAGGCCCTGAGCTCACCGAGGGTCTGGGTGCCGCTGAGGTCGCCGACGACGTGCAGACCGGCCCCGGTTACTCCCACCATGCGCAGATCCGTCCCTGCGGGAAGGGCGCCCGGCCATTCGGTGCCGCACTCCTCGGCGAGGGCCGCGGTGTCGGTCTCGGTCAGGACCCGGTTGAGGTCCAGGCAGCCCACGTTGCTCTGGCCGTCGGTGACGACGGCGAGGGTGGAGGCGGATGCCCCGGTCAGGGCGTTCGCGCCGGCGGCGACCGCGGCCAGCACGTCGCTTCCCGGGGTCACCGGGACATCTTCGACCTGGGCGTTCAGCTCAGCGACGACACAGTCGCCGAGCTCCTCGACCTGTTCCTCCTGGCGTTGGTCGAGTGGCCGGGGTAGGGGGGCGCTGCGGATCGGGAGACGGATGCCGGAGGCGTCTCCGGAGAACAGTCCGAGGGTGAACGTCCTGTCGTCGTCCTCATGGAAGTGCTCCAGGGCGAGTTCCCGGACGATGCGCGCGTAGTCGGGGATCTGGCCGGTGTCGGAGGTCCAGACGGAGGCGGACAGGTCGACCATCACCACGGTCTCGGCGGTGGCCTCCGCGCCGGACAGGGTGGTGTCGGTCCAGCCGCACGCGTCCTGCTCGGACGCGCCGCCGGAGCCTGGCGACCCCATGGCCCAGCAGCCGGTGAGGGTCAGAGCGGTGCACACGGCGATCGCGCCGACGGGCGGCAGGGGCGGGCGCGTGAACAAGGTCGACGTCTCCTTCACGGTCGTGCTCCGTTCGGCGAGGGCTCCGACCCGGTCTCCTCGGGGACCGGGAGTCCCAAGGTGACGAACATCTGCCGGAGCGCGTGGTCGGAGTCGAGCATGAAGGCCACGTGGTCGACGTCGCCCTGGGCGTGGCCGTCGATCATGGACTCCAGGTGGCGGAACAGCTCTTCGGCCTGGGACTCGCGCTTCCTGAGCAGCCGTTCGAGCTGGTGTGTCGCGTTCGCCGGGGATTCGGCCAACCGCAGCGCGTAGGGGGCCAGCCAGGTCGCGCGGGCGGTGTCGATCTCCCCCGCGCCCCGCAGCGCGTCCAGGAACAGCTCCTCCCACCGGGCGCGCAGCGTGCGCAGCTGTTCGATCCGCGCCTCCTGGTACCAGCCGTCGGCGTCCAGCCGGATGAGGGCGTCGCTCTTCTCCGCGAGCATCGCGCGCACTGGATCGCAGACGTCCACCGTCACGCGCGGGTGGCACTGGACGCGTCCCTCGTTGAAGCAGCCCGCCAGGTGTGAGGGCAGGGCGTGTTCGACCTCGGCGGCCCGGTGCGGGGCGAAGCGGCGGGTGACGGGGCGGACCTCGCGGGCGACCCGCTCCTCGATGTCCGCGCGCAGGTCGCGGATCTCCCTGTCCAGCGCCGTGTAGGTCGGGAGGTACAGGTCCTCGTCGAGGATCGTGGCCTCGCCGACCCAGTCGCAGCGGACCTCGACCTCGAAGTGGTAGCCCTCGCCGCGGGCGGGCGAGCTGATCCGCACGACGTCGTGCTGGCCGTCGTGGTACACGCGGTAGGGGGAACGGGACGCGTCGCGTTCGGCGTGGCCGAATGCGGGCTGACCGGGCTGGCCGAACGCGTCGTCCTCGCCTGGTGCGGTGTGGGCGCCGGAGGTCGACGGCGCGCGCAGCCAGGCGAGAATCGCGCGCCAGGCGCCGCCTCCGGGGGGCGGGTTGGTCATGTGCACTCCTTGGTTCGGTCGGCACCCCGGGCACGTCCCGGGCCGCCGCGGTGGTCGCGGAAGGCGAGGTAGAGGTGGACACGTGCGCTGAGCGCGCGGATCGCGCCGAGATGGGAGAGCAGGTCCTCCACGAGGTCGCGGGCAGGACCCGACACCGGAGCCGACTCGTCCCAGCGGGTGAGCCGCTCCCAGGCGGCACCGGCCAGATCGGGGTCGACCAGAGCGGTCGCCCACAGCGCGGCGACCGACGCGGTGGGAGTCGGACCGAGGACGCCGTGTGCGAGCCGGTCGAGCAGGTCGTGGCCCCGGTCCAGGGGCTCTCCCGTAGGACCTCGGGCGTCGGGCGTGTCCGCGCCGCTCGGGACGGCGGCGACGCGGACGAAGGTCTCGGGAACCTCCTTGGGGGTCTCACCCGGAAGCCTCAGCAAGCCGAGGAGCTCCTCGATCACTGCGCGCCGGTCGACGTCCGTGCCGCCTGTGTAGATCTCGGCGAGGGCGGCGGCGGCCAGGACGGCCAGTGGCGCGTTGCGCTTGGCGAGTGCGCGTGTGGACCGTGCGGCGGGTCCCGTGGAGGCGCCCGCGTCCCGTGTCCGCGCGCCGCCGGTGCCGTCGTCCGGTCGGCGCCCGCGCCGGGCGCGATGGGTGCGAGCGCGGGCGCGGAGAACGGCTTCGTGGATGCCCTTGAGCGCCTCGTCCGGGCGCTCACGACCGATCTCGGTGGCGTAGGCGCGCAGAGCGACCGCGACCTGCGACCACAGCCCCGAGCGGGACCACGAGCGCAGCAGCGCGCGCACCTCCCCTTCCCGCACTCCGTCCTTGTAGGCCTTCTCCAGCACCCACGAGACGGCCTGGTGGTCCCGGCCCCTCACCTCCTTCGCCAGGGGCACCACGACCCGGCGCTTGATCTCGGGCAGGTCCAGCCCGGCGAGGCGTCCCAGCGCCTGGGCGGCGCTGATGCGGACCCGGGCGTCCTGGTCCGAGCACAGGTCGAGCAACCACGAGACGAACGCGTCGCGGGTGGCGTCGAACTCGCTCCAGAGCACGTCCAGCAGGGCTCCGGCCAGGCGTGGGTGGCGGAGTCGGGCGACCGCTCGTGGCGAGGTCCCTTCCGCGGTGCGGTCCCCGACCTCCACACTGACGTGGCGGATGCGGTGCAGGAAGGAGTCGAACACCTCCCGGCCGCGCTCGCCGTCCGCACCCTCGATCCGACGGAATCCGCGGTCGAGCCGCTCGGCGGCACGTACCACTGTGCTGACCGCGTGTCCGTCGAGGACGGCGGTGGCCAGCACGTAGGCCTGGTGGGTCGGTGAGTGGGACGTGTGGGCGGCCCACAGCAGGCGCCGGGCCCAGGCGCACATCAGGCGGTGCCGGTGTTCGAGGATCGGCGCCTCCCCCTCCCCTCCCGCATGCCACCAGTCGGCCAGGCACTCGGCGAGGGCGACCGCCTCGGCGGGGGTGCTCATCTCCGCCGTCCAGGAGCGCAGGTGCGGATGGTCCCCGACCGCGGCCAGCACCCGCTCCGCCTTGCTGTCGGCCAGGCGCGACTCCAAGGCCCCGTGGTGGATCCGTTCGGGCTCCGGGGGTCGGTGGTGCACCAGGTAGCGGGTGACCGCTGGGGCGGGGACGGGGGTGTCGACCAGCACGACCAAGGCGCTCTTCTCCCTGTCGAGCACGGAGCGCACCCCGTCCAGCTCCGCCTGGGTGAGGGTGTGCGACCAGTCCTCCCCCGTGGCGTCGACCAGGTGTCCCGTTCCCGCGCGCAGCCGGACCGTGAGTGAGGCGAATTCGCCGTCGGGGGCCAGAATCGAGACGCGGGGCCCGCCGCCGTCCGTGCCCGCCAGGTCGGACCAGCGGGACAGCGCGACCGTGGCGCTGGTCGAACGGCCGCCGTACTCGCGGCCGTTGAGGAAGACGAGTCGTTCGGTGACCAGCGCGTGGGTGAGGTGGACGTCGACCGGGGCGGACACGTAGGAGTCGGTGAGAGCCCGAAGCTGGTGGGCGGAGACCTGACCGACGGCCGGGGTCCCTTGATCGGGCCCGGTGGACCCACCGAACCTGACGAGTCGGCCGTCGTGGACGTGGACCGCACCGATGTAGGTGCTCGCGTCGAAGCCGGCGACCCGCTGCCGGAGTTCGTCACGCCTGCGGGCACGTGCGTCCGCCGAGAGGTCGCGCTCGTCGTCGCTGACGGCGTCGGGTCCTTCGAGGAGGCCGTCCTCCCCCTCGAAGGACCCGGTGTCGGCGGCTGGCCCCGCCTCGCCCGAGGTCTTCTGCTCCTCGGAGGGCTCCGCCGCGTCCGGTCCGGGGCCGTCCTCACGGACGTCGTCCCGGGCGTCGGTGTCGGGCCGTGGGTCGGCCTCGACGACGTCGTGCTCGGTCACGACCCCTCCCACCGTCCGCCGTGGTCGTGCTTGCCGCCGACGTTCATGGTCCCCGGCTGGTTGACGGTCACGTGGTCGTAGCGGTCGCCGTGGTGGTCGCCGTGGTGGTCGCCGTGCCGGTCACCGACGTTGTCGCGGTACCGGTCCCCTGTGTGGTCCCGGAAGCGGTCGCCCCGCTGGTCGCCGTTCTGGCTCCCGTACTGGTCGCCGTGGTGGTCGCCCTGCTGGTCGTGGATGTTGACGTCCCGCGTGTCGCGGGCCGCCACGGCCTCACCGGACACGTCGCCCTGTGTGTTGGTCACCGTCGACCGGTCCGTCCGGTCGGCGGCCCTGCCGGGCAGGGCGACCCAGGCGCGCTCGCGGAACCCCTTGGCGGGGTCGTCGACCCTGACCTCACTGAAGTCGTCGGCGAGCAGCTCGTGGAGGTTTTGGCTGACGACGTCGTTGAAGATCCGTTCGGAGACGATCACGACGAGGTCCGCCCGGGGGTTGTCCGTCAGGGCCTGCTTGGCCGCGCTGGCGTTGCACAGTCGGGTGAGGGTGACAACGGCCTCGCCCGCGAAGCCGTTGTCGGCCGCGTAGACGATCCCCTCGTGCACCGCCAGGCGGACCCGCAGGCGTGCCTCGTCGTTGCGGTCCCGGTTGTAGTGGTACAGCCACGCCCGCAGTTCGCGGACGAGGCCGTTGAGGGTCCAGGCCTCGTCGATGCCGGGTGGCAGGAGGGCCAGTTCGCCGTCACCCTGTTCCTGGCGGATCCAGTGGGCGCGGTCAATCCGGGCCCGCTCGCAGGCCGTGCCCAACCCCGTCGTCAGGGCCCTCTGCACCTCGATCTGCCCCAGAGCGTCGCGAGTGCTGTAGGAACGGGCGTCTCCGAACACGCACATCCGGCGGATGCCCGGGGAGGGACGGTCGGCTGGAGCGAGGGACTGGTCGAACATGAGGTTCCTTCCGGTGTTCCGGGGCGCCCCGTCGGTGCCCGTCGAGAACAGGGAAACCCGGAACCGGAGACCGAAACCTCATCGTTCTATGGGTTTGACATGACTTTGTGGGGATCTCCAGGCATTCCGGCGATGTGCGCGAGGGCGGACAGGTCCAGGATCCGGAACCGCCGGTAGGAGGTGGCGACGACCCCGTCCCTGCGTAGGGTCGCCAGGGCCCGGTGGACGGCGGGCTCGGAGGCCGAGACGAGACCGGCCAGCTCCGGCTGGGTCAGCGAGACCGACAGCTCGATGCCCGCCGGGGTCCCGCGGCCGTACTTCAGGGCGAGTTCGCACAGGACGCGGGCGACCCGGACCGGGATGTCCCGTCCGTGGAAGTCGACGAGCTTGTTCACCGCTCCCCGTAGCTTCATCGCGATGGACGAGCCCAGGCGCAGTGACGCCTCCGGGTGGACCTCCAGGTACCGGTGGAACTCGGCCCTGTCGAGAACGCGTGCCGCGACCGCGCCCCCCGCCGTGACTGTGGCGATGCGCGGGTTGTCGTCCATGGCCGCCAGCTCGCCGATGAGATCTCCGCCGACGCGCAGCGCGAGGAAGGTGGTCGTCCCCTCCTCGCCGCTCGCGGTCACCTTGGCGTAGCCGTCGATGAGGACCACGACGTGGGTGTCCGTGGCCCCCTGGCGCACCATGACTTCACCCGCCTGGTACTGGCGACCTCGACCGCGGGCGAGGAGGTCGTCACGCGCCTTGTCGTCCAGTGATTCCAGGAGGCTGTTCTCGGGCCAGGGACCGGTGTACGTGACTCGCTCGCGCATGCTCTTCCCGGGGGGTCGTGAACGGGGGATGCCCACCGATCCGCCAACGGGAAACGGTGGGACGGCACTGGCAGAGTAGGAATTCACGCGCCCGCGATCAAGGCGGGCATTCGCCGCGGCGCCATCCGACTCCCACCAGGAGAAAAGGGACTCTTCCCCCCTTTTCCGATCCGAAACACGCGCACGGTGACCGGGGAAGGGAAGAGCGGAACGGCAGATAAGAACGACGTTCAGTGTGACCGACGGGGTTCTTCGCCCGCACCGCGCTTTCTCACCCTGAAGCAAAGAAGACCATCCCCGGCGGTGAGGAAAGCCAGACCGGAGCGCCAACCTCGGAACTGCTCCGAATAACAGCCCGAACCGGTAGGGAACACATGTTCCACCGGAATCCACCGGGCCATTCGACCGAGGGCCTCAGCCGGGCCGGTGGCGGCCGAACAGGTGGGCCAGCGCGCCGTCCAGGTCGGGGTACCGGAACTCGTGCCCGGCGGACCGCAGCCGGTAGGGGACCACGCGCTGGTCAGCCAGGGCCACCTCGTGGGCGCCCTCGCGTCCCAGCAGCAGGGCCGGTCCCCAGCCGGGGACGGGCAGGACGGCGGGACGGCGCAGCGCGGCGGCCAGGGCGCGCGCGTGGTCGGCGCCGCGGACGGGGTTCGGGGCCACCCCGTTGACCGGTCCGGACAGGTTCCCGTCCAGCACGGCGCGGACGTAGACGTCGGCGAGGTCGTCCACCCCGATCCAGGACAGCCACTGGCGGCCGTCCCCGATCCGTCCGCCCAGTCCGGCGGCGAACAGGGGGTACTGCACCCCCAGCACGCCGCCCGCCGGGGTCTGCACGACGCCGGTGCGCACCTGGACGCACCGCAGGCCCGCCTCGGCGGCCGGGCGGGCGGCCTCCTCCCAGTCGGCGACCAGGTCGGCGAGGAAGCCGTCGCCGCGCGGGCTGTCCTCGGTGAGGACCTCGTCGCCGCGCGCGGGCCCGTAGTAGCCGATCGCCGAGGCGCTGACGAACACGCGGGGACCGTCGGCGGCGTCCGCGGCGGCCTCGGCCAGGGCGCGGGTCGGACCGACGCGGCTGTCGCGCAGGGCGGCCCGGTGGGCCTCGGTGAACCGTCCGAACAGCGGCTCCCCCGCCAGGTGCACGACGGCGTCCACGCCGTCGAGCAGGCCCGGGGCCGGTGACTCGGGGTTCCAGCAGCGCTCGTCGGGGGACTCCGGCGCGCGTCGGACGAGGCGGACCACCCGGTGCCCGCCGGTGGTGAGCAGCGCGCACAGGGTGCGTCCCACGAGCCCGCTCGCCCCGGTGACCGCCACGGTGACCGGGGCGTCGTGCCAGGCGCGGGCGCGCGCGTTCGCGGCGAGGTCGTCGGCGAGCTGGGCGTGCCGGTAGACGAACACCGGCCGCAGCAGGGTGTCCGGCAGGGTGGTGGCGACCCGGTCGGTGACCAGGGTGCTGTGGTCGGTCTCGGCGGTGAAGGCGTGGACGTGGGTCCAGCGCAGCAGCGGCGCCAGGGGGCGGGAGACCAGTCGGTCGGCGAACCGGCGCGGGGGGTCGTAGCGTTCGGGCAGGTGGACGGCGACCCAGCGCACCCCGCCGGGGAGGGCGAGGACGGTGGTGCCGTCGCTCAGGGAGTCGGCCTCGGAGACCGGGCGCCACGGCTGCCAGGGCGGCGCGAGCCGGGCGAACGCCCCCGGGCGGGTGTGCCAGTCGAAGACCTCGTCCCGTGGCGCGGGAACCACGCTCGAATACCGGAAGACCATGACCCTCCTCGCTCTCGCCCTGGAGCCACGCTAACCCGCCGCCGCCTCGCGGGGTGGGACCCGCGCCCCCTACCGCGAGCGGCGTTCGGCGTCGCGCCGCAGGACCGCGCGCAGCGCCAGCTCGTAGCCGAACACCCCGCACCCGGCGACGTAGCCCGCGGCGACGGGGGCGGTCACGGAGGTGTGCCGGAACTCCTCGCGGGCGTAGACGTTGGAGATGTGCACCTCCACGACGGGCGCCTCGACGGCGTCGACCGCGTCGCGCAGCGCGATGCTGTAGTGGGCGTAGGCGCCCGGGTTGAGGACCACCCCCGCCCAGTGGCGCGCGGAGTGGACGTGGTCGACCATCGCGCCCTCGCTGTTGCTCTGCGCGCACACCACCTCCACGCCCAACTCCTTGCCCAGCTCGACCACGCGCCGCTCGACCTCCTCCAGGGTGGCGGTGCCGTACTGCCCGGGGTCGCGCGTGCCCAGGAGGTTGAGGTTGGGGCCGTTGAGCAGCAGGACGGTGCGCGCGTGGTCGTGGGCGTCGGTCATGGGCGGGTTCTCCTCCAGGGTCGTCGGATCCCCTCAGCCTAGGGCGTTGCGGTGTCGCCCCCGGCGCGCGAGGACCCCGGTCGGTTCCGCGCTCCCCGGAGCGGCTACCATACCGACCAGTCGGTTGACATCGTTGAGGAGGCGGCCGTGGCATCCACCCTGTTGTCCGCGCGCGACGTGCGGTTCCTGTTGTACGAGTGGCTGGACGCGGAGTCGCTCGCCGAGCGCCCCCGGTACGCCGAGCACTCCCGAGAGACCTTCGACGCCGCGCTCGACCTCGCCGAACGGGTGGCCACCGACCACTTCGCCCCGCACAACAAGGCCGGCGACGCCGACGAACCCCGGTTCGACGGCGAACGCGTCCACGTCATCCCCGAGGTCCGCAAGGCCCTGGAGGTGTACGCCGAGACCGGCCTGATGTCGATGTCCATGGACGCCTCCGTCGGCGGCGCGCAGATCCCCCAGGTGGTCGCCAGCGCCTGCAGCGCCTACTTCCAGGCCGCCAACCTGGCCACCTCCGCCTACCCGTTCCTGACCGCGGGCAACGCCCGCCTGCTGCTGGCGCACGGCACTCCGGAGCAGGTCGACACGTGGGTCCGGCCCATGGTCGAGGGCCGCTTCACCGGCACGATGTGCCTGTCCGAACCGCACGCGGGCAGCTCCCTCGCCGACATCGCCACGCGCGCCGAGGACGCCGGGGACGGCACCTACCGGATCTTCGGCAACAAGATGTGGATCTCGGCGGGCGACCACGAACTCACGGAGAACATCGTCCACCTGGTGCTGGCCAAGCTGCCCGGCGGCCCGCCCGGGGTCAAGGGCATCTCGCTGTTCGTCGTGCCCAAGTACCTGGTCGGGGCGGACGGGTCGATCGGCGAGCGCAACGACGTCGTCCCGGCCGGAATCAACCACAAGATGGGCTACCGGGGCACGGTCAACGCGCTGCTCAACTTCGGCGAGGGGGCGCACACCCCGGGCGGCTCCCCCGGCGCCGTGGGCTACCTGGTCGGCAGGCCGCACGAGGGTCTGCGGTGCATGTTCCACATGATGAACGGGGCCCGGATCGGCGTGGGCGCGGGCGCGGCCGCCGTCGGCTACACCGGCTACCTCAAGTCGCTGGCCTACGCCCGGGAACGCCTCCAGGGGCGCCCGCTCGGCGAGAAGGACCCGACCCGGCCGCAGGTGCCGATCATCGAGCACACCGACGTGCGCCGCATGCTGCTGGCCCAGAAGAGCTACGTGGAGGGCGCGCTCGCCCTGGTGCTGTACTGCGCGCGGCTGGTCGACGAGGCGGCCAGCGCCGGGAGCGACGCCGAGCGCGACCGCGCGGGCCTGCTGCTCGACGTGCTCACGCCGATCGTCAAGAGCTGGCCGTCCCAGTGGTGCCTGGAGGCCAACAGCCTGGCCGTCCAGGTGCACGGCGGGTACGGCTACACCCGCGAGTACGACGTGGAGCAGCACTACCGCGACAACCGGCTCAACGCGATCCACGAGGGCACGCACGGCATCCAGGCGCTGGACCTGCTCGGCCGCAAGGCGGTCCTGGACGGCGGCGCACGTCTGCGGGTGCTCCTGGAGACCGCCGGGGAGACCGTCGCGCGGGCGCGCGGGCTCGGCGGCGCCGAGGCCGAGTACGCGGAGCGCCTGGCCGGAGCCCTGGACCGGGTCGCGCGGGCCGCCGCCGACGCGTGGGCGGACGGCGACCCCGCCGTGGCGCTGGCCAACGCGACCCCCTACATGGAGGCGGCGGGGCACGTGGTGGTCGCGTGGCTGTGGTTGGAGCAGCTGGTCGCGGCGCACGGCCGCGAGGGCGCCTTCTACGACGGCAAGCGCGCGGCGGCGGCGTACTTCTTCCGGCACGAGCTCCCCCGCACCGGGCCGTGGCTCGACCTGGTCGCCTCGCGGGACCGCACGGTGCTGGACGTGTCGCCGGACGTGCTCTGAGGGCTCAGGCGCGCCGGAGCCGACCGGTCTCGGGCACGTCCAGGACGAAGACGTGCCCGAGGGCGACCCGCTCGTAGCCGACGTCGTCGTTGGCCACCCGCATCCGGCGCGGTGAGACCTCCACGATGCGCACGCTGATCGGCGTGTCCTGGTCGGGCACCGACAGCAGCCACCGGTCGGCGAGGTAGCCCAGTCCGTGGGAGTCCAGGACCGCTCGGGCGGCGTGCTCGTCGTCGGGCTCCCCCATCGGATAGCCGAAGGGGGTGACGGGCACGTGCCGCTCCCGCTCGTCGGGGACGAGGTAGCCGAGCAGCTCACCGTCCTCCTCGCGGTGGTGCGGTCTCCAGTGGCCGGGGATCACGGGGTCTCCTTCACGGTGTCGGCGGTCGTCGGCGTCCGCTCCGACTCGGGACGACGCTAGGACGGCGCCGACCGGTCGGCAACGGATTTTCTCCCGATCTCCGGCAGGGCGGAACTTCGCGTGCCCGCCCCGCGTCGGACCGTGGCGAGCACCCTCGACACCCCCGCAGAGAGTCCGCCATGCCTTCGCGACGCCGCGTGTTCCTCCCCCTGCTGTCCCTGACCGCCCTCGTCACGGCGGTCGGCTGCGCTCCCCCGCCCGACCTGGACGCCAGCGACCGCCTCGACGCGCTGCTGCTCGGCGCCGACGCCTACCCCACCGGGTTCACCGTCCAGACCGTCGACACCGGTGACCTCGCCGACCTCGACGGGACCGCGGTGTCCGGGGCGTCCTTCGACCGGGTGGAGCCCGCGGAGTGCGCCGACGCGGTGGACGGCGGCGCCGCGGCGCTGCCGGTGGGGGCGGTCGAGGGCGCCGGACAGGTCGCCACCGCCTCCGCACCGCCCCTCGTGTACACCTACGTCCTGGTCTCGGGTGACTTCCCCGAGGGCGGTGCCGCGGTCCCGGGGTGGTCGGAGCTGCTCGAACGGTGTTCGGAGACGACGGTGGCCACGGAAGCGTTCGAGGCGCACGGCGGTCTGACCGCGGAGGGGTCTCCGTCCCTGCCCGAGGGCGGCGGCATGTTCGCGATGAGCCTGACGGGCGACGGGGTGGACCTGTTCTCCCGGGCGGCCTGGGGGCAGGTGGGCGACGTGTACTTCGTCCTGATGTCCCTGGACCTGGACCCCGCCCCGGAGGTCTCGACGCCGGAGCTGGTCGACGCCTGCATCGAGGACCCGGCGGACACCGACTGCGTCGGGGAGCAGCGCCGGGAGCTCGCCGACCAGGCCCGCGCGGAGGCGGCGGCGGAGTTCGAGTCGGTGCTCTCCCGGGCGGTCGACACCCTGGAGGAGGGGGCCTGAGGCGTCCGCCGGAACCGCTCAGACGGCCTCGCGGCGCTGCAGGTAGGAGAACGCCCCCCAGCCGGGCAGGACCGGGAACCAGAACGTGAGCACCCGGAACAGCAGCACCGCTGGCAGGGAGACCGCCGCGGGCACCCCCGCCACGGTGGTCAGGCCGCCGATCAGCGCCGCCTCCACCGCGCCCAGACCGCCGGGGGTCGGCGCGGCCGACCCGATCGCGTTGCCCGCCAGGAAGACCACCGCGACCGCGACCAGGCTGACCCCCGTCCGCGGCCCGGCGAAGGCGAGCACCGAGAAGTACAGGCACAGCACGAACCCCGCGGTCAGCAGCACCGTCCCGCCCAGGCCGAGCACCAGGCCGGCCGGGCGCTGGAGGGTGTCCAACAGCCGGGGCAGCACGCCGCGCAGATACGGCCCGACCCGTTCGGCCACCCCCCGCCGCAGTCCGGGCAGCAGCAGGACCGCGCCGACGGCGGCCGTGCCCGCGATGCTGACGCCGATGACGGTCGGCGAGGGGGTGAAGCCCGTCCAGTAGGAGGTGCCGGTCAGGTAGGCGCACACCAGCAGGAGCGGCACGTGCACGAGGAAACCGACGAGCTGGCTCAGGCCGACCGCCGACAGCGCCAGCGGCGTCGGCGCGCCCGCCCTCACCACGAACCGGCTGTTGACCGCGATCGACCCCAGTCCGGCGGGCGCGGCGATCCGCACGAACGAGCCCGCGTACTGCACCAGCACCGTGCGCCACCACGGAAGCCGGATCGGGACGAAGCCGATGAGGACCATCGCGCCCGCGGCCATGCACAGGGTCGCCATGGCGAACGCCGCGGCGGTCCACCCCGGGTCGGCGTCGCCGATGCCCCGCAGGTCGACGCCGGCCAGCTGGTAGACCAGCACCAGCCCGACGACGGTCGCCACGATGACGCTGACGATCGTGCGCGGGCGCATCCGTTCCAGCCGAGCGGGGGCGGCGGGCGCCTCGGGGGCGATCTCGACGACGCGCGCCCGCAGGTCGCTGAGCAGCTCCGACCGCCCGCGCACGCGCTCGCGCAGGGGGTAGGGCAGCCCGGCGGCCTGGAACAGGGGCAGGACGGCGGCGATCGCGGGGACGCCCAGGGCGCGCACGGCCGAGGCCACGGCGCGCTCGGGCCCGACCCGCAGCGCGAGCAGCGTCACCATGGCGGCCGTGTCCAGGGAGGTCTTGAGCTGGTGCGCGGCGACGGCGCCCCGGTCGACCCCGGTCAGGGCCACGGTCCCGTACCCGTCGTCGAGGACGCCGACGGCGGCCGGACTGAGGTTGCCGTGCGCGATGCGGCGGCGGTGCAGCGCCCCCAGCGCCGACCAGCAGCGGTCGAGCAGGTCGTCGGTGAGTTCGGCCTCGTCCAGGGTGTCGAGGGTGCGCACGGGGAGGAGTTCGCGGGCCAGCATGACGGTGCCGGGGCCGAGTTCGCCGACGGCGAGGACGCGGGGGACGGTGACGCCCGCCGCACGGGCCGAGAAGCTCATGAGCGCGGCGTGCTCGGCGCGGCGGCGCACACCGTAGAGCATCTGGGGGGCGACGGGGCCGCGCAGGAGCATCAGGTCGCGCAGTCGCCGCCAGAACCCCGCGGTGTTCTCGGAGCTCATGAGAGCCAGTTCGACGCGGGTGCCGTCGGCGAGGTCGGCGACATGGCGCGGGTTGCCCTCGTCGTCGGCGCCCGCCTGGCGGATGTCGGTGGTGGTCATGCCGAACCGGTGCATCTCGGCGTGGATGCGGCCCTCCACGCGCGGTGCGGGACCCGCCCCGACGGCGTAGCGGGCCAGCGCGGCGCACACGAGGCCGACCAGGACGGTCAGCACGAGCGCGAGGACGCTGGTGACCAGGGCGAGCAGGGCGCACCCGGCCACGAGGACGACGCCGGTCCACAGCAGGGCCCGGACCCGGGGCTGGCCGGTGGGCATCGTGCGGGCGAAGGCGATGGCGGCGGCGACGTAGCCGAGGGTGGCGTTGGTGAAGACGTCGTCGGGGATGCCGGTGAGGGTGTCCAGCACCTCGCGGGAGCCCAGGAGCGCGGCCAGAGCGGCGTTGATCAACGACGCCAGGGCGTAGGCGCTGACCGCCGCGGTCACGGCGCGGGCGAGGTCGCGCATGCGGCCGTGCAGCAGTGTGCGCAGGACGACGAAGCACACCAGGACGATGAGCAGGAGGTTGGCGCCCACGGCGACGAGGAGGAGCAGCCCCAGGGGCAGCAGCGCGCGCAGTTCGGCCGGCCCGGTGACCGGCTGGCCGTCGGAGAGAACGCGGACGGCGAGCAGGATCGCGGCGACGGCGAGCAGCCCGGCCGTGCCGACGAGCAGGTCGACGGGGCGGCGCGGGGCGCGCGCCGTGCGGGGGCCCGGGCTGGGGGCCTGTGCGTGGGTCGGGGTGGTCACGACCCCCAGAGTGCCCGACTGGTGGTGGTTCGCCGACCACGTGACGGGGCGTTTCGCGGTCGGCGTGCCGATTGGGGCGCCGAAGCGCTCCTTTGGCACGCCGGGCGGGCCGGAGTCCGGCGGCCTGGCCCGGATCGGCCGCCCCGTCCGGGAACGGGCCCGGGGCCCGTCCCGGGGAACCGGAGTCGCCTAGTCGGGGGCGGGCAGCAGGCCGCGCCGGTAGGCCCGCACGAGGTGGCGGGGGACGAGGTGGTCACGGCCGCCGATGGTCACGGGGACCAGTTCGGGCTTGGCGGCCTTCCACCGCGCACGGCGGGTGCGCGTGTTGGCGCGGGACATCCTGCGCTTGGGTACGGCCATCGGAGGGTCCTTCCTGTGGGGTGCGGTGCGGGGGCCGGCGCCCCCGCGCCCGCGGTCAGCGCTGGTAGCGGCGGTTGAAGCGCTCCACGCGTCCGGCGGTGTCCACGACCCGGGCGGTGCCGGTGTAGAACGGGTGGCTGGCGCTGGAGATCTCGACGTCGATGAGCGGATAGGTCCGCCCGTCGGTCCATGCGATGGTCTTCGCGCTGGTGGCGGTCGACCGGGTGAGGAACGCGAAGTCGGCCGCGCGGTCGCGGAAGACCACGGGGTGGTACTCGGGGTGGATTCCGGGTTTCATGTCGCCTCCTGGCGGTGGGTCAGCGTTCCTCGCGGAACTCGACGTGTCGGCGGACGCGCGGGTCGAACTTGCGCAGGACCAGGCGGTCCGGGGTGTTGCGGCGGTTCTTGCGGGTGACGTAGGTGTAGCCGGTCCCGGCGGTCGACCGGAGTTTGACGACGGGTCGGACGTCGTTGCGTGCCATGGATGCCTCCTTCGGAGCTCGTCACTGGAACATAATGATAACCGTTTTCATTCCCATCTTGGACGACACGCAGATCGGGCGCGACGTGCGCCCGATTCGAGACCGAGTGTGCTTCTCTCATCACGGAAAGCAGGGTTCGGGGCCGGAGTGATGGCGCTCCGGGACGAGGAGAGGGCCATGGCTCACCACACGAACGACGACGCGCACCTCAGCCGCAGGGCCGCTCTGCGCACCGGTGCCGGGCTGGGCACACTGGCCGCCGCGACACTGGCCGGGATCCCGTTCTCCCCGGCCCACGCGGCGCCGGCGGACGGCGCCGAGGTGACCTTCACCCCCGTGCCCATCGGCCGCGACGACGGGGTCACCGTCCCGCGCGGCTACACCGCGCAGGTCATCGCCCCCTGGGGCGCGCCGCTGCACTCCTTCGGCCCGAAGTGGCGGCCGGACGCCTCCAACCCCTCGGCCGAGGCCCGGCTCCAGGTCGGGACCGGGCACTCCGGACTGCACTACTTCCCCGTCAACCCCAGCCGTGACGGCGCCCGCAGCGGACTGCTCGTGATCAACCACGCCGCCGCCGACCCGGTGCTGCTGCACGCCGACGGCGGACGCGCCGCCACCCCCGAGCGCACGGCCAAGGAGATGGTCTCCCTGGGGGCGACGGTCCTGCGCGTCAGGTTCTCCAACGGCCGCTGGCAGGTCGTGGGAGCGGACGTCAACCGGCGGATCACCCCGTCCTCGCACGTCACCTTCTCCGGCCCCCTGCACGGACACGACACCATCGCGGGAGGCGCGGGAGCACGAGGGATCCTCGGCGGCGCCGCGCACGCGGTCACCCCCTGGGGGACCTACCTCACCGGTGAGAACACCCTCGCCGACGCCTTCGGCACCGAGGACCGGGGATGGCGCCCCTCCCGGATCCACCGCTGCTACGGACTGACCGACGACAGGTCTCCCTACGGCTGGCACCGGCACGAACCCCGGTTCGACCTGGCCGCGACGCCGGACGAGCACTACCGCTTCGGGTGGACGGTGGAGATCTCCCCCTGGGACCCGGTCACGCCCCCCGTCAAACGCACCGCCCTGGGCCGACTCGCGCTCAACGGCGCCGCGGTCACCGAGTCACGCGGCCGGGCGGTCGTCTACATGACCGATGACGCGCGCGTGTACAAGTTCGTGGGCGAGCACCCGTGGCGGGAGGCGCACACCGCGACCGCCAGCCCGCTGGACGAGGGGACGCTCTACGTCGCCCGCTTCGACAGGGACGGCACCGGCCGGTGGCTCCGGCTCGAACACGGCGTCGACGGGCTCGCCGAGGGCTTCCGCGACCAGGCCGACGTGCTCCTGAGGACGCGCGAGGCGGCCCTCGCCGTGGGAGCGGCCCAACTCCGCGCCCCCGGGCGGCCGACCGTGCACCCGGAGACGGGAGAGGTGTACGTGCCCGAGGCCCGCGCGGACGGCGGCGGCCGGGTGCTGGCGTGGACCGAGGGGGCGGGCGACGCCGGGGCCACCGTCCTGAGCTGGCGCGAGTTCGCCCGGCCCGACACCGCCGACGACGCCGACCGGGCGGCGTTCGCCGCGCCCGGCGGCGTCCACTTCGGGGACGGCGGCCGACTGTGGATCACGACCGACGTCCCGCGCCTGGGAACGGACGACCAGCGCGCCGCCCTGGGCAACAGCGCCCTGCTCTGCGCGGACCCCGGGTCCGGGCGGATCCGCAGGTTCCTCACCGGACCGCGCGGCAGCGGGATCTCCGGGGTCAGCACCGCGCCGGACCAGCGCACGCTGTTCGTGACCGTGATGGGACCGGGATGGTCGGGATCGCCGCTGGGCGACCCGACGGCGGCCGACCCCAGGGCGGTGAGCAACTGGCCGGGCCACGACCGCGGAGGCCGGCCCCGCTCGGCCGTCGTGGCGGTGCGGCGCGAGGACGGCGGGATCATCGGCACCTGACCTCCGGCGCCCGGAGCCGCATCCCGCCGGGCGCGCCACCCGACCCCGGTCGGGTGGCGCCCAGGACTGCCCCGTGTCCGCTCCGGACACCCGGCGCCCCGCTCCGGAAGGGAGGTCCGGGTGCCGACCGCACCCGGCGCCGCGCGACGCGTGTGCGGTCCCTGGCCTTCGCCTCCAGGACGAGAGGCGCTCAGGGAACCCCTCCGCGCCTCGCGACGTCTCACCGGTATGAACTCCACGACGCCCGCGGCCCCCGCACCCATGGGCTGTGTCAGCAGGATCTTCGTCTGGGCGATGATCGCCGTCCTCCCCGTGTTCACCATCGCCGTCGGCCTGTACTTCGTCACCGACGGCCTCTCCGGCCGCGACGCACTGGCCACCGGACCGGTGGGCACGTTCACGCCCGTGGACAGGACGTGCGGTCGGGGAGGCTGCGCCCTGGAGGGGACGTTCACCAGTGACGACGGTACGATCACCCGCCAGGACGTGGACCTGAGGGACGCGATGCACGTCGGTTCCGGCGATCCCCTGCCGCCCCCCGTCGACGACGTGCGTCTGGACACCGGCGCCAGCGGACCGACCGCCTACACAGCCGACTACTCCTGGCCGTGGGCCGTGGTGAAGGGGGCCGGGTTCCTCGTCGCGGGACCGGTGTTCTCGATCGGTCTGGCCGTGGGGACGAAGCGGTACCAGGCCAGGGCTCTGGCCGCCCAGCGCCACGACCGCCGATCCTGACCCCTGGGTCCTCGCCCGGTGAATCGCGGCCGTGCCGCTGTCAGGCGGCCGGTGGGACGCGTTCGCGGAGCAAGTCGGGATCCGCTCTCCCGTGCATCCGGCGTTCGAGCGTCCTGAGCCGGTCGACGTGGCCCTCGACCACCCCGGGCCGTGGGGCAGGGCCGATCCGACCAGCACCCCGTGCCCGGGTCACGCTGCAGTCCCGGACGAACCGGCGATGAAAAAGATGGGCTGATGATGGATAAATGACGGTTTCTGCTCCTTCAGCGGCACGCAGGACCGAACTACCGTTGCACCCAGGTAAAGGACCTGGCCGTCGGCTGCCCGGTGATCCCTTGGCTGCGTGAGAGCACCTGTGCGAGCCGCGGTCCAGTTCAGACGGCGCCTGAAGGGAGAGGGCGATGGTGTCCGCGGAACTGCTCATCGGAAGCCGATGGCGAGCGTCAGCGAAACCAGGCCGGACCAGGGAAGTGACATCGCCCTTTGACGGTTCGGCCGTGGGAACCGTGGCGCTCGCCGCGCTTGACGACGTCGACACCGCCCTGGCCGAAGCAGAGCGAGGGGCGGCAGTATGGCGCCGTACGCCAGCTCATGAGCGGATGCGGATTCTGTCGCGAGCCGCTGAACTGGCCGACGAGCGGTCCACAGGCATCGCGGAAACCATCAGCGCCGAATCGGGCAAGACCATCACGGAGGCCAGCGCCGAGGCGTCGCGCTCCGGAGAACTGATCCGACTGGCGGCCTTCGAAGGCACTCAGCTCTACGGAGAGACGCTGCCACTGGACGCCAACCACGGCACCGGCCTGGACAAGGTCGGCTTCACGATGCGCCAGCCGTGCGGTGTCGTGGTGGCCGTCACCCCGTTCAACTACCCGGCGCTGCTGGTACTGCACAAGCTGGCTCCCGCGTTGGCTGCCGGGAACGCGGTCGTCCTCAAGCCGGCCTCCAGCACCCCGCTGACCGCGCTGGCGCTCGCCGAGTGCTTCGTGGATGCCGGGCTCCCCGAAGGTGTGCTCTCCGTCCTCGTCGGCTCCGGTGGGGCACTCGGGGACGCACTCGTCTCCGATCCCCGGGTGCGGAAGATCTCCTTCACCGGCTCCACGACCACCGGCGAGCACATCACACGGGTCGCCGGGGTGAAGAAGCTGTCGCTCGAACTGGGCGCCTCATGCCCCGTCGTCGTGCTACCGGACGCCGACATCGAACTCGCCGCGGGCGCCGTCGCGCTGGGCGGGTACGTCAACGCCGGGCAGGTGTGCATCTCCGTGCAGCGGGTGATCACTCATCCCGACGTGACGGCCGACTTCCTGGACGCCCTCGTCCCGAAAGTCGAGGCCATCCGGACCGGGGACCCCTCGTCCCCGGAGACGGCGATGGGCTCGCTGATCACGGCGGCCGAGGCCGAGCGGGTGGAACGGGCCATCGCGCGGGCCGGGGCGGACGGCGCACGCGTGCTGACCGGCGGTGAGCGCGACGGGGCCGTGGTGAGCCCCGCCGTCGTGGCCGATGTGGACCCCGACTCCCCGTTCAGCCAGCAGGAGCTGTTCGGCCCGGCCGTTGCCGTCAGCTCCGCCGTGGACTGGGAGTCCGCCATCGCGCAGGCCAACGGAACGGCGTACGGGCTGGGGGCGGGGGTGTTCACCTCCGACGTGGCCGGAGCCGTCCAGGCGGTACGGGAGATCGACGCCGGTTCCGTGCACATCAACTGGACGCCGCTGTGGCGCGCGGATCTGATGCCGTACGGCGGTCTGAAGGGCAGCGGCTACGGCAAGGAGGGGCCGCGTGCGGCGGTCGCCGAGATGACCGAGGCCAAGACCGTCGTGCTGCACGGCCGACCGTGGTGACCGTCCGCCTCCTCCACCCACTCCCGCGCGGCCCGCGTGCCGCGGCACCCGTCGACCAGGAGATCCACACATGAGCGTCCAGACGCGAGAGCGCACCGTGCGGCTCACCGTCGCGCAGGCGGTCGTCACCCACCTCTCCCGCCAGTACTCCGTCGCCGACGGCGAGCGTCGCCGTCTGATCCCCGCCGTGCTGGGCATCTTCGGCCACGGCAACGTGGCCGGGCTCGGGCAGGCGCTCGACCAACTCAGCGATGACCTGCCGTTCGTCCAGGGCCGCAACGAGCAGGCGCTCGTCCACGCGGCGACCGCCTACGCCAAAGCCACACGCCGCCATGCGACACTGGCCGTGACCGCCTCCATCGGGCCGGGCGCTCTGAACACGGTGACCGGCGCTGGCCTGGCGACGGTCAATCGGCTGCCGGTCCTGCTGCTGCCGGGGGACACCTACGCGACCCGGCGCCAAGGGCCCGTCCTACAGCAGTTGCAGCACCCCGTCGAGGCAGACGCCTCCGTCAACGACGCCTTTCGGCCCGTCGCCCGGTTCTTCGACCGCGTCACCCGGCCCGAGCAGCTGCTGACAGTGCTGCCCGCGGCGATGCGCGCGCTCACCAGCGTGGACCCCGGCGCCGTCGTCGTGTCCCTCCCCCAGGACATCCAGTCGCATGCCCACGACTTCCCGGTGGAGTTCCTCGCCGAGCGGGACTGGCCGATCCGGCGTCCGGCGCCGGACGCCGACGAGGTCGCGGCGGTGGGGCTGATGCTCGCCGAAGCCGAGAAGCCGCTGATCATCGCCGGCGGCGGGGTGGTGTACTCCGGCGCCACCGAGGAACTGGAGTCCCTCGCCGACGCGGCGGGCATTCCGGTCGCCGAGACGTTCGCGGGCAAGGGAGCGGTCCAGCGCCGTGCATGGTGGCGGTTGGGAGGCATCGGCCTGGAGGGCACTCCGGCCGTCAACGCCCTGGCGCGCGAAGCGGACCTCGTCCTGACCGTCGGCTCGCGCCTGACCGACTTCGCCACCGCCTCGCACTCCCTCTTCCAGAACCCGGACGTGCGTTTCGCCAGCGTGAACGTCAACGTCGACGACGCGGGCCGTCTGGGCGCCACCGGCATCGTGGCCGACGCCAAGCGGGCACTGGCCGCGCTGACCGAGGCGGTCCGTCAAAGCGGCACGACCACGTCGGCGTCTTGGCGGGAGAAGGTGCGCACCCTGGACGAGCAGTGGTGTGAACTGCGCGCCGCCGTCCTGGACCCGGACACGCCCTTCGACCTCACGGCACTGCCCGAGGACTCCGACGTCGTGCCCGACACGGATGCCGTCCTCACCCAGGGCCAGTTGATCGGGTTGCTCCACGAGCACGCTCAGCCGGGTGACACGATCATCGCCGCAGCGGGCGGTCCGCCCGGCGACCTGCTGAAGGTGTGGGACGCCACCGAGGGCCGTCACGCACACCTGGAGTTCGGCTTCTCCTGCATGGGTTACGAACTGCCCGCCGCGATCGGCGTACGGCTCGCCGAACCCGATCGCGCCAGGCGGGTGCTGTCCCTGCTGGGCGACGGCACATTCCTGATGGCGCCGACCGAGCTGGTCACCGCCGCCCAGGAACGGCTCCCGCTCACGGTCGTGATCCCCGAGAACCACGGTTACCAGGTCATCCACCGGCTGCAGATGGTGCGTAGCGGGCGAGAGTTCGGCAACGAGTTCCGCTACCGCGAGAGCGGCCTGCGCATCGCGCAGGACAGCGGCGACACCAAGTCGGCCCGGCTGGAGGGCGACTACCTCCAGGTCGACCTCGTCCAGATCGCGACGGGACTCGGGGCCCGCTCGACGCGTGCGACCACCGCCGACGAGGTGCGTTCCGCCCTGGCCGAGACCCGTGGCCACGACGGACCCGTCGTCATCGTCGTCCCGGTGATCCCACACGCCGACCTGCCCGGAGCAGGAGCCTGGTGGGACGTCGCCCCGGCCGAGGTCTCCGAGCAGGAGACGGGCACACGACTGCGCACCGAATACGAGGAAGGCCTGACCTCCCAGAGGTGGTACGGATGAGCGGCACCACGACGACCAGCACGGCCCCGCCGTCCCCCCTCGACCACGGCCGCCTGCGGGACCGCCTCGTCACCGGAGGGACCGCCCTGGGCATCTTCGTCGGCACCGCATCCCCGGTCACGGCCGAGGTCTGTGCCGCGGCGGGAGCCGACTGGCTGCTGCTCGACCTCGAGCACGGCGCCGGAGGTGAGGAACAGGTCCGGGACGTCGTACCCGCGGCCGGAGCCTACGGCGTGCCGACCGTGGTCCGGGTGGAGTCCGCGGCCCGGATCCGCATCGGCCGAGTCCTGGACCTGGGCGCCGCCGGGATCATGCTGCCGCGTCTGGACACGGCGGCCGAAGTGCGGGAAGCGCTACGGCACATGAGCTATCCGCCCACGGGCGACCGAGGCGTGGCCACGTACAACCGGGCCTGCCGATTCGGGCTCGACCCCGCCGCCCTGGACCGCGACGACGAGACCCTCGCTGTCGTCCAGATCGAATCGTCGCGCGCGTTGGCGAAGGTCGAGGAGATCGCCGCCCTGGACGGCGTCGACGTCCTGTTCGTCGGACCCCGCGACCTGAGCCACGACCTCGGTGTGCCCGGCGAGTTCGGCGCCCCCGTCTACCAGGATGCCCTGAAGCGGGTACGCGAGGCGGCCACCGCACACGGCAAGGCGTGCGGGCTGCTCGTGCCGGACGGTGCGACCGCCGCCGCCAAGCGAGCAGAGGGCTGGACCTTCCTCGCCATCGGCTCCGACTCGACCGTGCTGGCCGCCGCCCTCTCGGCCGAATTCGGCCGGGCCCGGACAGAGAACTGACACCGCCTCACATACTCCGCAGGAGATGAACGCTCATGGCTGAAACAACCCCAGGCGCCGCCCGCGAGATCGGTGTCGGGCTCATCAGCGTCGGCTGGATGGGCAGACTCCACAGCCGCGCCTACCAGGCCCTGCCGTCCCTCTACCCCGAACTCGGCCTCAAGCCCCGGCTCGTCCACGCCGCCGACACCGCCCCGGACCGGGCGGCGTACGCCCGTGACACCCTGGGCTACGAGAAGGCCGACACCGACTACCACGCCGTCCTGGACGACCCGGACGTCGAGATCGTGTCGATCTGCGCGCCCAACGTGCTCCACCACGAAATCGGCACCGCGGCCGCCGACGCGGGCAAGCCGTTCTGGATCGAGAAGCCCGTCGGACGTGGCGCCGAGGAAACCGCCGAGGTCGCCGCCGCCGCCCGCAAAGCCGGGGTGGTCACCTCTATCGGATACAACTACCGCCACGCCCCGGCGGTCGAGCGGGCCCGCCAACTGATCGCCGAGGGGAGGCTCGGACGGATCACCAACGTGCGCGCCACCTTCTTCTCCGGCTACGCCTCCGAGCCCAGGGGCGCCCTGTCCTGGCGCTTCAAGAGAGAGCTTGCCGGCCACGGTGCGCTGGGCGACCTGATGAGCCACGTGGTGGACCTGGTGAGCTACGTCGTGGCCCCGATCCGCGAGGTCTCCGCGCTGACCAGCACCGTCTACACCGAACGCCCCATCCTGCCCATGGGATCGGGGACCCATTTCGCGGTCATCGAGGACGGCGAGACGGGCACGGTCGAGAACGACGACTACACCGCCGCCCTCGTCCGCTTCGCGCCGGGCTCCCACAGTGCCGGCGCCGTGGGAACACTGGAGGCGTCGCGCACCATCGTCGGTCCGCAGTGCGGTGTCGGTTTCGAGGTCTACGGCACTGACGGCTCGGTCACCTGGAACTTCGAGCGTATGAACGAACTCCGTGTGGCCCTCGGCCGCGGCGGCCCCCACCAGGGCTACACGACGGTGCTCGCCAACGGCCGGATGGGCGACTACGCACGTTTCCAGCCCGGCCCCGGCAACAGCATGGGCTACGACGACCTGAAGGTCGTCGAGGCCAAGAAGTTCCTCGCCGCCGTGATCGGCCTGGAGCGCCACAACTCCACAATCGAGGACGCGCACGCCGTCGCCGAGGTCATCGCGGCCGCGGCCGCCTCCGCGGAGAGCGGATCATGGTGTCCGGTGCCCGAGGTGGCCGGGGCGACCTTCGACCACCCGGTCCGGAGGTGATCACATGTCCCAGCGCATCGTGGTGGCCCTGGGCCCCGTCGATTCCGACGCGGTCGGCGACATCCTCGGCGACGAGGTCAGCTTCGTCACCGATCCCACACCCGACGACCTCGCGGTCGCGGAGGGAGCCATCGTCCGCGCCGACCGGCACGTCGACGAGGACTTCCTGGATCGAGCGCCGCGGCTGCGGGTCATCGCCCGCACCGGCGTGGGCGTGGACCTGGTTGACCTGGCGGCGGCCTCCGCCCGCGGCATCCCCGTGGTCGTCACACCGGGCAGCGGCAGCCGAGCCGTCGCCGAGGGCGTCCTCGCCATGACGTTGCACCTGGCCAAGCGGCTGCGCCCGCTGACCGACCTCGTCCGGGAGGGCCGTTGGAACGAGCGGTCCTCCGTGCCCGTCGGCGACCTGGACGGCGCCACCATGGGCATCGTCGGCTACGGGCGCATCGGCCGAAGGGTGGGCGAACTGGCCGCGGCGTTCGGGATGCGTACCCTCGCCTACGATCCGGTCAACCCGCCGCCCGCCGACATCGCCTGCCCCGATCTCGGCGCGCTGGCCGGGGCGAGTGACGTGCTCACCCTTCACGTGCCCCTCAACGAGGACACCCGGCATCTGGTGAACGAGGAGCTCCTGTCCCTGGTGAAGCCCGGGGCGGTCCTCGTCAACTGCGGCCGGGGCGGACTGCTCGACCTGGACTCGGCCCTGGCCGCTCTCGAGGTGGGTCGACTGTCTGGTGTCGGCCTCGACGTCTTCGACCCCGAACCGGCCCGCCAGCACCCGTTGTTCGACCACCCCGATGTCGTCCTCACACCGCACCTGATGGGTATGACGCGCCGAGCGATGGCCCTGACCTTCGCCGACGCCGCCCACGGCGTCGCGGACGTCCTCGCCGGCCGCCCGCCCGCCGCGGTCGCCAACCCCGCCCAGAACCACCGAAAGGCAACGTCATGACCACCACCCCGCACAACGACGAGAGGCAGACGAGCAGAATCGCCGGAGCACCCATCTCGTGGGGCGTGTGCGAGGTTCCGGACTGGGGCTACCAGCTCACGCCCGAGCGTGTGCTGAAGGAGATGCGGGAGATCGGCCTGGCCGCCACCGAGATCGGCCCCGAGGGCTTCCTGCCCGCCGAGCCCCAGGCCATGGCCCGGGCCCTGGCCCGCCACGGCCTACAGGCGGTGGGAGGTTTCACCCCGCTGCTGCTGCACGTGGCCGGACACGACCCGCTGCCCGAGGTGGAACGGCTCCTGGAGGGCTACGCCGCCTCCAACGCCGACACCCTCGTACTGTCAGCGGTCACCGGCCTCGACGGCTACGACACGCGCCCCGAACTCGACGCCGAGGGCTGGAAACTCCTGCTGTCCAACCTGGACCGGCTGACCGCCCTGGCCGCCGAACACGGTGTCCGCGCCGTCCTGCACCCGCACGTGGGCACCATGGTCGAGAACGGTGACGAGGTGCGGCGAGTCCTGGAGGACTCGGCGGTCTCCCTGTGCCTGGACACCGGCCACCTGCTCATCGGCGGTACCGACCCCGCCGAACTGACCCGCCAGGCGCCCGAGCGGATCGCCCACACCCACATGAAGGACGTGAACGCCGCGCTCGCCGCCAAGGTCCAGTCGGGCCGTCTGACCTACACCGAGGCCGTTCGGGAGGGCATGTACCGGCCCCTCGGAGCAGGCGACGTCGACGTCGAGGCCATCGTCACCCACCTGACCAGCCGCGGCTACGACGGATGGTACGTCCTGGAACAGGACACCGTCCTCACGGAGGAGCCCACCGCCAGGGGACCGGTCGAGGACGTGTGGGCCAGTGCCGAGCACCTGCGCTCCGTCCTTCGCGACTCCGGCTGAGTGAAAGGAAGCAGAGATGGCTGTTGAGGACCTTGTGGCCACGTGCTGGACCACCGCGGGTGACTCCGCTCCCGGGCGGCCCGACGAGCGCAGCCCGTTGACGCTGCGGGAGCGGGTGGAAGCGGCGGCGACCGCCGGATTCAGGGGCTTCGGACTGCTGTACGCGGACCTGGTGGAGGCCGAGCGTGAGTACGGGCTCCCGGGCATCCGAACCTTGTTCGAGGACAACGGACTCGTTCACGTGGAACTGGAGTTCCTGACCGACTGGTGGACCGACGGGCCCCGGCGTGCCGCGTCGGACGCCGTACGCCGGGACCTCCTACGGGCCGCCGAGACACTCGGGGCACGCCACATCAAGATCGGTCCCGATGTCGAGGACGGGCCGTGGGACCTCGATCGCTGGGCCGGGGAGTTCGCCGCGCTCGCGGAGCAGGCCGACGGTGCCGGCGTTCGGCTCGGGATCGAATTCCTGCCCTGGTCCAACATCAGGACAGTGCACGACGCGCTCAGGCTCGTCGAAGCCGCCGGCCACCCCGCGGGCGGCCTCGTCATCGATGTCTGGCACACCGAACGCGCCCTCACACCACCGGCCGACCTGGCGCGTGTGCCCGCGTCACGCATCGTGGCCGTGGAACTCGACGACGCGGACAGCGAGGTGGTCGGCACGCTCTTCGAGGACACCGTCCGGCGTCGCCGACTGTGCGGCGAGGGCAGCTTCGACCTGCCCGGAATCATCGCCGCGCTCCGCGCCGCAGGATGGTCCGGCCCCTGGGGAGTGGAGATCCTCTCCGACGCGCACCGCTCGCTCCCGGTCCGGGAAGCCGCCGCAGCGGCGTATCGCTCCGCCGTTGCGGTGCTGAAGTAGAGCGGCCGGGGAAAGGGGGGCGAGACCGCGGTCTCGCCCCCCTTTCCTCGTCCCGCCGTGCACCCGGCAACGGTTCACGGGTATTCGGAAAAGGCACCGGACCTTTTCGGGCAGTCGATTCCTGTGGGTTCTCGAGATTCGCCGCCCCCGTCCCGTCACGTTCGGTAACGTCCCCGTCGTGCCAACCATCGAACACGAGTTCCTGGTCGAACTCTTCCAGAACGAA
>NZ_JBITHK010000020.1:0-59217 GCF_044457925.1 Nocardiopsis sp. NPDC050513 | reverse complement strand
CCCCGCCAAAAAACACCCCCTGCCCCCCACCGCCCCCCCCTAAAATCCCCCCCCCCCCCCCCCCCCCCCCCCCCCCGGGGGGGGGGGGGGGGGGGCCGGGGGGGCCCCCCCCCCCGACGCGTTCCCGGCCGTCCGCACCGGCGTTCGTCGGCAGCCCTTCCCGTCGCCGTCCCGCCGCCCCTCCGCGTCCGTGCCCGGCGGCCCTCCGCCACCTCGGCGAAGGGGTTATCCACAGGCTCTGGGGACAACGGGCGGGACGCGCCGGGTTCGCCGCGCGATCACCGGGGACGCACCGCCCTGTCCGGTACCACACCGTTTTCCCCGGCACCGCCGGGCTTGTCGCCGCTGTTGCGCTGCCCACACCGGGCTCGGCCGCGGCGCTGTCCAGGCTGTTCGCGTCCCGTCCGCACACACCGCGCACCGGGCTGTGGACAAACCTGTGCACAACCGGTTCGTCCTGGTTCGGGAGATCTGTTCGGGGACTCGGAAAAAAAGTTCTCCACTTTCTCGGCTGAGTTATCCACAGGATGAGGGTCAATTCTGTGGACAACCATGTGGACAACCTGTGGACAAGTGCTCCGGGGTTGTGGGTAACCGGGGGTCCCCCTGTGGACACCCCGACCCACCATCCGACCACCGAACCACCAGCCGCTGTGGACAACCCGGGGAAAAACTGTGGACGCAGCTGTGGACGGAGTGTGGACAACCTGTGGGCGACATCGGTCGTCCACAGAACCTCCGAGTTACCCACAGGGATACCCACAGGCCCTGTGGACAAAAATCTCCGTGCTGACCTGCAATAACAAGGGTTATCCACACTATCCACAGGCCCTACTACTACGACGCACCTTCATTAACCCAAACGTGGCTTCACAACCGCTCCGCGGGAAATCTGTGGACAACGCTCCGATCCGCGGTCCGCGGCGGTCCACCACCGAGTCGTCAGCGACGGCGGAGGAATCCGGGTAACGTGTGGTCTCGCCCCTGTCCACCGCAGCCCCTCCGGGCGGCGGTCCCACGGGAACCGAGGCGGACCCGGCGGCGCCCCCGCCCTCACCGGCGGCGGCCCCGCCCGCGCCGGAGCCCTCGGCCGACCCACCAGCTGCAACGTTGAGGCTTCGACCGGCCCACCGGTCGTGCGGAAAGTGAGTCGAAGTGAAGTTCCGGGTCGAACGCGACGTATTGGCCGACGCAGTCGCCTGGACCGCGCGCACCCTCCCGACGCGCCCGTCGGTCCCGGTCCTCGTCGGCGTCCTGCTCGACGCAGGCGAGTTCGACGGCCGCCAGCAGGTGCGGCTGTCCGGCTTCGACTACGAGGTCTCCACCCAGGCCGCGGTCGACGTCGAGGTCGAGGAGGCCGGCACGGTCCTCGTCCCCGGCAAGCTCCTGGCCGAGATCACCCGCAACCTGCCTCCACAGCCTGTGGAGATCGCCACCGACGGCGCCAAAGCCGTCGTGACGTGCGGCAGCGCCAAGTTCACGCTCACCACGATGCCGGTCGAGGACTACCCGACCCTGCCCGAGATGCCCGGCGTGAGCGGCACCGTCGGCAGTGACGCGTTCGCCGCCGCCGTCGGCCAGGTCGCCGTCGCCGCGGGCCGCGACGACACGCTGCCCATGCTCACCGGCGTGCGCGTCGAGATCGAGGGCGAGACCATCACGCTCGCCTCCACCGACCGCTACCGCCTGGCCGTGCGCGAGCTGACCTGGAAGCCGGAGAACCCCGATCTGTCCGCGGTCGCGCTCGTCCCGGCCAAGACGCTGCACGACACCGCCAAGTCGCTCACCTCGGGCGCCGAGGTGTCGATCGCGCTCGCCAGCGGCGAGACCGGCGACGGCATGATCGGCTTCGAGGGCGGCGGCCGCCGCACCACGACCCGCCTTCTGGACGGCGAGTTCCCCAAGTACCGCGCGCTGCTGCCGGACAGCTTCAACACCGTCGCCGAGGTCAGCCGCTCCGAGTTCGTCGAGGCGGTCAAGCGCGTCTCGCTGGTCGCCGAGCGCAACACCCCGCTCCGGCTGGCGTTCAGCCCCGGCCGCCTGGTCCTGGAGGCCGGGACCGGCGAGGACGCCCAGGCCGTCGAGGTCCTGGAGGCCGACCTGGAGGGCGACGACATCCAGATCGCGTTCAACTCGGGCTTCCTGCTCGACGGGCTCGGCGCCATCGGCACCGACACGGCGCGCCTGAACTTCACCACCTCGACCAAACCGGCGATCCTCACCGGCAAGCCCGCGGAGGAAGGTGCGGACCCCGAGTACCGCTACCTGATCATGCCGGTGCGCCTGTCCGGCTGACCGGTCCGGGTTCGGTTCGATTGACTCGCGTCTGCCGTCCCGCGTCCGCGGCCACCGCCCGGACCGGACGGCGCCCACCTGTCCACCGGCGGCTAAGGGGAGCACTGCCATGCAGCTCGGAATGATCGGTCTCGGCAAGATGGGCGGCAACATGGCCGCCCGGCTCCGGGAGAAGGGCCACGAGGTCGTCGGCTTCGACGTCTCGTCCGACGAACGGGACGTCGAGAGCCTGGCCGAGCTGGTCGACCGCCTGGAGGCTCCCCGCGTCGTGTGGGTGATGGTGCCCTCCGGCGACCCGACCGCCGCGACCATCAACGAGCTCGGCGGCCTCCTCCAGGAGGGCGACCTGGTCATCGAGGGCGGCAACTCGCACTACGTCGACGACCGCGCCCGCGCGGAGCAGCTCGGCGCCAAGGGCGTCGGCTACCTCGACGTCGGCGTCAGCGGCGGCGTCTGGGGCCGAGAGAACGGCTACGGCATCATGGTCGGCGGTCCGGCGGCGGACGTCGAGCGGGCCCGTCCGGTCTTCGCGTCCCTCACCCCCGACGAGGGCGGCGGCTTCGTGCACGCCGGGGCCGTCGGCGCCGGGCACTTCGTCAAGATGGTCCACAACGGCATCGAGTACGGCATGATGCAGTCCTTCGCCGAGGGCTTCGAGCTCATGGCCGCGTCCGGGATCGTCGACGACGTCCCGGGGACCTTCGAGAGCTGGCGCGAGGGGACGGTCGTCCGCTCCTGGTTGCTCGACCTGCTCAGCCGCGCCCTGGAGCAGGACCCCGACCTCTCCGGGCTGCGCGGCTACGCCCAGGACTCCGGGGAGGGCCGCTGGACGGTGCAGGCCGCCGTCGACCACGCCGTCCCCGCCCCCGCGATGACCGCCGCGCTCTACGCCCGGTTCGCCTCCCGCCAGGACGACAGCCCCGCGATGAAGGTCGTCGCGGCCCTGCGCCAGCAGTTCGGCGGGCACGCCGTGACCAAGTCCGGTCCGGACCCGCGCACTCCCTCCCGGGACTGATCCCCACCGCTCCGAGGACGCGCCCGTCCGGGCTTCCCGCGGGCCGTCCCCGGGCCCCGCGTCCGTCGTCCAGCGCCACCGTCCCAGGAGGAGGGCCGGATGTACGTCTCCCATCTGCAACTGGTCGACTTCCGGTCCTACGGCGACGCCCTGCTGGAGCTCGGCCCCGGCGTGAGCGTGTTCGTCGGCGCCAACGGCCAGGGGAAGACCAACCTGGTCGAGGCGGTCGGCTACGTGGCCACCCTCGCCAGCCACCGGGTCTCCTCGGACACGCCGCTGATCCGCCAGGGCGCGCCCCGGGCCGTCATCCGGGCCAAGATCGTCCGCGACGACCGCCACATGGTGGTGGACCTGGAGCTCAACCCGGGCCGCGCCAACCGCGCCCGGATCAACCAGTCCGCTGCCGGACGCCCGAGGGACGTGTTGGGGATCCTGCGCACCGTGCTGTTCGCCCCCGAGGACCTGGCCCTGGTCAAGGGCGACCCCGGGGAACGGCGGCGCTTCCTCGACGACCTCCTCGTGGCGCGCACCCCCCGGATGGCGGGGGTGCGTTCCGACTACGACCGGGTCCTCAAGCAGCGCAACGCCCTGCTCAAGTCGGCCTCGGGCCGGATGTTCCGGCAGCGCTCGGAGCCCGACCTCAGCACCCTGGAGGTCTGGGACGCCCACCTGGCCGAGACGGGGGCGGAACTGCTGGCGGCGCGGCTGGCGCTCGTGGCCGAGCTCCGGCCGCGCGTCTCGGACGCCTACGCGGGCCTGACCGATTCCGGGGGACCGGCCGTGCCCGCCTACCGGTGTTCGGCCGACCCCGAGGGCGGCGAGCCGCCCGCCGACCGTCCACAGCTTGTGGAAACCCTGCGCGCGGCGATGGCCGAGGCCCGGGACCGCGAACTCCAGCGCGGGGTCAGCCTCGTCGGGCCGCACCGCGACGAACTCCACCTCCAGCTGGGCGACCTGCCCGCCAAGGGGTACGCGAGCCAGGGCGAGTCCTGGTCCTACGCGCTCGCGCTCAAGCTCGCCGCGTTCGACCTGCTGCGGGCGGACGGCGACGACCCGGTCCTCATCCTCGACGACGTGTTCGCCGAACTCGACACCGAACGCCGCCGCCGCCTGGCCGAGCGCGTGCGCGACGCCGAACAGGTCCTGGTGACCGCCGCGGTGCCCGACGACATCCCCAAGGAGCTGGACGGCGTCCGTTTCACGGTGAGCGCGGGGGTGGTCGAGCATGCGTGAGGGCCGTCCACAGCCTGTGGGCCGCCGCGAGGGGATCGCGGGCGCGGGCACGGGGTTGGGGCAGGACCGTCCACACCCTGTGGACAACGCCCGCGGCGGCGCGGCGGCTCCCGCCGTGGGCGCCCCGGACCCGGCGGCGCCCGCCCCGGCCGCTCCGACGGCGCCGGCCGTGTCCGGCGCCGACCTCGCCCGGCAGGCGCTCGCCCGCGCCCGGGCCGAGGCGCGCGAGCGCGGGGCGGTGCCCCGGGGCGCACCCCGCCGGCGCGCGCGTGGCCGGATCCGGTCACGCAACGAGCCCCAGCTGTTCGGCGACGCCGTCCGGGCATGGCTCGTCGAGCACGGTTGGCAGGAGCAGGTCGCGGTCGGCGGAGTGTTCGGCCGGTGGGCGGACATCGTCGGCGACTTCAACGCCCAACATCTCCGACCGGTGAGGTATGCGGAGGGCGAACTCGTCGTCGCGGCCGATTCGCCGACCAGTGCCGCCCTCGGGCGATCGATGGTGCGCGATCTGATGCGCCGCCTGAACGAGGAACTCGGTGAGGGAACGGTCGTCTCGATCGACGTCAAGGGTCCCGGCTCCCGCCGCCGGTGACCGCTCCGACCGCCCACGGGTGTGCGTTCGCGCAGGTCGGGGCGGTGTTTAGGGGCGCCCCGAACCTTCGGGCAGCACGGAGGGGGCGGTTCGGGCGCCGCCGGGGCGACGGCCGGGGCGGTGTGAGCCAACGGCCACTGAACCGCACCGGAACTTGCGAGAGGACCCACCCGCGTGGAGGGAGTCGTCTCCCTCCCTGAACGTTCGTTGTCGAGCGGCACAGCGCCGCGAATGCTCATTTGTCGCACCGCGCGGGGTATCATGGAGGCGGTTCTTCAGATGCCTGTAGCCGGTCCCACGCCCCCAGGAGAGGGTGGGCGGACGGCCCGTACGGTGATGTGGTGATCCCCCTGGTGTCGCGGTACGCCGACCCCTTCGGTCACCGCCCCGCGGGCTGACCGCCGTCCGCTCGGCCACGGCCGGCAGGCGTCCCCAGCAGGAGGGTGTTCCCACTTGGCCTACGACGCTCGATCAATCACGGTTCTTGAGGGGCTTGAGGCAGTACGCAAGCGCCCAGGGATGTACATCGGTTCCACCGGGGAGCGGGGCCTGCACCACCTGGTCTACGAGGTGGTCGACAACTCCGTCGACGAGGCGCTGGCCGGTCACGCCAACGCCATCGAGGTGACCCTGCTGGCGGACGGCGGCGTGCGGGTGGCCGACAACGGCCGCGGCATCCCCACCGACCTGCACCCCGTGGAGAAGCGTCCGGCCGTCGAGGTCGTGCTGACCACACTGCACGCGGGCGGCAAGTTCGACGGCAAGTCCTACGCGGTCTCCGGCGGTCTGCACGGCGTGGGCGTCTCCGTCGTCAACGCGCTGTCCACGGCCCTGGACGTGGAGATCCGCAAGGACGGCCACGTCTGGACGCAGCACTACGAGATGACCGCGCCCACCGGTGAACTGGTCAAGGGCGAGGAGACCGACGACACCGGGACGCAGATCACCTTCTGGCCCGACGGCGACATCTTCGAGACGACGGTCTTCACCTTCGAGACCCTCGCCCGACGGATGCAGGAGATGGCCTTCCTCAACAAGGGGCTGTCCATCACCATCCGCGACGAGCGGCCCGAGCACACCGACGACGGTCCGACGGTCAACACGTTCCACTACGACGAGGGCCTGTCCGACTTCGTCCGGCACATCAACGCCAAGAAGGAGGCGGCGCACGCGTCGATCATCTCCTTCGAGGAGGACGGCGAGGGCATCTCGGTCGAGATCGCGATGCAGTGGAACCAGTCCTACACCTCGTCCGTGCACACCTTCGCCAACACGATCAACACGGCCGAGGGCGGCACCCACGAGGAGGGCTTCCGCTCCGCGCTGACCACCCTGGTCAACCGGTACGCGCGCGACCAGAAGCTGCTGCGCGACAAGGACGACAACCTCACCGGGGACGACATCCGCGAGGGTCTGACCGCGATCATCTCGGTCAAGCTGGCCGACCCGCAGTTCGAGGGCCAGACCAAGACCAAGCTCGGCAACACCGAGGCCAAGTCCTTCGTCCAGAGGGTCACCAACGAGCACCTGCGCGACTGGTTCGAGCGCAACCCCGGCGAGGCCAAGGACATCGTCTCCAAGGCCAGCCAGGCCGCCCGTGCCCGGATCGCCGCCCGCCAGGCGCGCGACCTCACCCGACGCAAGACCCTGCTGGAGTCCACCTCCCTCCCCGGCAAGCTGTCCGACTGCCAGTCGACCAACCCGGAGGAGTGCGAGCTCTACATCGTCGAGGGCGACTCCGCCGGCGGCTCCGCCAAGGGCGGCCGCGACCCGCATCACCAGGCGATCCTGCCGATCCGGGGCAAGATCCTCAACGTCGAGAAGTCGCGGATCGACCGCATCCTCAAGAACAACGAGGTCCAGGCGATCATCACCGCGCTGGGCACCGGCATCCACGAGGACTTCGACGCCGGCAAGCTGCGGTACCACAAGATCATCCTCATGGCCGACGCCGACGTCGACGGCCAGCACATCCGCACCCTGCTGCTGACCCTGCTGTTCCGCTTCATGAAGCCGCTGGTCGAGGCCGGTCACGTCTACCTGGCGTCGCCGCCGCTGTACAAGATCAAGTGGGACCAGCGCGGCAGCGACGCGGGCTACGCCTTCTCCGACGCCGAACGCGACCGGGTCATCGAGGCCGGGATCGCCGCCGGGAAGAAGGACCCGCGTCCGCGCGACATGGTCCAGCGCTTCAAGGGTCTGGGCGAGATGAACGCCAACGAGCTGTGGGACACCACGATGGACCCCGACCGCCGTCTGCTGCTCCAGGTCAGCCTGGACGACGCGGCCCAGGCGGACGAGATGTTCAGCGTGCTCATGGGCGAGGACGTCGAGTCCCGGCGCTCCTTCATCCAGCGCAACGCCAAGGACGTCCGCTTCCTGGACATCTAGTCCGTGCCGCCCGGGTCGCGCCCCCTCGGGTGGCGGCCGGGCGGGAGAACCACGCTCAACGAAGCTTCGTAGAAGGGATCGACATCCGTGACGGATGCGAACAACCCGGACTCTCCTGAGGGTGCGGACTCCGCTGGCGGCGGCCCGGTCAGGGATCGGATCGAACCGGTCGACATCCAGGTCGAGATGCAGCGCAGCTACCTCGACTACGCCATGTCGGTCATCGTCGGGCGCGCCCTCCCCGACGTGCGCGACGGCCTCAAGCCGGTCCACCAGCGCGTGCTGTACGCGATGTACGACGGCGGGTACCGCCCCGACCGCGGGTTCTTCAAGTGCGCCCGCGTCGTCGGCGACGTGATGGGCAACTACCACCCGCACGGCGACAGCGCGATCTACGACACCCTGGTGCGCCTGGCGCAGTGGTGGTCGATGCGCATGCCGCTGGTCGACCCCAACGGCAACTTCGGCTCCCCGGGCAACGACCCGGCCGCGGCCATGCGGTACACCGAGTGCAAACTCGCCCCGCTGGCCATGGAGATGCTCCGGGACATCGACAAGGAGACCGTCGACTTCCGGCCCAACTACGACGGCCGCTCCGCCGAGCCGGTCGTGCTGCCCGCCCGCTTCCCGAACCTGCTGGTCAACGGTTCGTCCGGCATCGCGGTCGGCATGGCGACCAACATCCCGCCGCACAACCTGCGCGAGGTCGCCGACGGCGTCTACTGGTTCCTGGAGAACCCCGAAGTCGGCGACGAGGCGCTGCTGGACGCGCTCATCGAGCGGATCAAGGGCCCGGACTTCCCCACGCGCGGGCTCATCGTCGGCAAGCGCGGGATCGAGGAGGCCTACCGGACCGGCCGCGGCTCCATCACCATGCGCGCGGTCGTGGAGGTCGAGGAGGACAGCCGCGGGCGCCAGACGCTGGTGGTCACGGAGCTGCCCTACCAGGTCAACCCGGACAACCTGGCGCTGAAGATCGCGGACCTGGTCAAGGACGGCAAGGTCACCGGCATCGCCGACGTGCGCGACGAGAGCAGCGGCCGCACCGGTCAGCGCCTGGTCATCGTGCTCAAGCGCGACGCCGTCGCCAAGGTCGTGCTGAACAACCTCTACAAGCACACCCAGCTCCAGGAGACCTTCGGCGCGAACATGCTCGCGCTGGTCGACGGTGTGCCGCGCACCCTGCGCCTGGACCAGATGATCCGGCACTGGGTCAAGCACCAGGTCGAGGTCATCGTCCGCCGGACGCGCTACCTGCTGCGCAAGGCCGAGGAGCGGGCGCACATCCTGCGCGCGCTGCTGCGGGCGATGGACCGCATCGACGAGGTGATCAGCCTCATCCGGGCCAGCGCCTCCGCGGACGAGGCGCGCACCGGCCTGATGGCCCTTCTGGAGATCGACGACATCCAGGCCCGCGCCATCCTCGACATGCAGCTGCGCAAGCTGGCCGCGCTGGAGCGCAACCAGCTCACCTCGGAGTACGACGAGCTGATGGCGCAGATCGCGGACTACAACGACATCCTCGGCTCGGACCCGCGCCAGCGGTCGATCATCCGCGAGGAGCTGGCCGAGATCGTCGACAAGTACGGCGACGAGCGGCGCACGCACATCATCCCGTTCGAGGGTGACATGCGCATGGAGGACTTCATCGCCGAGGAGGACGTGGTCGTCACGATCTCCCGCGGCGGGTACGCCAAGCGCACGCGGATCGACAACTACCGGGCGCAGAAGCGCGGCGGCAAGGGCGTACGCGGCGCCCAGCTGAAGCAGGACGACATCGTCCAGCACTTCTTCGTCACCACCACCCACCACTGGATCCTCTGTTTCACGAACCAGGGCCGGGTGTACCGGACGAAGGCCTACGAGCTGCCGGAGGCGGCCAGGGACGCGCGCGGCCAGCACGTGGCGAACCTGCTGCCGTTCCAGCCGGGCGAGGAGATCGCGCAGATCATGGCCCTGCGCGACTACGAGGCGGCTCCGTACCTGGTGCTGGCCACCCGTGACGGCCTGGTGAAGAAGTCGCGCCTGGAGGACTTCGACTCCGCCCGGTCGGCGGGGATCATCGCGATCAACCTGCGCGAGGGCGACGAGCTGATCGCGGCGCGGCTGGTCTTCGCCGACGACGACCTGCTGCTGATCTCCAGCGACGCCCAGGCGATCCGCTTCCCGGCCTCCGACCAGTCGCTGCGCCCGATGGGCCGTGCGACCAGCGGTGTGATCGGCATGCGGTTCATGGAGGGCGACTACCTGCTGAGCATGGACGTCATCCGCCCCGAGGACGGGCCCTCCGACGTCCTGGTGGCCACGGAGAACGGCTACGCCAAGCGCACCCCGGCCGACCAGTACCCGGTGCAGAACCGGGGCGGCAAGGGCGTTCTGACGGCCAAGGTCGTCGAGGCGCGCGGCAAGCTGGTCGGAGCGATGATGGTCGACCCGGAGGTGGACGAGATCTTCGCGATCACCTCCGCCGGCGGCGTCATCCGCACCGGGTCCGCCGAGATCAAGCAGTCCGGCCGCACCACCATGGGCGTCCGCCTGATGAACCTCGACAAGGGCAACAAGATCGTGGCCGTGGCGCGCAACGCCGAGGCCGCTGAGGACGCCGACGAGGGCGAGGCCGGCGACACGGCCGAGTCCGCGGTGACCGAGGAAGGAAACCCCGAGGCCTAGACTGCGCGTTAGGTCCTATTGGTCCCGTGGGGTTCCGTTCGTGAGCCCCACGGGACAGTATTCTTCGCGGCATTCACCCGTCTCAACGAAAGTCCAGCGGTAACGTTTCTATGTCTGACAACCAGCGGAACACCCCCACGAACGAATCCGAAGCGGACACGGCGGTGACCGCCGGAGACGAGGCTGCGGAGAAGGACACGGTCGAGACGGAGGTCGTCGAGGAGACCCCTCCCGCCGAGGGGAAGGGCTCCGCCGACGAGCCGGAGCAGACCGAGGCCGAGCCGGAGCCGGACACCGAGACGGCCGCAGCCGGGATCCCCGCGATGGAGTCCGTGGAGGACCGCGCAGAGGCGGGAGAGACGGCAGTGACCGATTCCGAGACCTCGGTCCCCGAGGGGCCTGGCGCCGTGAAGGCGACCATGTCGAGCCGCAAGGCGCACCTGACGGTCTCCCGCGTGGAGCCGTGGTCGGTGATGAAGTTCAGCTTCGTCGTGTCGCTGGTGTGCTTCATCATCCTGTTCGTCGCGGTCGCGGTGATCTACGCGACCCTGTCCATGCTGGGTGTCTTCGAGGAGGTGACCAGCATGATGGAGGCGCTCCTGGAGGGTGAGAGCGGCGACGACGAGCTGGGCCTCGACCCGGCCGCGTGGTTCTCCCCGGGCCGGGTGCTCGGGTACACCGGCGTGGTGGGCGCGCTCAACATCGTGCTGATCACCGCCCTGTCCACGGTGGGCGCGATGGTGTACAACCTGGTCGCCGACCTGGTCGGCGGCGTGGACGTCACGCTGACCGAGGCGGAGTAGGCGCCGCGTCCGGCCCCGGGGGGCGTCCCCGGGGCCGCGCCGTGCCCCGGCACGAGCACTCGGGAAGCCCGGTAAAATGGGAGGTGAAGAGGGACGCGGTCGCCCGTGTCCCTTTCCCTTCCGCGTCATCATCCGGTTCGCCCCGCGCACCGGGATGCGGTAGAGTTCCACGAGGAACGAGGGCGTATAGCTCAGTCGGTTAGAGCGCATCCCTGATAAGGATGAGGCCCCAGGTTCAAGTCCTGGTACGCCCACCAGCCAAAAGACCCACCAGAAGTCTGGTGGGTCTTTTGCGTACTGCTGAAAAGTACTGCATCAGGCTTTCTGCGGCCCGACGTCAGGGGCCGTCTCCTCCCCCGGTGATGCTCCCTCCGAGCTTCTTCAGCGCGGCCACGGTCGTGTCGTCGTGCACCTGGGTGTACAGATCCATGGTCAGCTTGATCTGGCTGTGCCGGAGGATCCGCATAGCCACCCGGGGGTGGACGTCCAAGGCGGCCAGCAGGGTGCCGCACGTCTTGCGAGTGGTGTGCACCAGTCGTCCGAGCCCTTCCTGCCGCGCGCGGAGTCGACAACGGTGCGAAGCGCCATGTCGACTCGACCGCATGCGGTCGTCCTCCCAAGGGGAGGGCTGGCGTGTCACCGCCGTTCGGGGGCGAACCGGCGCCGCCAGGCCAGGGAGACGTAGACCAGGGCGATGAGCACCGGTACCTCGATCAGCGGACCGACGACCCCGGCCAGTGCCTGGCCGGAGGTGACGCCGAAGGTGGCGATGGCGACGGCGATCGCCAGTTCGAAGTTGTTGCCCGCCGCGGTGAAGGCCAGCGTGGCGGTGCGGTCGTAGTCCATTCCGATCGCCTTGCCCAGGGCGAAGGTGCCGAACCACATCAGGGCGAAGTAGGCCAGCAGCGGCAGGGCGATGCGCGCCACGTCCAGGGGCCGGCTGGTGATGGTGCCGCCCTGGAGCGCGAACAGCAGGACGATGGTGAACAGCAGACCGTAGAGCGCCCAGGGGCCGATCCGGGGCAGGAACGCCGACTCGTAGCGCTCGCGGCCCATCCTCCTCTCACCGAGCGTGCGGGTGAGGAAGCCCGCTGCCAGGGGGATGCCGAGGAAGATCACCACGTTGAGCGCGATCAGCCACGGGGAGACGTCCAGGCCGTCGGTGTCCAGGCCCAGCCAACCCGGGAGCAGGTCGAGGTAGAACCAGCCCAGGACGCCGAAGACCAGCACCTGGAACACGGAGTTGAGCGCGACCAGGACGGCGGCGGCCTCACGGTGCCCGCACGCGAGGTCGTTCCAGATGATGACCATGGCGATGCAGCGGGCGAGGCCGACGATGATCAGGCCGGTGCGGTACTCGGGCAGGTCGGCCAGGAAGATCCAGGCCAGGGCGAACATCACCGCGGGGCCGACGATCCAGTTGACCGCCAGGGAGGAGACGAGCAGGCGGCGGTCGCGGGTGACGGTGTCCAGGCGGTCGTAGCGGACCTTGGCGAGCACCGGGTACATCATGACCAGCAGGCCCAGGGCGATGGGCAGGGAGATCCCGCCCACCTCCATCGCGGCGAGGAGGCCGTTCAGGCTCGGGATCAGGCGGCCCAGGCCGAGGCCGACGGCCATGGCGAGCAGGATCCACACGGCCAGGAACCGGTCCAGCGCGGAGAGCCTGGCGGCGACGGAGGCGGTGGTCGCGGTGTCCGCGCGGGTCATGGGCAGGCCCTCCTGGTGTCGGCGGCGGCGGTCCGGCGGGCGGTGGCGGCGAGGTCGCCGAGGGCTCCGGCGAGGCCCTCCAGGGCCTGGGGGCGCAGTCGGTAGTAGGTGAACCGGCCGCACGGCTCGGTCTCGACCAGCCCGGCCTCGCGCAGGACGCGCAGGTGGTTGGACAGGTTCGTCTGCTTCGCTCCGGTCTCCTCGACCAGGTGCGTGGTGCAGAGGGTCTCGTGGGCGAGCAGGGAGACGATGCGCATGCGCAGCGGGTCGCCCAGCACCCTGATTAGATCAGTGTCGACTGATATCATCATGCACTGATGATGCCATACCCTTCGAGGCTGGTGCGCGTCGCGCACTGGCCCTGACCGACGACCGGGTCAGACCCGGGAAGAAAGGTGGGACCCCATGGCCGACGCCCCGTCCGTGCTCTTCGTCTGCGTCCACAACGCGGGCCGCTCCCAGATGGCCGCCGCCTGGCTGCGGCACCTGGCCGGCGACCGCGTGGAGGTGCGCTCGGCGGGCTCGGCCCCGGCCGAGACGATCAACCCCGCCGTCGTGGAGGCCATGGGGGAGGTCGGCATCGACGTCACCGACCAGAAGCCCAAGGTCCTCACCGCCGACGCCGTCGAGGCCTCCGACGTCTGCATCACCATGGGCTGCGGCGACGTGTGCCCGGTCTTCCCCGGCAAGCGCTATCTGGACTGGACGCTGCCCGACCCGGCGGGTCGGGGCGTGGAGGCCGTGCGCCCCATCCGCGACGAGATCAGGAAGCTCGTCGAGGGGCTGATCGCGGACCTGCGTGTGACTCCGGTCCGCTGACTCCTCCGGGTCGCCGTCGTGTCGGCCGGGCCGCGGTCGCGCGCGGCGGTCCGGATCGTCCCTGGATCGGAGCTGTCTGATCTGACCGATGATCCACGGGTTTTCCGAGCCCGAGCCCGTCTCCGCGTAGGTCCCGAGCAGCAGGATCACGATTCACGGCCGGAGTGCTCATGGCTCAGGGGCAGGCGCACGGTCACCGTCAGACCGCCGTCCTCGCGTGGGCGGGCGACGACGTCGCCGCCGTGTGCGCGCGCCACGGAGCGCACGATGGACAGGCCGAGTCCAGCACCCTTGGCGGTGACCAGCCGGTCCGCCCCCAAACGGCGGAAGGGCTCGAACAGGGCGGGAACCTCGTAGAGCGGGACAACCGGGCCGGTGTTGTCGACCACCACCTCCGCGACGTCGTCGTCGGCCACGACCCGGCTGGTGACGCGGACCCGGCCGCCGTCCGCGCGGTTGTGCCGGACACCGTTCTCCACCAGGTTCGACACCAGCCGCTCCAACAGCAGCGCGTCACCGAGCGTCGGCGCCTCCGCCGCGTCCTCCTCCACGGAGACCCCCGCCCGCTCCGCCTCCGGCGCGACCTGCGCGACCACGTGGGAGACGATGTCGGCCATGTCCACCGGACGGCGCTCGGGGATCTCGTTCTCCGAACCGGCCAGCAGGAGCAGGCCGGTGATCAGCCGCTCGTGGCGGGCGTTGATCGCCAGGAGGTCCTCCCCCAACCGCCGCACGTCCTCGGAGGCGGTGGCGCGGTTCACGGCCAGCTCGACCAGGGCGCGGCTCAGGGTCAGCGGGGTGCGCAGCTCGTGTGAGGCGTTGGCGACGAAGCGGCGCTGACCGTCGAAGGAGCGGTCGAGCCGCTCGACCATGGTGTCGAAGGCGACGGCGAGGTCCCGCACCTCGCCCTCCGGCCCGGTCATGTCGATGCGCTCGTGGAGGCCGCGGTCGGCGGCGGGGACGGCGGCGATCCGGCGGGCGGTGTCGGTCACACGGCGCAGCGGACGCAGGACCCGGCCCGCGACCAGCCAGCCCAGAACGGTAGCCGCACCGCCGACCACGAGCAGCGCGACCCCACCCCGGGTGAGAAGGGACGTGGAGGCGTTCTCCCGCAGCCGCTCCTGCTCCTCCTCCTGCCACTCCGTGGCGAACCGCACCAACATCTCCTCGGCCTCGGCCGGTGGCAGGGGCCCCCTGGCGCCGGTTGACTCCGCGCCCACCGGGGGCACAGTCATGCCGATGAGCGTTCCGGGTTCTTCGAGCCCCTGCTGGAACAGGACATAGGTGGTGCCCAGCAGAAGCCCTCCCCCGATGAGGAAGAGCCCGCCGAAGAGCAGGGTCAGGCGGTTGCGCAGCGAGATCCGGCGCGGCACGAACCCGCGCGCCGCCGCCCTCAGCACGTTCACGGGATCCGGTACCCCACTCCCGTGACGGTCTCCACGACCGGCGGTTCGCCCAGCTTGCGGCGTAGTTTCAGGACCGCCAGCCGGATCGCCCCCGTGAACGGGTCCGCGTGCTCGTCCCATGCCTTCTCCAAGAGGTACTCGGACGAGACCACGGCCCCGTCCGCGCGCAGCAGTTCGGCCAGGACGGCGAACTCCTTCCTGGACAACGGGACGTAGCGGCTGTCCCGGAAAACCTCGTGGCGGGCCGGGTCCAGGCTCAGCCCGGCGCGGCGCAGCACGGGCGGCGCGGCGGGACGGGAGCGGCGGCCCAGGGCCTGGACCCTCGCGGCGAGCTCGGCCAGGGCGAAGGGCTTGGTGAGGTAGTCGTCCGCGCCGAGCGCGAGTCCGTCGACCCGCTCGCCCACCTCAGCGGCGGCGGTGAGCATCAGAACCCGTGTCCCGCCCCCGGCGGCGACCAGCTCGCGGCAGACGTCGTCGCCGTGGACGTACGGCAGGTCCCGGTCCAGGACCACGACGTCGTAGTCGTTGACGTCGGCCCGTTCCAGGGCCGCCGCCCCGTCGTTGGCGACATCCACGGCGTGGGACTCGCCGCGCAGCCACTCCGCGATCGTGTCGGCGAGCATCGACTCGTCCTCGACCACCAGCACACGCACGTGCCGTCACCCCCTCGGTCCGCGTCCATGGTCGCAAACCGGGTTGTTTCCTCGCTGTTAGCGCTCTCGCGGTCGGGACGGAAACGCAGGGGAAACGGGCCGCGGCGTTGTATCGGCGTCGACGGCCGATATCCGGTCGGCCGCACGGACTCGGGAGACGACGATGCGATCACGAGCGTTCATGGCGCTGGCGGGCCCGCCGCTGGCGCTAGTCCTGTTGCTGACCGGCTGCGCCTCCGGTGACGAGGACCTCGGCATCGCCTCGGCCGGAGGGGACTCGCAGGAAGCCGCGGCGTCCGAGGAGCCGCTCAGCGACGGAGAGTCGGCGCTGGAGTACACCGAGTGCCTGCGCGAGAACGGCCTGGAAGTCGGCGACCCGGACTCGGAGGGGCGTTTGCAGCTCCGAATCCCGGAGGACCAGGCCGAGGTGGCAGAGGAGGCCATGGCGGCCTGTGAGGAGTTCGCTCCGCGCGTATCCGAGGAGCAGGAGGCGGAGACGCGTGACGAAGTGCTGGAGTTCGCGCAGTGCATGCGCGAGAACGGTGTGGAGGCGTTCGAGGATCCGCAGTCGGGCGGGGGAATCAGCCTCACCCCGGAAATCGCCGACGACCCGGACTTCGAGGAAGCCCAGGAGGCCTGTGAAGGAAATCTGAGCGGTCTGCGTGAGGAGCGCGGGGAGAACGCCGGATGATCGCGTTCGACAGCGGAGTAGGCGACGCCCCAGGGCGTCGGGGCGCGCGTACCGAGGCGGATCGGCGCACTCCCGACACAGCGGACACTGTGGACACGATGAACGCCGCCGGTGACGTGGACCCCTCGGAGACCTCGGAGACCGGGGACTCCCAGGACACTGGGCCGGGGACCGGCCGGGTTCGGCGCCGACGGAGGCTGTGGCTGCCGGTGGCCGCCGGAGCCGTCGCCCTGGTGACGGCGGGAGCGGGTTACTGGTTCCTGGAGCGGGGCGCCGCGACCGAGGCGGAGGGTCAGGCCGCCGCTGCGGACGCGACCGACACCGTCACACGGGGCACGATCTCGGCCACCGAGTCGTGGGACGCGACCCTGGGACACGGCTCGCCCCTGTCCGTCACCGCCTCGGCCCAGGGCACCGTCACCAGGATGGCCGAGCAGGCGTCGACGGTCGAGCGCGGCACCGAGCTCTACCGCCTGGACGAGACTCCGGTCACCGCGCTGTACGGAACGGTCCCCATGTACCGGGACCTCGAGCCGGGCGACATCGGGGCCGACGTCGAACAGCTCGAGGCCAACCTCTCCGCGCTCGGCTACGACGGATTCGACGTCGACGGCGAGTACACCTGGTACACACAGCTCGCCGTCCTGGAATGGCAGGAGGACACCGGAGCGGAGGAGACCGGCGACGTCTCCCGGCCGGAGGTCGTCTTCGTCCCCGGCGAGGGCCGGGTCGAGGAGGTCGCCGCCGACGTCGGAACGGCGACCGCCCCGGGCACGGAGGTCCTCACGGTCTCGGGCGGCGACCAGATCGCCACTCTGGAGGCCGATGTCTCCGACCTGGCGCACATGGCGAACGGCGACGAGGTGTCCGTCGTCCTGCCCGGCGGGGAGGGGGTCACGGGCACCATCACGTCCGTCTCGGTCGTGGCCGACCCCGACGCCCAGGAGAACTCCTCAGGATCCGAGGACTCCGTGGCAGAGGTCGAGGTCACGCTCGCGGAGGAGGTCGACGCGTCGCTCCTGGGTGGTCCGGTCGACGTCGTCCTGGCGGTGGCCGACGCCGAGGACGTGCTGTCCGTACCGGTCAGCGCCCTGCTGGCGCTGGCTGAGGGCGGATACGGCCTGGAGGTCGTCGCCGATGACCGCACCACGTCGATCGTCCCCGTCGAGACCGGGCTGTACGCCGACGGCCGCGTCGAGGTCAGCGGCGAGGGTATCGAGGAGGGCACGGTCGTGGGGGTGGCGGGCCGATGAGGACGAGTACCGGGAGCACCGCATCCCCCGCCGCGGTCTCCGACCCCGGCGCGACCGACTCCGACCGCGCTCCTGTCGTCCTCCTGGAACACGTCCATCGCGTCTACCCGGGGAATCCGCCGGTCCGGGCGCTGGACGGCGTCAGCCTGCGGATCGACCCCGGCGAGATGGTCGGCGTCGTCGGCCCGTCGGGGTCGGGCAAGTCGACCCTGCTGAACGTGCTCGGCACGCTCGACCGGGCGGACGAGGGCGTGGTCCGGATCGACGGGTACGACGTCGGCGGCCTCGCCGACCACCGACTGTCCGCGCTGCGCGCCCGCCGGATCGGATTCGTCTTCCAGCAGTTCTTCCTCGCGCCCGGCGTGAGCGCGCTGGACAACGTCGCCGACGGCTTGCTCTACACGGGGTTGCAGCCGCACGTCCGGCGAGCCCGGGCGCGGCGGACGCTGGAGCGCGTGGGCCTGACGGACCGTGTGCACCACCGCCCCGAGGAGCTCTCCGGCGGCCAGCGCCAGCGCGTGGCGTTGGCCCGCGCCGTCGTCGGCGAGCCGCCCCTGCTGCTCGCCGACGAACCCACGGGCGCCCTGGACTCCGCGTCCGGGGCCGTGGTCCTGGAGCTGCTGCACACGCTGTGCGCGGCGGGCACCACGATCGTCGTCATCACCCATGACCACGGTGTGGCCGCCGAACTGCCCCGCCAGGTGCACATCCTGGACGGCCGGATCGAGTCTGACACCAGGACGGGGGGGCGATCGTGAGCGCGCCGGGACCCGCGCCCTCGCGGCTTCGCCCCCGTGACACCGTGCGTGTCGCCTTCTCCGGTCTGCGCACCCGGCCGCTGCGCGCGGTGCTGTCCGCCCTGGGCATCGCCGTGGGCATCGCGGCGATGGTCGCCGTGGTCGGGATCTCCGCCAGCAGCAGGGAACAGGTCAACGCACAGCTCCGCGAGCTCGGGACCGACCTGCTCACGGTCTCCGCGGGGCAGCAGCTCATCGGCGGCGGGGAGTCCACCCTTCCTCAGGACAGCGTCGACATGATCGCCCGGATCGGACCGGTGGGCGCCGTCAGCGCGATCGGCACGGTCCCGGACACCGCGGTGTACCGCAGTGACCGGATCGAGGAGAGCCAGACCAACGGGCTCACGGTCGCCGCCGCGCGGACCGACCTGCTGGACACGGTCGGGGGCACGGTGGCCTCGGGCCGCTGGCTCGACGACGCCCAGGCGGCCTTTCCGACCGTCGTGCTGGGGGCGACGGCGGCCGAGCGGATGGGGATCACCGACACCGGGGTCCAGGTGTGGCTGGGCGGGGAGTGGTTCACGGTCGTCGGAATCCTCGCCCCCGTCGCGCTCGCGCCGGAGCTGGACACCGCGGCCCTGGTCGGCTGGTCCGCCGCCGAGGAGGCGCTGGACTTCGACGGCTCCCCGACCAACGTGTACGAGCGGTCCGGCGAGTCCGCCGTGGAGGCGGTCCGCGCGGTGCTGCCGGCCACGGTCAACCCCGAGCACCCTGAGGAGGTAGAGGTCAGCCGGCCCTCGGACGCACTGGCCGCCCAGGCCGCCGCCGATGAGACCCTGACGGCGCTCCTGGTGGGGCTGGGCGGGGTGGCACTGCTGGTCGGCGGGATCGGTGTGGCCAACACGATGGTCATCGCGGTCCTGGAGCGCCGCTCGGAGATCGGACTGCGCAGGGCCCTGGGGGCGACCCGGTCGCACATCCGGTGGCAGTTCCTCGGCGAGTCCGTCCTCCTGGCGGGGCTCGGCGGCGTCGGAGGCGCGGTCCTGGGCGGGGTGGCCACCGCGGTCTTCGCGGCCTATCGGGATTGGCCGACGGCGCTGCCGCCGTGGGTGCTCGCGGGGGCGGCCGGCGCGACCGTCCTCGTGGGCGCGGTCGCTGGCGCCTACCCCGCGGCACGGGCGGCGCGCATGTCGCCGACGGCCGCCCTGTCGGCCATCTGACCTGGTGACCCGCTCACCGGCCGGGTGTGGGGAGTGCTCGCACCCGGCCGGGACGCTCGTGGTGGGCGCCTCACGGTGCCGCGAACGTGTCGTGCGGGACGAACGCCGGACGCTCCGCGGCTGGCAGCGCGCCGCACGCACGTCTGTGACCGAAAGTGCCGATGGAAATACACTGAGTGGGATCTCGGCCTGGGTCGACGGCCGGCGACGTCGTCTGTCCTCCGCTCGAAGAACGGCTGCCCATGAGCTCACCGCACCGCCCCGCCCGGACCTGGCACGGCGCCCCTCCGACCCGGCGCGGACTGATCGCCTCGACGCTCGGGCTGGCGGCGGGTGCGGCCGTCGCCGCCCGCCCCTCCGCGTCGCACGCCGCGAGCGGCGCCACGGCTGTCGCGGACGGGCCGCCCTTCCGCGGGCCGCGCCAGGCGGGGGTGACCACACCGCACCAGTCCGACCTCCTCCTGGCCGCCTTCGACCTGCCGGAGGGGGCGGACGGCGCCCGGGCGCGCCGGGTGCTGCGCGGTGTCCTCGACACGTGGACCCGGGAGCTGACGTCCGTCCTCGACCGGGGCGAGGCGCCGGAGGTCCTCGCGCACGCCCGCACCTCCCGCCTGACCGCGACCGTGGGTCTGGGCGGCACGGCCTTCGACCGGATGGGGGTGTCCCGGCCCGCGCTCCTGACCGACTTCCCGGCCTTCCCCGGCGACCGGATCGATGACGCCCTCAGCGGCGGCGACCTGGTCGTGCAACTGTGCGCCGACGACGCCTGGACCGTGGCCACCGCGGCCGACCTGCTCACCGAGGCCGCGGAGGACACCATGCCGCCGCGCTGGCGGCAGAGGGGGTTCGTCGCCCCGGCGCCGGGAGGAGGGGCCTCCCGCAACCTGTTCGGGCACAAGGACGGCATCTCCAACCCGACGGCGGAGGAGTCCGAACGGTTCGTGTGGATAGGCGAGGGGGCCGAGAGGGACGGCACCTACCTGGTCTACCGGCGTATCCACATGGATGTGGACGGCTTCGAGGCGCTGCCCGTGGCGGAGCAGGAGCGCGTCATCGGGCGGCACAAGGACACCGGGGCGCCCCTCGGCCAGGACAGGGAGACCGACGAACCGGACTTCGCGGCGGTGACCGCCGACGGCGACCCGGTCATCCCCGACGACTCCCACATGGCGCTCGCGCACGCCCGGAGCCACGACGGTGACCGGATGCTGCGACGCGGCTTCGCCTACGCCGACGACCGGGGCGACCAGGGGCTGCTCTTCCTCGCCTTCATGGACGACCCCCGCCTGTTCACGCGGACCCAGAACCTGCTGGCCAGGAAGGACCCGCTGCACCCCTTCACCGAGCACCGGGGCACCGGTCTGTACCTGGTGCTCCCCGGAGCGACCGAGGGCCGACCGCTCGGCACGGGGGTCCTGTGACCGCGTAGGCGCCCGGCCCCGCGCGGTGCGCGTCGGCCCCACAGGGCAAGATCGGTCAAGCGGCGACGGCCCCGGCGTGAACATACTGGTCGCATGAGCGTTCCCACCGACGAACCGCCCTCGGGGCGCGACCGTCTGCGCGAACTCCTCGACGCGGTTCTGGACGAGGACAACGCGCGCCTGTCGGACATGGCGGTCAGCGCCCACTCCTCGCCGTTCCACTTCAGCCGGCGGTTCTCCCGGGACACCGGGGAGTCCCCGGTGGCGCTGCGCCGCCGGGTCCTGCTGGAGCGGGCCGCCTGGCAGATCGGCCAGGGCGCCAGCGTCACCGACGCGGCCTTCACCGCCGGATACGCGACCGTGGAGGGGTTCACGCGCGCGTTCGCGCGGGCCTTCGGCCATCCGCCCAGCGCCACCACCGCGGGGAGCGGACGGTGGCTGCCCTCCCCCAACGGCATCCACTTCCACCCCCCGCTCCACCTGTGGGTGGAGGGGAACCCGAGGAGTCGCCCCGCCATGGACCTGACCGCACTGCAGATCCACCACGACGTGGACGACACCGCGGCGCTCATCCGCCTGGCCGCGGGCCTGTCCGAGGAGGACTACCGGAAGGTGTGCGGCCCCGGGCGCACCGTCCTGTCCTGGGACGGCCCGGAGGAGACCATCGCCGCCACCCTGGAACACCTGGTGCGGGCCAAGGAGGTCTGGCTCGCCTCCATCGAGGGGTCGGACTTCCCCGAACGCGGGGCCGACGATCCCGAGTCGCTGCGGTCCCGCCACGAGGAGGCGGGCGCGCGCTGGATCGCGGCCGTGGAAGACATCGGGCGCCGCGACGCCTGGGGCGACCGCCTCATCGACGCCCTGTGCGACCCGCCGGAGAGTTTCCTGCTCGGCGGGGTCGTGGCACACGTCCTGACGTACTCGGCGCACCGCAGGCAGGCCGTTCGGCACATGCTGCGCTCGGTCGGGGTCGAGGTCGGCCACGGCGACCCGCTGGAATGGCTGCACCACCGCGACGAACGACGAAAGGACACACCGTGAAGACCGTCTACAACACCGCCACCAGCCTCGACGGGTTCATCGCCGACCAGGACAACTCGCTGGAGTGGCTGTTCTCGGTGGAGGGGGGCGAACCGGGTTCCGAGAGCGGTGACGCCCTCAGCGAGACCGAGGACTTCGTCAACGGTGCGGGCGCGATCGTGATGGGCGCGACCACCTACGAGTGGATCCTGGAGCACGAGGGCGGCAAGCCCTGGCCCTACCGGGCTCCGACCTGGGTCCTCACCCACCGGGAACTCCCCCGGGTCGAGGGGGACCTGCGCTTCGCGAGCGCCGACACCGACCAGGAGCTGCGGGACCTGCACGCGGACATGGTCAAGGCCGCGGACGGCCGCGACGTGTGGGTGGTCGGCGGAGGACGCCTGGCCGCGGACCTGGCCCGGCTGGGCCTGCTCGACGAGGTCGTCGTGTCCATCGCGCCGGTCAGTCTGGGCGGGGGCGCCCCCCTGCTGGACGGGCGGGTGCGGTTGCGCGCTCTGGACGCCAGGCTCCTGGGCCCCTTCGCCTGCCTGCGGTACGAGGTCGTCCGCGACTGAGGCCGCGCCGCCCGCCTCCTCCCCGGACCGGTCAGGAATCGAGAAGCGTCGGCCGCGGAGCCGGAACTAGCGTGACGGGCATGGCATCCATCGCATCCATCACCCTCGACGTGGCCGACCCCGCGGCCGCGAACCGCTTCTACACCGCCTTCGGCGTGGACTCCCTGATCCGTCTGAGGGCCTCCCAGGAACCCTCGACGGGCTTCCGCGGATTCACGCTCGCGCTCACCGTGGCGCAGCCGGCCGACGTCGACGGCCTCGTGGCCGCCGCCGCGGACGCGGGGGCCACGACGCTGAAGCCCGCCGCGAAGTCGCTCTGGGGCTACGGCGGTGTCGTCCAGGCGCCGGACGGGGCGATCTGGAAGGTCGCGACCTCGGCGAAGAAGGACACCGGACCCGCCACCCTCCGGATCGACGACGTCGTGCTCCTGCTGGGCGTCGCCGACATGGCCGCGAGCAGGAGCTTCTACGTCGACCGCGGACTCGCGGTGGCGAGGAGCTTCGGCCGCACCTACGTCGAGTTCGCCGCCGGGACGGGTCCCGTGAAGCTGGCGCTGTACCGGCGCCGTGCCCTCGCCAAGGACCTCGGCGTCTCCCCCGAGGGCACCGGGGCGCACCGGCTCGCGATCGGCGGCGACGCCGGGCCGTTCACCGACCCGGACGGGTTCGCGTGGGAGGCGGTGGACGCGCCCCGTCCGGGCCTGGTGTGACCCGGACGGGGCGCGGGGCGGGACGTTCAGCCCCGTCCGCCCCCGTCCAGGACGGCCAGGTCGATCCGGGCCAGGCGCACCGGGTCGGCCAGCGCGTCGATGCGCACGATCAGCCCGTCCGCCACGGTGAACCCCATGACGGAGAACGGCCGGCCCCCGTCGTCGAGCACGACGACCCCCGCGCCCCCGTTGACCAGGGCGGGCCGCACGAACTCCGCGGGACGCGCGTAGCTGATCGCGGAACGGGCCACGGCCTCGGCGCCGTGCACCACGGCCGCCACCCCCGGGCGCAGCGCGCCCCAGTCGGCGTGGGTCTCCACCCGCGGGTCCAGCACGCGCAGGAGCGCCTCGAAGTCGCCGCCGCGCGCGGCGGAGAGGAAGGCCTCCACCACCCGCCGCTGCAGGACGGGATCGGGGTCGGGCCGCGGCGCGACCCCCTGGACCCTGCGGCGGGCGCGGCTGGCCAACTGGCGTGCGGCGGCGGGGGCGCGGTCGACGATCGGGGCGATCTGGTCGAAGGGCACCGCGAACATGTCGTGCAGGACGAACGCCACCCGCTCGGCGGGCGGCAGCGTGTCCAGGACGACGAGGAGCGCCAGGCCCACCGAGTCGGCCATGAGGGCCTCGTGCTCGGGGCCCGAACGCTCGGCGGGGGCGACGATCGGGTCGGGAAGGTGCGCGCCCACCGGGTCCTCCCGGCGTGACGTGCGCGAGCGCAGCATGTCCAGGCACACCCGGCCCACCACCGTGGTCAGCCACCCGGCGAGGTTCTCGATCTCCTCGGCGTCGGTGCGGCTCAGCCGGATCCACGCCTCCTGGACGGCGTCGTCGGTCTCGGCGAGCGAGCCGAGCATCCGGTAGGCGACCGCGTGGAGGCGCCCCCGCTGTTCCTCGAAGCGCTCGGCCAGAAATTCCTTCGTGTCCACCCGTCACACCTTTCCTTCGTGATCCGTCACAAGGATGACGAACCGAACGGGCCGCCGTGAGCGGCCCCGCGCTGAGGCGCACACCCGAGGAGCGATCGCGTGACAACCCTGGACAAGCTTCCCACCCTCGTCGACGGCCGCGTCCTCCTGGACGGCGACGAGGGCTTCGATGCGGCCCGCACACCGTGGAACCTGGCGGTGCGCCAGCCGGTGGCCGCCGTGGTGGAGGCCGCCGACGCCGATGACGTGGCCGCGGTGGCCCGCTTCGCCCGGACCGCCGGGTTCACCGTGTCGGCGCAGCCCAGCGGGCACGGCGCCTCGGGCAACACGCAAGGGGTGATCCTCCTGCGCACGAGGGCTCTGGACGAGGTGCGGGTGGATCCGCGCGGCCGCACCGCCCGGGTGGGGGCGGGCGCGACCTGGGGCCAGGTGCAGGCCGCCGCCGGGCCGCACGGGCTGACCGGCCTGGCGGGCAGTTCGCCGGGTGTGAGCGCGGTCGGCTACACCCTGGGCGGCGGGGTCAGCTGGTTCGGCCGTGCGTTCGGCTGGGCGTCCGACAGTGTGACCGCGTTCGAGGTCGTGGACGCCGACGGCGCCCGGGGCCGGGTCACGGCCCAGTCCGACCCCGACCTGTTCTGGGCGCTGCGCGGCGGCGGGGGCGACCACGCTCTGGTGACCGCCATGGAGTTCGACCTGCACGCGGCCCCCGCCCTGTACGGCGGCCGGATGGTGTGGCCGGGACACATGGCCGAGGCGGCCATGGACGCCTTCCGGCGGGTGACCGCGACGGCTCCTCGGGAGCTGAGCACGTGGCTCACCCGTCTCCAGGTGCCCGGGCAGGACGCGATGGTCGTGGTGGACGTCACCTATCTGGGCGGGGAGGCGGAGGCCAAGGAGCTGCTGCGCCCCCTGGAGGGAGTCGGCGCCCCGCTGTCGGACTCGCGCGGCCCGCTCTCCCCGGCCGACCTGGGCTCGGTCACCTCCGACCCCCTCGATCCCGCTCCGGGCCAGTCCCGGGCCGAGCTGCTCACCGGCCTGGACGACGGTGCCGCCGAGGCGCTGCTCGGCGCGCCCGTCGCGCCGATGCTGCTCGCCCAGGTCCGCCACCTGGGCGGCGCGCTGGCCGGGCCCTCCGACAGCCCGCAGGGGCCGATGGCCGAGCCGTACGCGCTGTACATGTTCGGTGTGCCCGCCACCGCCGAGGCCGCCGAGGGCGTGCGGGCCCGCCAGGCGGAGTTCGCCGCGGCGCTCGCGCCGTACGTGAGCGGGCGCACCCCCTTCACGCTGTTGGCGCCGGGGAAGACGGCGGCGTCCGCGTTCTCGCCGGAGGCCCTGGAGCGGCTCCGGGAGGTCAAGCGGGCCCGCGACCCGCAGGGCGTGATCCGGAGCAACTACCCGGTCCTGGGCTGATCGTCCCGCCGCCGACGGGCGTGCGACGGCACCGCCCGCCCGCCTCTCGCTCCGCGCCCGGAGCGAGAGGCGGACGGCGTCGAGGAGTCGATCCGACGACGAGTCGACATGGGGACCTGTCCACCGCGCCGGGGCCGCCCGGCCTGGGTCCCGGAACGGAGAACGCGGTGTCCGATCTCCGCCAGCGCACGCGGGCCCCGGTCGGGATGCTGGACCCATGACCTCGACACACCACGCCAGTGCGATCGCCCCCGCCGTGCTCGCGGAGCTGCGCGAACGGGACGACGCGGGGTACGCCCGCGCCCCCTTCACCGACGACGAGGGCGGTGCGCCGCTGCGGTGCTGCCTGCGGCGCAGCGATCCGGGTGAGCGCCTCATGCTCGTCACGTACGCGCCTCTGCGGCGCTGGGCGGCGGACACCGGCGCGGACCCCGGGCCCTACGACGAGTGCGGGCCCGTCTTCGTCCACGCCGGAGAGTGCCCCGGACCCGCCGACGGCCCGGGGCGCCCTCCCATCCTCGACGGGTCGCGCCGTGTGCTGCGCGCCTACGACTCCCGTGGGCACATCCTGTGCGGACGGCTGGTGGAGCCGGTCCCGGACCCGAGGGGAGCGTCCGAACTCGACGACGCCCTGCGTGACCTGTTCGCGGACCGGGGGGTCGCGCTCGTGCACGCCCGCGCCGTCGAGTTCGGCTGCTTCCTCGTGGAGTTCCGCCGGGACGTCCCCGCCTGACCCCGTGCCGCCCGCTCAGGCGGTGGGTCCGTACCCCTCGTAGTCCCGCCAGGTGGGCTCGGCGGTCATGAGCTCACGCCAGGTGGGCCACCGCTCCCCGGTCCGCTGGCGGACGAGTTCACCCGGGAGGCTGAACGGCGGGGCCTTGTGCGGCTTGGCGAGCGCCTGGTCGACGATCGTGTCGAACAGCACCGCCGCGCCGTGCAGACGGGGGAACGAGGCGTGCACCCGGGCGACGAACTCCTCCGGGAGAGCGGGGCCGTCCGGCCCCAGGGGACCCAGGTCGAGCCCCGCGCCGGAGTTCACCAGCGCGATCTCCGGGCGTTTGCGGCGCGCGACGTGCGGTACCAGGTGCAGGGCGATCGCGTCCCAGACGACCTCCACCCGGTCGTCCGCGAGGCCCAGGCCGGACAGGAACTCGGCGGCCAGGTCGGCGCCGTCGACGTCGAAGGTCTGGTCCCGGTCGCCCTCGTCCGTCAGGCCGATGTCGTGGAGCACGCAGCCCAGGTAGAGGAGTTCGTCGTCGTAGTCGTGGCCGGGGCGCAGGCCCTGGTGCTCGCCGAGGAAGCGCCCGTAGAGGTAGGTGCGGACGCTGTGGTGGAAGACCGCGGGGGACTCGGTGCCGCGGGCGAGGCGCGTCGCGTTCCGCGCCAGGTCGGTGTCGGGCAGGTTCAGGTCGTCGGTCGTGGACACGGGTCGGCCTCCAGCGGGCTCGTGGACGGGCGGCGGTCAGGCGTGGTCGCCGGGGCGGACGATCATGAGCACGACCACGGCGGCCCACAGCAGGTTGAAGATCCCGGTGAGCGCCGAGAGCGTGCTCAGTGCTCCGCGATCGCCCGGTTCCCGCAGGGCCCGCCGCTGGCGCGGGTAGATCTGCCAGGCCAGCAGGACGCCCGCGGCGGCGGTGAGGACCATGGAGACGTTGATCCAGACCTCCCCCATCCGCCCCTGCGCGACGGCCAGGGCGATCCCGGCCATGGGCACGGTGACGCCGAGGATCGAGTAGACGCGGGTCGTGCGGTGCAGTGACAGGGCGACCCTCCGGCTTCGCTCGTCCTCGGGCGCCGCGGCGCCGGACGGGGCGGCGGGGACCGGTGCGGCCACCGGCGCGTAGCGGGGGAACAGGCTCGTGGCGACGGTCGCTCCGCCGACGAACACGATGCTCGCCAGGACGTGGACCGACAGCAGGACGTGCTCCATCGGTGCTCCTTCCAACCTTCAGTGTGTTTGAAGGCTATCTCATGCTTCAGGAAGGTTGAAGGTAGGGGCGGGGAAACGCGGGGGAGCGCGCCGCGGCCGGAGGGTCCGGGGTCAGCCGCCCGCGGGGAACGCTCGGCGGATGGTCCCCGCGATCTCCCGGGGAACCGGTTCCGCCTCCGGGCCGAACATCTTCTCGTCGACCGCGGAGATCGCCTCCCTCGCCCTGTCGAGCAGGTCGGCCCCCTCGGACGTCAGTTCGATCTCCGACGCCGAGCCGGCGCGGGCGGTGAGGTCGCGCACCAGCCCCGCGGACTGGAGCGCCCTGATCCCCGTGTGCACGCTCTGCACCGTCACTCCGCCCATGCGCGCCAGTTCGCTGAACGAGGCGCCCGGCAGGCTGGCGACGTGGCCGAGCAGCGCCAGGCGCGCGACGGTCAGGTCCAGCGGCGCGAGCGCGGCGTTCAGTTCGGCCTCCAGGCGGCGTGCCAGCGTCAACACGATGATGGAGGGGCTCGTCACCGGCGGTTCGGGGCGGGTGCTTTCGGTGCTCACCGGTCCAGTCTCCCGCACGGCCGGCCTCCCGCGCCCCACGGCGAACAGCCTCCGGTCCCCGGCGGCAGCGTTCTCACCCGAATCCAACCTTGGGCCGGATCCCTCCTCCCACCTGGGGTTCGGCCCCGGTCTCCCAGGAAACTCCCAGGAAGTTCTCCCCCTCGTCACACACGTGTCGACTTGTGTCCTTCTCGACGTCACCACGAGAGGAGGGCAATCGACGTGCGACCACAGCGAGCCCCGAGGACCGTCGGTCCCGGGGGACCCACCGCGGAGGACGAGGCCGGTCACCGGTTGCGGACGCCGAGCACACTGCACGCCTTCAACCGGTACGAACTCAAGTACCTGGTCCCCGTGTCCCGCGCGGCCGACGTGCGCGCCGAACTCGCCGCGCGCATGCGTCCCGACCGCAACGGGGACGGCACGGGATACGGCGTCTGGAGCCTCTACTACGACACCCGGGCGCTGCGCTTCTACCACGAGAAGATCGAGGGCCTCCGGTTCCGCCGCAAGCTGCGCGTCCGGCGCTACGGCGAGGTCGGCGCCGCCCCCGACGACACACCCGTGTCGGTCGAGATCAAGCAGCGGGTCAACCGGGTCACGCAGAAGCGCCGCGTCCTGCTCCCCTACGACCAGGCGCGGGCCCTGTGCGACCGGCGCGTGCGGATCGAGCACCCCGGCGCGGACCAGGCGTTCGTCGACGAGGTCCTCGACCTGATCGTCCGGCTCGACCTGCGGCCCACCGCGATGACCGGGTACCGCCGCGAGCCCTACGTCGGTGCCGACGCCGACCTCGGCCTGCGCGTGACCCTCGACCACCGCGTCCGGGGCCGCGACCGCGACTTCGACCTGCGCGCGGAGGCCGAGAGCCGCTACATCGTCGACCCGCACCTCGTGGTGATGGAGGTCAAGGCCAACGAACGCGCGCCCTACTGGGTGACGGACATGGCCGCGCGCCTCGACCTCCAGGTGGAGCGGATCTCCAAGTACTGCCAGAGCGTGGAGGCCTTCGGCATGGCCCCGCGCTCGGTCTTCCACGTCCCGGAGGGGGACGATTCCGTCCTCCGCGCCGCCTCCTCCTGACCGGGCGGCCACCGGCCGACCCGACCGACCAGACACCGAGAGCACACCATGAACCTCGACTTCGGCATCACCGACCTGTCCGGCACGTTCAGCGTCACGGACGTGGTCCTGGCACTGTCCCTGGCCTTTTTGACCAGCCTCGTGGTCGCGTGGACCTACCGCTCCACGCACCGCAACATCTCCTACAGCCAGAGCTACGTCCACACCCTCGTCATCCTGGGCATGCTCATCGCCCTGATCATGCTGGTGGTGGGCTCCAACATCGCCCGCGCGTTCGCCCTGGTGGGCGCGCTCTCCGTGGTCCGCTTCCGCAACGCGATCAAGGAGACCCGCGACGTCGGGTTCATCTTCCTGGTCATGGGCGTGGGGATGGCCTGCGGCACCCGCTTCTACACGCTGGCGGTCATCGCCACCCTGGTCATCTGCGCGGTCATCCTGCTCATGCACCGCTTCAACTGGTTCGCGCTGAACGTCCAGCGCCAGGTGGTCAAGGTCCAGGTCCCCGCCGACGGCGTCGACCACGAGCCCGCGATCGACGACGTGCTCGTCCGCTACACCGACGAGTACGAGCTGATCAGCACCGAGACCGTGCGCGGCGGCGCCCTGTTGGAGCTGGCCTACACGGCGCGGCTGAAGAAGGGCGTGCGGGCCGGCGACGTGATCGACCGGCTGCGCGCGATCAACGCCGGTCAGAAGGCCACCGTGCTGACCGGCTACGACCAGACGGACCTGTGATCGCGGTGGCCGACGACGATCACTCCCCGCGCCTGGCGCGGTCCACCCGCCCGCGCCACCGGGTCCCGGTCCGGCTGCGCCAGCACTGGAAACCCGCCGCGGCGGTGCTCACGGCCCTCGCCGTCCTGGTCCTGGCGTTCGGCGAGGCACGGATCCGCCCCTACGTCACGTCCGAACTCGTCTCGGCGGACACCGTCGTCGAGGACGTCGCGGGCACCGCCGACCTGTTCGGCGACGGCGCCCACGCCATCGAGGTGACGTTCGACCGGTCCGAGTACGAGGAGATGCTGGAGACCTTCCGCGAAGAGGGGGAGAAGGAGTACATCCGGGCGGACGTCGTGATCGACGGAACCGCGGTCTCCGACGTCGGGCTCCGGCTCAAGGGCAACTCGACCCTGATGGGCCTGCGGTCGGACGGCGGCGACGGGGAGGACGCCGACACCGGGCGGGCCGGAGGTCCGAGCGCGACCACCCTCTCCGACGACCAGCCCGAGACGCTCCCGTGGCTGATCAGCTTCGACGAGTTCGCCGAGGGCCGCGCCTACCAGGGCCACACCGAGATCGCCCTGCGTCCGGCCACCTCGACCTCGGACACCGCCCTGAACGAGGCCCTCGCCCTGGAGCTGACGGCGGCGGACGGGCAGACCGCACAGGACCACGCGTTCACCTCGGTCACGGTCAACGGCGGGGAGGCGGCGACCCGCATCCTCGTGGACGCCCCCGACGCGCAGTGGGCGGACGCCCTCGGCGACGGCGTGCTCTACAAGGCCGGGGCCGAGGGGTCGCTGGAGTACCTGGGCGGCGACCCCACCGACTACGAGGACGCCTTCACGCAGATCAACGACGAGGGAGGACACGACCTCCAACCGGTCATGGACCTGCTGGAGTTCATCGAGGAGGCGGACGACGAGGAGTTCGCCGAGGAGCTGGACGCGTACCTGGACACGGAGGCCTTCGCGCGCTACCTGGCGCTCCAGGCCCTCATCTCCAACGGCGACGCCATGGACGGCCCGGGCAACAACTACTACCTCTGGTACGACACGGAGGAGGAGCGGTTCACCGTGCTGTCGTGGGACCTGAACGGGGCCTTCGGCGGGATGGGGATGGGTTTCGGCGCCGACGCGGCGGGGGGCGGACAGCTGCCCGGGGGTGCCGAGGCGCCCGAGGGCATGCAGCCGCCTGGGGGAGGCGAGTTCCAGGGGACGCAGACCCCCGAAGGGACGGAGGCGCCCGAGGGCGACGAACGATCGGAGGGCATGGCCGGAGGCGGCAGAGGCAGCGGGGAACTCAAGGAGCGGTTCCTGGCCGACGCCGGGTTCGAGGAGATGTACCGGCAGGCGTACGCCGACATGTACGAGGACCTGATCGCCGGCGGAACCGCCGCCGACCTGCTGGAGGACATCGTGGCCAGCGCGGAGGCCGCGGGCGACGAGGGCGCGGCCCAGGCGGGGGAGCGGCTCGCCGAGTCGATCGCCGCCGTGGCGGAGACCCCGCAGGAGGCCGCGCTACCCGGACCCCGGGCCGACGGGGTCCGGCAGGGGACGGAGGTCCCCGACGCCTCAGCCGCCGACGGCGCCGCCGAGGCCGCGTCGACCCGAGGCACGGCGGCCGGGGCCTGACGCTCACGGCCAGGGGAACACGGCGTCCGGGGCGCCCGCGGCACGCGACACACCCCGGCTCCGAGTCCCGGTCGCGGAGCACATCGCGACCGGGACACCGAGGCCGCCCCGGCGGAACCGCCGGGGCGGTCCGGATCGGCGTCGCCGGACTCAGGCGGCGGTACCGGACGGTGCCGCGCCGCGGACGCGTCGCGCACGTCGGCCGGGTTCCTTGGCCGCCGACCGCGCGGCCAGGAAGGCGTTCCAGCGCTCGACCACCGGCTCCATGGCGTAGGAGGCGGCGGCCCCGACCGCCGCCTCGCCCATCCGCAGCCGCTCGTCCCGGTCCTCGACCAGCCGCAGCAGCCCCGCCGCGAGCGCGTCCACGTCCTGGTCCGGGACGAGCAGGCCGTTGCGGCCGTGCTCGATGATCTCCCCCGGCCCGTGCGGGCAGTCGAAGCTGACCGCCGGGACGCCCACCGAGAAGCCCTCGATGATGGTCATCCCGAACCCCTCCACCCGCGAGCTGACCGCGAGCAGCGACGCCTTGGCCAGTTCGCCGGTGATGTCCTTCGTCCGTCCCATGAGCGTGACCTGGTTGCTCAGCCCCAGTTCGAGGATCTTCGCGCGCAGCTGCCGGTCCAGCTTCCCGCCGCCGTAGATGCGCAGCCGCCACTCGGGGTGCTTGCGCGCCACGACCGCGAACGCCTCCATGAGCTTGGGGTACTGCTTGACGGGGGCCATACGGCCGGCGCCGACGATGATCGGGTTGTCCTGCGTCGAGCGCGGGTAGTCGCGCACGGGCAGGGGGTTGGGCATCGCGGACAGCCAGTCCGGATCGGCGCCGAGCAGGCCCCGGTAGGCCGCGCGGTCGGCCTCGGTGAGCACGGTCATCCCGTCGAGCCGGGGGTACGCGTGCGCGATGGCCGTGCGGAGCCGGTCGTCGTGGTCGGCCAGGTTGACGTGTTCCTGGCCGAGGGCGAGGACGCGCCGCGGCGCCCACCGGGACAGCAGGAGGTTGAGGCCGGGGCGGGTGCCGACGACGACGTCGGCGCTCGTCCGCCGCAGGTAGCGGCGCAGCGCCGCCACGGACCGCGCGGTGAAGAAGTTCGCCCGCCCGGCCTCCGGCGCGGTGACGAGCCGGGTGACCGCGCGCCGGTTGAGCAGGAGTTCGCCCATGCCGGGGGACGTGCGGGGCTCCTGTTCGGCGGCCTTCCCGACCGCGGACAGAGCGCGCAGCCCGACCCCGTCGGGTACGGGGAAGAACGGGGTGTCCGTGTGCCGCACGAGGCTGACGATCTCCACCTCGTGGTGGGCGGAGAGCCCTTCGGCGAGGTTGAAGACCGTGCGGATCGTGCCGCCCATCCCGTAGCCGTTGGCGATGAGGAAGGCGATCTTCACGCCGCGCCCCCGCTCCGCGCGGTGGCGAGCAGGGAGAACTCGTCCCTGACCGTGTAGTACGGCCGGACGCGGACCGCGGTGTCCGCGTCGCCTCCGGCCAGGTCCACACCGGCGTAGACGACCTTGCCCTTCTTGCCGACGACGTCGTCGGCGTGCGAGGCGAGCCGCAGTTCCGCCCCGTCGTCGGGAAGGCGCAGCCACAGGTCCCACTCGTTGTGCTCGCGCCTGGGCTGGAAGGCCCCGGCGAGCGGCGGCAACGGGATCGCGCACTCGAAACGGCCGCCGTCGAGCCGCGCGGGAGCGGTCTCCACCCCGCCGAGGCCGCGCTGGCGGGCGACGACCTCGCCGGCCGCGACGCCGTCCCGCTCGGGCGAGTAGGCGAGGAAGCCCGAGACGGTGACCGCCTCGGGAGCGACCTCGACCCACTCCACCTCCGCGTACGGCGTGACACGGGCGGACACGAGCCGCAACCGCCCCCGCGGGTCGCGGATCGCGCGCAGGTCGCGCGTACGCGGACGTCGGACGTAGTCGGCCCGGTGGCTCAGGCTCAGCCCCGAGTCACGGGTCAGGACCGGGTTCGCGGCTCCCGACCGATCGACCGATACGACGTCCCACGTCCCGTCCTCCAACGCGAGGCCGGCGAGCCGGGCGCGGACGAGCCTGCCCTCCCGCTCCACGTCGGTGACCGCTACCGCGTCCCCCTCCGACTCGCACCGCACCAGGGCCAACCCCGACCCGGGGTCCTCCCCGTCGGCCGCGAGCCGTAGCTCCAACACGTCTCTCGCGGTGATCCGACTGCGTTCGGCGTGCACTGATCCTCCCCAGGAATCCTGGCGGGCCGACCTGGGACGACGGACATCCTCGGGTGCGGCCCGCGACGCTCTCGACCACTCCCTGTGAGCGGGGATGGAGTGATACGTGGCAATAGTGGCAAATGAGATGTTTTGTTTACCTAAGTGAGCTATTGCCGTTCACCCCCGCGGAGGTTCACCGTGCGTCGGACTTCTTCGTCGCCGAACCTCCCGACGGCGTCCTGAGCAGGGCTTTTCTCGCGCGTGGTCGCACAGCGACTCCGGCGCCTCACCGACCGTTCGGTCAGTTCACACCTGCCGAGCTGCGGAAAAGCCCACCCCGCGAGAAAAGTGGACTGTGTCACATGGGATCGTGTCCTCGGACTCATCACCGGTGCACCCCGGCGTCCCCGTCCTGGACGCCCGCCGGTCGAGGGTCCGAGGGTCAGATCCGGCCCCGCGCGGGCCGGTCGAGAGCAAACGGAGTACCCATGGCATCTTCCGACCCCCAGGTCGTACCAGAGGGCACCGCAACCGAACAGCGGGAGAGACGCCGCGTCCTCGCCGGAACCATGGTCGGCACCACCATCGAGTGGTACGACTTCTTCATCTACGCGCAGGCGGCCGGGATCGTCCTCGCCCCGCTGTTCCTCGCGCCGCTGTCCGAGGCCAATCCCGGCGTCGCCCAGGTGCTGTCCTTCGCGACCATCGGCATCTCGTTCCTGTTCCGCCCCCTGGGCGCCGTGGTCGCGGGCTTCCTCGGCGACCGGCTCGGCCGGAAGCGGGTCCTCGTCGGCACCCTGGTCCTCATGGGCCTGTCCACGTGCCTCATCGGGGTGCTGCCCACCTACGCGCAGATCGGCGTGGCCGCTCCCGTGCTGCTCATCGTCCTGCGCGTGCTCCAGGGCTTCTCCGCCGGCGGCGAGTGGGGCGGCGCGGCCCTGATGTCCGTCGAGCACGCCCCCGTCGCACGGCGCGGTGTGTTCGGCGCCTACCCGCAGATCGGCGTGCCCTGCGGCATGATCCTCGCGACCTTCGTGGTGTGGGTGATCACCACCGCCATCGGCCCCGACGCGTTCGTCGCGTGGGGCTGGCGGATCCCCTTCCTCCTGTCCTTCCTGCTCATCATCGTCGGCCACCTGATCCGCAAGTCCGTCGAGGAGTCGCCGGTCTTCCGGTCGATGCGGGAGCTCAGCGCCACCGCCGCCACCCCGCTGCGCCGGCTCTTCCGGGGCAACACCCGCGAGGTGGTCCTGTCGGCCCTGATCTTCCTGGCCAACAACGCCGCCGGGTACCTGGTCATCGCCTTCGTCGCCACGTACGCCTCCCGGCCGGAGGCGGAACTGGGCCTGGGCATGGAGCGCGGTCCGGTGCTGCTGGCCACCACGCTCGCCTCGTTCGGCTGGCTCGTGTCCACGCTGTACGGCGGGTGGCTCAGCGACCGGATCGGCCGCGTGCGCACGTTCCAGATCGGCTACGCCATGCTCGCCGTCTGGTCGGTGCCGATGTGGCTGCTCATCGACACGGGCAGCATCGTCGGCTACTTCGCCGGAGTGTTCGTCTTCACGCTCGGCATGGGGCTGAGCTACGGGCCCCAGGCGGCGCTGTACGCGGAGATGTTCCCGGCGGCGATCCGCTACTCGGGCGTCTCGATCGGGTACGCGCTCGGCGCGATCATCGGCGGCGCGTTCGCTCCGATGATCGCGGAACTCCTGCTCACCAGGTTCGACGCGTCCTGGACCATCGGCGCCTACATCGTGGTGGCCGCGGCGGTCTCGTTCGCGGCGGTCACCCTGGTGAAGGAGCCGAAGGGCGTCGACCTGCACGTGGGTGACGACGCCGCGGTGTGAGGCGTCCCGGCACGGCGGCGCGGGGCGGGGCGGCGGTCCCCGCCCCGTCGTCGTGCCGGGGAGCCGCCGTGCGGACGTGTCGACTTCTCGCCGTGTCGACGGGTCTGTTTCACGTGAAACCCCGACCGGCGCCGTGCGGAGCGGGCCGGGGCCGTCCGGGGGCGCCCCTTGTCCACAGGCACGATTCTCCCCATAGCGGCCCCCTCCACGCTGTGTTTGACTCGCGGACATGCGACGCAACGACATCCACCACGGGGACGCCGACCGCATCGAGCTCGGGCCGTGGCAGCGGAGCCTGCTCCCGCGAGGGCTCTTCCGGCTGGTCGGCATCGGCGGCGCGGCCGCGGTCGTGCTGGCGGGGCTCCTCCTGTTCGGCCTGCCCCCGGCGCAGGGGTGGGCGCGTGCACCGGTATGGACCGGGGTCGTCCTCTCCGGCCTGACCCTCCTCGCCGCGTGCGGCGGTCTGGTCACGGCCGTCGCGTGGCTCCCGCGCGTCCGCACACGTCAGGGGATCGAGGCCGGGCCGTCCGGACTCCTCCTGCACCAGGACGCCCGGGGGCGTTTCCCCGGTCGGGAGCTGCTCATCCCCTGGCCGACGCTGGTCGGCACCGGTGCGCCGGTCAACCCGCGCCGGTGGGGCGGGCACGGTTTCGTCCTGCACCTGTCCGACGTCGCGCTGGGGGACAGGCCGCCGCACTGGGCGCATCTCGTCCTGGCCGGGAGCGAGCCCCCGGAGGGCGAGCCCGCAGGCGACACGGCCCGGCTCTTCCTGCAACTCCCCGCCGAGCGGGCGGAGGAGCTCTCGCGGATGGTTCGGCGGTGGAGCGGCAGGGTCGCCCGGACCGGGAGCGGCGTGGCCGTGCGGGGCTCCGTCGCCTCGACCTCGCCCCGGGGATCCGCGGTGGCACCGCCCCCCGCGTCCGGTGCGGAGGAACGGGTGGCCGTCGGGTTCGCCGGGACCCTGGCCTCCGTCGTCCTGGGCATGAGCGTGCCGACCGCCCCGGCGGTCATCCTCGTCTCCTCCCTCTCTGCCAACGGGTGGGCCGATCCGGTGACGCGGGTCGCGGCCGTGGCGACGGCCGTGTGCGCGGTGGTCGTCGCGGCGCTGGCGCCCTGGCGGCTGGCCCGGCAGGGGGTCGCCGTCGGCCCCCGGGGGATCACGGTGTTCCGGGACCGGCTGCTGTGGGCCCGGGAACGGCGGTCGCACGTGCTGTGGGAGCACGTTCTCGCCGTGGTCGCCACCCCCGAGGGCGCCGGTGGAGGCGCGTCGGCGCTGCCCTCGCTCCAGGTGTACGCCGACCGGCTGCCCGATCGCGCGGGGGTGCGCGGCCTGGCCAGGGTCGTGGCCGCGGACGAGCCCGCGCTCGGCACGATCGCCGACCGGCCGCGCCTGGTGATCCGGCTCGCGGACGTCCGGGACCGGAGCCGGATTGAGCTGCTGGTGCGCCGGGTGCGTCCCGAACGGTCCGCCGCGGACTCCCCCACCGCGCTCCGGCTGGACCCGTGGTTCGACCTGGCGAGCCGCAGCGCGCGCGTGGGGGCGCGGGTCACCTCCCACGGCCTGGTCCTCGCGCGCCGGACACGATCGTCGTCCCCCTTTCGGGAGAGCTTGGTGCCCTGGACGGACGTGCGCGAGGTCCGCCGGACGCGCGTGTTCTCCCCGCACCAGAGCTCGCCTCACACCTTCGAGCTGCGAAGACACGTTGTGGACCTGATCTTCGACGCCGAACGCCTGCCCGCGGTATCGGTGCCCGGGGTGTCGGTCCGGCACGACCGGGCAGGCGGCACCGCACGGTTGCGCCTGAGACCGGACGGCACCGGGCAACGCCTGGCGATGGCGATCGAGTCCGCCCGCAGGAGAGGCCGGGACGCCGGGCGTCCCCGTCCGGTTCCGGGCGGATGCGGACACAGGGGTGGGTAGCGGTACTCAGCACAGCCGGGGCCGGTGACCAGACCATGGAGGCCGTGACGAGGCGGACTCTCCCCCTCACCCCCAGGGCGCACGGGAGGGAAGGCGTTCGAGCGCGACGACCCGGCTCCTCCGGGGCGGCCGGCGTCCTACGGCGGCCCTCTCCGCCCAGCCCCGCCTCTCCCGGGACATGACCCCGGCCACCCGTCCACCATGGACGGTGTTCCATGTCACATCTCTGGACGAAATGTGCATAGAACCGGGCATCTCTGCGACATCTTCTTGAGTTTTTCCGGTCACTGGCGAACATATGGCCCACAACACCACCATGTCTCTGTACACCTCTCCCCGAACCAGGAGGTTGGAGCATGGCTGGTGGCCAGGACCTTCTTCCCTCCGAGCGACCGCTGAGGCTGCTCGACGAGACCGGACGGCGCGTGTCCGGCACGGAGCTGCCGTTCCCGGACACGGACCGCCTCCTCGCCGCGTACGCCTCCCTGGTGATCGGCCGCCGCGTCAACGACCAGGCCGGTGCGCTCGTCCGCCAGGGACGGCTGGCCGTCTACCCCTCCTCCCACGGACAGGAGGCGTGCCAGACCGGCGCCGCCCTCGCCCTGGCCGACGGCGACTGGCTGTTCCCCACCTACCGCGACACCGCCGCGATCGTCGCGCGAGGCGTCGACCCCGTCGAGGTCCTCACCCTCCTCAAGGGCGACTGGCACGCGGGCTACGACCCCTACGCGCACCGGGTCGCACCCCAGGCCACCCCGCTGGCCACCCAGCTCCCGCACGCCGTCGGCGTCGCGCACGCGGCCCGCCTGCGCGGCGAGGACACCGTCGTCATGGCCCTGTGCGGCGACGGCGCCACCAGCGAGGGCGACTTCCACGAGGCGCTCAACTTCGCCGCCGTCTTCGGGGCTCCCGTCGTGTTCTTCGTGCAGAACAACGAGTACGCGATCTCCGTCCCCCTGTCCCGGCAGACCGCCGCGCCCTCCCTCGCCCACAAGGGCGTCGGGTACGGCGTGCCCGGCCACCGCGTCGACGGCAACGACACCGCGGCCGTGCTCTCCGTCCTCGACCGCGCCGTCGAGGCCGCCCGCTCCGGCGAGGGCCCCCAGCTGGTGGAGGCGCACACCTACCGCATGCAGGCGCACACCAACGCCGACGACGCCACGCGCTACCGCAGCGCCGACGAGGTCGACCCGTGGGTGGCCCGCGACCCGCTCGTGCGCCTGGAGGCCTACCTCAGGCGCAGGCGGGTCCTCACCAAGGCCCGCCAGGCCGAGATCACCGAGCGCGCGGAGTCCGTGGCCGCCGCCATGCGCGAGGGACTGGCCCGCGACACCGACCCCGCGCCCGCGGACCTGTTCGCGCACGTGTTCTCCGCCCCGACCCCCCAGCTGGCCGAGCAGGCCGCCGTGCTGGCCGACGAACTGAGCAGAGAGGGCCACTGACATGGCGACGGACCCCACCAAGCTCACCATGGCCCAGGCGCTCAACCGCGCCTTGCGCGACGCCATGGCCGAGGACGGGAGCGTGTACGTCTTCGGCGAGGACGTCGGCCCCCTCGGCGGCGTCTTCAGGATCACCGACGGCCTCACCGACGAGTTCGGCGAGCAGCGCTGCTTCGACACCCCTCTCGCCGAGTCCGGCATCGTGGGCATGGCCGTGGGCATGGCGATGAACGGCATGCGGCCGGTGGTCGAGATGCAGTTCGACGCCTTCGCCTACCCGGCCTTCGAACAGATCGTCAGCCACGTCGCCAAGACCCGCAACCGCACCCGGGGACGGGTCGGGCTGCCGATGGTCATCCGGGTCCCCTACGCGGGCGGGATCGGCGGCGTCGAGCACCACTGCGACTCCTCCGAGGCCTACTACGCGCACACCCCCGGCCTGACCGTCGTCACCCCGTCCACCGTCGCCGACGCCTACTTCCTGCTGCGCGAGGCGATCGCGTCCCCGGACCCCGTCGTCTTCCTCGAACCGAAGAAGCTGTACTGGGACAAGGCGGAGGTCGACCTCACCGTCCCGGAGCCGGGCATCGGCACCGCGGTCGTCCGCCGCCCCGGCGCCGACGCGACCCTGATCGCCTACGGCCCCTCGGTACCGACCGCTCTGGAGGCCGCGGAGGCCGCCGCCCAGGAGGGCCGCAGTCTCCAGGTGGTCGACGTGCGCTCCCTCGTCCCCTTCGACGACGCGACCGTGTGCGAGGCCGTGCGCTCCACCGGCCGGGCGGTCGTGGTCGCGGAGGCGAGCGGGTACGCCAGCGTCGCCTCGGAGATCGTGGCCCGCGTGACCGAGCGCTGCTTCCACTCGCTGGCAGCGCCGGTGCGCCGCGTCACCGGGTTCGACATCCCCTACCCCCCGCCCAAGCTGGAGCGCTTCCAGCTGCCCAGCGTGGACCGCATCCTCGACGCCGTCGACGACCTGCAATGGGAGGACCAGTGAGCATCCGGACCTTCGACCTTCCCGACCTCGGCGAGGGGCTGACCGAGGCCGAGGTGGTCAGGTGGCTGGTCGCGGTCGGCGACACCGTGGCGATCGACCAGCCCGTCGCCGAGGTGGAGACCGCGAAGTCGATCGTGGAGGTCCCCTCGCCGTTCGCCGGGACGGTCGACGGGTTGCACGGCGCGGAGGGTGCGGTCCTCGCGGTGGGGACGCCCCTGATCAGCGTGGACGACGGTGAGGAGGCGGCGCCCGCCGCGCCGGATCCGGTGTCCGGGGCCGCGGTCACCGGCTCGCCGGAGGGTGAGCGCTACCGCGAGGAGGAGCGCGCCGGGTCCGGGTCGGGCAACGTGCTCATCGGGTACGGAACCTCCGAGCACCGGGCCGCCGGACGCCGCCGCAGGCCCAGGAACAGGCCGCCCGCACCCGTACCGGCCACGGCTCCGGCCTCCCCCGCACGCGGCACGCGTCCGCCGCTCGTGACCTCGCCGCTGGTCCGACAGCTGGCGCGCGAGGCGGGACTGGCGATCGCCTCGGTCACCGGCAGCGGCCCCGGCGGTCTCGTCACCCGGGCGGACGTGCGCGCCGCGATCGAGGCCGCGCGGGCGGAGCCGGCCCCGGCGGCGACCGCCGCGCCCGCGCCGGCCGCCACGGGCGGCACCGATCCGCGCACGGGTCTGGCCGAGTCCCGCCGAGTCCCGATGAGCGGGTTCCGCAGGAGCGTCGCCGAATCCCTGTCCCGCAGCCGCCGGGAGATCCCCGAGGCCACCGTCTGGGTCGACGTGGACGCCACCGAACTGGTCCGTCTGCGGCGCTCCGACCCCGACGGCCCCGGCCTGCTGTCCTACGTGGCGCGTTTCGTGGTCGCGGGGCTGCGCGCCCACCCGGAGCTCAACGGCCTGGTCGACACCGACCGCGGCGAACTCGTCCAGTACGACGGAGTGAACCTGGGCCTGGCCGTCCAGACCGACCGCGGTCTGGTCGCGCCCGCGGTCCTGGGCGCCCACCGGATGACCACGACCGAACTGGACCGGGAGATCCGGCGGCTCACGGCCGCCGCCCGCGAGGGGAGGGCCACCCCGGCGGAGACGACCGGCGGGACGTTCACCCTGAACAACTACGGATCGCTGCGGGTGGACGGCAGCGCCGCCATCATCAACCATCCGCAGGTCGCCATCCTCGGCCTGGGCCGGATCATGGACCGCCCGTGGATCGTGGACGGCGAGCTGACCGCCCGAAAGATCACACAGCTCTCCTTCGCCTTCGACCACCGCGTCTGCGACGGCGGCACGGCGGCGGGCTTCATGCGCGTGGTCGCGGACGCCATGGAGAACCCCGCGAAGGCCGTCGCCCAGTTGTAGGGCGGACACCACCGGCCGAGCGCCCCGGGGAGTCGGCACCCCGGGGCGCTCCTGTGCCCGGTGGCGGAGACAGGGTGACGAGGCGTCGTGTCGCCGTGTCGACTCGTCGCCAGGACGGGGAACGGCCGGGGCCGGTCCGCTCAGGTCCGACCGCCCCGGCGGCCCCTCCTCACGCCCGTGGAGGGTTCCCGTCGCGGACGGCCTCCAGGTACTCCGAGATGGCGTCCCTGTTCCTGGACAGGCAGGAGATGCGCTGGGACATCCGGTCGCGCTCGTGCTCCAGCAGCGCGAGCATCTCCGGGGTGGCGTCGGGGAAGTGGATGGACCGGGGCTGGTCCAGGCAGGGGAGGATCTGCCGGATCAACCGGGTGGGGAGCCCGGTGTCGAGGAGTCCCCGGATCTGCAGGACCCGGTCGACCAGCCGGGGGTCGTAGTCGCGGTAGCCGTTGGGCAGGCGGCGGGGGCGGATCAGGTCCTGCTCCTCGTAGTACCTGAGCAGTCGTCGGGGGGTGCCGGTCCGCTCGGACAGCTCTCCGATGCGCATGTGGTCGAGCTCACTCTCCGCCGCGTTGACCTTCACATCTATGTGATGGTTTGAGCATACGCGGTATGCGAAGCACCTCCACCACGGACCCCCGAACCCCACCGGCCGACCGTCTCCCCCTCGCCGCCCTGCTGGCCCTGGCCACGGCCGTCTTCGTCACCTCCCTCACCGAGACCCTGCCCGCCGGGGTGCTGCCCGCGATGAGCGCCGACCTCGCCGTCAGCGAGTCCGCCATGGGGCAGTCGGTGACGGTCTACGCGCTCGGCACGGCGCTCACCGCGATCCCCCTGACCGCGGCCACGGCGCGGTGGCGGCGCAAGCGGCTGCTGCTGGCGACGGTCGTGGCGTTCGCGCTCGCCAACACCGTCACGGCGGCCTCGACGGACTACCTCCTCACCATGGCCGCCCGGTTCGTCGCGGGCGTGGCCGCCGGGTTGGCCTGGGCGATGCTGGCCGGATACGCGCGCCGCATGGTCCCCGACCACCTCCAGGGCAGGGCGATCGCGGTCGTCATGGCGGGCATCCCGGTCGCGCTGTCCCTGGGCGTGCCCGCGGGCGCCTTCCTCGGCGCGGTCGCGGGCTGGCGGCTGACCTTCGGCCTGATGACCGCGCTCACCGTCGTCCTCGTCGTGTGGATCCTCGCCCTGGTCCCGGACCAGCCCGGCCAGGAGCCGGGCGCGGGGACGCCCGTGGGCCGGACCCTCGCCGTCCCGGGCGTCCTCCCGGTCCTGGTCGTCACTCTGGTCTTCGTGCTCGCGCACACCATCCTGTACACGTACGTGGCCGCGTTCCTGGGCCATGCGGGTCTGGACGAGGCGGTCGATCTCGTCCTGCTGCTGTTCGGCGCGGCGTCCCTCGTGAGCATCTGGGTCGTGGGCGCGCACATCGACCGCGGGCCGCGCACGCTCGTCGTGGGCAGCGTCGTCCTGGTCGCCGTGGCGGCCACCGCTCTGGCCCTCCTGTCCGACGGCGCCGTTCCCGTGTACGCCGCGGTGGTGCTGTGGGGGCTCGGCTGGGGCGGTGTCCCCACCCTCCTCCAGACCGCCGTGGCCGACGCGGGCGGCGAGGCCGCCGACACCGCGCAGTCGATGCTCGTCACCCTGTGGAACGTGGCGATGGCCGGCGGCGGGGTCGCGGGCGGGGCGCTGCTCGCCGGCCTCGGACCGGCGGCCCTGCCCTGGACCCTGCCCGTCCTGCTGGCCCCCGTGCTGGTCGTCGTGCTGGCCGCCCGCGTCCACGGGTTCCCCGCCCGGCGCCCGGGCGCCGGTGGTTGACCCTGCCCGGCACCCGAACGACGACGCGCCCCGCCCCGGTCCGCACCGGTGGCGGGGCGCCGCGCCGTCGACACGCCGATGCGGCGCCGCGTCGGGTTACGCGTCGTCTCCGTGCCCGAACGCGGGCAGGCCCCGGACCGCGGTCGCGAGCGCGTCGCGGATGAGGCGGCCCATCCCGGGTTCGTCGCCCTTCCTCTCCGTGCGGCGGACCCACTCCTCGGCGGCCAGCCGCAGCGCGGCGTTGAGCGTGGCGGCCTGCACCCGCACGTCCAGATCCTCCGCGCTCCCCCCGGTGCGCTCGGCGATGATGTCCGCGAAGACCGACTCGGCCGCGTGATGGACCTCCAACCACACGGCCGCGAGCGCGGGCTCCGTGTGCACCATCCGGACGAGGTCGGCCACCGGGCCCGCCAGCGGCGGTTCGTCGCCGAAGGCGTCCTCGCGCTCCAGGAACTCCAGGAGGGATGTCTCCGCAGGGCAGGCGCGCAGGTACGCGGCCATGTCGTCGAGGCCCGCGGTCAGCAGGGGCCGCACACAGCCCTCCTTGCTGGGGAAGTACCTCCACAGCGTCCGGGTGGAGATGCCGAGCTCACGCGCGATGTCGTCGCCGGTGGTCTCCGACACCCCGTTCTCCGTGAACAGCCGGACCGCGGCGTGCGCGATCTGCGTGCGGACGATCTCCCGTCGCCGGGGGGTCATGGGCGGGCGACCCCTGCCCGGGCGCGCACGGGCGGAGTCCGGAGACGGTGTCCTCCCCACGGTCCTCCCCCTCACGTCGCGGCTCCCCGGGCGGATCCCACCCTAGGCGTAAGGGCCGCCGAGTCCGGTCGCAGCCGCCCCGACCGGACTTCATTATTGTCATTAAGCGACAAAAAGTCCTACAGTGACACTATTGCACCCGTCACCAGCGGTTTCGAGAGGACATCCCATGAGCGGTTCGAGCTTCGAGGACAAGAGCGTGATCGTCACCGGAGGCGGGTCCGGCATCGGCCGGGCGAGCGCGCTGCGGTTCGCCGCGGAGGGCGCCCGGGTCCTCGTCGCGGATCTCGACGCCGACACCGCCGAGGCCGCGGCCGACGAGGTCCGCGCGGCCGGGGGAACCGCGGAGACCGTGGTCGGCGACCTCAGCCGCCAGGAGGTGGTCGACCGGGTCGCGGCCACCGCCGCCGACCGCTTCGGCGGCATCGACGTCCTGGTCAACAACGCCGGGATCATGGACGACCTGTCCGCCGCGGCCGAGGTCTCCGACGCCGTCTGGGAGCGGCTCATCCGTGTGAACCTCACCGCTCCGTTCCTGCTCACCCGCGCCGTCCTGCCGCACATGCTGGAGCGGGGCGCGGGCTCGATCGTGTTCACGGCCTCGGAGGCCTCGCTCCGCGGGAGCGCGGCGGGCGCCGCCTACACCGCCGCCAAGCACGGGGTGGTCGGCCTGGTGAAGTCCACCGCGGTGATGTACCGGGACAGGGGGATCCGGGTCAACGCCGTCGCCCCGGGCGGAACCGCGACGGGCATCTCCGTGAACCCCTCTCCCGGGGCCCACGGGCCCGCCGTCATGGGCACGTACGCGGCCAACATCGGCCGGGTCGCCGAGGCGTCCGAGCTCGCGGCGGCCATCGTCTTCCTGGCCTCCGACGCCGCGAGCAACGTCAACGGCGTGGTGCTGCCGGTCGACAACGGATGGGCGGCCGTCTGAGGGCTTGCGAACGACGAAGCGCCCCGCCCCGGTCCGCACCGGTGGCGGGGCGCCGCGCCGTCGACATGCCGATGCGGCGCCGCGTCTACTCGTCGCCCTTCGCGACCAGCGTGAGCACGTCGTAGGTCGCGACCGGCTCGTCGCGCTCGTTCGTGACCAGCGCGTCCCAGCGCACCTCGCCGTAGTCGGCGTTCGTGCGGGGCGTGATCTGCTTGGCGGTCAGCCGCACCCGGATGGACTCGCCCTCCTTGACGGGCGTGAGGAACCGCAGGTTGTCCACGCCGAAGTTGGCCAGGACCGGGCCCGGGGCCGGGTCGACGAACAGTCCCGCGGCGAGCGAGACCACCAGGTAGCCGTGGGCCACGATCCCGCCGAACAACGGGTTGGCCGCGGCGGCCTCCTCGTCGGTGTGGGCGTAGAACGTGTCCCCGGTGAACTCGGCGAAGTGGTCGATGTCCTCGCGCGTGACCGTGCGCGTCGCGGAGGCGATCGTGTCGCCGATCCGCAGCTCGGCGAGGTTCTTGCGGAACGGGTGCACCTCGCCGACGTCGCGCCTGGAACCGGTGGTCCAGTGCCCCGTGATCGCGGTCACCATGTCCGGGGAGGCCTGGACCGCCGTGCGCTGCATGTGGTGCTTGACGCCGCGCACGCCGCCCATCTCCTCACCGCCGCCCGCGCGGCCCGGGCCTCCGTGCACCAGCATCGGCAGCGGCGAGCCGTGCCCGGTGGACTCCTTGGCGTCGTCGCGGTCGAGCACGAGGATCCGGCCGTGCCACGGGGCCAGGCCGAGGACGACCTCGCGGGCCACGTCCGGGTCGTGCGTGACGACCGAGCCGACCAGGCTGCCCCGCCCCCGCGCGGCCAGCCCGATCGCCTGGGCCAGGTCCTCGTAGGCGATCACGGTGCTCACCGGGCCGAACGCCTCCACCTCGTGCGGCTCGTCGGCCTCGGGGCGGGCGCGGAGCAGGATGGGCGACATGAACGCGCCCGACTCGGCGTCGGCGCCCACCACCTCGACCTCGTCCAGGTCGCCGTGGACGAGGTCGGCGGAGGCGAGCAGCGCCCTGACCGCCTTGCGGACCTCGGCGCGCTGGTCGAGGGTGGCCAGCGGGCCCATCCGCACTCCGTCGTGGTCGGCGGCGCCCACGACGACGGTGGACAGGCGGTCGGTGATGGCCTCGGTGACGGCGTCGGCCATCGGCTGGGGCACGATCACGCGGCGGATGGCGGTGCACTTCTGCCCCGCCTTGACGGTCATCTCCGTGACCACCTGCTTGACGAACAGGTCGAACTCGGGGTCCTCGACCCCGACGTCCGGGCCGAGGATCGAGCAGTTCAGCGAGTCGGCCTCGACGTTGAGCTGGACCCCGCCGCGCACGACGTTCGGGTGTTCGCGCAGAAGGGCGCCGGTCGCGGCCGAGCCGGTGAAGGCCACGACGTCCTGCGGGCCGAGGTGGTCGAGCAGACCGCGGTGGGTGCCCACGAGGAGCTGGAGCGAGCCCTCCGGCAGGAGGCCGGACTCGACCATGCGCCGCACGACGGCCTCGGTCAGGTACGCGGTCTGGCCCGCGGGCTTGACGATGCTCGGCATCCCGGCGAGGAAGGCGGGCGCGAGCTTCTCCAGCATCCCCCACACGGGGAAGTTGAAGGCGTTGATCTGCACGGCCACCCCCGGGCGGGAGGTGTACACGTGCTGACCGACGAAGGTGCCCTGGCGGCTGAGCGGCTCCACGGGCCCGTCGAGGATGACCGTCGCGTTGGGCAGCTCGCGCCGCCCCTTGCTGGAGAAGCTGAACAGCGTGCCGAAACCGCCGTCGACGTCGACCATCGTGTCGCGGCTGGTGGCGCCGGTGCGGTGGGACAGCGCGTAGAACTCGGCCTTGTGTTCGGTCAGGTGCGCGGCGAGCCGCTTGAGGACGATCGCACGCTGGTGGAAGGTGAGCGCGCGCAGCGCGGGGCCGCCCACGCTCCGCGCGTAGTCGATCATCCCGGCCACGTCGGGTCCGTTGGCCGAGATCCGGGCGACGGTCTCGCCGGTGTTCGCGTCGGCCAGCGGCGCGCCCTCGTCCTCGGGGGTGAACCACGATCCGCGCGCGTAGCTCTCCAGTGTGTGGGACACCTGACGGTCCTCTCCTCGGGCTGTGGGTCTGCTCGCACAGTATTACAGACCGATCGTTCAGTAAATAGTCACTGGTGAGGCGCCGTGCCCGCCGTTCGCGGGCCCCTCCGCGCGGCGGGGGTTCCGGACAGTCCGACCGCGTCGATAAACCGGGAGGAACGCGCCCAAACGATGTGTCGTTGTGTCGACATATCGACTTACGCCGGAACGCGGCCCTCCCCGGTGCCCCGAGCTCCCGCTCAGGAGTGCCGACGGGTGACGGCCAGGGCCAGGTCGGCGAGCCCCTCGGCCCGGTAACCGGGCCAGCCGTGCACGGCGGACACGTACTCCGCGGGGATCGACCGGGCACCCCACCGTGCGCCCAGCAGCGCACCGGCGATCGCCGCCACGGTGTCCGTGTCGTTCCCGGCGCGCACGGCGGACGTCAGCGCCGGTGCGAACCCGTCCTCCCGCGTGACCGCGGACCACGCGGCCTGGAGCGCCCGGACGACGAACCCGTTGTCGCCGAACGCGTGCGGAGGACGCGCCTCGGCCTCGTCCAACCACCCCGACCACGCGTCGCGCCGATCCTCTGGCAGCAGGTCGAGGCCCGCGCGGACGCCGCCGAGGTCGGCGTCGGCCACAGCGTGCCGCACACCCTCGCACCACAGGACGCACGCCTCCCCCGCCAGCGGGTCGCCGTGGGTGAGGTCGCTGAACCGCCGCGCCGCCACGGCCAGTCCCCGGGGATCGTCGAGGTAGGCCAGCGCGAGCGGCCCCGTGCGCATCAGGGAGCCGTTCCCCGCGCTCGGGACGCCCGCCGCGTACAGCTCGGCCGCACCCTCCGCCATGACCTGGGCGACCCGGTCGGTCCGCCGGGCGTGCTCGGCCTCGCCCAGGACCCGCGCGGTCTGGTTCCCGATGTCGGTGGCCCCCTCGTCCCGCCACCTCAGGAACGCCCGCGCCGTCGCCGCCAGCGCCTCGGGGGAGAGCGGGTCGTCGTGGTCGCGCAGGGCCTCGGCGACGCAGACCGCCATCTGGGTGTCGTCGGAGTACTCTCCCGGCGCGTAGGGCCCGAGCCCGCCGCCCACCATCGCCGGGGTCTCGTCCTCACGCAGCGGCGGCCGGAACTCGTAGGGAACGCCCAGCGCGTCCCCGCAGGCGGCGCCCAGCAGGACGCCCACGGCACGGTCGTCGGCGGTTCCGGGGAGAGGAAGGGACACTGCGGGCCTCGCGGTCGTCTCGGGGGTCGCCGGCCCTCCGAGCCTACCGAGCCGTGGGCGTTCGGCCCCGTCAACCGCCGCCCTGGTCGCCGAGGAGGTCCACACCCTCGTCGAGCAGACCGTGCAGGTGCAGCGCGAGCTGTAGCTCCAGTGCGCGGTCGGGGCGCTGCCAGTCCGCTCCGATCAGCTGACTGATCCGCTCCAGGCGCTGCGCCACGGTGTTCACGTGGATGTGCAGGTCGTCCTTGGCGCGGGACAGGTTGCCCCCGGCCGCGAAGTAGGCGCGCAGCGTCTGGACGAGCAGCGTGCCGCGCCGTGCGTCGTAGTCCAGCAGCGGGCCCAGGGTCGCCCCCACGAAACCGGGCACGTCCCGGTCCTGGCTGAGCAGCAGACCGGAGAAGCCCAGGTCGTCCGCGGTCGCCACGGCGCCCTCCCGGCCCAGCGCCCGCAGCGTCTGGAGGCAGCGGGTCGCCTCGGTGAACGCGCCCCGGAACGTCGCCGGGCCCTCCGTCGGCCCGGCCAGACCCGCCGTCACCGGCCCGTTGGCCGCGGCGGACAGCTCCGCGACCACCCGGCTCCCCACCTCGGCCGGATCGGTTCCGGGGAGCGCGAGCACCAGGCGCCCGGCCCGCTGACCGGTCAGGCCGCCGGTGGTCTCCGCGGCGTAGGTCGCCGCCGACCGCAGCCGCCCCGGATCGGCGCCGGGCGCCTCGGCCACCACCAGCACGTGCGGGGCGTCCAGGTCGGCCCTGAGCAGGGCCGCGCGCTGGCGCAGCGACCCCGGTTCACGCGCGGGCACCTCCAGCAGCTCGTTGAGCAGGTCGCCGCGCACCCGGTGCTCGGTCTCGCTCACCGACCGGCGGATGAGCAGGAGCAGCGCGGTCACCATCGCCGCCCGTTCCAGGATCCGCTGGTCGGTGTCGTCCAAGGCCACGCCGCGCAGAACCAGTGTGCCCAGGGGTTCGTTCCCGGCCGCGGCCACCGCGACCCACACGCCGTCCGCCTCCCCCGCGCGCACGGCGCGTCCGCTGGCCAACGACGAACGCGCCGCCTCGGACAGATCCGCCTCGTCCAGCGGGTCGCCGCCCGGTTCGGCCTCGCCGACCACCCCCTCCGGGGTGGCGGTCACCGACGCGTCCGAGGCCGTGTCGTGGATCAGCACCGAACCGCCCAGGACCCCGGCGATCGCCGCCGCCACCTCGCGCACCCCGCCGCCGCGCAGCACCAGGTCCGTGAGCCGGTCGTGCGCCGCCGCCGACCGCTCCACGGACGCGGTGTGCCGCTGGAGCCGCTCGTTGACGGTGTGCAGCTCGTCGAGGGCGCGGCGGGTGTCGTCGATGAGGTTCGCGCTGTCGATCGCGATCGCCGCGTGCGTGGCCAGCGACGCCAGCAGCGCGACCTCGGAGTGCGCGAACGGCCGTTCCCGGCGGTTGGCCGCGAACAGCACCCCCACGTCGCGGCCGTTCATCTTCAGCGGCACGCCCAGGATGGCCACCAGGCCCTCCTCGCGCACCGCGTGGTCGATGTTCTCCGCGTGGGTGAACCGCGGATCCGCGAAGTAGTTGGCGGTGACGTAGGGCAACGCGGTCGAGGCCACCAACCCGCCCAGCCCCTTGCCCGCGCCGAGCCGCAGCCGCTGGAAGGCCGCCGACACCGAACCCGACGTCACGCGCATGTACGTGCCGCCCACCTCCGGGTCGCTCAGCGTCAGGTACGCGACGTCGGTGCCGAGCAGGTGGCGCGCCCGCTCCACGATCGCCTGGAGCACCTGGTCCAGGCTGCGCATCCCGGCCAGGTCGTTGGCCGTCTCGAACAGCGCGCTCAGCTCGGACTCGCGGCGCTGCCGGTCGCGCATGACCGACCGCACGCGCAGCGCCGTCAGCTTCGTGTTCTCCAGCGCGGCCACGACCGCCGGGTCGGCGCCCTCGGCGCGGGCGCGCAGCACCGGCCGTTCGTACTCCACGGTCGGCGCGTCCCGCAGCAACAGGTCCAGGAAGAACGCCTGGTCCGCCGCGCCCGCCGGGTCAGGGGCGGACGCGTGGTCTGGATGGGGCTCCGGGACGGGCCCGTCGGCGGGGGTGGTGTTCAGCTCGCGCTCCATGCTCCGTCGACCGGCAACGACGCGCCGTTGACGAACGACGCGTCCGGACCACACAGGTAGGCGACCAGTTCGGCGACCTCGGCCGGTTCGACCAACCGCTTGACCGGACTCCGCGCCAGCAGGACCTCCGCGGCCACCCGTTCCTCGGGGATCCCGTGCGCCGCCGCCTGTTCGGCGATCTGCCGCTCCACCAGGGGCGTCCGCACGTAGCCGGGGTTCACGCAGTTGGAGGTCACGCCGTGGGCGGCGCCCTCCAGGGCCACCACCTTCGAGAAGCCCTCCAACCCGTGCTTGGCGGTCACGTAGGCCGACTTGTAGGCCGAGGCCCGCAGCCCGTGCACCGAGGAGATGTTCACGACCCGGCCCCACCCCCGCTCGTACATGTGCGGGAGTGCGCCGCGCACGACGCGGAACGGCGACTCGACCATGAGTCGAAGGATGAACGAGAAACGCTCCGGAGGGAAGTCCTGGACGGGCGCGACCGTCTGGACGCCCGCGTTGTTCACGACGATGTCCGCTCCGCGCCCGGCCTCCTCGGCGGCGTCCAGGTCGGTGAGGTCGATCTCGACGGCCTCACCCACGCCCTGCCGGGCCAGCTCCGCCAGCGCCCCGCCGTCGAGGTCCGCCATGCGCACGGTCGCGCCGGCGGCGGAGAGCCGCAGCGCGCAGGCCCGACCGATGCCGCTGGCCGCGCCGGTGACCAGCGCGGTCCTGCCGGTCAGGTCGACGCGGACGCTGTGGGCGGCGGGGGTCGCGGCGGCGTCGGGGGTGTGCGGGGCCCGCCGTGCCGCGTGCGACGGGTACTCGTGCGTCGTCATGTCTAGCAACGTAGGTCGGGCGCGGCGGTCAGGGGATGGGCTGCCCGGACACTCGCCCGGGCGAGAGTGTGTGCGGACCGGACATGTGCGCGGTGACCGCTGTGGGCACTCCACCGCTCCGCACGAGCGGATCGGGGTCCCACGGACATGTCGCCCGCGCCGGGGCCGGGGTTAGGCTCCGCGCAAGGTTCGGCCGAACCCTCCCCCCACCGTCGAACCCGGAGGCTCCCATGCACTCCCCCACGGCCGTGCGGACGGCCCCGACCCCGCGAAGCCTCGCGGCGGCGCTGGTGACCCTGCTCGCGGCGACCGCGACCGTACTCCTCTCCAGCGCGCCGCGCGCCGAGGCCGCCGCGCTGCACCCGGTGCCCTTCTTCGGCGCCAACCCCGGTGCCCTCGGCATGTACGCGTACGTCCCCGACGGGCTGGACGCCGACGCGCCCCTGGTCGTCCTCCTGCACGGCTGCGGCCAGGACGCCGCCGCCTACCACGCCCACTCCGGCTGGGCCGAGCACGCCGACGCCCACGGCTTCGCGCTCGTCTACGCCGAACAGCGCTACACCAACAACCTCAACCGCTGCTTCAACTGGTTCTCCCCCGGCGACGTGGCCCGGGGCTCCGGCGAGGCCGCCTCCGTGCGTTCCATGGTCGCCTACGCCGTGGCCCGGTACGGGCTCGACGACGGACGGGTGTACGCCTCCGGCCTCTCCGCGGGCGGCGCGATGACCGGCGAACTCCTCGCCGCCTACCCCGACGTCTTCGCCGGCGGATCGATCGTGGCCGGTGTCCCCGTGGGCTGCGCCCGCACCGTGATCGACGCCTTCACCTGCATGAACCCGGGCCGGTCGCGTACCCCCGAACTGTGGGGCGACCAGGTGCGCGCCAAGAACCCCGACTGGACGGGCCCGTGGCCGCGCGTCGCCGTCTGGCACGGCACCGCCGACCACACGGTGGTGCCCGCCAACGCGGACGCGAGCGTCGCCCAGTGGACCGATGTCGCGGGCGTGCCCGGAGCACCCGACTCCACCGAGGACCTGGGCGGCTCCACCACGGCCGCCTACCACGGCGGCGGACCGACGACCGCGGCCGTCGCCCGCTACACGGTGACCGGTATGGGACACGGCACCCCCGTCGACCCCTCGTCCGGATGCGGGAGCGCGGGCGCCCACTTCCTCGACACCGTCTGCTCGACCGGGCACACCGCCGCCTTCTGGGGCATCGGCGAACCGGTGACGTGACGGGGAGGCGTCACAGGGTGCTCTCGCCCCTGGCCAGACGCCCGAAGTGGGCGACCGTGGCGCCCAGCACGAAGTGCGCGGCCTGGTGCTCGGTCATCGGCACCACCCCCGCGGCGATCTGCACCCGGAAGGGGAACTCGTCCTCGGGGCGGATGCGGAAGTCGTCGATCACCCCCTGGGACAGGAGCATGGTCAGGGCCTCGCGCACCTGTCCGCTGCGGTTGTCGGACGCCCAGATCGACATGTCCCCACGGTAACGCAGAGACTCCGCCGCGTACGGGGTTCGGGCCGATCCGGGACCGCGCGTGGGCGGGCACGCGGGCCCGCCCACACACGTGGGGACGGGCACGACCCCCGTGGTGCCCGTCCCCGCCGCCACCGTGTCCGCCGCCGTCCCCCGGCGGCGGACACGCGCGACGGAGACTCAGGTACGCCGTCGCCGCGGAGTGTCCGCCCCGTGCCCGAGCACGTTCGCCCGCAGACGCCCCAGGGACAGGCGCGTGGCCTCGAACTCGTCCCCGGGCAGGTCGATGGCGCGACCGATCGCGTCCGGGATCCCCTCGGCCCGGACGCGCAGCCGCCTGCCCTCCTCGGTGGCGGCGACACGGACGGTCCGCTCGTCCTCCGGGTCACGGCCGCGGTGGAGGAGTCCCCGAGTCTCCAGACGCTTCAGCATCGGGGTGAGGGTGCCGTAGTCGAGTTGCAGGACGGCGCCGATCTCCTTGACCGAGCATTCCTCCCGCTCCCACAACAGCATCATCACCAGGTACTGGGGATAGGTCAGGCCCAACGGGTCGAGGTGGGGCCGGTAGATGTTGGTGACGGCCCGCGCGGCGGTGTACAGCGCGAAGCACATCTGCTCGTCGACGGGTGGGAGGGGGGAACCGCCCTCGGGGCCAGGGGTTCGGTCCGACACCGGACTCATGGTAGTTACCGCGCACACGATGTCAAAGTCTTCGATGTCCTCGTGCACGAGGTGTCCGGAGCGGCCGTCACCGCGGGGGGAGGTCCGTCGGAAGGTGCCGCTTCATCACCTTGCCCGCGGGGTTGCGCGGCAACTCGTCCAGCGGCACCACGTCGCGCGGCACGGCGAACCGGCTGACCTCGGTACGGACGACCGCGCGGACCTCGTCCGGGTCCACCTCCGCGCCCTCCCGCGGCACGACGAACGCCGCGAACCGCTGCCCGAACTCCTCGTCCGGCACACCCGTCACAGCGACCTCGCTCACGGAGGGCAGCGTCAGGATCGCCTCCTCCACGGGACGCGGGAACACGTTCTCCCCGCCCGAGACGATCATGTCGTCGTCGCGCCCGGACACGTGCAGCAGCCCGTCGGCGTCGAGTCGCCCGCGGTCGCCCGTCTCCATGAGCCCGTGCGCGCGGTTCTTGTTCGCGCCGTTCGTGTAGCCGTCGAAGAGCATGTCGTTGCCGACGAAGATCGAACCCTCCGTCCCCGGCGGCACCTGCGCGCCGTCCGCGTCGAGGATCGCCACCCGCGTGCCCAACGGCGGGCGTCCCGCCGTCGTCGGCACCGCCCGCATGTCCTCGGGGGTCGCGATGGTCGCCCACGACACCTCGGTCGAGCCGTACAGGTTGTAGAGCACGTCCCCGAACTCGTCCATGAACTCCGTGATCAGCCGGGGGCTCATCGCCGACCCGCTGCACGCCACGATCCGCAGCGAGGAGGTGTCGTACCCCGCCCGCACCCGTGCGGGCAGGTCCATGATCCGCCGCAGCATCACCGGGGCCGCGAACAGCGCCGTGCACCGCTGCTCCGCCACCGTGCGCAGCACGTCCTCGGGATCGAAACGACGGCGCATGACCAGTGTCGCGCGCATGGTCATGCCCAACTGGACGCCCGCCAGCCCCCACGCGTGGAAGGCCGGGGCCGAGACGAGGATCCGGTCCGCGGAGTTCAGCGGGATCCTGGAGAGGATCGCCGCCGCGTCCCGCGGGCCCCGGGGCGTCGGGCGTCGCGCCCCCTTCGGTGTGCCCGTGGTTCCCGAGGTGAGGATGATCAGCCGTCCCGGACGCTCGGGCGGCGCCGGTTCGGCCTCCGCGCTCTCCTGGGCGCTCCACGGCACCCGGAGTCCCCCGGCGGGACCGTCCCCCCACGCGCGGACGCGGGCGACGTCGGACGGGACCTCCGCGCACTGCGCGTCGAACTCCTCGTCCAGGACCAGGACCGACACCTGGTTCGCCGTCGTGGCGGCGGCCAGCTGCCCCGGGGCCAGCCCGGTGTTGAGGAGGACGGCGTCGGCGCCCAGCCGACCGCAGGCGATCATCGTCTGCACGAACGCGCTGTGGTTGCGGCACAGCACGCCCACGCGCGACCCCGCTCCCACGCCCGCCCGGTGCAGCTCCCGGGCGAGGGCGCGCCCGCGCAGGACCATCTCGCGGAAGGTGAACGCTCCCCGCTCGTCGACGATCGCCACGGCGTCGGGGACGCGCTCGTTCGCGGCGGCGTAGGCGCCGGCCACGGTCGCGCCCCACACGCGCAGGGCGCGGAGTTGGCGGACGATCCGGTCGGGTCGTCCGGGGCTGATCACCCCGGACCGGACGAGCACCCGCACCGTGCTCAGGGTTCGGTTCAGGGGGGAGGTGCCGGACGGACGTGCTGCTGCCATCGTGTCTCCGTAGGGGTCGGGGACGGGCGAAGCGGTCCGCGCCGCACCGGAGAGCCTTCGCCACCCCCTCCCCGGAGTACTGCGACCGTAGGTGACACGGTGGCGCGGTTTCTCCGTCCCGAAGTGAGTGTCCGGCCGGGTGCGGTTGTCACCTCCCGACAATCCGCCGCGGGGCGGTCAGAGATCGAACTTCATCGGCTGCTCGCTCGGCTCGGGCATGCCGCCCTCGGGCTCCAGGGAGACCCCCACCTGGATCGGCGTCCCCATGTCGTGGGCCATGCCGGAGTACCGGCCGTCGTCCGACAGCGTGAGCATCCCGGCCGACCGCATGCCGTCCTCGTCGACGTACCACATCTGGTACTCCATCCCCGGCGGCGTGTCCGGCAGCCCGTCGACGACCAGCATGAGCGCGTCCATCTCGTAGGACGTGAAGGCCGTCGCCCTGGCGCCCTCGCCGAGCGGCCCCTCGTGCATGTGCGTGTCCGGAGCCGCCAGCAGCGCCTCGACCTCGGCGTGGTGCCGCCTCGACTCGTCCATGCTGCGGTCCACCGACAGCAGCGCGGCGCCGAGCGCCACCGCGACCAGCGCGCACGCCGCCGCGACGAGCCACGGCAGCCGGCCGCGCCACCAGCGCGCGGGGCCGTGCACGACATCGGCGGTGCTCCCGTCCCCGCCGCGGTTCCCGGTCCCGTCCCCGCCGTCGGTCCCGTCCCCGTGACCGCGACCGCCGTCCTCCGCCGTCCCGTCCGTCCTCGGCGCTGACGGGAGCGGGGCCTGTCTCGTTCGGCTCGCGAGCGCGCTGACCCGCGTCCACAGTTCCTCCGACGGTTGCGCGGCCTCGGCGTACGCCAGCCTGACCAGCGTCTCCCGGAACTCCGCCAGGTCCCGGCGGCAGTCCTCGCACTCCGGCAGGTGACGCTCGACGGCGTCCCGTTCCTCGGCCTCCAGCGCGTCCACCGCGTATCCGGCGATCAGTCCGTGGACGTCCACGTCGCTCATGCGGTCACCCCCAGGCAGTCACGGAGCCGGATCAGGCCGTCCCGCAGACGCCCCTTCAACGTGGTCAGCGGAACCTCCAGCAGCGCGGCGGCCTCCCGCTGCGTGTACCCCGTGTAGTACGTGAGCCGGACGGCGTCGTGCTGGAGCGCGGTGAGGCGGCGCAGACAGCGCCGCACCTTCTCGCGTTCGAGGCTGGTCTCGACGTGCTGCTCCACGCCGTCGGCCGGGGTCGCCCCCGGCTCCAACCGTCCCGCCGCGGTCGCGCGCTCGGTCGCGGCCTCCTCCGACCGCACCCGGTCGACGGCCCGTCGGTGCGCGATGGTCAACACCCAGGAGCGCGCGCTCCCCCGTGCCCGGTCGAATCGGGCGCAGTGCCGCCACACCTCCAGGAACACCTCCTGGGCCACCTCCTCGGACTGGGCCTCGTCCAGGAGGACCCTCCGCACCACCCCGAACACGGGACCGCTCAGCTCCCGGTAGACGCGTTCGAACGCGGCCAGGTCGCCCACCGCCGCCTGGCGGAGCAGCCCGGCCAACTCGTCGTTCGACGGCACGGATCCACCGCCGGGCCTCCCGGCGCCATCCATCCTGATGCCTCTCACCCGTTCCACGGTCACCCTCTTCCCACCTGCCGTCGTCTCCCTGTTCGGCGCGGGGGACGGTGAGGTGACGTCTCGGCCGGAACATGTTTATCAGTTCGTGACCACACCCCACGTCTCCTCGACCGGAGCGGATCCGAACCCAGGGCATGTTCGACACCACCCGTACCACCGGACGCGGTCCGGGAGCGATCGTCGGCCTCGTCGCGGCCGGTGCCGCGCTCGCGTCGGCCGAGGTCGTCGGCGCCCTGCTGTCCAGGCCCTCGTCAGCCCCGCTCCTGGCGGTGGGCGACGCCGTCGTCGACCTCACCCCGCAGCCGGTGAAGCAGTTCGCGATCGACACGTTCGGGACCGCCGACAAGATCGCTCTCTTCGTCGGCATGGGCGTGATCCTGGCGGGCGCCGCCGCTCTGCTGGGCGCGGGCGCGGCGCGACGGAGGTGGATCGGCCACGTCGGGATCGCGGCGTTCGCGGCCGTCGGTCTGGCCGCCGCGCTCACCCGGCCGGGGAGCGGGATCCTCGACACGCTGCCGACGCTCACCGGGGCGGCCGTGTGCGGCACGGTCCTGCTCTGGCTGCTGGGGGCCGCGTCCCGACCGGCGGCCGCGCCGTCCGGGCGAGAGGAGGCGGGGCCGGACGGATCCGACGGGACCGAGCACGCGGAGGAGGAGCCCCGGGGGTTCGACCGGCGGAGGTTCACCCTGCTCGCGGGGGCCGCGGCCGTGGCCTCGGCGGGCGCGGGGACGGCCGCCCGGCTGTTCAGCTCGTCGGGGGCGGGCGTCGGGCTCGCACGGGAGGACGTCACCCTGCCCAGGCCCGCGTCCGTGGCCGCGCCCGTCCCGGACGGCGCGGACCTGGAGATCGACGGCCTGGCCTCCTTCTTCACCCCGAACGAGGACTTCTACCGGATCGACACGGCGCTCTCCATCCCCCGGGTGGACGCCTCCACCTGGTCGCTGCGCGTCCACGGCCTCGGGGCGCGCGAGCGGGTGTACACGTACGCCGATCTGCTCGCCCGCGACGATCTCGTCGAACGGGACATCACCCTGGCGTGCGTCTCCAACCCGGTCGGCGGGGAGTACGTGGGCAACGCGCGCTGGATCGGTGTTCCGCTCGCCGCCCTCCTGGAGGAGGCGGGTGTGCGCCCGCCCGCGGACGGCGGTCCGGCGGACCAGCTCGTGTCGCGGTCCGACGACGGCATGACCATCGGCACGCCCGTGGCCGACGTGATGGACGGCCGCGACGCCCTGATCGCCATCGGCATGAACGGCCAGCCGCTCCCCTACGACCACGGGTTCCCGGCGCGCATGGTCGTGCCCGGTCTGTATGGCTACGTGTCGGCCTGCAAGTGGATCGTCGACATCGAACTGACCACCTTCGACGCCTTCGACGCCTACTGGGTCCCGAGGGGCTGGTCGGCCCGGGGGCCGATCAAGACCCAGTCCCGGATCGACACACCGCGCGAACGCGCGACGGTGCCCGCCGGAACGGTCACGCTCGCGGGTGTGGCCTGGGCGCAGAACACGGGGATCGACCGGGTGGAGGTCCGCGTGGACGACGGCGAGTGGCGGGAGGCGGCGTTGGCCGAGGAGGACACGGCCGACACCTGGCGTCAGTGGGTCCACGAGTGGGACGCCGAGCCGGGAGAACACCGGATCTCCGTACGCGCCACCGACAGGGACGGCGGGACCCAGACCCCGGACCGGGCGGCCGTGGCCCCCGACGGGGCGACCGGCCACCACACGATCGAAGTCGTCGTCACCTGACCGCGCGCCGTCCGCGTGCGCGCACAAGCCTCCCTGGGAGCGTCCGCTGCCCAGGGACGACCGGACAACGGATCAGAACGGAAAAGAGTTCATCATGCCCGCAGCCAGCACCCTCCGCCGCCTGCTCATGGCCGGAGCGATCAGTGCCACGGCCGTCCTCACCATGGCCGCCTGCAACGACACGGCGTCCGACGGGTCCTCCGTGGAGTCCGAGGAGATGGAGGAGGGCACCGAGGACGAGATGACCGACGACATGGAGGACGACTCCATGGAGGACGACATGACCGAGGACATGGAGGGCGACTCCATGGAGGAGGACATGTCGGATGACATGGACGGGGACACCATGGACGACGAGATGACCGACTCCATGGAGGACGACATGGACGGGGAGAACTGATCTCCCCGGGGTGAGTGGCGTTCCGGGGAGCCCGGCCCGAGCACGGGCCGGGCTCCCCGTCGACCATGGCGGCGTCGCGTCCGGTCCCGAGGCACTCGGGCCGGGCGTCACCGTCCGTCCGGGGCTCGTCGGTGATCAGGTCGCCCGCTTCGGTGGGTGTTCCCCGGTTCCGGTGGTGAGGGTGAGGCGGAGGGTGCGGAGGACGGGGAATCCGGCGGGTACGGACTGGCGGAGGCGGAGGACGCCGGCGCTCGGGTGACCACCGACACAGGGATCCCGGTTTGCCTGGGGGCGGGGCTGGGGGTAATGTTCTCCGAGTCGCCGCGGGACGGCGAGCGGCCCCCAGGGGCCGACTCGGAACCGGGCCGCGATCTGAACTCCTTCCACTGAATCCACTGGTTCGAGCATGCGCTCGGGACCGGTATGCTCGGTGGGCGCTCCAGGGCCGATCAATTGCGATCGAGAATGGTGCGAATCAGGATAAAGTCTGACACACGGGTGCTTTACCCCGTTCGGTTGATCCGAAACCGCCGATTTGGCGGGGCACGGAACACCTGATAAAGTAAAGACACAACAAAGCGGAAACGCAGACGCCTTCCACGGAAGAGCGACCGGACACACGATCCACC
>NZ_JBITHK010000019.1:0-67998 GCF_044457925.1 Nocardiopsis sp. NPDC050513 | reverse complement strand
CGCGGCGCGCGGGGGGGGGGGGGGCGCCCCCCCGGCGGGGGCGGGGGGGGGCGGGGGGGGGGGGGGGGCGGGGGGGGGGGGGGGCGCCCCCCCGGGCCCGCCCGCGGGCCCCCCCCCCCCCCCCCCCCCCCCCCCCCCCCCCCCCCCCCCCGCCCCGGGTGCGCGTTCCCGCCTCAGGCCAGCTGGCGCTTGACCTCCGCGGCCACGCGGGAGCCCTCGGCCCGGCCGGCGACGCGCGGCCCGACCGCCTTCATGACCTGCCCCATCGCGCGGGGGCCCTCGGCTCCGGTCTCGGTGATCGCGGCGGCGACCAGCTGGGCGAGCTCCTCGTCGGAGAGCTGCGCCGGGAGGTACTCGGAGATGACCTCGTTCTCGGCCCGCTCGGCGGCGGCCTGGTCGGCCCGGCCGCCCTTCTCGAACGCCTCGGCGGCTTCCTTGCGCTTCTTGGCCTCGCGGGTGAGGAGCTTGATGATCTCGTCGTCGTCGAGGGAGCGCTGGGCGGCTCCGGACGCCTCCTCGGTGGAGATGGCGGCGATGACCATGCGCAGGGTGCCGGTGCGGACCGTGTCACGCGCCTTGATGGCGGTGGTCAGGTCGTTCTTGAGGCGGTCTTTGAGTTCGGACATGGCACCGATCCTACGGCGGGCGGCTTCCGCCGGACCAACGGTTTGTGAACACGCGCACCGCGCGTGCTGAGATGATCAGTCGACCGACGAAGGAGTGTGGATGGGAACGGACAGCGGACGGGTCCTGCGCCGGATCGGACGCGCGGCCGCCGTGACGGGCGCGATCGGCGTGGCCGGTGTGGCGTACGCCTCGGTGATCGAGCGCAACTGGTTCCGGCTGCGGCGGTACGAGCTGCCGCTGCTTCCTCCGGGGAGCGACCGGCTGCGGATCCTGCACCTGTCCGACGCGCACCTGACCCCGGGCCGGCGGATGCTCATCGAGTGGATCCGGGGACTGGCGGAGCACGAGCCGGACCTGGTGGTCAACACGGGGGACTCGCTGGCCCACCCCGACGCGGTGGGGCCGTTCGTCGACGCTCTGGGGCCGCTGCTGGACCGGCCGGGCGCGTTCGTGTTCGGGTCCAACGACCTGTACTCGCCGCAGCTGAAGAACCCCGCGCGGTACCTGTGGCGGACGAGCCGGACCGACTACGCCAAGCGCCGGACGCCGGATCTTCCCTGGCGTGAGTTGGGCGAGGCGATGTCGGCGGCGGGGTGGCTCGACCTGAACAACCGCAAGGGCGCGCTCAAGGCGGGCGGGTTGGACGTGGCGCTGGCGGGCGTGCACGACTCGCACATCAGGATGGACCGGTACGACGACGTGGCCGGTCCGGCCGACCCGCACGCGGACGTCCGGGTGGGGCTGCTGCACTCGCCGGAACCGGCCAACCTGAGCCGGTTCGCCGCCGACGGGTACCAGCTGCTGCTCGCGGGCCACACGCACGGCGGACAGCTGTGCCTGCCGTTCTACGGGACGCTGGTCACGAACTGCGGGATCGACCGCCGCCGTGCGTGGGGGCTGCACCGGTACGAGGACGCGTGGCTGCACGTGTCGGGCGGGCTGGGGACCTCGCCGTACGCGCCGGTACGGTTCTGCTGCCGGCCGGAGGCGTCGCTGCTGGACCTCGTCGCCGCCTCCTGAGAGCCCCCCGGATCCCGGAAACGGTGTGCCCGAGCACTCCCCGCGTCCGCTAGACTTGGGGACGTTGCTTCGGGGTGTAGCGCAGCTTGGCAGCGCGCTTCGTTCGGGACGAAGAGGTCGTGGGTTCAAATCCCGCCACCCCGACCAGCACAAACGCCGGTCCTACGGGACCGGCGTTTGTCATTCGGGGGCCAAATAGGGAGCCAGCGGTCCGGGGTGGCCGCGATCAGGCGAAGAGGTTCCCCATCACCTCAGCACCCTTGGTGATGACCGGCCGGAGTTCCTTCCGGTAGACCGTCTCCGTCGTGGCGGTGCTGCTGTGGCCCACCAGGCGCGCGATCTCCTCGACCGGTACGCCCTTCTCCGACATCAGCGAGACGAAGCTGTGCCGGAGTTCCCGGGGTGTCCAGCTCCCGCCGATCCTGGACTCCCTGATGATCGCGCGGAAGCCACGGCGGACGTTGGCCGCGTCGAGCTTGGTCCCCACCTGGGAGCAGAACACCAACCGGTTCTCCTCCCACTTCTTCCCTGCCACCTTCCGGTCGGTTTCCTGGATGTCCTTGCGCGCCCTCAACGCCTCCACGACCGGCTCCGGCAGCGCGAGGGTCCAGCGGCTCTTCTTCGTCTTGGTGTCGCCCGTGGCCCGGACGGAACGCCAGACCTCCACGTGGGGAGGAATGTCGCCGGGCGGGTCCAGGTGGACGTGGGGCCACACCAGCGCCCGGGCTTCCTCGGTGCGGACTCCGGTCATCAGGGACAGCACCACGTAGGCGCACAGCCGCGTTCCCTCAGCGCCGCTCAGCACCGCTTGTGCCCGCTTGAGCGTCAGGGCCCTTGCTGGGACGCCCCTCCTTGCCCTTGGGTATGTCCACCAGGTCGGCTTCGGGAAGGACTTCGAGGTGAACACCGGTCCGTGGGAGCTGGTGTTCCAGGACGTCTCCACCACCAAGGCCGCACTCGATCAGTACCAGCGCCGTCCTGGCACCGCGTGAGTCGGCCCCCGGGGTGTCAGTCGGTCCTGGAGGCGCTCCGGTCCCTCCGCCGCTGAGCCCGCTTCCGACACGTCGGTCCGCAGTAGCGTGCGGGACGACCGGACCGACGAGCGGCCAGGGCGACTCCGCATATCCGGCACCACCTGGGCGGCCTCTCGTGGTCACGGGTTCCGTGCGGCGCACGGGGTGAGTCACGATTAAGGGCGCTCTTCGTCTGTTCCGTGACGCCGTGCGCCGGGACCCCGCAGAGGACCTCCAGGACGAGCCGGGCCATCCGCTCACCGCCGTGTCCGCTCACCGTCATCGCGACGCAACCGGTGATCAGTGCTTTGACCTCCTCGACGGTGACGTCCGGGCGGACCCGGCCACCGCGCTGTGCGGCGCTCAGATGCTCACGCAGTGCCTCGTCGAGCCGGAGCGCCGAGGCGTGCAGCGTGGTCCGCGGCCAGCCCGCGTCCGCCCGCAGGAACTCGCAGAGGCTCGAGCGTCCGCCCGCCGATTCGATGACGTCGGTGAGGAGGGCGACGAGGGCCCGACCCGGATCCGCGCGACCGCGCCTGTGTTCCACGCGTACGACGATCTCGTCGATCTGGGCGGCGAGGACGGCTTCGACCAGGGCTTCCTTGGTGGGGAAGTGCCGGTGGACGGTGCCGGCGCCCACGCCCGCCGCGCGGGCGATGAGAGCGAGGGGAACGGACGTCCCCTCCGTGGCGATGGCCCGGCGGGCCGCGCCCAGGATAAGGTCGCGGTTGCGTCGGGCGTCGGCTCGGCGGGCGTGAACCGGAACATCCATGTCACGTAACCCCTTCGGTAGGCCGCGGTGAATCTACCGTGGCCATACGGGTCGATCAACCCGTTTCGGCACCAGGAGGGGAACGATGGGCGACACAAGAACGATCGTGGTCACCGGCGCTACCGGCCGTCAGGGCGGTGCGACCGCGCGGCGGCTGCTCGCCGACGGCCATCGGGTCAGGGCGTTGGTGCGTGGGCACGGTTCCCCCGCGGCCACCGCGCTGGAGGCGGAGGGCGCCGAGCTGGTTGTCGGCGACCTGGACGATCCCGGGTCCCTCGAGACGGCGTTCGCGGGTGCGCAGGGCGTATTCATCGTGCCGCCCATGGCGTACGCGTCCGGGGGCGCCGACAACGACCTGGAATTCCGACGCGGTGGGGCGGCGATCGACGCGGCGGTCGCGGCGGGCGTGGAGCAGGCGGTGTTCACCGGTCTCGGCTCGTTCTCGGGTGGGGTGGCCGAGCAGGTCGGAGGGAAGCAGCGGGTCGAGCGACACCTGTGGGCGAGCGGGTTGACCGCGACAGTGCTGCGCCCGGTCCGCTTCATGACGAACTTCCTCGGCACCGGTGTCGGTGTCGACGACGTCGCCGACGGTGTGAGCCGTCACGTGTTCCCCGCTGACGAACCGGTGCAGCTGATCGCCCTGGAGGACATCGCGGAGTTCGCGGCCATGGCCTTCGCCGACCCCGACCGTTTCGCCGGCCGTACCCTCGAACTCGCCGGCGACGCCCCGACGCCGAACGAGGCCTTCGGCGCCATCAACGCCGCGACGGGCCTCGACCTCAGGTACGAGCCGTTGAGCGCGGCTGAGGCCGGGGCGCTGGGTCCGGAGGTGGCCGAAGCCCGCCGCCTCTGGCTCGCCGGCCACCGCTGGCACGCGGACATCGAGGCCCTCCGCGCACTCCACCCGGGCCTGCGCACATTCCGGGACTGGCTGGCCGAGGGCGGCGCCGCCCTCCTCCGCGCGGCTCTCGCTCGCGCGGTGTGACCGCGACGGCCACCACGTCATGCGCCGACTCCGCCGTCGACCATGGCCGAGGTGGCCGTTCCCATCACCGCACCCGCCTCTGACCCGCACGGACACGTCAACGAACACGACTCGCCGCCAAGCACGTCCGAGGGCCGGGTCAGAGGGCCGGTGCGGGGCCCTCACAGCCTTACTGGTGCTGGTCCTTGGGCGCCGTGAGCATGGACTCCCCGCAGTCGAGCAGGGCCCCCACGGCCGCGCCGGGGCTCTGCGGGCGAGCGGCGTTCATCTGGTCGCGGCACTCCCGCAGCTCCCGGTCGAAGAGTTCGATCTCCGCGTGGGTGATGGCGTTGGGCGCCGTTGCGTTGCGCGGGCCGTCCACCGTGGCGATGGCGCTGTAGTGCGCGTAGTGGTTGTCGGAGAGCACCTGGGCGCACTGCCCGATCTCATCGGTCTGGTTCGCCGCGGCGACCAGGTTGTGGATGCCGACCTCGCCGTCGATCGTGGGGACGGCGTACTCGCCTTCAGTGTCGAGCAGGCCGAACGCCTGCGGTTCGAGCAACTGGTTAGTGCAGTTCAGGAGAGTGTCGACGCGGTTCCCGATCGTGTCGACGTGCTGGGTCGTGATCTCGTCGAGGAAGAAGACCTCTCCGGCGATCTGGTCGGGGTCCTTGACGAAGACCTCTCCCTCGAATGTGTTGCGGCCCACAAACAGCGCGTTGCCGCGGATGATGATGGTATTCGCGACGAAGTTGTTCCCCTCGTAGACGCCGCCATTGAGGGCGATGGTGCCGCCTCGGACCTCCCAGTCGTTCCCGAGGAAGAGGTGTTCCCGGTGGTACTCCGTCATCACGTCGCCGGTGATGTTGAGGGCCGCGCGCTCGACTCCGCAATCCTGGTACCGCCGGCTGTCGATGTTGATGTTTCGGGCGTTGAAGCAGTTGCCGACGAACATGCTCGCACCCCCCACCACGACGTAGTCCCCGTCGAATGTCTGGGTCGTCTGGCTCGCCTGCGACTCCGCGTGATCCGACTCGGTGCCCTCAGTGGGATTGGCTTCGGCCAGCTGCGTGGAATGCGCGGGATTGGCGATGGACGCGGGGTCGTCCTCCTGGGCCTGGACGGCCGGGGTGGCCAGGAATCCGCCGAACGTCACGGCCGCGGTGACACCGGCGGTCGCCAACGCACGCTTCGCTATTCCACTTCATTCTTCCACGCTCATGTTCCCTCGTTCCGCGTTGCGCTGGATCGCGGCCCATCGGATGATGGTCCGCGAATTCCATCAGTGCCGAAACCACTGACAACGTACCGACAGTAGCCCGCGCCCCATACGGAACTCATAAGGAAATGCTACCCACGCGCCCGTTATTGAAATGTTAGCCGAAAACCCTTACGTTAACCTGTTTCCACAGGTCAGGGGCGATTTCGGGTATGGAAACGACCAGCTCGGTCATCACCAATGGTGGGGTCGGCTGATGGGCACCGACGCTCGTCGTCCCTGGCGTCATGAGCGTCACGTCGATCCGTCACCGTCCCGCCCGAGCCATCGGCTACCGTGGTCACCATGTTCACAGGCACCTCCGGCACCACCTACATGAGGCCCCGCCACCGCGCCTGACGGCGCGGCACCGAGCTCATCCTTCATGTGTCCGCCGTCCCGGTACCCATGCCGGGCGGTGCCCTCGTGCTGCCCGGCTCCGCCGCGACACGTGGAGCACCCTGTGAACGCACATTCCCACCGGCTGTCCAGCCGCCCGACACACGAACTCATCACCGAACTGACCACGGCCGACAGGCTTCCGGCCGGCGTGAGCGCCCATCTGCGTGCCCGTGGGATCCGCGTGGTCCTCGGCGGACGCCCGGTCCTGTCCGGCGTCGACGCCACGATCTCCCAACGGACGCGGATGGCGTTGGTCGGTGAGAACGGCCGCGGCAAGACGACGCTGCTGCGCGTGCTCTCCGGTGACCTCGAACCCGACGACGGCCAGGTGGACCGCGCCGGCACGGTGGGCGTCGTCCACCAGTCGCTCGCCTCCCGCGACGGCGAGACCGTCGGCGCCCTGGTCGCCGAGTCCGTCCGCCTCTCCCACCTCGCCCTGGCGGCGCTGGACCTCGCCACGGCGGGCCTGGCGAACGGCGACGAGGGAGCCGACTCCCTGTACACGGCCGCCCTCGACGCCGCCACGCGGCTCGACGCCTGGGACGCCGAACGCCGGGTCGACGTCGCCCTGGAGGGGCTCGGCGCGTGCACCGACCGGGACCGCGCGCTCAGCACCCTGTCCGTCGGTGAGCGCTACCGTGTGCGCCTGGCGTGCGTCCTCGGCGCGCACCACGACATCCTGCTGCTGGACGAGCCGACCAACCACCTCGACGCCGGGGCGCTGGAGTTCCTGGCCGCGCACCTGCGGTCGCACCCCGGCGGCCTGGCCGTCGTCACCCACGACCGCGCCCTGCTGCGCGAGGTCGCCGACGAGTTCCTCGACCTGGATCCGAGCATGGACGGACGCCCCCGGGTGTTCGCCGGAGGGTACGAGTCCTGGCGGGAGGGCCGCGGACGCGAGCGCGAGCGGTGGACCCAGGAGTACGAGGAGCAGCGAGCCGAGCACGCCAGGCTGACACAGGCGGTGCAGGAGGCGCGGACCAGGGTGTCGACCGGGTGGCGGCCGGACAAGGGCACTGGGAAGCACCAACGCCAGTCGCACGCCCCGGGTGTGGTGCAGAGCCTCAGACGCAAGCAGGAGGCGCTGGAGGCGCACCGGATCACGGTTCCCCGGCCGCCGCTCTCGCTGAGCTGGCCGTACCTGCCGACCAGGCGCGGCGCGCCCATCCTGAGGTGCGACGGCGTGACCGTCGAGGGACGCCTGCGCGCACCGGTCTCCCTGGAGGTCGGGGGCGGTGACCGGCTGCTGGTCACGGGCCCGAACGGCGCTGGGAAATCGACGCTGCTCGGGGTCCTGACCGGCGAGATCGCCCCGACCACCGGGGCGGTGCACCGATCCGACGACGCCCGGATCGCGTACCTGTCCCAGGAGGTCCCGGCCTGGGCGGACAGACTGCAGGCGCATGAGGTCTACCGTCGGCACACCGACCGGCTCGTGTCACGGGGTCTGCTGGCCGAGTCCGACCTGGTGGCCCCGCGCGGCACGGGTCTGCTGGACGGCGAGGCGCTGCGCACCCCGGTCGGTCGGATGTCGGAGGGACAGAAGCGCCGCCTCCACCTCGCGTTGTGCCTGGCGGAGCGGCCCGACCTGCTGATCCTCGACGAACCCACGAACCATCTGTCGTCGCTGCTGGTCGACGAGTTCACGGACGCGCTGGGCGCCACCCCGGCGGCCGTCGTCGTCGCCACGCACGACCGGCAGCTGCTCGCCGACCTCGCGGCGTCGCCGTCCACGACCCTCGTCGCGGTGTCCGGGGAGGACGCGGTGCGGCCCTGACCGCTCCGCCGCACCGTGCCCGCGCCGTGTCCGTGGCCCCGACCTGGCGGCGAACACCCGCCGCGCGGGGCCGGTCGGCGCGGGGCGGTGCGCCCTGATCGCGCCCGAGGTGTTCGACCAGCGCGAGGAGGACGGGGTCGTGGTCCTCCTGGACGCCGAACCCGAGGCGTCCCTGTCCCCCGCCGTACACGAGTCCGCGCAGGTGTGCCCCGCGGCGATCCGTCTGGACACGTCCTCGTGACCGCACCCCTCGAGGTGCTCGCGGACGCCGCGGCCGGGGCGACGCCCCCTACCGCTCCTCGGCGGGCTCCCCGCCCCTCACCTGGGTTCCGACGTCGAGCGCCGACCTCTCCTCCGCGAGACGGCGCAGCGCCTCCTCCCGGGTGACCCGCGTGCGCGGGGTGAGCAGGCTGACCACCACCCCCGCCACCAGGGCCGCCCCCAACGAGGGCAGCACAGCGTTCCCCCAGAACGCGCTGTAGGCGTCCACGTTGTTCACGACCAGCGCCGCCGCCGAACCGCCGGCCATCGCGGCGATCCCGCCCTGCCACGTGGCGCGCGGCCAGAACTTGCCCAGGACCGCGGCCACCAGCAGCCCCGTGAGGACCGTGGAGATCATCATCGTGATGTAGCCGATGATCGTCGTGGCCAGCAGGGCGAACACCAGGGCCAGCAGGAGCACCGCCCCCAGCGCCCACCGCGAGTGGGCCACCAGCCGCTCCGCCTTCGGCAGCCGCCCCGTCACCACCTGGGAGACGTCGCGCATCAGGATGGTCACGCCGACGATCGCGTCGGAGTCACCGGAGGACATCGTCGCCGACAACCCCGCGACCAGCAGGAACGCGCCCACCCAGACGGGGAACAGGGTCGTGGCCAGGTAGGGGAAGGCCATGTCCGGGTTTTCCAGCCCGGGGGCCAGCGCGTTGGCGGACATCCCCGCGACGGCCGGGAGGAGGGAGAAGACGGCGAACAGCACCCCGGCGAGCAGGAAGCTGCGGCGCACCGTGCGGACGTCGGCCGCGGAGTAGATCCGCTGCCGGTAGGACGGCGTGGCCAGGACCCCGACGGCGATGACCACCGCGAGCGACAGCGCGGGCAGCGGGCCCAGGGCCTCGACGCCCAGCAGGGAGGCGGCCTCGTCGGAGGTGCCCTCGCGCATCCCGTCGAACCCGCCGACGGTCACCAGTGCCAGCACCGCGAGGATGGTGAAGCCGAGGAAGAGGATCGTGCCCTGGACGGCGTCGGTGATGACCACCGCCAGGTATCCGCCGACCACGGTGTAGAGGCCGAAGCCCAGGGCGATGACCACCTTGGCCAGGTTCTCGTCCATACCGGTGAGGAAGGACAGGTACATCGCCCCGCCCATGATGTGCGCGCCCAGCCAGCCGACGGAGGCCAGGAAGAGAAGGACGGCCACGACGCCCTTCACCGCGCGGCTGGCGCCGTAGTAGTAGCTCATCTCCTCGGCGAAGGTCATGAAGCCGTGTTCGCGCACGTCCGCGAAGAGCCACAGCAGGAGGAAGACGCCGAGCGCGCCGCCGATCCCGTACAGAGCGCCCGCCCAGCCGTTCTGGTAGGCGAAGCCCACGGCGCCGAGGCTCGATCCGGTTCCGACGAGTGTGGCCAGCGTGCTGCCCATCACCAGGGGGGTGCTGAGTTTGCGTCCGGCGAGCAGGAAGTCCTCTCCGCTGCTCGTGCGCCGGGCGACCCACCAGCTGATACCGAGCATGAGGAGGACCGCGGCGAGGAGGGCCACCAGGTAGCCCATGGAGGATTCGATCATGACACACGTCCAAAAGTCATGGGGGAGTGACGCTCGGTGCGACCGCGGGGTCAGGAGCGGTCGGGGGGTGCGGTGTCCGCCCGGCGCACGTCGTGCCGGGCGGTGCCGGTGCTGGTCCCGCGAGGGGTGCGCACCGCGCCGCGGGTCTCGGGCGGCTCGGCCGGGCTACTCGGCGGGCTTGTAGAGCACCGCGTCGACCTCGATGAGGAAGCCCGGCAGGTCGGCCTGGACGGTGGTGCGCGCCGGCGGCTCGTCGCCGAAGTACTCGGCGAAGATTCCGTTCATGGCCTGGAAGTCGTCCAGGTCGCGCAGGTAGACCCTCGCCTGGACGGCGTCGGCCAGACTCGACCCGGCGGCCGCGGCCACGGTCGCGAGGTTGTCGAAGGTCGCGCGGGCCTGCTCCTCGAATGAGCCGTCCACGAGTGAGCGGTCGGGCCGGTGCGGGGTGGCCCCGGCGAGATGGACGAAATCACCGGCGATGACCGCCTGCGAGTACGGGCCCCCGGGCGGTGCGGCGTCCGGGGCCGTGACGACCTGCTTCCTCTTGGCCATGTGAGACTCCTTCGGTGTGCGGCGCGCCGGTTCTCCGACGCGGTCAGAACAGGGTGCGGACGGCGTCCACGACCCGGTGCTCGGCGTCGAGCACCGGGATCAGCGGCCACTTGTCGAACACCGTGCAGGCGTGGGACAGCCCGAGTTCGACGACGTCGCCGACGACCGGCGCGGCGGCTCCTCCGCCGGTTCCCCGGGCGGTCAGGTCGAGGAACGCGTGGTGGTCGTTGAGTTCGACGACGCGCGCTCCGCCGTCGAACGGGATCCGCCGCCCGTCGCGCAGCAGAGCGCGGGGGACGGGGAGGTCGATGTCGAAGGACACGTCGCGCTTGCCGACGCCCAGCAGGGCCCGCCCGGGTTCGGGCCGGGAGATCACGCGCGCGTGGCAGGTGAGCGCGGGACGCAGCGGATCGTCCGCGGCGGCCGACCGCAGCGGCGACGTGCGCTCCATGAACAGGTCGTCGTGGGTCGCGTAGCAGCCCGAGCGGATGATCCGGCGTACCGGCCGTGTCAGCTCCGGCGGGTCGGACAGCGCGTCGGCGACCAGGTCGGGATAGCTGCTGCCGCCCGCGGTCACGATCACCTCGGCGACCCGCGCGAACAGACCCTCGGTGTCGGCGCGCCGGGCGAAGGCGAGCAGCACGTCCAGCCAGGCGCGCACCCGCGCGGGGGAGCCGTCGTCCCTGCGCTGCGGGAACACGCCCTCGAACGCCTCGACTCCGGCCAGCACGAGGGCGGGGCTCGCGGCGACCGTCCGGGCCAGCCCGAGGGCGTCGTCCAGGCTCCGGACCCCGGTGCGCCGACCCTCGACGCCCAGCTCCACGAGCACCGGCAGCGGGCGGTCCGCTCCGGCCAGGGCGCGCTCCATGATCCGCGCGCCCGCCGCGGAGTCCACCAGGCACAGGGGCTCGAAGTCCGGGTCCCCCAGGGCGTCCGCGAGCCAGGCGAGCTGCCCCTCCTCCACGACCTCGTTGGCGATCAGAACGCGCCGCACCCCGTGGGCGCGCATGACGCGGGCCTGGGCGACGGTCGCCGCGGTCAGTCCCCAGGCGCCGCGTTCCAGCTGGGCGGACCACAGGTGCGGCGACATCGTGGTCTTGCCGTGCGGCGCCAGGTCGGCGCCCTGGTCGGCGCACCACCGGGCGAACCGGTCGAGGTTGTGCCTCAGGGCGTCCCCGTCGAGCGTGACGGCGGGCAGCCACAGGTCGCGCAGGTGCAGTCCGGCGGCGCGGACCCCGGCCGCGGTGGCGGGGCTGGTCGGCAGGCTCCGCGCCTCGACCGGCGCGGCGTCGAGCTCGGCCAGCGCGGCGGCGGGCAGGCCGGTTCCGGCGATCGGGGAGGCGGAGGGAGGCGGGGGCTGGGGCGTCGGGCCGGTCATCGCGGCGCCCCCGTGGCGGCGGGGCCCCCGGTCGCCCGGTCCGGGCGGGGGAAGGGTTCGTCGAAGTCCTCAGGTCGGTCCAGGTGGCGGACGGAGGCGCGCACGCGCTCGTGGCGGTCGGCCTCGGCGCGCCGCTGGGCGTCGCTGAGCGGGACCCACGCCGGCGGTGGCGCGGCGGCGTGCGGCAGCAGGAGGCGTCCCGCGGCGTAGGTGGCGGTGTTGCTCAGGCGGATCGGGGCCTCGCGCACGCCCCCGTGCACGTCGACGGTGGGGAACCGGCCCCGTTCGGCAGCGAACACGGCGATGTCGGCACGGGCGCCGACCTCCAGAGTCCCGGCGGCGAGCCCGAGGGCACGGGCGGGGCGGACGGTCGCGGCCGCCACCGTCTCGGTCAGGCCCATCCCGGCGGCCAGTGCCTTGCCCATGACGGTCGGCAGGTCGAAGGCGGGGCCGTGGACGGACCGGATGTGCAGGTCGGTGGAGACGATCGGCTCGATCCCGGCGGCCAGTTCGGCTTCGAGGACGTCGAAGTCGAAGGCCCCCGAGCCGTGTCCCAGGTCGAAGACCACCCCGGCGTCGCGCAGCCGCAGGAGGGCGTCGGTGGGACGGCCGTCGGCGACGAGGTCGGCGGCCACGCCCGTGGCGCAGTGGGTGAGGATGTCGCCCTCGGCGAGGAGGGGCTCGACGTCGGCGAGGTCGGGCGGCCCGTAGCCGATGTGCACCATGAGCGGCCGTTCGAGCCGTCGGGCGAGGTCCGCCGCCCGGCGCAGCGGTTCGAGCCCGTGCGCGCCGACGGTGTGGCGGTCGATCCGCGCTTTGACGCCGCGGACCAGGTCGCCGTGGCGGGCGGCGACCGCGACGGCGGCGTCCACGTCGAGGTTGTCCAGCACGTGGTGCTCGCCGGTGCGGCCGACGAGTCCGAGCCCGGAGACGTTGATCATCGCGTGGACCCGGAACGGCGCCGGGTCCGCGACCGCGCGGCGCATGCCCTCCATGGCGTAGGCCCCGGCCGACCCGGCGTCGACCCAGGTCGTCACTCCGGTCCGCCAGGCCAGCGCCTCGGGGTCGAGCCCCCAGTAGGTGGCGCCGTGCCATACGTGTGTGTGCAGGTCGACCAGGCCCGGCAGGACCAGTCGGCCGGACGCGTCGACGGTCGACGCGGCCCGTTCCCCGGGGAGCCCGGCGGCGACGGCGGCGATCCGACCGGCGCGCACGGCGACGTCGGCGGTCTCGTCACGCCCTGACGCGGGGTCGATGACGCGACCACCGCGCAGCAACAGGTCCCACACGCCGACCATCCCCTTCGATGCTGCACTATATGCAGCACTGTTGCGTATTTCCCATCGCCAGGAATAGCATTCGGTCGTGCCGCGGGTCAACACCCCGCGTGAGGCGGATGACAGTCGGGAGGTCGTGGGTGAACGAGCCGCAGCGGGCCGAGGACGAGGCGCGCTCCCCGGTCGAACGCCCGGAGGAGCCGGCGGCCGACGCCGTCTGCGTGGGCGAGACGATGGCGCTGCTGGTCCCGCACGGCCCCGCGCCGGGCGACCGCTCTCCGGACCCCGCGCCTGTGTTCCACGCAGAGATCGGCGGCGCCGAGTCCAACGTCGCCGTCCACCTCGCCCGTGCCGGACGACCGGTCGCCTGGCGCAGTGCCCTGGGCGACGACCCGTTCGGCCAGTGGATCCGTGACCGCCTCACCGCCTCCGGGGTGCGCTGCGCCGCCCGCACCGACACCGCACGCCCCACCGGCCTGTACATGAAGGAACCGCTCCCCCAGGGCACGCGCGTGCGCTACTGGCGGCGGGGGTCGGCCGCCTCCGCCCTCACCCGGTCGGACGCCGCCGAGGTCTGGCGCCTGCGCCCGCGCCTGGTCCACACCTCCGGGATCACCGCCGCCCTGTCCGCGTCCGCGCACGGGCTGGTCGAGGAGCTCCTGGACTCCGCCCCCGACGGCACCCTGCGTTCCTTCGACGTGAACTACCGGCCCGCGCTGCACGGCGGCCACAACGCCGCCTCCGTCCTCGATCTCGCCCGACGCGCCGACGTCGTCTTCTGCGGCCTCGACGAGGCCCGGGAACTGTGGGGCGTCACCGGCCTGGCCGAGCTGCGGGACCTCCTGCGCGGCGCCGCGCCGTACGACCCCGCCGCGCACGGCCCCGGCCTGCTGGTCATCAAGCAGGGCGCCGAGGGGGCCACCGCCGTCCGCGGCGAACGGACCTGGTTCCAACCCGCGCCCAGGGTCGAGGTCGTCGAACCCGTCGGCGCCGGCGACGCCTTCGCCGCGGGGTTCCTGGACCGCCTCCTGGACGGGGCGCCGATCCCGGACTGCCTGGCCGAGGGCTCGCGGCTGGCCGGGGTCGTCCTGCGACTGACCGGCGACGTCCCTCCGCCGCGGACGCGCGTGCCCGCGGCCTGGGAGACTGGCCCAGTCCCTGGCCAGGGGCCGCGCCCGCAGTGACGAGAACGAGGGGGAGGACCGGCGGTGTCCAACAGCGTCGAACGTGCCATGCGCATCCTGGTGGAGCTGGCGGAGGGCCCGACCACCATCAGTGAGCTCGGCCGCCGTCTGGACGTGCACCGCACGACCTCGCTCCGTCTGCTGCGCACCCTGGAGGAACAGCGCTTCGTGCGGCGCACGGACGACGGCAGGTACCAGTTGGGACCGCGCATGGCCACCCTGGCGGCCGCCGCGCTGGAGGGGTTCGACGTGCGCGGACTCGCCGCGCGTCACCTCAGGGACCTGGGCGCCTCCAGCGGCCAGACCGTCCACCTGGGCGCGTTGGAGGGCGACCGCGTCGTCTACCTGGACAAGGTCGAGTCGCGCCACGCCGTCCGCATGTACTCCCACATCGGCGCCCTCGCCCCGCTGCACGCCACCGGCATCGGCAAGGCGATCCTCGCCCACCTGCCGGAGCGCGAGCGCGACACCCTCCTCGGCGACCCCCCGTTCGACCGGTGCACGCCGAACACGCTCACCGACCGGGCCGCGCTCGACCGGGAGCTCGACCGGACCGCCGAACGCGGCTGGGCCCTGGACGACTTCGAGCACGAGGAGTTCGTCCACTGCGTCGCCGCGCCCGTGTTCGACGCCTCCGGGAGCGCGCGGGCGGCGATCTCGATCTCGGCGCCCAGCATGGTCCTCGACCGGCAGGACCTGCTCGCCCTCACCGGAGACCTCACCGCCACCGCACGCGACATCAGCGAGGAACTGGGTTGGAGTCAGACATGACGGACGCGTACCCCTCCGCCGAGAACTCCGGCGGCTCCGGTTCCCCGCCCCGGCCCGTCACGGGCTGGGCCGACTTCTTCGCCGAGGGCCTGTCCCCCGTCCCGCTCATGCTGATCCTGCGGGGCGCCGCCCCCGACCGCGCGGTCGCCGCCGCCCGGGAGGCCTGGCGGGCCGGTGTCCGGCTGGTGGAGGTCACACTGGAGAGCGAGGCGGGCCTGTCCGCGCTGGAGGCGGTCGTCCGTGCCGCCGAGGGGCGCTTCACCGTCGGGGCCGGGACCCTGACCACCCCCGAACGGCTCCGCCGCGCGGTCGACGCGGGCGCGCGGTTCGGGGTGGCGCCGGGCCTGGACGCCGACACCGTCGCCGAGGCCGTCCGCCTGGGCGTCCCGTTCCTGCCCGGCGTGGCCACTCCCACCGAGGTCGGCCACGCCGCGCGGATGGGGGTCACCGCGGTCAAGGCGTTCCCCGCGAACCTCCTCGGTCCGGGCTGGGTCTCGGCCCTGCGCGGCCCGTTCCCGGAGCTGCGCGCGGTGGCCACCGGCGGCGTCGACGCGACGAGCGCGCCCGAGTACCTGCGCGCGGGCGCGCTCGGGGTGGGTGTGGGCCGGTCCCTGGCCGAGAGCGGGGGCCTGCCCGGCCTGATCGGCGCGCTGTCCCGGTAGGCGTGCCCGGGGGGACGCGCTACCGCGGTCCGCAGCCGAGCGCCGGTTCCGCGTACCGCCGCCCCCGGACCGTCACTCCGTCTCCTCCACCATGGCCACCGCGCGTTCGGCGATGGCGATGAGCAGTTCCTCGTCGTCGGTGAAGTCGGCCTCGCCGGTGGCGGCGCCGTAGGACTCGCCCGCCGTGACCTCGATGAGGACGGTGCCCACACGCACCAGCACCAGGGCCTCGCTGCGCGGATCGTCCTCGGCTCCCGCGACGTGGTGCGAGACCAGCGCGTCGTCGCCGAGGCCGTCGAGTTCGCCGGACTCGACGACCTCCCGCCACCGGTAGTCCGAGTCGTTCTCCCCGAGCAGGTCCTCCGCCTCGCCGTCGTAGTACCGCTCCGCCTCCTCCTCGCCCGCGACGAGTTCGTAGTCGCCGTCCGTCGGAAGCCGGAAGGCGACGCCCAGGGTCCCCCTGGTGCCGTCCGAGAACTCGGCGTACCAGCCGCACCGGATCCTTCCGTCGTAGTACCCCTGGCTCGGCAGAGCGGAGGAGACGGCAGCCAGTTCCGACCGCGTCGCCGCCGCGCACGGTTCCCCCGGCAGCTCGTCGAACCCCGTCTCCGGTGCGGTCGCACCCGGACCGCTCAGGGCGAACACCGTCCCGGCGGCCCCGGCCGCCACGGCGTAGGCCGCGAGGGTCGCCGCCACGGTGATCCCCACGGTGCGCCCGGCGCCGCCCTTCCCCGCCGACGGCGGAACGACAGGGGGAGTGGGACCGGGGTACGGGGCGGGGCCTGGCTGCATGGCGGGGTCTCCTGTCGTCTGGCCGTCGTTCACTGGGCGGCGCTCCCGCGGGTGGCGGAGGCGGGGTCAGCCGAACACGTCGGCGATCACGTCGGCGAGCAGTTCCTCGGCGTCGGCGGCGTCGAGGTCCTCGCTGTCGGACAGGGACACCTGGATCGAACTCACCGTGTCGCCCTCGCGGACGGCCACGGTCACCCGCTGGGTGGCGGAGGAGTCGAACCCGTAGTCGATGTCCGCCAGGACGAGCACGCTCTCGTCCCCGAGGGCGAGGTCCCTCTCCTCGGCGCCGGTGACCTCCGTCCCCTCGCTCTCGTAGCCGACTTCTCCGGCGGCCTCGACCTCGTCCTCGTACAGCGCCTCGGCGTCCCTGGGAACGTCCTCGTCGGACCTCTCCTCGACCAGGTCGGCGTCCGCCCCCGCCAGCGGCACGGCGTGGCTGACGTTCAGGGGCACCTCCTCCTCGCCGTTCAGGGAGATCCGCCAGCCGCACCCGGTGGAGTACCCGCTCACGTTCCAGGAGGAGAGTTCCGCGTCGAGGTCGTCCAGGACCTCCTCTCCGACGACCGCGCACGGGTCGGCGGGCAGCCCTCTGGCAGGGCGCACGCCGGTGGGGCCGAAGGGGGAGAAGGCGTCGACCACGGTCCAGGTGAGGCTTCCCGCGACGACCAGGGTCACGAGTGCCGTGGCGGTGACCGTCAGGGCCCTGCGCGGCGGAGGTGCGGGCGCCGACGGCGGCAGGGGCCCGCCGGGGAGACCGGGGTGGCCCGGCTGTCCCGGCGGGGGCTGCTGGCCGGGGACCCCGGGAAAGGGGGGCTGCCCCGGAGGACCGTGGTGCGGTGGTCGGCCCGGCTGGGGCTGATGAGGGGGCTGTCCCATGAGCGAGGGTCCATCCCGGGAAGAGTCGACGCCTGACGCCAGGCATGGTTTCACGGCGCGCGCACCGATCCCAGCCCGAACCGACGGAATGGCACATACCGGCCAAGGACGCCGGGACGCGGAGTGCGTGCGGGAATCCCCGGACACCGCCGTGCGGTCCGCGCACGGCGCACCGCCGTGCGGTCCCTCAGTGGGGGGCGACGCCGCGCACGTGTTCGTCCCCCCAGACGCCGAGCGGTGCCAGCGCCGCGTTGAGGGACCTCCCGACCGGGGTCAGCGAGTACTCGACGCGCGGCGGGACCTCACCGAAGTCCTCCCGGCGCACGATCCCGTCCTCCTCCAGCTCCCGCAGGTGCGCGGCGAGCACCTTCTCGGTCACGCCCCCCACCGCGCGGCGCAGCTCGCCGAACCGGCGCGGCCGCTCGGCCAGGGCCCAGACGACGACGACCTTCCACTTGCCCCCGATCACGTCCAGCGCGGCGTCGAGACCGCAGTTGTACGCGCCGGGCCTGCGCGTCGCGCGCATGCTCCCCACCTCCACCTGCACGCTTACCCCGAGGTGCGCGCCCACTTCGAAGTGCGTACTTGTGGGCGCCCCGGGCCTCCCAGGAGCCTAGTCGACATGACCGAACACACCATCGACAAGCCCCGCGTCTCCCTGCTCGGCCTCGGCGACATGGGGACCGCCTTCGCCCGCGCCTGGCTCGCCGCCGGACACCCGGTGACCGTCTGGAACCGCACCGCGTCCCGCGCCGAGCCCCTCGCCGGGGAGGGCGCCGACGTCGCCGCCACGGCCGCCGAGGCCGTCGCCGCGAGCGACCTGGTGGTCACCGTCCTCCTGGACGACGCCTCCGTCGGCGCCGCGCTCGCCGACGCCGACCTGACCGGCAAGGACCTGGTCAACGTCACGACGAGCACCCCCGACGAGGCGCGCGCCCGCGGGGAGTGGGCGACCGCTCGCGGCGCCCGGTTCGTCAGCGGCGGGATCATGGCGGTGCCGACCATGGTCGCCGTCCCCGAGGCGGGCGGCTACGTCTTCTACAGCGGGTCCCGCGCGGTCCTCGACCGCCACGACGGCACGCTGTCCGTCCCGCTCGCGACCGCGTTCGTCGGCGAGGACGCAGGACTGGCCGCCCTGCACGACATCGCCCTGCTGAGCGCGATGACCGGCATGTTCGCCGGAATCTCCCACGCCCTCGCCCTGGTCCGCGACGCGGGCGTGGACCTGACGTCGTTCTCCGCCCTGCTCTCCGGATGGCTCACCGCCATGACCGCGACCGTCGCCGGCACCGTCGAGCACCTGGAGAGCGGCGACTACACCACCGGCGTGGTCTCCAACCTGGCCATGATGGTCAGGGGGAACGACACCATGCTGCGGACCGCCGAGGAGCGGGGCGTGAGCACCGAACTCCTCCGGCCGTACATGCGGCTCATGGAGCTCCGCCTGGCGCAGGGCGGAGCGCACGAGGACGGAACGGGGGTGGTCGACCTGCTCAGCGGAGCGCGCCGCTGAGGTCCGCCGCCTCCCGGAGCGGACGGCCTCCGCGCCGGCCAGAGCTCGGGTCCCCCGGACCGGTGGTCCCCGGCCCGGGGAGGGAACCGGGTCGGGGACCGAGGCGGTGGACCCGTCGGAGCGGGTCCCGCGCGGAGCGGGCGCGCGGGCCGCCCCCGCGGATCAGACCGCAGCGCCGATGTTGACGTCCATGCAGGAGTAGAAGGCGTTGGCCGTGTCGGCGATGTTCCACACGGCGAGGATCTTGTGCTGGCCGCTGTAGGCGGTCAGGTCGACGGTGTGGGCCACGGACCACGGCGGACGGTGGCCGCCGTAGCCGAACCGCGCGACCTCCTGCCCGTCGACGTAGTACACCCAGTCGGTCGTGGCGTGTGCCGCGGTGAACGTCCACGTGAAGGTCAGGGTCGAGCTGACCGGGGTGACGTCCCATCCGTAGCCGTCGTCGTCCAGTTCGGCGAACCTGGCGTTGCCGCCGGAACAGCTGCGGAGGCCCTTGGGCCCCTCGACGCTCTGCGGTTCCCACCTGATGCCCCCGCACTCGACGACCCCGGCGGCGCACTGCGCCTGGCGGCTGGGGGGAGAGGAGACGTAGCCGTGGGCGCTGGCCGCACCGGCGGGCATGAGGGTGAAGGCCATGACCGTCGCGGCGGCGACGGCGGCGATCGAGCGGAGTCTGCCGCGAATCTTCATCAGCGAGCCCTTCGTGACGGGTCACGATCCCCGGGCCGGTCGTCGGGGGGTGGGGGACCGGGGGTCGTAGCGGGAGGACCCGGGCCCTTGCGAACCCAGGGCGGGCGGAGGCCGTGCGCGGAATCGGACATGCTCCGGCGAAGGTCGACGGCGTCGTCATGGTTTTTCGGGTTTCCCCGACATTCCCATTCCGCCTGCTTGGGATGACGGTAGGGAGGCGGCTACCAACCGTCAAGACACCCGCGCGACCGGCACGGACAGGCCAGCCGTACCAGGGATCCACGGCCGTGGCGGTCCGGCCGCACTGGTATCCACACCATGGGGACGGCCCTTTCCGCGCCTAACTGGAAATATCCTTAACAGTTAGACGCGGTGGTCCACTCCCGAGTGACCGGACATGGCGTCCGCACGCCCGCCACGCCGACCGTACCTGTCCTTGGGGTTATATTTTCCTGCCCCGTAAAGTAGACCCCGTTCGTGCGCGCCGGGCGCGAGTCCCCGAGCCCGCACGGACGGGAGCGAACCCGGACTGGCGCGCCACACCGACCCGGAACCGCCGCTGTCCTACGATCCAGATATGGGCCGTTCGTCCGAAGAGTCACCACTGCGCAGGATCCACTCCGAGGCCAGTCTGCTCGGGGGCGCCGCCTACGCCATCCTGCTCCAGGTCGCCCATCCGAGCGTCGCCCAGGGCGTGCACGACCACAGCGACTTCTCCTCGCGGCCCCTCGACCGCCTGCGCGGCACGCTCTACTACGTCTACGGCACCTCGCTCGGCACCGACGAGGAGCGGGCGCGCGTCCAGGCGATCGTCCGCGCCATGCACCGCCGGGTGAACGGCCCCGGCTACCGGGCACTCGACCACGACCTCCTGCTCTGGGTGGCCGCGACACTGTTCCACACCTGGACGCGGCTGTACGAGCTGACCGTCGGGAAGATCGGCGAGGACGAGTTCCCCGTGTTCCTGCGCGAGGCGGCGGTGTTCGCGACCGCGCTGGGCCTGCCCGAGGAGGAGTGGCCGGCCACCCCGGCCGCGTTCGACGCCTACTGGGACGAGGCGGTCGGGCGGCTGGAGGTCGGCGGCACGGCGCTCGGCATCTCCCGGCGGCTCTTCTGGCCCGCCAACCGGCTGCTCTGGCCGATCACGCACGTCCAGCGGTTCCTCGCCGGCGGCCTGCTGCCGCCGAAGCTGCGCGAGGACTTCGAGATCCCCTGGTCAGCGGCCCGGCAGCGGCGGTTCGACCGCGTGGTCAGGGTGACCCGCGCCGTGTACCCGAGGCTCCCGCACGTCCTGCGCTCCCTTCCGAGCAGGCTGTACCTGTGGTCCATGCGCAGGAACGGAGGATGGACGAGACCGCGCGGCACGCGCAGGAGCGGGGCGTACCACTGAGGCGGGGACGCCGTCAGTCGGGTTCGAGACCGGCCAGGGCGGCACGGGCCTGTTCCAGCTCGGGCACGCCCATCTCGGCGAAGGCCCGTTCGGCGTCCTGGAGGAGAGTCCGCGCGCGGTCGGTCGGCACGGTCGGCGCGGGCAGCCGTCCGAGCGCGAGAGCGGCCCGGGCGACGATGAAGCGCTCGTTGCGCTCGGCGGCCATGGTGTAGGCCCGTTCCAGCTCGACCGCGGCCTCCTCGTACCGTCCGGCCGCGTGGTACGTCACGCCGAGGTCGGTGAGGATCTCGGCGTCACCGCTCCGGTTGCCGGACGCCTCGCCGAGTTCCAGGGCCTCGGTGTGGCACTCGATGGCCTGCTCCCAGTCCCCGGCGGCCCGGTGGGCGATGCCGAGAGAGTTGTGGATGTAGATCTGGCTCGCCACGAGCTGCTGCCGCCGCGAACTCGCCAGGGCCTCGTCCAGCGCACGGAAGGCACGCTCCAGGTCACCGAGGCCGATGTAGGCCTCCCCCATGGTCATCCTGGTCCGCACCCGCATGTCGGCGTTGTCGTCGTCGCTGGACTTGCTCAGCGCCCGCTCACCGCAGCGCAGCGCTTCCGCGTGGTCGCCCTGCGTCCGGTGGAAGATCGCCAGGTTCCCCCACTGCAAGGCCTCCACCTTCGTGTTCCCGGTGGCGATGGCGTACTCCAGGACGCGGCGCAGCGCCGTGACCGCGTCCTCGAACCGCCCCAAGCGCTCGTAGACCATGACCAGATTCGCCAGGGCGCGGTTCAGGCCCTTGCGGTCCCCGACGGCCTCCAGCAGGTCGCGTGCCTCCGTGAGCAGTTCCAAGGACTCGTCGAACCGGCCGGAGAGGCAGTGCGCGATGCCCAGTCCGATGAGGGTCACCGCCCGACCGCGCTGGTTCCCCTGCTTGTCGCTGGCCTGGAACGCTCGCTCCTGCGAGCTCATCAGCAGCGACATGTGGCCGTGCAGCGCGTAGTACCGCCACACCGACTCCGCCAGACGCCATGCGCTGTCGCCGTTGTCACCGGCGGCGAAGTACTCGATCGTGTCCGTGAGGTTCTCCTGGTGGAGGGAGAACCAGCTCTCCGCGTCCTCGCGGTCCGACAGGTTGGTGCGGTGGCGGAGGGGATCCTCGTCCGGATCCTGCACCCCCATGAGCTCCGCCGCGTGCTGGGCGGTCCTCAGGTAGAACTCCGCCAGTCGCGTCTTCGCGGTCCCGACCTCACCGTCGGTGAAGTCGGCGAGGGCCCGGTCGAGGGAGAAGGCCCTGATCAGGTCGTGGAGCCTGTACACGTCCCCCTTCGGCTCGTTCAACAGGCACACGCCGACGAGTTCCTGGAGGAGGTCGTCGGCCTCCTCCAGGTCCATGTCCAGGAGGGCGGCCGCCCCACCGAGGTCGACCGTGTTCCCGATCATCAGGCCGAGCAGGAGGAAGGCCCGGCGCTGGTCGGGGGTGAGGCTCTGGTACGAGAGGTCGATCGCGGACTCCACGCTCTGCCCCTCGACCCGCAGCTCCCGGAACTTGCGGTTCCGCTCGCCGAGCCGCCTGGCGACGTGTGCGAAGGACCATCTCGGGCGACTCACCATGCGGCCCGCGAGGACTCGGAGCGCCAGGGGCAGACCGTCGCAGATGCGAACGATGTCACGCGCCGCGTCCGGCTCGTTGCCCACACGGTCCCGGCCGACGACACGTTCGAGGAGCTCCAGTGACGTCGCCTCGTCGAACATCCCCAGGGAGAGGAATCGCGCACCGCTGAGACCGGCGAGGTCGTTCCGCGTCGTGATGAGGGTCATCGACCCCGGCGAGGAGGGCAGCAGGGGGCTGACCTGAGCGAAACTGGCCGCGTTGTCCAGGATGACCAGCGTCCTGCGTCCCATGAGCGTCGCGCGCCACAGGGCCGAGCGCTCGTCGAGGGACTCCGGAACGGACTCCGGGCGCACGCCGACGGCGCGAAGGAGGGCGGCCAGCGCCGCCGAGGGATCGAGGGGGTCCTTGTTCGCCGTGTAGCCGTAGAGGTCGATGAACAGCTGCCCGTCGGGGAAGCGTTTCCCGGCCTCGTACCCGAACCGGACGGCGGTGGTCGTCTTCCCCTCGCCGCCGGCTCCGGTGATCACGCAGACCTTGGCCAGACCGTCATCGCCGCTGGCCACCTCATCCAGAACGCGCAGGGGTTCGCGACGCCCCGTGAAGTCAGGCAGGTCCCGGGGGAGGTCGTTGCGCACCGCGTAACCGGGATCGGGCCCGTCGGAGAGCGCCGGATCCGCTCCCGGCCCCGTCCGCGTGTCGTCCCGGAGGATCCTGCCGTGGAGGGCGGTGAGCTCCGGCCCGGGGTCGACCCCCAGCTCCTCCGCCAGGGTGGAGCGGAAGGACTCGTACACAGCGAGCGCCCTGGCGCGTTCGTTGTCCCTCCACAGTGCGGTGATCAACAGGTGGTGCAGCCGTTCGCGGAACGGCGCCTCGCTCACCATCGGGGTGAGCCGGGAGACCACCTGTGCGTGCTGCCCGAGGCCGAGGGCGCACGACGCCCACGCGACGACGGCCGACCACCGCTCCTCATGCAGCGGAGCGACCACCGAGTGTTCGAGGAATTCGGATCCGACCCCGGAGAACGGAACCCCGCGCCAGCAGCCCAGCGCCTGGTCCAGGAGCTCGACGGCGACCCCGGGTTCGGCATTCGCGGCTCTGGCGCGCAGAGCGCGGAACCGGTGCAGGTCGACGGCCTCGGGGGCCACGTCCAGGGTGTAGCCGCCGGCGGTCGTCGTGATGCGGTCGGGCAGCAGTTGGCGCAGGTGGTGAATCTGTACCTGGATGACCGAACGGGCCGTGCGCGGGGGATCGTCATTCCAGAGGTAGGCGATCAACTGATCGACCGTGACCTCACGGCCGAGGTGCACCAGAAGGGCGCCGAGCACACAGCGCTGGCGTGGTCCGCCGACCGGCAACGGCCGGCTGTCACACCACGCGGCTATGGGGCCGAGCACGCCGAATTCCACAAGAGGCAACCCTACAAGGGGAATTCACGTGCAACGAGAACGTGTGCACACCGAACACTCCGAGTACCCCCCTCTGCACAAGTACTCGGAGTGAACGGATGCCGCTCAGCGCATTACGTGTTGTCGTCGTCCTTCTCCTCGGAGGGCGCGGTCTGCGCGGGCTGCTCCTCTTCCGAGGTGCTGCGGTCCGGGTCGGGTTCCCGCGAGGGGCTCATCCTCGCCTGGACGTCCTCACCGGCGATGATCGCCTCGAACCGCTCGTCGACAGTCAGCATCCTGGGCACGCGCACTCCTCGTCTCACCGCGCTCGCATAGAGCCGTAACGTGGCCCTTCGCCGTCTGCGCAGCATCATGGGGGATTCACCTCCTATGACGGAGGGCCACCCGTGGCGGTTCCGCCTGGCACGCCACGGGTGGCATGTGTCCAACGAACGTCGGACCGGCCTTCACTCACGAGCCGTCCTCTCGCGGGAACCGGTCTCGTCGAACGCGTTCCACACTGACGACATCCTCTTCCGTTCCACTTACAGTCCGCTTTCAGCGCGTGCCCGGCACGCGGACTGACGGAACGTCGTGACACGTACACTCTGGGTCCGAATTCGCCACTCCGCCACTGTCTGGCCGAATGCGGCCAGAGGCGGTAGTCGCCGCACGGCAAAGGGTAAGCGGCCCGATCCTCCCATGACACCAATACCGGCATTCCCGAACGACTTTCCGGCCGGGCGGCAACGGAACGGCACATCCACAGCGACTGATATCCGCACCGAATGAGAAAACCCACGCCGCATGAACCCTTTCGGATGTTACGGGGCACGTGTCCCGCTTCGCGCCTAGACTTCCTCTTCGTGGTCCACCATGCCGAGCCAGCCGACGACCCCGGGCGGTCGCGGTTCCTCCCCGCAAACCCCCGTGCGCGCGTGCGACTCGCGTCTGCCACGGTCCTCGTCGCCGTGGCCGGGCTCCTGGCCGTGGCCGCGTTCGACGGCTTCGAGCGCGCCGACACCCGAACCGGGAGCCTGGACCCGGGCACCGAGCTGAACACCTTCAGGTACCGCGTCACCCCGCTGGCGGCGCAGGTCGCCCAAGGCGACTCGGGAACCGAGATCCGCGTCCGCGTCGACGTGGAGAACACCGACTCCGAGCCGATGCCCGTCTCCCACATCGGGCATACCACCCGGTTCGTCCTGGAACCCGGCGGCACCGCGCTTCCCCCTCCCGCGCCCGTGCTCAGCCTGGTCCGGTACCCGGAGGGCCGCGTCACCAGTCTCCAGCCGCACATGCCCGAGGAAGCCGTCCTCTCCGTGCCCGTCGAGGACACCGGCGGCCTCGCCGCGGCCACGGACCTGGTCATGACCGTGCACCGCTCGGAGCGGATCTCGGCCAGCGGCGACGGCGCCCCGCTCTGGGTGCGCGGCGCGCTGGTGGCCGGATCGGTGACGCTGTCCCTGGAGGGGAGCTGACGTGCGCGCCCGACGTCGCGGCCGCCGACCGCTGCGCCTCGTCCTGTGCGTCGCCCTCGGCGGAGCGGTCCTCGCCCTGCAGTGGCTGCGCGTCGCCGACCACGACGTCCTCGGCCCCATCGCCTCCTCGGGCGATCGCGGCTCCGTGGTGGCGACCGACGAGTTCACGGTCGAGGTGACCGACGTCCGTGTCGCCGGCACCGTCACCGACAGCTCCCCGCTCTCCCCGGAGCCGATCGAGGCCAACGGCGTGTGGGTGGTCGTGTGGGTCCGCGTCACGGCCACCCGGGAGCCCCTGACCGTCACGCGCGCCGAACTGGAGATGGCGGACCGCACCACCTACGCCGCGTCGCTCTGGTTCCGGGACGCGCTCAGCGGCGGCACGGAGTTCCCGACCGCCGTCCCCGTCCGCGGCGCCTTCGTCTTCGAGGTCCCCGAGGACCGGGTCGACCGCCCCTCACTGGTGTTCACCCACACCGGCGGCTCGGGCTCCCGACTGGCCGCACAGGCGTCGGTCGACCTGGGGGTGGACGCCGCCGCCGTGACCGGCGCGACGGTCGACGTCGAGCTGGCACCGCCCGAGCGCGGGAGGGGGGAGGCCGCCGATGCGCCCCCGTGACCCCGGCCCGCCGGATCCCGGCCCACGCGCCCCGGCCCCGTCGCCCGCGCCCGCCCCGGGCCCCGCGCCGGAACGGGCCCGGCCCCGGCACGCCCGCCCGCTCTGGAAGCGGCTCCGCCTTCCGTACCTCCTGGCGCTGCTGTTCCTGCTGCCGCTCGCGGTCGGCCTTCCGCTGTGGACCGAGCTGCGCGACGGCGCCGCCTCCGGCACGCTCCCGCCCGACGCCCGCCCGGTCGCGGAGGAGGAGACCGTGGAGCTGGCGGGCAGCGAGTGGTGGGTGACGGGGTACGTCGCCAGCCCCGGCGAGGCGGGGTCGGAGCTGGAGGGGCTCACGGTCGTCGACGTGGGCTTCCACGTCGTGCCGGGGGACCGGTCCGCCAGCGAGCTGCTGGGACGCCTGTGCCGGTTCCGCGCGGTGGACGGCCGGGGGCGTTCCTGGGAGCCGACGACCGAGTTCTCCTTCCGCGACCTCGGCGGCCTGGAGCCCGGCGCCGTCACCAGCGGCTGTCTGGGCCCCGGCTTCGACCCGATCCCGCCCGGCACGGACCAGCTCCTCCTCGTGACCTACCTCGTGCCCTCGGAGGCGGTCGAGGAGCTGGACTTCGAGCTGACCGTGGCCACGGACCCGTCCCCGGACACGCCGAGGCCCGCCTCCCTGGTGTTCGCCGCCGAGGCGCTCAACGGCTAGCTCCCCCTCCGCGGCCGGGCGCGCATCAGCGGCGCCGGGCGGACCTGCTGGTCACGTGGGTGGCGACGCTGCGCTCCCGTCGACCGACCGACCCCTCGTCCACCTTGCGCAGGGCGATCTCGAAGGCCGCGGCGAGCAGACAGACCCGCACCACCTCGCGCGCGGCGCCCACGAGGAAGTCGATCGGCTCCAGCCACACCCACCAGTCGGCCAGGAAGTCCCCGGGCCCGACGAGTTCGAACACCAGTCGGTGCAGCCGGCTGAAGCCCACCTCGACGAGCGCGTAGAGGAGGGCGAAGGACAGGTAGAACACCGGGCCGACGGTGAGCACGAACCGGAGGGCGTTCACGAACGGCGTGTACCGCGCCACGCCGCGGACGCCGCCCGCCCGGCTCACCTTCCGGACGAGCCCGCCCGCCCGCGCGACCGTCCGCCGCGGGTGCGCGCGGCGCGGCTCGAACATCGTCGCGTCGTCGCCGATCTCCGCCCGGTAGACGACGGCGGCGATGGCCAGCCACAGCAGCGGCGCCAGCAGACCCGACTTCACCATGAGCCACAGCGAGGCGAGCAGGGCGACCAGCGCGGCGTACGCGTCGAGGTCGGGTGAGGCGCCGAACACACCCGCCGCCCCGCCGACGGTGCGCCCGAGCGTGTCCTGCAGCGCCGCCCAGGCGGCGCGCGACATGATCCAGGCCTGCGCGCGCTCGAGCGCCACGCCGATGGAGAACACGAACATGAACAGCCACACGGCCTCGAACAGGGCCGTGAGCAGGCCCAGCACACCGTTTCCGGTCGAGCGGTAGAAGCGCTCGCTCGCCCGGCGCAGCGCCCAGGCGGCCAGCGCGACCACCAGCGGCAGCCCCAGCGCGTCGACCTGGTGCGGAGCGGCGAAGGCGTCGACGCCGCCCTCGTTGAGCAGGCCGACGCTGTAGTTCTCGAACTCCTCGCCGATCAGGCCCCACGCGCTGTAGAAGAGCAGGAACGGCAGGATCGCGAGGACCACCCCGTCCACCACGCGCCGCTCGCGCCGGGCGAACCCGGCGCGTCCCCGGGCCGCGGGGGCGCCGGACAGCTCCGTGTCGACCAAGGTCAGACTCGGCCTGACCAGCTGGAACATCACGATGGTGGTGACGAGGGTGATCAGCAGGGTCAGGCTGAGCCCGGTCAGGCCGAGGACCTGGTGGACGCCGGAGACCCGGACCAGCCCCCGGGTCAGCGACCAGTGCAGCACGTACCCGACCGTGTACGCGCACAGCAGCGGCGCCCAGTACCGACCCAGGAGGGTGAGGGTGTACGTGGGAAGGATCGCCGTGGAAGAGGACAAACGGGCCATGGGTTCAAGAGGGTATCCGTGCCCGCCGACGGGGCGGTCGAGGCATGATCCGCGTCCGGCGGGCATCATCGTTCGTGGCGGACCGTTGTCCGGGAGGGTGGACGACCGGTCGGCCGAGTGCGACGCGAGTGAAGGAGGGCCTGATGCAGGACGGCGACGGGAACGGCTGGGTGAGCCTGCCCGACGGGACCCGGCGGTGGGGGGTGTACGGGGCGGCCGGGCTGCTGCTGTACGCCACGGACGTGGCCGGAACCGGACACGTGCTCCTCCAGTACCGCGCCGGTTGGACCCACATGGGCGGCACCTGGGGCATCCCCGGAGGAGCGCGCAACCGCGACGAGACGCCCCTGGAGGCCGCGGTGCGCGAGTTCCGCGAGGAGGTCGCGGGGGATCTCGGCGAGTTCACCGTCATCGGCAGCTACGAGCACGACCTCACCGTGTGGCGGTACGACACCTTCCTCGCCCGCACACCCGACCTGCTGCCCTTCCGTCCCGGCAACGCGGAGAGCGAGGAGATCCGGTGGGTGCCGGTCGGCGAGACGACGTCGCTGCCCCTGCTGCCCGCCTTCCGTTCGACCTGGGCGCACCTGCGCGCGGACCTGGCCGTGATCGGGAACGGAGCCGGGCCGGGCACTCCGGCGGACGCCTGATCGTTGGAACCCCGTAGGGCAGGCGCCCCGCGGGAAGCGCGCGGTCCGTCCGCGGGGCCGGTCCACCGGCTCCGTCCACAGGTCCCCGGCGACAGACATGCGCGGGTGATTTGGGGGGAAGGTCAGGGACGGGCCCTGATGTTTCGACGGCCCCCAGGGCGCATGCTGAAGGGGACGGCCGGAGCGGGCGTCACTCGATTCGACTGGAGCAGTGGACATGACGCTGGAGCGCGGTAACGCATTCACTCCCGTCGCCTCGGCGACGATGATCTGGCCCTGGACCACCTCGCTGCTGGGCGGCGCGGCCGGGGGCACCCTCTTCTTCCTGCTGAACCTCGGCAGCGGCGCGATCGGCGCCGGACTGACCGCGGGGATCATCTTCTTCTCGCTGATCGGCGGCATCGGCGGTGTGATCAGCAGGAAGTCCGACCGTCGGGGCAGGCGCTGGGCCGCCACCTACCCGTTCCGGTACGCGACCGCGCCCGCGCTGGTCGGCGGCGCGGGGTACGCGATCGTCTCCTACGCGACCTCCATCCTGAGCGCGCCGATCGCCGGTCTGTTCGGCGCCGTGTTCTCCGGCCTGTTCGTCGCGGCGGCGATCTGGCTCGTCGTCGGAGTCATCGCGATGGTGGTGGGGAACAAGAACGCCTAGGCTCGGTGTTTTCCGCCCGTGGGCGGAACCAGAACACTCACCTACGGGAGACGACCGGGCGCCGATGACTGAAGCTGCTCGTCAGAAGACGGTCGAGCGGGTCCGCGGGCTCCTCCGCATGGCGGAGGACCCCGCGGTCACCGATGCCGAGAGCCAGGCGTTCACCGCCAAGGCCGCCGAGCTGATGACCCGCCACGCGATCGCCGAGGCCGAGGCCCGCGCCGAGCGCGGCGAGGAACCCGACGCGATCAGCCGCATGAACTACGCGGTGCCCGGTGTCGGCGGCCACGGCAAGGCCCGGGTCCGGGCTCTGGCCGACATCGCCGCGGCCTACGGCTGCCAGTCGGCGGTGCGCGGCAACACCGCGGAGAACACCGAGCGGACGATGATCCTGGTGGGCACGGTGAGCGCGCTGGACGCGCTGCGCATGCTGCTGCCGTCCATCTCGATGCAGATGGAGGCGTCCGCGAAGTTCATGACATCGTCGCACGTGAGCGACATCCGGGAGCTGCGCAACTACACGCGTTCGGAACTGGAGACCGAGCGCAAGCGCTACTACCGGTCGTTCGTGCGCGCCTACGGCCGCGCGGTGGCCGAACGGATCCGGGAGTTCCGCGCCCGGCTCCAGAACGCCTCGTCCGGCTCCGACGGCGGATCGACCGGCGGTGGCGGGACCGAAGCGCCGGGCCGGGGCGCCGCGCTGGTGCTCCGGGACGACATCCACCGTGTGAACGAGGAGTTCCACAAGCAGTTCCCCCAGCTGCGCAAGCACCGCCCCGAACGCACGCACAGCGCGGCCGGGTACCGTGCCGGATACCGCCGGGGGCGCGAGGCCGAGTTGGGCCTGGACACGCCCGTGTCCGGTGGAGGGACGTCGACCCTGACCGAGGGCGAATAGCGCCGACCGCGACGTTGTCCACAGGCTGCACCGCTCTGTGGACTATTTACGTTTGCGCACTTCAGAGGCGGAATGCGAAGGTTTTCCGGGCTGACTTCGGGGTTCACCGGCCGTGATGGCCACAGGTTATCCACAGGAATGGCAGCAATCCTGTGGATAACCTGTGGACAACTGGGGAGAAGTCGCGGCGAAACCGCGTTCTCCCAGCTCAGGAAACCCTCAGGGGCTGCACCAGATAGCGGAAGGCCGGAACGTCGCCCTCCTTGGGCGGAACATCGGTGAACACGGCGGGTTTGGTCGGCTCGGTGAAGTTGAGGTGCGCGGCGTCGGTCTCCACGGCCGCCAGACCGTCCATGAGGTAGTCCGGCCGGAAGGCCACCCGCAGCGGATCGCCCTCGTAGTCGACCGCGATCGCCTCGACGGCCTGGGCGTCCTCACCCGATCCCGCCTCCAGGACCACCTCGCCCGGGGAGAAGGCCAGGCGCAGCGGCGTGGCCCGGTCCGCCACCAGGGCCACGCGCTTGACCGCCGCCAGCAGCGGCGCGACAGCGACCTCCGCCCGGGCGGAGAACTCGGTGGGGAACCACGACGCGTACGTGACGAAGTCGCTGTCGATCAGACGGGTGGTGGTGCGGCGCTCGCCGTTCTCGAAACCGATCATGCCCTCGCCCGGCGCCCTCCCCGCCCCGGCCGCGCCCGCCGACAGGGCGATGTCCACGTTGGACTGGCTGAGCAGCCCGCGCACGACGTCGGCCAGCGTGCGCGCGGGCACCAGAGCGGCCGCGTCGAAGTCCGGGACCTCGGGCCGCCACCACAGGTCCCGGGCGGCGATGCGGTAGCGGTCGGTGGCCACGAGGGTCAGGGTGTCGCCGGAGAAGTCCAGGTAGGCGCCGGTGAGCATGGGGAGGGTGTCGTCGCGGCTCGCCGCCGGGGTCACCTGGCGGACCGCCGTGGCCAGGGTGTCCGCGGGCACGGAGCCGACACGGTCGGGCATCCCGGGCAGCGACGGGTAGTCCTCCAGGGGCATGGTGACGAGCGTGAAGCGCGCCGCCCCGCCGGTGACGAGCAGTCGGGCCCCGTCGGCCTCGATGCGCACCGTCCCCTCCGGCAGGTTGCGCACGATCTCGGCGAGCAGGCGGCCCGGGACGAGCGCGGCGCCCGTCTCCTCGGACAGCACCTCCACCGACGCGCGTGCGGAGACCTCGTAGTCGAACCCGGACAGGTGGAGCTTCGTCCCGTCTCCGGAGACCTCCATGCGCATTCCCGCGAGCACGGGAACGGCGGGTCTGGTGGGGAGTGCCCGGGCCGTCCAGGCGACCGCCTCGGCGAACGCGTCGCGGTCTACTCGCAGTCTCACGTGGGGCCTCCTCGTCGGCGCGGGTCACCGAGGAACGTACCCACCGGCGGCGACAATCGACGGCCCCGCCCGGGTCGACGCGGGCGGGGCCGAGGAGTGGGGAGGAGTCGGGCTACTTCCTGTTCGGGCGCAGCGTCCACACGACGGTCATGCGGCCGGTGACGGTGCCGTCGTCGGTGCGCAGCTCGATCTCGACCGGGAACTCCGGGCGCTTGCCCTCGTCCAGCTCGGCGACGATCTCGTCGCGCGGGCGGCCGAGCACGGCCTCGGCGGTCACGTCCCCCATGGCGAGCTTGAGGTACCTGATCTCGGCGCTGACGGCGAGCGGGACGGCCCGCTCCAGCTGGTCGCTGAAGTTGCCGATGACGATGGCGCCGGAGGCGGACTCGGCCAGGGTGAACATCGCCCCCGCGTGGGGACCGCCGACGTGGTTGTGGTGGTCGGCGTCGTCCGGCAGGCGCATGACGGCGCGGCCGAAGTCGAGGTCGGTGAAGGTGACCCCGAGCGTGCGGGCGAAGGGCACCGCGGCCAGGAATCCGGACTTGACCATCTCCGCCGTCTCGGCGTTCATCTTTGCCATGACCCTCATGTTACTCCCGAGTAACCATGGGACGCCACCCAGGAGCCCTCTGACTTTCCGTTAAGGCGACGTGAATGGTAGTTCTGGGAGATGACCGACTGGGACCTCCGCAAACTGCGTGTGCTCCGCACCCTGGACGAACTCGGCACCGTCCGGGCCACCGCCGAGGCGCTGCGCATGACCCCCTCAGCCGTGTCCCAACAGCTCTCCTCGCTGTCCAAGCAGACCGGCGTCCCCCTCCTGGAGGCGCACGGCCGCCGCGTGCGCCTCACCGACGCCGCCCACGTGCTGCTCCGCCACACCGACATCGTCCTCGCCCAACTGGAGCGGGCCGAGGCCGACCTGGAGGGGTTCGCGCGCGGCGAGGCGGGCCACGTGCGCGTGGGGTCGTTCGCCACCGCCATCCCCAGGCTCGTCGTCCCCGCCGTGAGCGCGCTGCGCCGCGACCACCCCGGGCTCACCGTGAAGGTGCACCAGGCCGAGGCGGCCGAGGTCTACGACCTGCTCTCCGCGGGCGAGATCGACATCGGCCTCTCCCTCGCCGCACAGGCCCCCACCGGCCAGGACGGCCGGTTCGACCGCGCCGAACTGCTCACCGACCCGCTCGACGTGGCGCTGCCCGCGCACCACCGCCTGGCCAACGCGCCCGGCCCCCGCCTGGCGGAACTCGCCGACGAGCCGTGGATCTACGGCGACGCGGGCCCCTGGCGGGACATCACGATCGCCGCGTGCGCCCAGGCGGGGTTCGTGCCCGAGCAGGCGCACGTCGCGGCCGACTGGCGGGCCATCCTCGACATGGTCGCCGCCGGACTGGGCGTCGCGCTGATCCCGCGCCTGGCCGCCGCGAGCCGCACCCCCGGGGTCGCGCTGCGGGTCCTGCCGACCGACCAGCCCCGTCGGCACGTGGTCTCGGCCGTGCGCGCCGGCGCCCGGGAACGGCCCTGGATCGCCCTGGTCACCCGAGCCCTGAACGACGCGGCCGCCACACTGCCCAATGTTCAGTGATTCAGAACAGACTGAGCAGAAAGTATCGATGGACGTGACCGATTTCTCCTGCGAGTCTGAAGGTGCCCACAGACACCGGCCCTCGGGAGAGACGTGACCGCACCCGCCCCCTTCGATCCGCGCGCCTTCAACGCCCAGCCGTACCAGGGAGGGGACCCGTACGCGGACTACCGTGCCGCCAAGCGCGACTTCTCCACCCTCGTCGACCTCGCCGATCGCCGACTGGGGGGCGGTGTCGTCGCCGCCAACGACGAGTTCTTCGCCGAACGGGAGAACCTGCTCAAGCCCGGGCCCGCCGTGTTCGACCCCGAGGCCTTCGGCCACAAGGGCAAGGTCATGGACGGCTGGGAGACCCGCCGCCGCCGCGGTGTGAGCGCCGAGCAGCCGCACCCCACCGGCGACGACCACGACTGGGCCCTGGTCCGCCTCGGCCTGCCCGGCGTCGTTCGCGGACTGGTCGTGGACACCGCGCACTTCCGCGGCAACCACCCCACCGAGATCAGCGTCGAGGCCGCCCACCTGAGCGGCACGCCCTCCACCGAGGAGCTGCTCGCCGCCGAGTGGACCGAGATCGTCCCCCGCACCCCCGTGTACGGGCACGCCGCGAACGACTTCGAGGTCACCCGGGAGCGCCGCTGGACGCACCTGCGCCTCAGGCAGTTCCCCGACGGCGGTGTGGCCCGCCTGCGCGTGTACGGCGAGCCGGTCGCCGACCCCGCCTGGCTCGCGGCGCTGGACAGCTTCGACGTGGCGGCGCTGGTCAACGGCGGTCTGGTCGAGGACGCCTCGGACCGCTTCTACTCGCCGCCGGAGAACATCATCGCTCCGGGCCGCTCGGCGAAGATGGACGACGGCTGGGAGAACCGGCGCCGCCGGGACAAGGAGAACGACTGGGTGCGCTTCCGGCTCACCGCGCAGGCCTCGGTCCGCGCCATCGAGCTGGACACCGCCTACCTGAAGGGCAACTCCGCCGGGTGGGTGACCGTCCTCGGCTGTGACGCGCAGACCGACCCGGACGCGTGGTTCGAGATCGTGGGCCGCACCAGGCTCCAGCCGGACAGCGCCCACCGGTTCCTGCTCGACTCCCCGGTCACCGCGACCCACGTCCGCACGGACGTCTTCCCCGACGGCGGCATGGCCCGCCTGCACGTCCTCGGCTCCCTGACCGACACCGGCCGCGCGGCCCTGGCCGGCCGCTGGGAGTCCCTCACCGGCTGACCCCACCAGCCGCGCCGCCCCCGACGCCCGCGCTCCCGGCGTCGGGGGCGCGAACGTATCGGGGGTGTGGATCGACGGGGCATGCCCTAACATGACTGGCGGAGACCAGGGCTCCCCCAGGAGGGTTCGCATAGCGGCCGAGTGCAGTGCTCTTGAAAAGCACCAAGTCCTTGACGGGGCTTCGTGGGTTCAAATCCCACACCCTCCGCCGAAACCGTGAGCCGACGCAGGTCGCAGACTCGCGGTGGAGACACCGAAGGCCGGTGGTCCGGGTCCGGTGCGCACATGGTGCACTCGGGCCGGGGAACCACCGGCCTTCGTCGTTCCCGGCCTCCGAGGACCTGTCGACGGGCCGCGTCCAGGGGTTGCGCCCGCCGCCCGGTCGACGAGCCGGGCGACGCGCGGCCTCTCCGCGCGGGGTGCGTGGGGTCGCCGTCTCCGCCCTAGCGTTCACACACACTACATTGCAACGCACTGGCCCTGCTTCGTTGCGTTAACAGTGAAGCCATTGCAACATTTTCCCCGCATTGACCTGCCAATATAGAGATATTGCGCAACGATCATCTTGCTAGATCGATGAATGCAACGTAGCGTTTCCAGTGTTCGAAACAACGAGCGCAGGAGAGCGCGATGCGGACGTTCACCGCCCGCGGCCTCCGGCCCCCGACCTCGGAAAGAGCACCCACCATGTCCGACCTGGCCATCGCCGCGCACGGGCTGCGCAAGTCCTACGGCGACAAGGTCGTCCTCGACGGCGTCGACCTGACCGTCCCCGAGGGGACCGTCTTCTCCCTGCTCGGCCCGAACGGAGCCGGCAAGACCACCGCCGTCAAGATCCTCTCCACCCTCGTCTCCCCCGACCCGGGCACCGGCGACATCCGCGTCGGCGGCCACGACCTGGCCGCCGACCCCCAGTCGGTCCGCGCCGCGATCGGCGTCACCGGCCAGTTCTCCGCCGTCGACGGCCTGATCACCGGAGAGGAGAACATGCTCCTCATGGCGGACCTGCACCACCTGTCCCGGCGCGAGGGACGGCGCACCGCCGCCGAACTGCTGGAGCGGTTCGACCTGGTCGAGGCCGCGAGGAAGCCCGCCTCCACCTACTCCGGCGGCATGAGGCGACGCCTCGACATCGCCATGACCCTGGTCGGGGACCCGCGGATCATCTTCCTCGACGAGCCGACCACCGGCCTCGACCCGCGTTCGCGGCACAACATGTGGCAGATCATCCGCGGACTCGTCACGGGGGGCGTCACCGTCTTCCTCACCACCCAGTACCTGGAGGAGGCCGACGAGCTCGCCGACCGCATCGCCGTGCTCAACGACGGGAGGATCGCCGCCCAGGGCACCGCCGAGGAGCTCAAGCGGCTCATCCCCGGCGGACACGTCCGACTCCGCTTCACCGACCCGGGCGCGTACCAGGGCGCCGCCTCCGCGTTCGGCGATGTCACCCGGGACGACGAGGCGCTGGCACTGCACATCCCCAGCGACGGCAGCCAGCGCGCACTGCGCGCCATCCTCGACGCTCTGGACTCCGCCGGCGTCGAGGCGGACGAGCTGACCGTGCACACCCCCGACCTCGACGACGTGTTCTTCGCCCTGACCGCCAGTGCCGACACCCCGAACCAGCCCGAGGAGACCGTCCGATGAACCCCCTCTCCCTCGCCGTCCGCGACGCGTCCACGATGCTGCGCCGCAACCTCCTGCACGCCCGGCGCTACCCGTCCCTCACCCTGAACCTGCTGCTCACCCCGGTCATGCTGCTGTTGCTCTTCGTCTACCTCTTCGGTGACGTGATGAGCGCGGGCATCGGCGGCGGCGGCGCGGACCGCTCCGCGTACATCGCCTACCTCGTCCCGGGGATCCTGCTGATGACCATCGGCGGCACCCTGGTCGGGACGGCGGTGTCCGTCTCCAACGACATGACCGAGGGCATCATCGCCCGCTTCCGCACGATGGCGATCCACCGCGGTTCGGTGCTCGTCGGACACGTCGTCGGCAGCGTTCTGCAGGCGATCGTCAGCGTCGTCCTCGTCGGCGCCGTCGCGGTGGCCATCGGCTTCCGGTCCACGGACGCGACCGTGCTGGACTGGCTCGCGGCGTTCGGCCTCCTCGTGCTCTTCGCCACGGCGCTCACCTGGATCGCGGTCGGCATGGGCCTGGTCAGCCCGAACGCCGAGGCCGCCAGCAACAACGCGCTTCCGCTGATCCTGCTGCCGCTCTTCTCCAGCGCCTTCGTCCCGGTCGAGACCATGCCCGGCTGGTTCCGGCCGATCGCCGAGTACCAGCCGTTCACGCCCGCCATCGAGACCCTGCGGGGCCTGCTGCTCGGCGGCGAGATCGGCCACAACGGGTGGCTCGCGGTCGCCTGGTGCGTCGGGCTGGCGGTGCTCGGCTACGTCTGGTCGACCTCGAGGTTCAACCGCGACCCGAAGTAGGGGCCATGACGGCGCCGGCCGCCCCCCGTGACCCGTCCCGCCCCGGGGCGGCGCCCTCCGACGCGGTGTCGGAGGACGCCGCCCCGTCGGCGTCCTCGGCGACCCGCGACGCTACACGTACTCCTCCGCGTGCTTGGGCAGCACCACCACCGGAACCGGCGAGTGGTGCAGCACCCCCTGGCTCACCGAACCCAGCAGCAGACCGCGCACGCTCCCCCGGCCGCGCGATCCCACCACGATGGCGTCCGCCCCCTCGGCCGCCCTCACCAGCGCGTCCACCGCGGTGGACTGGGTGCGCACGACGCTCACCCGCACGTTCACGTCCTCGCGCTGCTCGTCGACGACGTCGGCCAACAGCTCCGCCACCAACTCCTCCGACTTGCGGTCCAACACGTCGTCCTGCGGCTGGTACCCCGCGGCGGTGAGGGAGACGGGATCGTAGGGGAAGGCCACCTCCCAGCTGTTGACCACGACCAGCTCGCCGTCGCTCTCCTGCGCCAGGTCGACCGCCAGCCGCAGTGCCCGGCGCGCGTTCGAGGACCCGTCGACCCCGACCACGATCCGGTCCAGGGCCGTGCTCGCGGGCTTGGCCCCGTCTCCCATCGGCACCACCACGACCGGGCACGGCGCGTGTCCCGACAACCGCACGCTGACCGAACCCGCGAACATCGACGCCACGGTTCCGAGGCCCCTCGTGCCGACCACGACCAGGTCCCCCGGACGGGCCTGCCGGATGAGCGCCAGCGGCGCCTCCTCCAGGGCCGTCAGGGTCCGCACCGCCACCGACGGAGCGAGCGCCCGAGCGTACTCCGCCGCGCGCTCCAACACCTTCCCGGCCTGCCCCGACATCTCCTCCGTCGGCGAGAAGCGGACCGGCCCGCCGTAGGCCGTCACGACCATGGGCATCCCCAACGCGTGGAGGACGGTCAGCGACGTCCCCCTGCGCCCGGCCTCGACCGCCGCCCACTCCAGCGCCGCACGCGCGTTGTCCGACCCGTCCACGCCCACCAGGACCTGCGGTGGGTGCCGCACCTTGTCTGCCATGGTTCCCCCCTCGACACCCATCATCGCCGAGCGGGCCGCCCCGACACGGGAGCGGCGCGGGTCAGGAGTCCTCGGAGTGCGGCGGCAGCACCGCGACCGGCACGGGCGAGTGGTGCAGCACCCCCTGGCTCACCGAACCCAGCAGCAGGCCGCGCACCCCGCCGCGGCCCCGGGAGCCCACCACGATCAGGTCCGCGTCCCGGCCCGCCTCCAGGAGGGCCTCCACCGGGTCGGCCTGCATCCGCACGGCGCTGATGTCCAGGTCCTCGGTCCGGTCGTCGATCACCTCCGCGAGCACGCCGGCCACGATCTCCTCCGACTGCCGGTCGAAGACCTCCTCGTGGGCCTCCCGCGCGTCCGCCTCCAGGGCGGCGGTGTCCGCGGGCAGCGGCACCTCCCAACTGTTGACGACCTGGACGGACGCGTCGGCGAGCAGTGCCTCCCGCAGACCGAACCGGAGCGCGCGGCGCGAGGAGTCGGACCCGTCCACGCCCACGACGATCCGCCCCCGGGGCTCCGCGGGCCCCTCGGGCGGAGTCGGTTCGTCCTCGTGCGCGGGCACGAACACCACCGGGCAGGGCGCCTCGGACGTCGCCCGCACGCTCACCGACCCGTGCAGGATCGCCCGCACGGCGCCCATCCCCTTGGAGCCCACCACGATCACGTCCTTGTGCCGCGCCTCGCCCATCAACGCGCTCGGCGCCTCCTCCGCGGCCAGGACGGTCACCACGTCCACCCCCGGATGCGTGCCGCGGACGAGGTCGGCGGCGTCCTGCAACAGGTTCCGCGCGTACCCGAGCGCCTCCTCGGCCGCCGCGCGGCGCTCCGGAGAGCCGTGCGTCACGACCACGGAGGGCTCGCCCATCCCGTGCACGATCCTCAGTTGCGCGCCGCGCCGTGCCGCCGCCTCCGCCGCCCACTCCAGGGCAGCGTGCGCCGCGGGTGTGCCGTCCACCCCGACGACGACGGCCGACGGGCGTTCCTCTGCGCTCATGATCATCCCCCCTCCTTCATTGTCGGGACCCTGGCCGGGAAATCCGGGACCACCGCGCGCCGGTCGCCTCACCCCCGCGAGGCGAAGCCCTCCCCGACGCCCGCCGCCAGGTTCAGGTAGGCGTCCCTGGTCGCCGGGGAGAGCTGTTCCAGATCCACCTCCGCCCCCTCCTCCAGGTGCCCGTCCCACGGCACCCGCACGACCGCGCGGCACCGTCCGGCGAAGTGCGCCTCGAGCCGGCCGAGGTCGACGCTGCTCCTGTTGTTGGACCGGACCATCGACAGCACGACGACGGCCCCGCGGACGAGGTTCACGTACCCGTGCGCCTCCAGCCAGTCGAGGGTGGCGCTCGCGCTCCGCGCCCCGTCCACGGACGCCGAGCTCACCAGCACCACCTGATCGGCCAGACCCAGCACCCCGCGCATCGCGGAGTGGAGCAGGCCCGTGCCGCAGTCGGTGATGCAGATGGAGTAGAAGTGCTCGACGATCCGGGCCACCTCCCGGTAGTCCGCCTCGCTGAACGCCTCCGACACCGCCGGGTCCCGGTCCGAGGCCAGGATCTCCAACCGGCTGGGCGCCTGGGAGGTGAACCCGCGGATGTCCGCGTAGCGCGACACCAGGTGGCGTTCGTTGAGCAGGTCCCGAATCGTGGCCGCGGTCTCCAGCCGCACCTTGTCCGAGAGCGTGCCCCGGTCGGGGTTGGCGTCCACGGCCAGCACCCGGTCCCCGCGCAGGGAGGCCAGGGTGGCCCCGAGGGCGACCGAGGTGGTGGTCTTGCCGACCCCGCCCTTGAGGCTGAGGACCGCCACGCGGTGGTGCCCCGACGCGACCGGTGTGCACGCGCGGGCGACGAGTTCGCGCTGGCGCAGCACGCGGGGCGACTCCCCGGGGTTGACCAGGCCCAGGGTGGCGCTGTGCACGGCCCTGCGCCAGCCCCCCGCCGGACCCTGGCGACGGTTGCGGACCAGCGTGGCGGCGCTGAGCGAGTCGGCCGTCTCACCGCTCTCGCCCGCGGGCCGGGCTCCGGTGTCCGGGGCGGGCTGCCGGACGGGCGGGGTGACGGCCGCCCGCGGGCCGGTGAGGGAGGGCGGCGGCTCGGGGCCGGTCGGGCGCCAGGGCGTGATGACCCCGTCCGGGTCCGCACCCTCCACCGGCGCCGCAGGAGCGTCGGGTGTCCCAGGGGCTCCGGGCATCGTCGGCGGTTCCGGGATCACCGGCGGTGGCGCGTCGGCGCGTTCGGCCTCCAGCGGCGGCAGCTGCTCGGGTTCGGGCACGTCGGGATCGGGCCGGAGCAGTCGCGGCGCCAGGGGATCGGGCGCGGCCTGGTCCGCGCGTCCGGGGCGGATCGGACGCCGCGGGCGCTCACGCGGCGCGGGGAGTTCCGCCTCGGCGCGCCCGTCGGGGTCCGCCGGCTCCGCCTCCGGCTCCGCGGCCTCGGAGACGCGGTCCTCGGAGACGCGGTCCTCGGGGGCCGGGACCACGGCCGCCACGGGACCCGGCCCCTCCCCGGGCGCCGGAGTGTCCTCGTGCGCCGGGGCGTCCTCGGGCAGCCGGGCGTAGGGCGGCGGCGGTGGCGCCGCCCCCTCGAACTCCCCGAACCACTGCTCCCGGGGGGTGGGGGCGGCCGGGCCGGGAGCGGTCTCCCTGTCCGAGCCGTTCTGTTCCTGGTGCGGCACCAGAGTTCTCCTCAAGGGGCGTCAAGGGGTGTGCTGAGGCGGAGGGGCCCGCTGGACGTGACCGGGACCACCCCCGGTCCCACTCATACCCCCACTCGCCGAGCAAAGCATCCCGGTCGCGGACGTGAACGCACGGATCCCCGCACCTGTGGGCGCCCGGGACTGGGTACTGTCAGCCTCATGTACGCGATGCGCATCACCGAGCCCGGTGGCCCCGAGGTCCTGTCGTGGTCCGAGGTTCCCGACCCGGTCGCGGGACCGGGCGAGGTCCTCGTCGACGTGTCCGCCAGCGCGGTCAACCGGGCCGACGTCGCCCAACGCCAGGGCGTCTACCCGCCGCCGCCCGGCGCCTCCGAGTACCCGGGCCTGGAGTGCTCGGGCACGGTGGCCGCGCTCGGCCCCGGAACCGAGGACTCCGGGTGGTCCGTGGGCGACCCGGTGTGCGCCCTGCTCTCCGGCGGCGGCTACGCCGAACGCGTCGCCGTCCCGGTCGGCCAGCTGCTCCCCGTGCCGAAGGGGGTCGGCCTGGCCGAGGCGGCCGCCCTGCCCGAGGTCGCCGGCACCGTGTGGTCCAACCTGGTGATGGTGGGCGCCCTCAAGGCGGGGGAGACGCTCCTCGTGCACGGCGGCGGAAGCGGGATCGGCACCTTCGCGATCCAGTTCGCCCGCGCCCTGGGCGCCCGGGTGGCCGTCACCGCGGGCAGCGAGGAGAAACTGCGCACCTGCCGCGTGCTGGGCGCCGAGATCACCGTCGACTACCGCTCCGAGGACTTCGCCGAACGCGTGCGCGCCGAGGGCGGCGCCGACGTGGTCCTCGACATCATGGGCGGCTCCTACCTGGACGCCAACCTGCGGTCGCTCAGGACCGACGGACGCCTGATCGTCATCGGTCTCATGGGCGGCCGCGCCGCGGAACTCGACCTCGGGCGCATGCTCGCCAAGCGCCTCTCGGTGCACGCGACCGCGCTCCGCTCCCGGCCCGTCGAGGCGAAGTCGGCCATCGTCACGGGAGTACGGGACGAGGTCTGGCCGTTGGTAGAGAAGGGCGCCATCCGCCCCGTCATCGACCGCGCCATGCCGATGCGGAACGCGGCGGAGGCGCATCGCGTCATGGAATCGAGTGCGCACACGGGCAAGATCCTGCTCACCCTGTGACAGCCGACGACATCCCAAGGGGACTGATGACCAGCGCAGACAACCACAACGAGCAACCCCACATCCTGGTGGTGGGCGCCGACCCGCACGGTGAGGGCGACGACGGCCACGAGGAGCCCCGCACCCTCACCGACATGGTCGAACAGCCCGCCAAGGTGATGCGGATCGGCAGCATGATCCGCCAGCTCCTGGACGAGGTGAAGGCCGCTCCCCTCGACGAGGCCAGCAGGGCCCGGCTCAAGGAGATCCACACCTCCTCCATCAAGGAGCTGGAGGACGGCCTGGCCCCCGAGCTCATCGACGAGCTGGAGCGCCTGACCCTGCCGTTCGCCGACGGCGCCGCCCCCAGCGACGCGGAGCTGCGGATCGCCCAGGCCCAGCTGGTGGGCTGGTTGGAGGGCCTGTTCCACGGGATCCAGACGACCCTCTTCGCCCAGCAGATGGCGGCCCGGGCCCAGCTGGAGAACATGCGCAAGGCGCTGCCGCCGGGCGTCTCCGGCCTCCAGGGCGCGGCCGGGCCGGGCGAGGACGGCGGAATGTCCGCGGGCGGCCCCTACCTGTAGCCCGCCCACGCACGAACGGAGCCCGAACGGACGTCGTTCGGGCTCCGTGCTGTGTGCCGTCGCGGTCCTACCGCTTCCTCGGGGCGGTCACCGGCTCCAGGACGTCGCGGCCCAGGTAGGGGCGGAGCGCCTCGGGAACGACGACCGAGCCGTCCTCGCGCTGGTGGTTCTCCAGGATCGCGACGATCCACCGCGTGGTCGCCAGCGTGCCGTTGAGCGTGGCGGCGAACCGCGGCTTGCCCCCGCCGTCGCGGAAGCGCACGTTCAGCCGCCGGGACTGGAAGTCCGTGCAGTTCGAGGTCGAGGTGAGCTCGCGGTAGGTCTCCTGGGTCGGGATCCACGCCTCGCAGTCGTACTTGCGCGCCGCGCTCGTGCCGAGGTCGCCCCCGGCGATGTCCACCACGCGGTAGGGCAGGTCGAGCTTGTCCAGCATCTCCCGCTCCCAGGCCAGCAGCCGCAGGTGCTCCTCGTCGGCCTGGTCCGGGTGCGTGTAGACGAACATCTCCACCTTGTTGAACTGGTGGACCCGGATGATGCCGCGGGTGTCCTTGCCGTAGGAGCCAGCCTCCCGGCGGAAGCACGGCGACCACCCGATGTAGCGGTTCGGCAGGGCGTCGGCGGGCAGGATCTCCCCGGCGTGGTACCCGGCCAGCGGAACCTCGGAGGTGCCGACCAGGTACAGGTCGTCGTTGTCCAGGTGGTAGACCTCGTCGGAGTGCTCGCCGAGGAAGCCGGTGCCCTCCATCGTCTCGGGCTTGACCAGGACCGGCGGGATCATCGGGGTGAAGCCCGCCTGGACCGCCTGGTTCATCGCCATGTTGAGCAGCGCCAGCTCCAGCTGCGCGCCCACGCCGGTGAGGAAGTAGAACCGCGCCCCGGAGACCTTGGCGCCGCGCTCCATGTCGATGGCGCCGAGCATCTCGCCCAGCTCCAAGTGGTCGCGCGGGGTGAAGTCGAAGCTCCGCGGCTCGCCCACGGTCTCCAGCACCCGGAAGTCGTCCACGCCGCCCTCGGGGGCGTCCGGCTGGACGATGTTGGGAACACGCGCGAGCACGGCGTCCAGCTCGTCGGCGAGCCGACCCGCCTCCGCCTCGGCCTCCTTGACCTCGGCGGCCAGCGACTTGGCCCGCCGCAGGAGCTCCTCGCGCTCCTCGGGGGAGGCCTTGGAGACGGACTTGCCCACGCTCTTCTGCTCGGCCCGCAGGGACTCGAACCGGGTGAGCGCCGATCGGCGACTGGCGTCCAGTTCGAGCAGCCGGTCGGCGACGGAGGCGTCCTCCCCGCGGGCCCGCTGCGAGGCACGGAGTCGTTCGGGGTCTTCTCGAAGAGCGCGAAGGTCGATCACGTCTTGCAGGTTACCGCCCGACCCACCCGGCACCGACACCTTTTCCCGTGGTCGCGTCATAACCGGGAGCGAGCGGCGTCCCCCACCATGACAGGTCCGACGCGCGCTTGCGCGGCCGTCGGCGCACCGGCACGGGGGAGGCACTGCGTGAAGCCACTGAGCGAGATGACGACGGAGGAGCTCGGCGAGGCCCTGACGGCCCTGGACGCGTCCCGGCCCGAGGACACCGCGCTGCGGTTGGCCCTCCACCTGGAGCTGCGCCGCGCCGCGGCGGAGGAGTGGCCGCTCGACGACGCCCCCGCCGGTCGCCTCGAACCCTCCGGGGAATCCGGGTCGGAGGACGGCTAGGGCGTGTCAGTCCACGTACCCCGCGCGGACGCGGGCCAGCCACCGCTCCGCCTCGACGAAGTCCGCGTCCGTGGTGGGCCGCGGCCGCAGCGGCGGGTCGATCTCCGTGGCGCGCCCGCTGCGCGGATAGCTGCCGAGGAAGCGCACGTCGCGGCAGACCCGGCGGATGCCCATGAGCGCCTCGCCCACCCGCGCCTCGGCCACGTGGCCCTCGGCGTCGATGCAGAAGCAGTAGTCGCCCAGCCCGTCGCCGGTCGGACGGGACTCCAGCCGGGTCAGGTTGACCCCCCGTACGGCGAACTGGTTGAGCAGCTCGATCAGAGCGCCGGGGTGGTCGTCGTCGATGAACGCGACCAGCGAGGTCAGGTCGGCCCCCGTGGGCTCGGGCAGCGTACCGGGCCGCGACAGGTAGATGAACCGGGTGGCGGCGTCGGAGCGGTCGCCGACCCCGGTGGCCAGCGCGTTCAGACCGTAGCGCTCCCCGGCGATCACCGCGCAGATCGCGGCGTCGTAGGGCGTGCCGGGCTCGGCCACCGACCGCGCGGCGGCGGCCGTGGAGGACACGGTGTGCGTGTCGGCGTCGGGCAGGTGCCGCGACAGCCATCCCCGGCACTGGGCCAGGGCGTGCGGGTGGGTCGCCACCCGCTTGACGTCCTCCAGCGCCGTCGCGGGCCGCGCGAACAGCGCGAACTCCACCGGAACGGCGGTCTCTCCGGTGATGACCAGCGGGTCGCCGTTGATCAGCTCGGCGATGGTCGCGGTGACGCTGCCCTCGACCGAGTTCTCCAACGGCACCACGCCGCCGTCGACCGCGCCCGACCGGACCGCGTCGAAGACGGCGGCGACCCCCTCGCAGGGGACGCGGGCGCCGTCGGGCGCGCCGGGACGCAGGTCGCGCAGCGCGGCTTCGGTGAACGTGCCCTCGGGGCCGAGGTAGGCGTAACGGTTGGGCATGATGTTCAGGCTATACGGCCGGGGTCACGTGCGCTCATGCCCCGCCGCCCGGCACACCCGCCGGGTCGGACACGGCCTCGTTCCCGGGCCGCTCCGCACGCTCGTCCCGCGCGTCGTCCACCCTGATCACGGTCACCGGGAACTCCTCGGCGCCGGCGCCCGCGGCCTCCTCGCCGTGCGCGTCCGCCCGGCGCTCCCCGGTGTCCGGGGCGTCGGCGGCGGCCTCCTCGGGCTCCTGGGCGCCGCCCGCCGCGTCGTCGTCCGGGACGACGGCGGACGCGCCGACGCCGTTGCCCAGGCGGGCCGAGCGGATCACCCGGTACTCCTCCGGACTGAGCAGCGAGTCGGCCTCGCCCCGGGTGACCTCCTTGGCGTAGGTCCGGGACTCGGTCCGCCCGTTGATCGAGGTGAGCACCACGCCGTCGCCGTCGCTGTTGAGCATCGCGAGTGAGAACGAGCGCGCGCCCGACATCTCCTCCAGGGCGTCGTAGTGGAGGACCGCGACGTCGCGGACGGCGCGCGGATCGATGCCGGACGCGCTGAGCGAGACCGCCCGGTCGGCCAACGCGCGGGCGTCGCCGCTGATCTCGCGCGTCCGGACCAGCGCGTACCCGCCGAGGACGAGCCCGCCCACACCCGCGAACATGCCTATCGAAGTCAGGATCGAAGTGAACACAGCGCGAGCGTAGCGCTACACAACGCACGGATGGGGCTACTCGCGGCGATTCGCACGAGTAATTTGCCCGACTTTTCGCGAAAGATCGCCCTTCGTGGAACGTGCCCGTACCCGGGCCCGATCCCACTGGCGCCGCACGGTCGGCCGGAACTCGCGCACGGCGAGCGCCCTGGCGACGTCCGCGAACTGACGCGCGCGGTGCGCCTGCGCCCGCAGGTCGGTGCCGGTGGCCCGGTGCTCCAGGGGCACCTCCACCTCGACCACGCGCAGCCCCGCCCGCAGCACGTCGATGGTCAGCCCGGTCTCCACACCGAAGCCGGGCGCCAGCGGCCTGGCGGCCTCGAACGCCGCCCGCGTCAGGCACCGCTGGCCGTTGAGCGGCTGCTCGGGCTCCCACCCGGTGGCCCTGCGCACGCCCCCGCGTGCGAGCCGCACCACGAAACCGTGGCCGCCCAGGCGCATCCGGGTGGCGGGGAACAGGGCGATCGTCATGTCGGCCCGGCCCTCCAGGACCGGGGTGACCAGTGGTTCCGCCCGCTCGGCCGTCGCCCCGAGGTCGGCGTCGAGGAACAGGAGGTGGCGTGGAGGGCGGTCGGCCTCGGCGGCCTCGATCGCCAGAACCCCCTCGGCTCCGGTCTCCATGGCCGCGCCCTTGCCCCGGTTGCGTCCGTGCGCGAACACGCGGGCGCCCGCCTCGCGCGCGACGACGGCGGTGCGGTCGGTCGACCCGTCGTCCACCACGACGACCAGGTCCACCCCCGGCAGCGCTCCCGCCGCGCGGACGGTCGCGCCGATCCTGTCCGCCTCGTCCTTGGCGGCGATCACCACGGCGATCCCCGCGGGGTCGCCGGTCTGCCCCTGGCCCACGGCTACTTGACGGTGCCGGTCCCCGCCGCCACCGGCAGCGCGTCGAGCCCGGAGTGGATGGTGAAGACCTCGTGCAGCCCCGTGACCTCCAGGACCTTCATGACCGCCGCCTTGGGCGCCACGAGTTCCAGGTCTCCCCCCTTGTCGCGGGAGCGCTTCATCGCGGACAGCAGCACGCTGATACCGGTCGAGTCGCAGAACTCCGTCCGCGACATGTCGATGACCAACCGCCGTGCCCCGTCCTCCAGGGCCTCCAGGAGGCCGCTGCGCAACTGGGGTGCCGTGTACAGGTCGATCTCACCGCCCACGGTGACCACCGCGACGTCATCCTGAGACCGGCTCGATATCTTCAACTCCACAGTCGTGACTGTAGCGTCCCGACCAGCCCCGGGCCACCTCGTTGACGGTGTTTCGCGACATCGGTCACGTTCCTCCGCGTCGCCGCGCGCCGGTCCGCCGCGCGCGACCGCCTCAGAGCAGAGCGCCCCAGGCCGGAGCGCTCTCCCGCACGCGCGTGCGCACCTCGCCGACGTCGTGCCGTGGGCGGTCCGCACCGGCCTCGGCACCGTGGCGGCCGACCGCCACCAGACGCTTGGACGCGAGGTCCTCGGCCCCGATCTCCAGGACCGCCCAGACCGTGGTGGTGGTCGCGTCCATCTCGGTGCCCCACTGCCCGGCCAGGGTCTGCACGATGCCCAGCCCCCGACCGCCCAGACCGGACACGGAGGGCCGCGCCACCCGGGGCATGGTGCTGGAACCGCCGTCGCGGACCGCGATCTCGACCCAGCCTCCGGCGGGGGACAGGTGGTCGACGCGCACCCGCCAGGACACCCCGACCGTGTCCTCGGGGTCCGGCAGCGGGGAGGCGTGCCGGAGGGCGTTGCTCACGAGTTCGCTGAGGACGAGCGAGGCGTCGTCGACGCGGTCGTCACCGATCTCCATCGCGCGCAGGTCGCTGCACAGCCGCTGGCGCGCGCCGGTCACGCTCATGGGGGCGTAGGGAAGCGTGACGCTCCGCTCGACCCGGAACGGGAACGACCCGCCGTCGAGTGGTGTGTTGTCTCCTGACACAGCTTTCGTCCCTGCGCGTCGGTACTTCGTCGAGCGGTTCGGAACCCGCCCGAAGTGTGCCAGCGAATTCCACCAGGGGTGGAAATGCCCCGATCACCTCGGGTGGAAACCCACCCCGAGGTGAATCACAGGCGACGACTCGCGCCTCGGGGCGCGGATCGCTGACGTGGTAGGCGTTCTGGACTTTGGGAGATTTTTGCGGTCTCTTGTGGCTCAGGGTGTTGATGTGGACGCCCACTCTCGTGCACGGCCACGGTGAACCGCATGCGCGTGCCCCGCTCCCGCCGCTGCGCGGTGACGTCCCCGCCCTGCGCCCTCGCCAGCTGGCGGACGATGTACAGCCCCAGGCCGAGCCCGCCGATCCGTCTGCGGTCACTGCGCGCGCCCGACCGCACGAAGCGGCCGAAGACCCGTTCCTCGTCCCCCGGGACCAGCCCCAGCCCCTCGTCGTCCACGACGACCACCGCCTCGCCGCCCTCCACCCGGGCGCTGACGTGGATCGTGCCGCCCTCCGGGGAGAACTTGATCGCGTTGTCCAGGAGCTGGTCCATGATCATGCCCGTGGCCAGCGGATCCCCGACGGCCGTCGGGAGGTCGTCGTCGGCCGCCAGGACCACGTCGTGCTGCTCCGACAGGGGACGGAAGGCCCGCACCGACCGCCGCAGGAGTTCCCCCAGGTCGAAGGGGACCCGGTCGACGTTGAGCTCGCCCCGCGACACGTCCGACCCGAGACGGAGCCGCTCCACGAGCGTGGCCAGGGTCGCCGACCGGTCCGCGATCGTGCCGACGGCCTCGCGCTGGGACCGCGGGCTCAGCCGCGACCACTTGCGCACCAGCGTGGTGGCGAAGCCGTGGATGACCGTGATCGGCGTGCGCAGCTCGTGTCCGGTCGTGGCCAGGAAGAACTCCTGTTCCTCCTCCATCGCCCGCTGCGCCGTGATGTCGCGGAAGTCCACCACCCACTCGTGGGTGCGCGGGATGCGCGCCATGAGGATCTCCAGCCAGCGGCCGTCCTTGAGCTTGTGCTTGATCGGCTCACCGTGCGCCGCGGGCAGGGGGAAGGGCGGATGCCGTCCCTCCACGCGCTCCGCCGGGTAACCGGTGAGCTCCACCGCCGACCGGTTCCACTTGCGCACCCGTCCGCCGAAGTCCAGGACCGCGATCCCGTCCGCGCTGGAGTCCGCGACGACCTGCTCGTGCACGCGCTGGAGGTTGAGCTCCTCGTAGGCCATCGCGTTGCCGATGGCCACGCCCGCGTGCGCGGCGAGCAGCTCCAACAGCTCCAGCTCCACATGCCCCACCTTGCGCTCGCTGTAGAGCGCGTACAGCGCGCCGTAGGGGCGGCCGTGCACGTTGGACACGCACAGGGCGATGGTGTGCAGCCCCGGCAGATCGGCCCAGACCAGGTCCTGCAGACCGCGCGTGTCCTCGTTGGCCAGCAGGACCGACTTGCCGCTCCGGAGCAGCTCGCCGAACAGGCTCGTCTCCAGCGGCGCGCTGAAGCCCTGGAGGCGGTCGGACAGGTCGGTGAGGCTGACCAGCTCCACGCGGTCCTCGTTGAGCAGGACGAACCCGCCCGCGTCGGCGCCGGTCAGCTCGGTGATGCTGCGGGAGATCCGGTCCAGCACCGACTTGAGGCTGAGGTCGGCGTTGATGTCGACCACCACGTCGGTGAGCCTGCGCACGAGGCGGGCCCGTTCCATGGCCGCCGCCTGCACCTGCGCCTCGTTCTCGCACGGCTGGAAGGTCAGCACCCACCCGTCGGCGCCGCCGTCGGGGCCGAGCACGCAGCCGGCGCTCGCCCGCACGTCGATGACCGTGCCGTCCCTGCGCACGCGACGCGTGACGATGGACAGGGGCGTGCCCGAACGTACCTGTTCGAGCACCGCGCCGAACTCCGAGCCCAGCTCCGCGGGGACGAAGGGCGGTTCGCGGCCGACGACCTCCCGCGCCGCCCAGCCGAACATGCGCTCCGCCGCCGGATTCCACACGGTGACGCGGTGCTCACCGTCGATACCGACCACCGCGTCCGCTGACGCGGCCAGCACGGTTTCGGCGCTGAGGGGCGCGCGATCGGAACTCACCACGTCATAGTGCCACCCGGGAGCGCCCCAGTGGCAGGGCTTCGCGCAATCCGACGAAATTCGGCGGCGGACCGCCTCAGATCACCGTGGGCTCCGCTCCGGACTCGGCCGCCATGTCCCGGCCGGCGTGCTCCCAGGCCCTCATGCCGCCAGCCACGTTGACCGTGTCCCAGCCCGCCTGGTTGAGGGCCGCGACCGCCTGGGCGGAGCGACCGCCCACCCGGCAGACGACGTAGACCCTCCGGTCCTGGGGGATCTCCCCCGCGCGCTCGCCGAGCCGCCCGAGCGGGATGTGCACCGCGCCGGGGACGTGGCCCGAGCGCCATTCGTCGTCCTCCCGGACGTCCAGCAGGTAGGCGTCCTCGGGCACCTCCGCGACGACCGCCTCCGGAACCTCTCGTCCGAACATGACCATGACCCCCTGTGTGCGTGCGGTGGGAAGGAAGAGAATGAGAGACGAGGAGGAAATCGTGTCCACCCCGGAACCGCGCGTACACGTGGCGCGTCCAAGGCATATGGCTCAGTACCCCTCGGTGACGGCCCTGCCGACCCGCCTCGCCGCACTCGCAGCCCTCGGCCTGCTTCTTATCACGGCCTGCGGCAACGAGCCCGACGAGACGAGCACGGTCGCACCCGACGCCTCCAGTCCCTCCGAACCCTCCACGCCCGGCGACGCCTCCCCCGAGGAGTCCCCCGACGGCCAGACCGGGTCCTCCGACCAGGAGTCCGGCGAGGAGGCCGCGGTCTCCCTCGTGATCGAACGCACACTCGGCGAGGATCAGTCCCTGTCCCCCGAACCCGGCTACGAGGAGGGCACGTGGACGCTCACGTGCTCGCCCGTGGGCGGTGACCACCCAGACCCCGAGTCGGCGTGCGCCGAGATCGAGGAGGTCGGCACCGAGCCGTTCCTCCTCGACACCACCGACATGATGTGCACGATGCAGATGGGCGGCCCCGAGGTCGTCGACGTGACCGGGCACATCGACGGAACCGAGATCGACACCGAGTTCAACAAGGTCGGCGGCTGCGAGATCGACCGCTTCGAGACCGTCAGCACCGTGATCACCCCGTAGCCCTCCTCGCCCCGGCCCGCGCCCCGCGCCGGGCGGGACGGGGGAGGGGACCGGTCGCGGGCGCGCCGGTCCCCTCCCCCGTCTCCCGGGCCGTCCGGATCCGTCCGCGGTCCTCCCCGGTCGGGCGGGCCTTCCCGCGTCGGGCGGCCGTGGCCGCTCAGGACGAGTACGGGGTGTCCCAGAAGGCCACCTCGTGCCGCATCCCCTCAAGGAAGAGGCGCTCGGCGCGTTCGGGGTCGGGCTCGGCCTCCTCCAGTCTGCGGCCGTAGTGCTCTGTCAGCCGTGTGAACCCGGGGTCGGCGTAGGTGTCGACCCAGCGCGCGTACCTCGGGTCCTTCGGGCGGGACGTCGCCAGGGCCAGGCCGAGCCGGTTGTAGCCCCACATGCACGGGTACACCGCGGCGAGCCCGTCCCGGTAGTCGGCGGCGGCCTCCAGCAGCCACGCGGTGTAGGCCGCGCAGGCGGGCCCCTTCTCCTTCGTGGCCAGGTCGGCGCCGAACTCGCCCGACAGCGAGCGGTGCAGTTCCAGTTCCTCGTTCAGCGTGCTGTGCGCGATCCCCACCAGGTCGGCGAGGTGGTCGTCCGGAGCCTGCCACGCCAGGCGCGAGAAGGCCCGCGCGTAGTCCAACAGGTACAGGTGGTCCTGTTCCAGCCAGTAGCGGAACGCGCGCTCGTCGAGGTCGCCGCGGGCGATCCCGGCGACCGTGGGGTGGGCCAGCTGCTCGTCGACCAGCGGGCGCCCGATCTCGTGGAGTCGTTCGATGATGCTCACGACCGCAGTGTGCCAGCCGACCCCGCCGCCGTCCCGAGGCAGGTCCCGAGCACAAAAGAGACCCGGTGGAGACCGCAGAGCGATCCCCACCGGGTATGTTGTGGGCGAGGAGGGATTTGAACCCTCACGTCCTTTCGGACACACGGACCTGAACCGTGCGCGTCTACCGTTCCGCCACCCGCCCGGGTGACCTTCGTCCAGTTTTATGGCCAGGTGGTTTCGGTCTTTTTGGACCGTTCCGCCTGGCGACATGGATAAGGCTAGCACGGTCTGAACGCGACGCGCACACGCTTTACGGCCCGCCCGTGACCGGGACCGCGCGGGGGCTCCCGGCAGCGCACGGGGGGTGCACCTGAATCCGGAGGCACCCCAGCCCGGTTACGATCGTCTACACATACGGAGTGGAGTACAAGGGAGGTACCTCGTGGGAGTGCTCCAACGCTTCGAACGCAGGCTTGAGGGCATGATCGAAGGCACCTTCGCGATGGCCTTCAAGTCCGAGCTCCAACCTGTCGAGGTGGCGAGCGCCGTTCAGCGGGAGATGGACGAACGAGCCGCGATCGTCGCGCAGGGACGCACGCTCGTCCCGAACGACTTCATCGTCGAACTCGCGGCCAGCGACAAGGAGCGGCTGGAGGTCTACGCCGACAGCCTCGGCCAGGAGCTGGCCAAACTCGCCCGCGACTACGCGACGGAGCAGGGCTACTCCTTCGTCGGCCCGGTCCGCGTCCATTTCCGGCCGGAGGAGGGCCTCAAGACCGGACGCTTCCGCATCCGGTCCGGTGTCGTCCGCGGCACCATGGTCGGCAAGGACGGAGAGGTCCGTCAGCCGGTCGGCGACCCGGGCGGTGTGCACGGCGAGCGCCAGGCCGGACGTCCGCGCCTGCTCATCTCCCCCGGCGGAGCGGCGACCGAGGGCACCATCGCCAGCCACGGCCAGCAGCAGTCCTTCGAGCTCACCACCCCCGTGACGCTCCTGGGCCGCGGCACCGACTGCGACCTGCGGCTCGTGGACAACGGCGTGTCCCGGCACCACGTGGAGATCAGGCTGGACGGGGACGAGGCGATCCTCGTCGACAAGGGCTCCACCAACGGGACGTTCGTCAACGGCCAGCAGGTCAGGCAGGCCCGCCTGGTGGACGGCAGCCGGATCAGCCTCGGACGCACCACCATGACGTTCCGGCGCGACTGACCGTCCGGTACCGGGTGTTCGACCGATCAGACGCGGCGGGACCGCAACCAACGCCGTTCCACCGACGTCTGACTGGTCGAAATCCGGTGGCGGCCGATTGTGGTACCGCTGTCGGATATGTGTCCGGGACGGTAGTCTCCGCGAAGACCTGACCGTTCGGGCAGACTGGCCTCGGCTCCGAAGCCGTGGACCAGCGACCACGACAACTCACCGACCCGAAGGTGGGGCAGACTCGGTGGCGGCGCCGACGACCGTCACCCCGGCCGGAGCACGACAGGGGCTGAAGAGCGGTTCGATGTCCAACTTGACCCTCATATTGATCAAGATCGCGTACCTGGCGGTGCTCTGGCTGTTCGTCCTCATGGCGGTCGGGGTCATCAGCACCGACCTCTTCGGCCCGTCGAAGAGGAAGGCCAGGAAGAAGCGCCCCCGACCCCAGCCGCGTCCCGCCTCGCACGGGGGTCAGCCGAAGCAGGCCGCCCCGGCCCGGCAGCAGCGTCCGCAGCGCCAGCGCCGCAACGAGCCCACGATCCTCGCCGTGACACAGGGCTCCCTCGCCGGAACCACCGTCGACCTGTCCGCCCAGCCCATCCTCATCGGCAGGGCGCCCGACTCGACACTGGTCATCACCGACGACTACGCCTCGGGCCGCCACGCCCGCGTCTACTCCGAGGGCGGCCGCTGGTTCGTTGAGGACCTCAACTCCACCAACGGCACCTATCTCGGCCAGCAGAAGCTGAACCGCCCCCAGCCCATCACGGTGGGTCAGCCCATCCGTATCGGCAAGACCGTCCTGGAACTGCGCAAATGACAATCGCTCTCCGATACGCGGCGTACTCCGACGTTGGATGCCTCCGCGAAGGCAACGAAGACTCCGGCTACGCCGGCCAGCACCTCCTCGCGGTGGCCGACGGCATGGGCGGCTACGCGGGCGGCGAGGTGGCCAGCTCGATCGCGATCTCCACGATCCGCCGCCTCGACGCCGAGTCCCCCGCCGCGGAGGAGATGGCCGAGTCCCTCCAGCGCGCGGTCGAGCAGGCGAACGCCTCCCTGTCCCGGCGGATCATGGCCGAGCCCCAGCTCGAGAACATGGGCACGACCCTGACCGCCATGCTGTGGTCGGGGGCCCGCGTGGCGCTCATCCACATCGGCGACTCGCGTGCCTACCTGCTGCGCGGTCCCCGGTTCGAGCAGATCACCCACGACCACACCCTGGTGCAGACCCTCGTCGACGAGGGCAAGATCACCGAGGAGGAGGTCGCCACCCACCCGCAGCGCTCGCTGATCCTGCGGGCGCTGGACGGCAAGAGCCCGGTCGACCCGGACATCTCCATCAGCGAGGCCAAGCCCGGCGACCGGTACCTCCTGTGCTCGGACGGGCTGTCCGGGGTGGTCACCAAGAAGACCATCCACGAGACGCTCGCGACCGAGGCCGACCCCGAGGTGGCCGCCAGGAAGCTCATCGACCTGGCCATCCGCGGCGGCGGTCCGGACAACATCACCGCGGTCATCGCCGACGTCATCCAGACCGAGACCGACCGCGAGGGCCCCACGGCCAGGCCGAAGGTGGTCGGCGCCGCCGACCAGCGCGCCGAGACCGACGAGCAGGCGGGCGACACCCCCGCCAGACGGGCGCAGGAGCTGCGCGGACCGGCCGGCGACACGGCCGAGATGACGCGGGTGGACGACGTCCCCGCACCCGCCCGGTCCGCGCCCTTCGACGAGACCTACGACGACTTCGACCGCCGCCCCCCGCGCGGACGCGGAACGGGGGAGCAGGAGACCGAGTACCGCCCCCGCCGGTGGTGGCCGGTGGTCCTCGTCTTCGTCGTCATCGTCGGGCTCGTGGCGGGCGCCGCCTACTACTTCGGCCGCCAGTACGTCGACAGCCAGTTCTACGTCGGCCCCTCCGCCTCCGGCGACACCGTGAGCATCTACCGGGGCATCGACACCGACATCGCCGGGTTCAACCTGTCGGAGGAGGTCGAGCCCTCGCAGATCCGCATGGACGACCTGAGCGAGGGCGACCGCTCGGCGGTGGAGAACACCATGCCGGTGGAGAGCCTGGAAGAGGCCCGGAACCGGATCGCGGCCCTGAACGAGAGCATCGCCGAGGCCGCGGCGAACACCGCCGACCAGGACGCGCGCGACAGCGGCCCGGACGCGGCCGACGCGGGCACGGAGAGCACCGGGGACCCCGAGGAGGCCACGACCGGGGACGCCCCCACCGACTCCGCCGTCCCGACCACCGAGACCCAGGAATCGGGGTGACCCTTGAGCACCGCCACCGCTGAGGCGCCCACCGCGCTCCCCCCGATCAAGCGGCGCAACGCCGAGCTGGTCCTCGTCGCGGTCGCCATCGCCATCACCATGGCCGGGATCGCCGTCGCCGGTCTGAACCTGAACGGACGCATCCCGTCCGCCATGTGGACGGTCGGGCTGACCTTCGGCGTCCTGGCCATCGCGGCCCACGTCGCCATGCGGTTCTTCGCGCCCTACGCGGACCCGCTGATCCTGCCCTGCACCCTGTTCCTCAACGGGATCGGGGTCGCGATGATCTGGCGGCTGGACGCCATCGGGGCCGAGGACATCGAGCGTGCCGGCGCGGGCTCGCAGCTCGTCTTCTCCGGGGTCGGGATCGTCTGCTGCTTCCTGATCATCATCTTCCTCAAGGACCCCAGGGTTCTCCAGCGCTACACCTACATCAGCGGCCTGTCCGCGCTCATCCTCCTCCTGTTGCCCGCCATCCCGGGTCTGGGCGTCTCGGTCTACGGCGCCCGGCTGTGGATCGGCATCGGGCCGTTCACGGTGCAGCCCTCCGAGTTCGCCAAGATCGCGCTGGTCATCTTCCTGGCCTCGTACCTGATGAACAAGCGGCAGGTCCTGGCGATCGTCGGCAAACCGGTCAAGATCGGCCGGTTCAAGATCATCGACCTGCCCCGCGGCCGCGACCTGGCCCCGATCCTCGTCGGCTGGGTGCTGGCCATCGGCGTCCTGGTGCTCCTGCGCGACCTGGGCACCTCCCTGCTGCTCTTCGGGACCTTCCTGGCCATGCTCTACGTGGCCACCCAGCGCTCCTCGTGGGTCACCATCGGCCTGGCCATGTTCATGGGCGGCGCCAGCCTCGCCTACCTCCTCTTCTGGCACGTCAAGGCCCGCGTGAACATCTGGATGAACGCGTTCGACGAGGCGGTCTACAACGAGGTCGGCGGTAGCCAGCAGCTCGTCCAGGGACTCGTCGGCATGGGCTACGGCGGACTCTTCGGCACCGGCATCGGCGGCGGAGAGGCGCACAACATCTTCGCGGCGGACAGCGACTTCATCCTCGCCTCGCTCGGCGAGGAGCTCGGGCTGACCGGCCTGCTCACCGTGCTGATGGTGCTGTTCCTGCTCGTGGAGCGCGGCATGCGCGTCGCCCTGGCGTCCACCATTCCGTTCAACAAGCTGTTGACCAGCGGCATCGCCTTCGTCCTCGCCTACCAGGTCTTCATCGTGCTCGGCGGGCTGACGCGGGTCATCCCGCTGACCGGTTCCACCACACCGTTCATGGCGTCCGGTGGATCGGCTCTCATGGCGAGCTGGATCATGATGGGCATCCTGCTGCGCATCAGCGACCTCGCGCGCCGCCCGGCACCGCAAGCGATTCAGGACGAGGGCGCGACCCAGGTGATCCGACGATGAACACACCGATCCGCCGGCTCAGCATCTTCACGATGGCGCTGTTCGCGGTCCTGATGCTGAACCTCACCTGGATCCAGGGGTTCCGCGCGGACGCGCTGATCGAGGACCCGCTCAACCGGCGCCAGTACAGCGAACACCTCAGCCGGCCGCGCGGGCCGATCGAGATCGCGGGCGAGAGCGTCGCCTTCTCGGAGAACGTCGCCGAGGAGGGGAGCACCCCGCTGTACCAGCGCCAGTACACGGGCGGCGAGATGTACACGCCGATCACCGGCGTCCTCAGCGTGTACAGCACCACCGGCGTCGAGAGCGCTCAGAACTCGCTCCTCGACGGCACTGACGACCGGCTCGCCGTGCGCAACTTCCGCGACATCATCACCGGCCGCGAGCCCGAGGGCGCTCGGGTCGAACTGACGCTCGACCCCGCGGTCCAGGAGGCCGGGTTCAACGGCTTCCGGGAAGGCGGCTTCCAGGGCGCCGCGGTGGCGCTCGACCCGAACACCGGGGCGATCCTCGGCGCCGTCTCGGCTCCGAGCTACGACGCCAACGACGTCGCCAGCGTCACCGACCGGGACACCGCGGTCAACAACTTCGTGGAGCTGGAGAACGACCCGGACCAGCCCCTGCTCAACCGGGCGTTCAACGAGCTGTACCCGCCGGGCTCCACGTTCAAGGTGGTGACCGCCGCCGCCGCGATCGAGACGCAGGGCGCCACGCCCGAGTCCACCATCGACGCCCCGGACACGCTCCAGTTCGCGAACGGCCCCGTGCTGCCCAACGCCACGCCCGGCGGCACGTGCAACGGCGGCGAACCGGACAGCCTGGCGCACTCGATCCAGATCTCCTGCAACACGTCCATGGCCAACTGGGCGATCCAGATGGGCGGACAGGCGCTGTCGGACCAGGCCAGCGCGTTCGGGTTCAACCCGTCCGAGAGCGAGCGGCTCCAGGTTCCGCTGGGCGTCGAGCCGAGCCTGGCCCCGGTGGAGACCGACGACAGCATCCTCGGCCGCGCGGGCATCGGCCAGTCCAACGTCCAGGCCACACCGCTCCAGATGGCGATGGTCGCCGCGGGTGTGGCCAACGGCGGCGAGATCATGCGGCCCTACGTCGTCGGCTCGGTGCTGGACTCGGACATGTCCGTGGTCACCGAGACCCAGCCGGAGACGTTCTCGCAGGCGGTCAGCGCGAGCACCGCCGAGGACCTCACGGACATGATGGTCCTGGTCACCACGGCCCCGGAGGGCTCCGGCACCAACGGCGCGATCCCCGGCATGGAGGTCGCGGGCAAGACCGGCACCGCCGAGACCGGCGGCGACCAGGCGACGCACAACTGGTTCATCGGCTTCGCGCCGGCGGACGACCCCGAGATCGCGGTCGCGGTCGTCATCGAGCACGGCGGCGGCAGCGGCGGCACCCTCGCGGCGCCGATCGCGCGCGCCATGATGGAGGCAGTGGTACTGGAGTGAGCGCATACGAGCCCTCGAATGGTCCCGGCGGACTCACCGGGACCGTTCTGAGCTCCCGTTACCGGCTGGAGGAGCAGGTGGGCTCCGGCGGCATGGGCGCCGTCTGGAAGGCGACGGACACGCTGCTGAACCGGCCGGTGGCCGTGAAGCTCCTGCACCCGTCGCAGATGGCGGAACCGACGGCCCGCCAGCGGTTCCGCACCGAGGGGCGGATCGCCGCGGGCCTGTCCCACCCGGGCATCGCCCAGGTCTACGACTACGGCGAGGAGGACGGCCGCGCGTTCCTCATCATGGAGCTCGTGGTCGGGGTACCGCTCTCCCAGGTGTTGCGGGAGCAGGGGCGCCTGAGCGCGGACCGGACCCTCGACTTCGTGTGCCAGTCCGCCCAGGCCCTGGCCGCCGCGCACGCGCGCGGCGTGGTGCACCGCGACATCAAACCGGGCAACCTGCTGGTCACCGGTGAGGGCCAGATCAAGCTCACCGACTTCGGCATCGCCCGCGGCGACATGTCGGTGACGCTCACCCAGACCGGCATGGTCATGGGCACCGCACAGTACATCTCTCCCGAACAGGCGTCCGGCCGCCCCGCGAGCGCGGCGTCGGACCTGTACGCGCTCGGGGTGGTGGCCTACGAGTGCCTGGCCGGCCAGCCTCCCTTCACCGGCGACAACCCGGTCGCGCTCGCCCTGGCCCACACCCGCGACGAGCCGCCGGAGCTGCCCGACGACATCCCGGCCGACATCGACGACCTCGTCTCGGTGCTCCTGCTGAAGGACCCGGAGGAACGCCCGGCCTCCGCGAGCGAGGTGGCGCACATGGCCGCCGTCATCCGCTCGAACGCCGGGACCGGTCCGCCCACCCCCTCCGCCGGGTTCGGCTCCGTCGCCCGGACCGCCGTGGTCAGCATGGTGCCGGACACCGGAAGCGGCCCCGTCCGCCGACGAACCGCCGACCAGCTGACCGTAAGCCCTGGTGAACAAGGGGATTCGGCTAGGCTGTCGGAAGCGTCCCGGCGGCGGATCAGGCTCCCGGTCGTCCTCGCCGTGCTCGTGGCGACGATCCTCGTCGCGGCCGCCGTGGTGGCCGGTTTCCTGTACGGCGGTCCGCCCGAGGCCGACCGCGTACGCGAGACCGTCGAACCTCCGGCCACGTCGGAGTCGCCCGCCTCCGTCCCCTCGGAGGGGGCGGTCGAGGGCGACGGGACGGAGGAGCGGCCCGTGGAGGACGGGACCGGCAACGGATGGACCACCCAGCCGGAGGACACCACGCAGGAGGAGGACCCGGCACCGGAGGACGGAGAACAGACCGACGGGGCGACCGGCGAACCGACCGCCCCCGAGGGCGACGGCGAGACACCCCCCGCCGAGGACGAGGACCCCGTCGACGACGGGACCACGACACCGGAAGACCCCGTGGGCGGGGACCCCGAGACCCCGCCAGACGGCACTGACACATGATGAGGAAATGAGCGAACGACGCTCAGGGTAGGCGGCGGCCCGCGGGCGGCCACCGGAAGACACGAGGATTAGTACACGACATGTCCCAGCCCCGGCTCCTTGGTGGACGCTACGAACTCGACACCGTCGTCGGGCGCGGCGGCATGGCCGAGGTCCACCGCGCACGCGACCTCCGGCTCGACCGGCTCGTCGCGATCAAGACCCTCCGACACGACCTCGCCCGCGACCACGTGTTCCAGGCCAGGTTCCGCCGTGAGGCACAGTCCGCGGCCTCGCTCAACCACCCGGCGATCATCGCCGTCTACGACACCGGCGAGGACGTCGTCGACGGCGTCTCCATCCCGTACATCGTCATGGAGTACGTCGACGGACGCACCCTCAAGGAGCTGCTCGACGACGACCGGCGTCTGCTGCCGGAGCGCTCGGCGGAACTCGTCGACGGCATCCTCAACGCGCTGGAGTACAGCCACGACAACGGGATCGTCCACCGCGACATCAAGCCCGCCAACGTGATGCTCACGCGCAACGCCGAGGTCAAGGTGATGGACTTCGGCATCGCCCGTTCGATGGGCGACGACCAGGCCACCATGACCCAGGCGTCCCAGGTCATCGGCACGGCGCAGTACCTCTCCCCGGAGCAGGCGCGTGGCGAGCGGGTGGACCCGCGCAGCGACATCTACTCCACCGGGTGCGTGCTCTACGAACTCCTCACCGGCCGGCCTCCGTTCACCGGGGACTCCCCCGTGTCGATCGCCTACCAGCACGTGCGCGAGGAACCCGTCCCCCCGACCGAGATCGACCCGCAGGTCCCCGAGTGGTTGGAGGACGTCACCCTCCGGGCCATGACCAAGGACCGCGAGGAGCGCTACCAGAACGCCGCGGAGATGCGGGCGGACATCCAGCGCGGCCTCGCGGGCATGCCCACGCAGGCGGGCACCATGGCGATGGCCGCCGCGGGCGCCACCACCGCCCTGCCGCCCGCGAACGGCGGCGGGTACGACGGCTACGGGGACCGCTACGACGACCGGTACGACGACGACTACGACGACCGGTACGAGGAGGAGCGCAAGGGCGGCGCCGGCAAGGCCGCGCTCTGGGCCCTGCTCGCCGTCGGCGTGATCGGCTCCCTGGTGCTGGCCTTCTGGCTGCTCACCCGGGACAACGTGCCGACGGTCGAGTCGGTCGCCGTCCCGGACGTGGTCGGGGAGACGGAGGACAGCGCGCGGTCGACGCTGACCGACGCGGGCTTCGAGGACGTCACCACGGAGGAACAGGCCGACGAGGCCGAGCCGGGCACGGTTCTGGAGACCGATCCGGGGGCCGGGACCGAACACCCGGTGGACGAGGAGGTCGTCCTGGTCGTGTCCGCCGGCCCCGAGGCCGTGGAGATCCCGGACGTGCAGGGGCAGCCCGAGGCGCAGGCCATGAGCACCCTGTCCGGCGAGGGCTTCGACAACGTCCGGACCGAGCAACGGGCCAGCGACGAGGTCGCCGAGGGCAGCGCCGTCGGGACCGACCCGGCCGCGGGCCAGGAGGCGGCTCCGGACAGCGAGATCACCCTGTACATCTCCTCCGGGCCCGATCAGGTGGAGGTGCCGGACCTGATCGGCATGAACCGGGTCGGCGCCGAGGCCGCGCTCCAGGAGCGCGGACTGGTCGGGGAGTTCGTCGAGCAGGAGACCGCCGACTCCCCGGCGGGCGAGGTGATCTCCCAGTCGCCCCAGGCGAACCAGCCGATCGCGCCCGGCAGCACGGTGACGGTGACCATCGCCGCGGCACCGCAGACCGAGCAGCCTCCGCCGGGCGACGACACGGGCGATCCGACCGATCCGACCGTGCCGACCGTCCCCGACGAGCCGGAGCAGCCCGGTGACGACGACGGGGGCTTCCCCTTCCGCAGGCCCTGAGGGGACCGCGGACGAGGAACGGGGGCCGCGCTCTTCGGGGCGCGGCCCCCGCCGTGTGCCGGAAGGACACGCCGCTCGGATCGTGTCCGCGCGGCGGTGACGGAGGCCCGCACCGGGGCGTAGACTGTGGATCGTTTCGAACCGCCCACCTCTCTGGAGCAGCGCCCGTGCCCAAGTCCCGCAGCGACCGCAAGAAGAAGGCCGTCTACACGCCGCCTCCTTCGAAGGAGAAGCCCAAGGTCACACCGCGCTGGCTGGTCCCGACCATGCTGGGCTTCTTCATCGCGGGCATCCTCTGGATCGGCGTCTACTACATCGCTGGCCAGTACGTTCCGTACATGCGGGACCTGAACAACTGGAACCTGGCGATCGGCTTCAGCGGCATCATCGTGGCCGTCATCCTGTCCACGCGCTGGCACTGACGGACCTACCACCCCGGTTTTCCACAGGGTTATCCACAGGCTGTGGGTAGCCTGATCCGCTGTGTCCGCGTCCCTGGCGGTTGGGACCCGGCTCACGCACGACCACGGGCCTCGGACACGCGTCCGAGGCCCCGCACGCTGGTGCGGGGGCGGAGAGCCCCGTGCCGCGCGACGGCGGGCTCCGCTCAGGCCAGTCCCAGGACACCCGGGAGGACGAGCAGCGCCGCCGCGAGCAGCGCGGCGAAGGCCGCCGCAGCCACCGCGTGCACGACCGTGCGGCGGGTCGGCCCCGCGTTCCGGCTCGGCAGGTAGGCGAAGACCGCGCCCAGCGCCAGACCCGCCACCAGGCCGCCGATGTGGGCGGTCCACGAGATGTTCGGCACGGTGAAGGTCAGCACGAGGTTGACCGCCAGGAGCGCCGCGACCATCCGCAGGTCCAGACCGAGCCGTCGGCCGATCACGAACACCGCGCCGAAGAGGGCGAAGATCGCCCCGGACGCCCCGACGGCGAACCCGTACGGCTCGACCAGAGCGGTGAGCACCGACCCGGCGACGGCGCCGAGCACCCACAGCGCCAGGAACCGGCCGTGGCCCAGCCAGCGCTCCAACTGGGTGCCGAGCAGGAACATCGCGTACCCGTTGAACAGCAGGTGGAAGATCCCGCCGTGCAGGAACGCGGCGCTGACCAGCCGGTACCACTCCCCGGAGAGGACGCCGAACGCCTCCCCGTTCTGGGTCACCCCGAAGCCCCGCATCCCGAACTCCCAGACGAGGGGCGAGCCCCCGACCGAGAGGGGGGACGCGGCCGTCACCGTCTGGGCGAGGTAGCCCGCCGCGATCAGGCCCAGGATGGTCCAGGTGACGTACGGCTTGCTCACCGCCCGTCCGCCGAACACGGTCCGTGCCGGACGGGTGGTCCGCCTGCCCTCGGCCACGCAGTTCGGACACTGGTAGCCCACGGAGGCCTCGACCATGCAGTCCGGGCAGATGGGCCGTTCGCACCGGGTGCAGCTGACGCCGGTCTCGCGGTTGGTGTGCCGGTAACAGGTGCGCGGTGCGCCGGGGGGCGGTGGCGACGCGGTCATGGGCGGGTTCTCACTCCTCGGTGTCCGGGCGCGTCGGCTCCGTTAGCGGGTGATCTCGACGCTTTCGACGACGACGTCCGTCAGCGGACGGTCGTTGGGGTCGGTCTTGACGGTGGAGATGCTCTTGACGACGTCGGAGCCCTCCACGACCTCACCGAAGATGGTGTGGCGGCCGTTGAGCCAGTCCGGCTCGTTGACGGTGACGAAGAACTGCGAGCCGTTCGTCCCCGGGCCGGCGTTGGCCATGGCCAGCAGGAACGGCCGGTCGAAACGGAGCTTGGGGTGGATCTCGTCGCCGAACTTGTAGCCGGGGCCGCCGCGTCCGGTGCCGAGCGGGCAGCCGCCCTGGATCATGAAGCCGTCGATGACCCGGTGGAAGATCGTTCCCGCGTACAGGCTGTCGTTGGACATCTTCCCCGTGGCGGGGTCCATCCACTGCTTCGACCCCTCGGCCAGACCGATGAAGTTGGCGACCGTCTCGGGGGCCTCCTTCTCGAACAGCCGAATGACGATGGTTCCCTCGGAGGTGGTCAGCCGCGCGGTGGGCTGGCCCTTGGAGTCCGACACCTACGTGCCTTTCGGTCGAGTGCGCTTACGTGCTCACGTTACCCGTCCGACCTCCGCACTTCGCCGGAACCCCGACGACCTGTGGACAACCCGTCCGGTGTCGGAACGCCAAACGCCGAAGGAGAGGACGTAAGTTGAGATAACACCCGGATAACACGGCGTCCAGCCGCCGCTGGGTGGGGACCGAGAACGACCGAAGGAGCTGACGACGTGCCCATCACTTCGAAGCGTCGCAAGGCACGCAGGGAGGCCGAGGCGACCCTCGTCCGCCTCCAGGATCTGGCCCGAACCCAGGCGGACCGGTTCGGCCCGTACGCCGACCAGGCGCGGGACCAGGCCGCCCAGAGGCTTCTCCAGGCGCGCGGTTGGACCGCTCCCAGGTTGGAGACGGCCGCACAGCGCGTCGAGGACACCGTGGCGCCCCGGGTGGCCGGGATGCTCACGGCGGCCGCCCACCGCGTCGACCCGAATCCGCGTTCGCGCCTGAGGAGGCGTCTGTGCGGGGGAGCCCGCGTGCCGCGCGCGGTGCTCATCGGCGGCGCCGCCGTGCTCGGGGGAGTGGTCGTCTACTCGCTGATCCGACTCCGCCAGGCGTCCCAGGACGCGGAGTGGCAGGAGCACCTCGACCAGGCCCGGGAGCAGGTGCGCGAGACCCGCGAGAACCTGGAGGAGAAGGCCACGGCGGTCAAGGAGAAGGTCAAGGCCGCCGCGGGGCACGACCGGGCCGAGAAGAACGGCCACCCGGGCCAGTGATCCGCCGAGGGCGCGGTGGCCCCGCGCCCTCCGTTCCGCCGGCTCAGTCGTCCTTGAGGACACGGAAGAACATCGGGTACCGCCAGTTCTTCCCCATGAGCGCGGCCACCGAGGCGACGGCCGGGAGGCACAGCACGCCCACGACCGCGTACAGGGTGACGAGCAGCGGAAGGACCAGGAAGAAGAGCAGGAGACCGCCCACACCCGCGATGAGGCAGAAGAGCTGGAAGTTCAGTGACTCCATGGCCTGGCGGCGGATGTACGGCGAGTACCGGTCGCTCACGAGCAAGAGCAGCAGCGGCGCCACGATCGGGAAGAAGTAGTTGCCCGCGTGGGCGCACGCGGCGACCACCCGTTCCACCGGCGTGCTGGGCAGGGGGGTCTTGGGGTCCGCGGCGGCCTCGGGGGTTTCGGGCCCGCCCGGAACACTCCCCGGCACGACCCCGAGGTCCCGGGTGAGCGGTTGGAGTTCGGCGTGGACCTTGGCCCGCATCGCGCGGTCGAGGCGCTCCTCGAACTCCTGCTCGTCGAGCTGGCCCACGCTGTAGGCCTCGCGGAGGATCTCGGCGACCGCGTCCCGGTCGGCGTGCGTGAGGCGGAGCTGCGGCTGCTCCTGGGGGCGCCGCATCGGGTACCGACGGTCCTGCACTGCCACTCCCACTCCCAACGCCGAAGGGGGCACGGCCGTCCTCGCACCGTGGCCGTGCTCCCTCCATCATGCGCCATCCCGGTGCGGTCGGGCATCGGGGCACTCCCTGATCCTCCCCTGATCCCCCCTCGGGGGCGCCCCGCCCGCGGAGCCCGCCCTAGGGATGCGCCGCGACCGGCGCGGCACCCCGGGACCGCGCCTCCTCGTACCGCCGCTCGGCGGAGGTCAGCAACTCGTACCAGTCGGTGACGTCCTTGCGCCGTCGCAGAAGGGCACGGCGCTCGCGTTCGGTCATGCCTCCCCAGACACCGAACTCGATGCGGCTGTCCAGCGCCTCGGCCAGGCACATCGTGCGCACGGGGCAGCCCCGGCAGATGAGTTTGGCGCGGTTCTGCGCGGCACCCTGCACGAAGAGGGCGTCGGGGTCGATCTCCCGACATTTGGCACGGGCCGCCATCTTCTCATTCCACATGTTGCCCCACTCCCAAGATCAGCATGTGTGGTGATCGGAAATCCCACCGGCTGACGCGACCGCCGATGGGGGAGGAGGAACGGCCGATCCGAGGACTGCCAGACGGGGGGCCGCGGCTCGTCTTCGGGGGTTGATCGTTTCGGCGCGCTGTGTTCCTCGTTGTCGCTGGTGTCGAAACTACGGATCGTCCCTGTTCACCAACAGTCCCCAAGTGGCCTATTTCTCATATGGCCCACTAGGACCATTGCACTTCGGGGAAGTGTCATCATACACACACGGAGAGTGATTGCATGTGGTAGAGGTGAAGGCATTCCATGGATACCGGGATGACCTGCGGGTTCCCCGCATGGCCGTGGTGACCGGCCGGGCGGGGCGAAGCGGGCACCCCACCCGATCGGACTAGAACCGTGCACACACCGCGACGGCCTCCCGGGCGGGTGCCCGGACGGTCGGAGGAGGGGGTCGGTCCGGGGGGTCGTCCCCCCCGGGGGAAATGACGGAGCGGACCGGCGAGGCGGACGAAGCCCCCGAGGCGGACGCGAAGGCCGTGCGAGCCCTGCTCGGGCCCACGACGGCGACGATGACCCCCCGACACCGACGGGCGCCTGTTCCCGGACCGCCTGGACGAGGTCGCCCGGACGACGGGGGACAGACGGGCCGCCGCCCTTCGGAAGGCGGACACCACGAAGGCAGCGCACACGACCGGGCCGCGTGAGGAGCGGGGAATGTGCGCCCTACGCGCAACGGCCACCCGGGGCGCATGCCTGGGTGGCCGTCTTCACGTCTGTGGCGTGGTGAGAGATGAGTGGAGCCAAGGGGAGTCGAACCCCTGACCTCCGGTATGCAAAACCGGCGCTCTGCCAGCTGAGCTATGGCCCCTGAACCCAAGGAGAGCATACCTTCATCAGAAGGCGGTCCCGGTCGCAGGGACCGCGAAGCCGTGGGTCGCACCACGGGAACGACCGGCCCGCCCACGTCTTCGTGTCACTGACGGACGAGCGCGGGACACCCCGCTCGTCCGCCGTGCGATCAGCTGTCGCTGGCCGCCGTGGCCTCGGTCCACAGGTCGAGCTCGGCGCGGTCCGCCTGGATCTTGCGGTAGACGGCGAAAGCCCCGAGGGCCACCAGCGCCAGAATGATGATCTTCTTCACTGTCTGGACCCTTTCAACGAGTTCCAACACACGAGCGCCCGCCGACTGCGGGAGCTCCACAGAGAACTTTATGATGTTGTCACCAAGAGACTAGCAAGGGATCCGACCCTTGGCTCAGGTGAGCAGTGCCATGCGGCGAAGGATCCCGACGGTGGCCTCGGGGGACGCCGAGATGCGGGTCAGTTCGCACCACACGCGTTCACACGAGTCAACCGCCTCCTCAGCCTCCACGATCGCCCCACCCTGGGTCGCCTCCACGTAGGCCAGTGCCGCCTCGCCCTCGTCGAACTCAAGGACGGAGAACGGTCCCGCCACGCCGGGATGGGGACCGGCCGAGGTGGGGAGGAGTTGGATCGTCACCCGCTCCGAGACCGCGAGTTCGAGCATACGGGTGGTCTGGGCCCTGAGCAGCGGCAGATCCGAGGAGATCCGTTGGAGGGCGTCCTCCTCGACGACGGCGTGGTAGCGGACCAGCCCTCCCACCTCGAGCACCTCCTGGCGCTTGAGATGGGCGGCGACCATGCGCTCCGCGCCCTCCTCTCCGTGGCCCAGGGCCCGGGCGACGAGCGCGGTGTAGTCGGGGACCTGGAGGAGGTCGGGCACAAGGATGCCCGAATAGGCGCGCACGGCGACCGCTCCCGCCTCATTGCCCACATAGGCCGACGAGATCACGTCCTCGTACTCGGTCCACCAGGGCCTCAACCGCGACTCCCGCACCAGGGTGAGGATGGCCTCGCGTTGCCCTCCGGTGACCCCGTACAGGTGCAGGAGGGCCGAGATCTCCATCACCGAGGGCCACTTGCGGATGCCCGTCTCGATGTGGCCGAGCTTGGCCGGTGACCACTCGAGCTCCTCCGCCACGTCGCTGAGGGTCATTCCGGCCGCCACGCGGCGACGGCGGAGTTCGGCGGAGAGTCGACGACGGCGAACCGTGGGGCTGCTCATAACACGGCTCCAATGACGCAGAGTGAAGGTGTGTACCCCAGCGAAACATGGCATCTAGCATCTAGCAATGCGTTTCTAGAAATAGGACCTCACACGCGCCTCATATGTCGCAGGAGAAAACCGCGTACGATGGACACGCGTTCCCGCACACGTAGAGGACATCCATGAACCACCCCATCGACGACGCCGAGCAGCTGATCGCGAACGCTGAGGCACAGATGCCGCCGAGCACGCGCTCCCGCCTGATCGCGAAACTCCGCATGGGGAAGCACCTCGACGACGCCGCGTCCGAGTTGGAGATCACCCCCAGGGCGATCTTCGCGACCGCGCGCATCCTCCAGTCCTTCGGCGACCAGCTGGACGCGACGCTCACGGAGCAGCGCGATCCCAGCCTCCCGCACGGCACCGTCACGGGCTACAACAAGCGCTGCCGCTGCCCCGAGTGCCGTAGCGCGCTCCAGCAGCACGTGTAGTGTCCACGTCCGGCCAGCGCCACGACCTGCGCTAACGCCCCGTTAACCCAGACTTCTCAAACGAATAGGCCGCTCGCAGGCTTATCGGCACGCAGTTTGGGGACATCGCTCAACATGAACGAGCACGTGGACTGGTCGGCGATGAGCGAAGAGGACTTCGTGGCGCTGCTGCGGCAGCTGATCGACTCCCCCGAGGCCGACGAGGACCAGTAACCCCCAGGAGGAACTCCCTGGGGCGCCCCCCGGGGTGGTCGGCGGTGCGCCGGCACGTCCGTCCCGCGGTCGCGGTCGACCACGCGACGATCGGGATTCCCCTGTGCCCCGGAGAGCCGCTCGGTCGCGGCGCACTTCGGTCTGCATCGGCTGTGCGTGGAACACTCGTGACATCCGGACCGGATTCACGAGCTCACAAGCGTGCCCGTACAACAAAAAAGAAGGGGCCGCCCCATGGGCGACCCCTCCTCCAAGAAAAACCGTGGCAGCGACCTACTCTCCCACCCCACCACAGGGCAGTACCATCAGCGCAAAAGGACTTAACGACCGGGTTCGGAATGT
>NZ_JBITHK010000018.1:0-102568 GCF_044457925.1 Nocardiopsis sp. NPDC050513 | reverse complement strand
TTCAGGGAAGCGGTCTGACGAACCGCCGGATGCGTGGTCCGCATGTCCGGTGGTGTGGGAGGCGGGTCGGGCGACCCGACCCGCCTACCCGATTGTCCGGGGGCGGTGACGCCCCGGGGCGTCACCGGGAGACGTCCGCCGACAACGGACGAGGGAGCCGGCCGCCCCCACGGGGCGACCGGCTCCCTCTCGCGGCGGCGGAGGGTCAGACGTTGTAGATCTCGTCGATCTCCTTGCTCCAGCTCTTGCTCACCACGTGGCGCTTGACCTTCATGGAGGCCGTCAGCTGCCCGCTCTCCTCGGTGAAGTCACTGGGCAGGATCCGGAACTTCTTGATCGCCTCGGCCTTGGAGACGGCCTGGTTGGCGTGGTCCACGGCCTCCTGGACGGCGGCGTTGAGGTCGGCGTCCTCGGTGAGGTCGGCGATCTCGCCGGTCTTGCCCTTGTCGGACTTCCACTGCTCGAACGACTCGGGGTCGATCGTGACCAGGGCGGCGATGAACTTGCGGTTGTCGCCGACGACCATGCACTGGCTGACGAGGGCGTGCGCCCGGATGCGGTCCTCCAGGACGGCCGGGGCGACGTTCTTGCCGCCCGCGGTCACGATGATCTCCTTCTTGCGCCCGGTGACGCTGAGGAAGCCGTCGTCGTCGAGGGTGCCGAGGTCACCGGTGCGGTAGAAGCCGTCCTCGGTGAACGCCTCGCCGGTGGCCTTCTCGTTGTCCCAGTAGCCGACCATGATGTGGTCGCCCTTGACGAGGATCTCGCCGTCGTCGCCGATCCGCGCGGAGGTGCCGGGGAGGGGCTGGCCGACCGTGCCGATCTTGTTGAAGCCGGGGCTGTTGACCGTGGTGGGCGCGGTGGTCTCGGTGAGGCCGTAGCCCTCGATGATGGTCAGGCCCGCGCCGCGGAAGAAGTGCCCGAGGCGGTCGCCGAGGGCGGATCCGCCGGAGACGGCGTACCGGCACTGGCCGCCGAGCCGGTCCATGAGCTTGCCGTACACGAGCTTCTTGAACACGGCGTGCCTGACCTTCAGACCGAAGGGCACGTGGCCGGTGGACAGGGCCTTGCTGTAGTCGATCGCGGTGCCCGCCGCCGCGCCGAAGATCCTGCCCTTGCCCTCGGCGGTGGCCTTCTGCTCGGCCTTGGTGAAGACCTTCTCGAAGACGCGGGGGACGGCGAGGATGAAGGTGGGCTTGAAGACGCCGAACTGGTCGATCAGTTCGGGGCCCGTCGACGGGAAGTGGCCCAGGACCGCCTTGCCCTCGATGACCATGACCTGGACGAACCGCGCGAACACGTGCGCGAGGGGGAGGAAGAGCAGCGTGGAGGGGTTCGCCGTCTCCATGAGGATCGGCTTGGCCGGCCCCTCCAGGGCCGAGTGGGCGATGAACAGGAAGTTGCGGTGGGTCAGCTGGCAGCCCTTGGGGCGGCCAGTGGTGCCCGAGGTGTAGATGAGGGTGGCGACGTCGTCGACCTTGACCGCGGTGCGGCGCTTGTCGAGGGTCGCGTCGTCGACGTCGGAGCCGGTGGTGCGCAGGGTGGCGAGGTCGTCGCCGTCGAACCTCCACACGTGGGCGAGGTCGGGGGAGGCGGAGCGCACCGACTCCATGCGCTCGGCGTGGGCGTCGGTCTCCACGAAGGCGGCCTTGGCGCCGGAGTCGGAGAGGATCCACTCGATCTGCTCGGTGGAGGAGGTCTCGTAGATCGGTACGGTGATGCCGCCGATGGACCAGATCGCGTAGTCGACGACCGTCCACTCGTAACGGGTCCGCGACATGAGCGCGACTCGGTCACCGTGCTCGACACCCGCGTTGATCAGCGCCTTGGCGTACGCGGTGATGTCGCCGTGCAGTTCGGCGGCGGTGACGTCGCGCCACTGTCCGGACTCCAGTCGGCGGGCGGCGACGGCGTTGGGCTCGCTGGCCGCGCGCGCGTAGAGCGTGTCGGTCAGCCGCGCGTCGTCGGAGATCTCAGCTTTCGCGGGAGAGCTGTATTCGCGCACGTTGTGGCTCCTGGGCGTGTACGGGGTTCTCTTGTGTGGGGACGTGACGACCGTAACAACACCATGCTACTCGTGAGTAGGACAGGTTGCGGTTCGGTATCCAACGGTGACCGAACCTGGTGTCTGACGTGGGTGGATGCGTGGGGGCGGACGGCTCGTCCCGGCGGCTCCGCGCACGCACGCGACACTATCGCCTGCGTGGGGTTTGTGCACGTGGCGTGAACAACGCGTTGAATGTCGCTTTCCGTGGCGTTCCGTCGGCGTCGGCGCGGGCGCGTCGCACCCGCCTCCTCGGGGTCTCCCTGGTTCCCCCCTGGTTCGCCCCCGAGGGCCCTGTAGGGCGCTCTCGCGGCCGGTTAACGTAAGGCCAACGGACTCGGCGCCAAGGAGGTCTGGCATGACGGAGAACAACGGTCGGGGCGAGGGCACGTCGGGCGGGAGCGGATCGTCGCCCGACCTCGTCGACGACGCGCTGCGGCTGGTCGACGGCCTCCAGCGCAAGCTGCTGGCCGCCGGGGTCAGACGCGGGGTCAGCGCGGTCACGTCGCCGCCGTCCAAGGGGGACGTGTGGGAGGAGGCGATCCGTCTGGAGACGCGGCCGGAGCGCCCGCCGCTGAGCGAGGTCCTCGACATCGTGCGCACGAGCGCGCCGCAGATCGCCGGGCACCTCGGACGGGCGGGTCTGGTGATGGCCGACGCGCTCGGCCGCACGTGGGACGTGGTCGAGCGCTCCCTGGAGCAGACCCGGAACGACGCGTCGGAGGCCGGGCCGCGGCGCTCGTAGGAGCCGAGGACGGCGGTCCGCCCGTCGTGGGCGGCGCCCCCGCGGGCGAGGGCGGCGACGGACGGACCGGGGCGGAGCGCGGGCACCGGAGGCGCCCTAGCCGCGGTGCGCCGTCGCGGCGGGCTCGGTGTCCGGTTCCACCGCGTCGGGTCCGCCGCCCTCCCGACCCGTGCGGGCCGAGGCCAGGTACGCGGCCACCGCGAGCGCCGTCACCCCGGCGGCCACCCACAGAGGATGTCCGACCAGCCACGTCTGGGCGCCCTCGAACGGATCGACGGACGTCAGCGTGGCGCGTTCCAGCGTCCACGACACCGAGAACACCAGCGCCACGGCCGCGACGCCGACGCGGAAGGCCGGATAGACGGGTGTGCGCGCCATCAGCACCAGTGCGGGCATCATGGCCAGGACCACGAGCACCTGGGTGAACTCGATACCCAGGTTGAAGCCCAGCAGTGTGGTCACCAAGGATCCGCGGTCCAGGCCCAGGTCGGCGACGAGCGAGGCGAACGCCAACCCGTGGACGAGCCCGAACCCGGCGGCGATGAGCACCTCGCCGCGCGCCACCAGCGGCCGGAGGGCGTGGACGGCCGACACCGCGATCGACAGGGCGATCAGTGTCTCGACCGGACGGGAGGGCGCGTCCACCACGCCGGCGGCCGCCAGCGCCAGGGTCAGTGAGTGCCCGACGGCGAAGGCCGTGACCACGTGGACCACACGCACCAGGCTCCGGCGTGCCGAGGGCCCCGCCCGCCACCGCCCTCCGACGGCCACCAGCGGCGCGGGCAGCAGCAGGGTGGCCAGGAACAGCAGATGGTCGGCCCCCTCGGCGACGTGCTCCGTCCCCAGGTGCGCGGTGGCGGCGAACCCCCGCCACCACGAGCCGTCGTCCGCAGGCACCGTCAGGGTCGGCGTCGAGAAGTCGAACACCCCGAGGGTCTCGGCGTCGTCGGCGGTGAGGATGCCGCGGTCGAAGTCGTGGCGGACCGTGGCGACGGCCCTGTGGGTCACCAGCGACTCCACGATGACGTCGTAGCGCAGTTCGACGTCGGTGACCCGTCCGTCCGGCGGGGTGAGGGTGATCGAGTAGACGAGGTGGTCGACGCCGTCGATCACCTGGACCGTGCCCTCGCCGAGGTCGACGGTCCAGGGCCGGCCGTCGGCGCCGGTGGCGCCGATGTGGTCCGCGGTGTAGTCGGCGAGGAAGTCCCGGTCGGCGTCCAGGACGCTCCCGGCGGTCAGGTCGCGGTCCACGGCCACGGCCAGGCGGTCGACGGGCAGCTGCACCTCACCCTCGACGCGGTCGTCGCCGACGTCGAGGAGAACGGCCGAGGTGCTCTGCGGGTGCGCGCTGGCCGGCGCCGCGAGGCCGCCGCCCAGGACGAGCACGGTGAGGAGCAGGGTGAGTAGGGCACGGCGCACCATGGTGTGTCACGGGCTCCCGTCAGGCCCAGCCGTAGTCGGCGGTCTCGTCGCGGAAGATCGTGTGCTGGTGGACGCCGTCGAGCACGATGCCGCCCTGGTTGGAGAACTCCACCCATGCGGACGGTCCGTCCAGCCGGACGTAGGTCCGCTCGTCGTCCAGGGTGGTGGCCTCGCTCCAGCCGAGGTAGGTCTGGTCGTACTCGGCCACGTACTTGGCCATGAGCGACTCGGCGGCCTCCTCGTCCAGGTCGGCGACCCAGGTGCGCAGCATCGCGGTGACCAGGTCCTGCTGCTCCTGAGTCAGGTCGGAGACCAGGACGCCCTCGGGCTGCTCGGGGTAGGGGCCGTCGTTGCCCGGGCCCAGCAGCAGGTCGTCGTAGCTGTCGCTGATCTCGGCCGCGGCCAGTTCGTCCTCGTCGAGGGACGCGACGGCCGCCATGGTGGCGGTCCGGGTGTCCTCCAGGGGCGCGTAGGACTCGCCCTCGTACTCGAACTCCATCGGCTCGATCGCGGTCAGCGTCGGGGACAGGCTCACGTCATCCCCGGCGTAGGTGATGTTGTAGGCCGCGTGGTGGCCGCCGAACTGGACCATGAACTGGCCGCTCTCGCCGGGCTCGCCGAAGAACGCCAGGTAGTACAGGTCGGATCCGTACCCCAGGCCCCCGCCGGGCGCGCCTCCGCCAGGCCCGCCCTCGCCCCCGGCTCCCTCCGGAGGCGCGCCTTCGTCCTCGGCGTCCGGGCTCGCTCCGGCCGGTGCGTCCTCACCGTCGGCCGGGGCTCCCTGAGCCTGTCCGCCTTCGGACCCCTGGACCGAGGCGAGGTAGTCGTCGGCGGCGAGGATGCCCTGGAGTTCCTCGTAGCCCTGCTCGCTGAGGGCGGCCTCCATGACCGCCAACGCGGCGGCCCGCTGTTCCTCGTCCAGGTCCGAGAGGGCGACGCCGTTGCGCTCCGCGGCCGCGGCGGGGAGGTTCGACCAGCCGGTGGTCTTGGCCTCGTCGTCGAAGTCGTGGAGCACGGTGTCGCGCTGATCGTCGGAGAGCGTGTCCAGGAACGCGTTCGCGGCGGCCGCGACCTCGGCGGTGTTGGCGCCGCCGGCGCCCGTGGCGCTCTCCGGGAGCGTCCCCGACGAGACCGCCGACCCTGAGTCGGCGCCGTCGTCGGACGCGGCGCAGCCGGTGGCGACGAGGCCGACGCACAGTGCGAGCGCGGCCGTCGCGCGCAGTGCGCCCTCGCGCTTCGAGGCGGTGTTCATGGGGCTCCTCCCGGGGCTCGGTGTTCGGTCACCGGATCATCGCGGACACACCTGGGAGAAGTCTGTGAACCGGGTGGGAGCGGCCTGAGAATGGGACGCGCGCGGGCGTCGGAGTGCGGAACGACGCCGGAGCGTGCGTTTGGGCACCCAGCGTCGCGAACCGTGTATATCTGGTAGTCGAGCAGGTTTCGCCGAAGGGGTGTTCGCGAGGGTGGGGGCCTGGTTTAATCGAATGGTTTCCCGCATTTGCAAGTTCTCTGTCGCGAACCTTGATACTTATGTCAGAGTTCGGGCGTAAGTACGGAGGAGTCTCCCCCATGCTGACCATCGGCGTAGACATCGGTGGTACCAAGGTCGCCGCCGGGGTCGTCGATCCCGACGGGAGGATCCTGGACAAGGTCAGGTACCCCACCCCGGCCAACGCTTCCGAGGAACTCGCCGACGTCGTCGCCCGGGCCGTCCGCGAACTGCGCGACCGGCGCACCGAAGGAGACTGCGTCGCGGTCGGCGTGGGCATGGCCGGGTTCGTCGACGAGGACCGGGCCACCGTCCAGGTCGCCGTCAACCTCGGCCTGCACGACCACCCGCTCCGGGACCTCGTCCAGGAGCGCGTCGGCCTGCCCGTCGTGGTGGAGAACGACGCCAACGCCGCCGCGTGGGCCGAGGCCCGGTTCGGCGCGGGCCGCGGGAGCGACCACATCGTCTGCGTCACCCTGGGCACGGGGATCGGCGGCGGTCTGGTGCTGGACGGAAGGCTGTACCGGGGGCGCTTCGGCGTGGCCTCGGAGGTCGGCCACTACCGGATGGTGCCCTTCGGCCGCCGGTGCCCGTGCGGCAACCACGGCTGCTGGGAGCAGTACGCCAGCGGTCGCGCCCTGGTCGCCGAGGCGCAGGACCTGGCCCGCACCCACCCCCGGGCGGCGGAGCGGATGCTCAAGCTCGCCGACGGGGACGTGGAGCGCGTCCAGGGCCCGATCGTCACCCAGGCGGCCCTGGAGGGCGACGCCGCCGCCCTGGAGTGCTTCGCGTCCGTGGGGGAGTGGGCGGGGATGGGCCTGGCCGACCTCGCGGCCGTCCTCGACCCGGAGTGCTTCGTCATCGGCGGCGGCGTGTCCGACGCGGGGAGGATCCTCCTCGACCCGGTCCGGGCCTCCTACGCCCGCCACGTCTCCGGGCGCCCCTACCGCCGCCTGGCGGAGGTGCGCCTGGCCGAGCTCGGCGGCGAGGCGGGCATCGTCGGCGCGGGGGACCTCGCCCGGCACTGACTCCTCACGGGGCGAAGGCCCGAGACGGGCAGGGCGCGGCTCCGGTGTTCCCACCGGAGCCGCGCCCTGTGCCGCGTGCGGGGCGGACTCAGTCCTTCGCGTCCTGGTCCTGGCCGGCTCGCCCGGCGGCCTTGCGCTCGGCCCGCTCGGCCCGCTTCTGCTCGCGGCGTGCGCGCCGCTCCTCCTTGCGCTTGGTGCGCTCGGCGTGTCTGCGGTCCTTGTCGGAGGCGTGCTGCTCGCGGCGTGCCTCCTTGGCCTCGGCTTCCAGCTCCGCCTTGACCGACTGCGCGTACCGGTCCACGTACTCCTGGCCGGACAGCGACATCAGCGCGTACATGATCTCGTCGGTGACGGCGCGCAGGACGCGGGGGTCGCGCTCCATCCCGTGGTAGCGGGAGAAGTCCAGCGGCTCGCCGAACACCACCTTGGGGCGCACGCCCAGCTTCGGGATGGTCCGGCCGGGCGGCATGATCTTCTCCAGGTTGATCATCGCCATCGGCACCACCGGGACCTTGGCCTCCAACGCCAGGCGCGCCACGCCCGTGCGGCCGCGGTAGAGGCGGCCGTCGGGGGAGCGCGTGCCCTCGGGGTAGATGCCCAGCAGGTCGCCGCGCTTGAGCACGCGCAGGCCCGTGCGCAGCGCCGCCTCGCTCGCCTTGCCGCCGGAGCGGTCGATGGGGATCTGCCCCACGCCGGTGAAGAACGCGCGGCTGACCAGACCCTTGACGCCCGTCCCGGTGAAGTACTCGGACTTGGCCAGGAAGGTGATCTTGCGCGGCAGCGGCAGCGGACCGAAGAAGTGGTCGGAGAAGGACAGGTGATTGCTCACCATGATCGCCGCGCCGCGACGGGGCACGTTCTCCACGCCCTCGGCGCGCGGCTGCCACAGAACGGCCAGGACCGGCCCCAGAATCGCCTTGACCACCCAGTAGAACATCGTTGAGATCACCCCTGCACACGCGGGGAGCTCTGGGCAGGGTCTGCCTCGGTTCACTGTCCCGCTCGGCCAACAAGGTCGCGAACGCCTCCGCCCGCCGGGTGCGGAGGAGCCGTTACCTGACGTGCGCCATCCTCCCATCGCACGTGGGCAACTGCCAAAGCGTCCCCAATCGGACGGCCACGCCCGACCCGTAAGAGGATACCCACCGACCCGAGCGTCGTGGAGTGCCACTCCGGCAGACACGGCGCGGCGCGGGGAACCCTCGATGGCGAACGGATCGTCGAACGACTAACCTCACGCCTGAAGCCGGGGGCCTGCCGTCACCCGCGCGCGTACCGCACGAGCCCCTGGAGCCGCCGCATGAGACCGACCGCCGCCACCCCCCTGCTTCCGGGAGCGGAGCCCTACAGCCACCGGGGGTCCGAGGTCGGCGTCCTCCTCTGCCACGGCTTCACCGGCTCGCCCTACTCCATGCGCCCCTGGGCCGAACGCCTGGCCGCCGCCGGGTACAGCGTCGAGGTGCCCCTCCTGCCGGGGCACGGCACCACCTGGCAGGACATGAACCTCACCACCAGCGACGACTGGTACGCCGCGGCCGAGCGGGCCCTGCTCGACCTGGCCTCCCGGTGCGAGGAGGTCTTCGTCATGGGCCTGTCGATGGGCGGCGCGCTCACCCTCCGGCTGGCCCAGGAACACCCGCACCTGGTGCGCGGCGCGGTGGTGGTCAACCCGTCCCTGGTCGTGGAGGACGTCCGGCTCCCGCTCGTCGCCCCGTTCCGCGGCCTGGCCGCACGGATCATGCCCTCGACGCCCGGGTTGACGAGCGACGTCGCCAAACCCGGTGAACGGGAGGGCGGCTACACGCGCACGCCCACGGCCGCCGCCGCGACACTCCCGAAGCTGTGGCGCGCGGTTCAGCAGGGCATGTCCGGTTTGCGAGCGCCGATCCTGGCCTACCGCAGCCCGCAGGACCACGTCGTCGGGCCGCGCAGTCTGCGTATGCTCGCAAGGAGGGCGGTCAACACGTCGTTGACGATCCACCTGCTCCACGACAGCTACCACGTGGCGACGCTCGACCACGACGCCGACGTGATCTTCGACGGGAGCCTCGCCTTCGTGCGAGAGCAGAGGAGAAGCGGGGAAGGAGCGGTCCGATGACACAACGTCGGGGCAACGGCCTGCTCGCCGATGCCTACGTTCCCCTGGCCCTCCTCGCGCCCTCCCACGCCGACCGCATGCTGGAGGCCCTGCGCCGCAGCGGGATCGCCGCCTACGCGGTCCCCCTGGACGAGGACGTCCTCGAACCGGGCGGCGGGGGAGAGACCGACGACCCGCCCACCGACCACCTGTACGTCGACGCCGAGGAGCGCACGGCGGCCGAGCGCGTGCTGGGGGTGGAGCTCCCCGACCTCGGCGGCCGCACGGGCGCCGCCCCCGCCCCCGAGGACCACGACCACCCGCGCGGCGGCGACCTGCTGGAGGGGCCTCCGGTCCACGCCGACCCCGACGCGCCCCCGGTGGACCCCCCTGACGAGGACGAGGTCTGGAACGACCTGGTCGCCCGGTTCTACGACGGCGACACGGACGCCGCCGCGACCCGCCGCCGGGCCGCCTGGCCCGACGCCGAGAACCTGAGCGTCCCCGACGAGCGCGACGAGCCCGCCCTGGGCGACCTGCTCGCGGGCGGCCCGGCCTTCGACCACGACGACGCCCTGGCCCGCGAGGCCGCCGAGGAGGAGGCGCGCCGCAGGGCCGAGGCCGAACGCGAGGGCCACTACGAGCCCCCGCCGCCGCCACCGCTGCTCCAGGGCGACCGGCTCGGCATCGCCGCCTGGTTCGGCCTCCTGGGCGGACCGGTCGTCCTCTTCGGCGCCGCCTTCGCCGGGATCAGGCTCCCCAACTGGATCATGTTCCTGGCGATCGCCGCCTTCCTGGTCAGCTTCGTCGTGCTGATCCTGCGCATGACCGACAGCAGGTCCGGGGGCGACGGCCCCGACGACGGGGCGGTGGTCTGAGCCCTGGGTTTCGACGTCCCCCTCTGGCGCGCGATCGCCGTCTTCCGCGCCGCCTCCCTCGTCTACTCGGCGGTCCTCGCCGTCCACCACCACGAAGCCCTGAGCCGCCCCTGGCTGGCCTGGTCCGTGCTCGCGCTCATGGTGGCGTGGACGGTGGTCACCACGCGCGCCTACGCCCGGCCGCGGCTGAGGACGTGGCGCCTGCTCACCGCCGACCTCGCCGTGTCCTTCGCCTGCCTGTTCGCCACGGCTCCCGCCGCCACCGCCTACTACCTCACCCAGGCCCCGCCGCTGAGCGGCTACTGGTTCGCCGGGTCCGCGCTCGCGGCCAGCGTCATCTGGGGCCGACGCGGGTCGGCCGCCGTCGCCCTCCTGTACGGCTTCGCCGACATCGCCCTGCGCGTGGTCATGGACGCCGCCGTGACCGACGCGACCGCGCGCGGCGTGGTCCTCCTCCTGCTCACCGGCCTGGCCGTCGGGTACATGGCGAACGTGGCCGGACGCGCGGAGGAGCGGTTCGCGCGGGCGGTCGCCCTGGAGGCGCGCATCCGCGAACGCGAGCAGCTGGCGCGCTCCGTCCACGACTCGGTGCTCCAGGTGCTGGCCCTGGTCAGCAGGCGCGGCGCGGAGGTCGGCGGAGAGGCCGCCGAACTCGGCCGCATGGCGGGGGAGCAGGAGGTGCGACTGCGTTCCTTGTTCACCGACGGTCTCGTGGACGGCGAGGACGCCCGCGGCGCTCCGGCCGACCCCGCACCGGCGGCGTCCGACACGCCCGGCGCCGCGGACACGGGCGGCTCCGGCACGGTCGACCTGCGCGACCTGATCCGGCGGCACGAGTCGGTGCACGTGACCGTCGCGGCGCCCGCCACCGCGGTCGCGCTCCCCGCCCACGTGGCGCGCGAACTCGCCGCGGCCGTCGCGGCCGCCCTGGACAACGTGGCGCGGCATTGCCCCCCGGGCACACCGGCCTGGGTCCTGGTCGAGGACGAGGACCACGCCGTGACCGTCTCCGTCCGGGACGAGGGACCCGGCTTCCCGCCGGGGAGACTCGAGGAGGCGCGCCGGGGCGGGCGCCTCGGCGTGGCGCAGTCGGTCGTGGGGCGGCTGCGCGACCTGGGCGGCACCGCGGAGGTCGTGAGCGGGCCCGAGGAGGGCACGGAGGTCGAACTCCGGCTCCCCCGCGAGCGCGCCCCGGGCGGCGCCTGACCGCGGGCCGCGGTCACAGGGGCGGGCCGTGCCCGGGCTCCTCCTGGTACGAGAAGCGCTGTTCCCGCCAGGGGTCGGCGCGGTTGTGGTAGCCGCGCTCCTCCCAGAAGCCCCGCCGGTCCGCGGTCATGTACTCCACGGCGCGCAGCCACTTCACGCTCTTCCAGCCGTACAGCCTCGGCACCACCAGGCGCAGCGGGAACCCGTGCTCCGGGGCCAGCGGCTCTCCGCCCCGGTGCGTGGCGAGCACGACGTCCTCGCCCAGGAAGGTCTCCAGCGACAGGTTCGCGCTGTACCCGTACTCGCCCCACGCCATCACGTGGGTCACCTCGGGGCCGGGCGGCGCGACCCGGACCAGGTCCACCGCGCGCACGCCGCGCCAGCGCACGTCCGGGACGCTGAACCGCATCACGCAGTGGAAGTCGCTCACCGAGTCCTCCCTCGGCAGCCGCCCGAACTCCTCCCACGTCCAGCGGTGGCTGCCGAGCGTCTCGGTGACCCCCATCACCCGAAAGTCCCACCGGTGCTCGCGGAAGGTCGGCACGGGCCCGTAGTGCAGGGCCCTGTGCTCACCCCGCAGGGCCTGGCCCGGCGGCAACCGCACCGCCCGTGTGCCCTCCCGGTCACCGTCCCCCGTTCCGTCGGACACTCCGTCCTCCGATCCTCTGGCTCCGGCCTGTCGGCCCCGGTCTCGACTCCGCCGCTGGCGGGCGGGTTCTCCCGTCCTGTGGGGAAAGGTCGGCATCTGGCCATCCTGCCAGGCGACACGAGAGCTACGTCACTCGCCCCGGGTGCTCGGCCCGCCGCCGATCGTGCGCTATAGTCACACCCATGCAGCGGAACTTCTGGCGCTTTTATGGCTACCGGCCCGATCCTCGGACGGTCGCCTGTCGAGCGCTGCGCTGACAGAAGACCTCACAAGGAGCCCCGGGCCGGTCGGCCCGGGGCTCCTTCGCGTTCCGGCCCGGCCACCCGGTGAACGCGGTCCCGCGAGGCTCAGCCGCCAACACCGACAAGCAAGGGAAACGCACATGGTCATCGTCATGGCGCCGGACGCCACCGCAGAGAACATCGACGATCTGGTCGACCTCGTCGCCTCCTCCGGGGGCGAGGCCTACGTGACGCGCGGCGTGAGCCGAACGATCATCGGCCTGGTCGGGGACGTCGAACGCTTCCAGGACCTGGGCCTGGCCGCCAAACCGGGCGTGAGCGACGTACTACGCATCTCCGCCCCGTACAAGCTGGTCAGCCGCGAGAACCACGACAGCCGCTCCGTGGTCAGCGTGCGCGGCGTGCCGATCGGCGGCGACCACATGACGGTCATCGCGGGCCCGTGCGCCGTCGAGACGCCCGAGCAGACCCTGGAGGCGGCGCGCATGGCGCTGACCGCGGGCGCCTCGTTGCTGAGGGGCGGCGCCTACAAGCCGCGCACCTCGCCCTACGCCTTCCAGGGCCTGGGCGAGGAGGGCCTGCGGATCCTCGCCGACGTGCGCGAGGAGACCGGGCTGCCGATCGTGACCGAGGTCGTCGACGCGGCCGACGTCGAGCTCGTCGCCTCCTACGCCGACATGCTCCAGGTCGGTACGCGCAACATGCAGAACTTCGCCCTGCTCCAGGCGGTGGGCGACGCGGGCAAGCCGGTCCTGCTCAAGCGCGGCATGAGCGCCACCATCGAGGAGTGGCTGATGGCCGCCGAGTACATCGCCCAGCGCGGCAACCTCGACATCGTCCTGTGCGAGCGCGGTATCCGCACCTTCGAGAAGTCGACCCGCAACACCCTGGACATCAGCGCGGTGCCGGTCGCGCAGAACCTGTCCCACCTGCCGGTGATCGTGGACCCGTCGCACTCCGGCGGCAAGCGCGAGCTGGTGCTCCCGCTGTCCCGCGCGGCCATCGCGATCGGTGCCGACGGCGTCATCGTGGACGTCCACCCGAGCCCGGAGAACGCGCTGTGCGACGGTCCCCAGGCGCTCCTGAAGGAGGACCTGGCCGAGCTGCGCGACCTCGCGGCCACCCTGGCGACGCTGGCCGGCCGTGAGCTGACCCCGGCCCCGGGCCGCCAGCTCGCCGCCTTCTGAGCCTGCGCGGACAAGCAGGTCGGACACGGCGCCGCCCCGTCCGCACCCGGGTGCGGACGGGGCGGCGCCGTGTCGTCAGGCCCGGACGGTGGCCGCGCGGCCCTCCACGCGCGCGGGGGCCTCCTCGCCCAGGAAGCTCGGCTTGTGCAGCTGGGCGGTGCCGACCAGGTGCTCGGCCAGCTCCTCGGCGTCCAGACGGCGCTCGATCTGGCGCAGGTCCGGGATCTTGGCCGCGGTCTCCACCTGGCGCGGAGTCAGCATGGTGCAGCAGTCCTCGTCGGGCAGCTCGGAGATGGCGAGCGTGCCGATCCGGCGGGCCTGGTCCATGATCTCGGTCTTGTCCATGCCGATGAGCGGACGCAGGATCGGAAGGTCCACGGCGTCGTCGAGCGCGGTGAGGTTGGCCATCGTCTGGCTGGACACCTGGCCCAGCGCGTCACCGGTGATCAGGCACTGCGCGCCCAGGTCGTCGGCGAGCGCCTCGGCCGTCTTGAGCATGAGCCGGCGCTGGGCGACGATCTGGAGCCGCTCGATGCCCGAACTCTTCAGCTGCTGCTGCGCCTTGCCGAAGGGAACCACGAACAGGCGCGAGCCCACCTGGAAACGGTCGAGCTGGCGCACCAGGCTGTAGGCCTTGTAGATGGACTCGGGGCCGGTGAACGGCATGCCGGAGAAGTGCAGGAAGTCGACCTTGAGCCCGCGCCGGATCATCCGGTGGGCGGCGACGGGGGAGTCGATCCCGCCGGACATCAGCACCAGGCCGCGCCCGCTCATCCCGGCGGGCAGCCCGCCCTGGCCCGGGATGCCGTCGGTGAACACGAACGCCTCGTCCTTGTCCACCTCCACGTACAGGGTGTTCTGGGGGCGCTTGAGGTCGACCGGGTACCCGTGCGCCTCGATGATCTTCGAGCCGAGGTAGCCCGCCAGCTCGGAGGAGGTCATCTCGAAGCGCTTGTCGCGACGGCGCGCCCGCACGGCGAACGTGCCGGTGCGGTCGGCCATGGAACGCACGGCGACGTCGGTGACCACGTCCAGGTCCTTGGCGACGCGGCGGACCAGGTGCACCCACACGATCCCCATGACGTCGGCCATGCGGTCGGCGATCTCGGCGACCTCGAGGTCGGAGGCGCCCGGCTTGCGCACGATGATCACGCCCGAACCGCGCTGGGACAGGCGGATCTCGCCGAGGTCGCGCACGGAGTTGCGGATGTTGTTGTGCAACCGCCGCTCGAACAGCTTGCGGTTGGAGCCCTTGAGGACGATCTCCCCGAGCTTCATCAGGACGCAGAGCTCGCCCAGTCCGGCGTCGGCTCCGGCCGGGTTTGCGGGGAGCGGCGCGGACTCAAGCGACGCGGACATGGTGCTACCTCCGGTGGATGCGCCCCGGTGCGACGTGGATGCGACGGCGGCGGGACCGGGCACACCCGCCGTCCCCCTCCAGTATCGAACACCGTGCCCACCGCTCCATCCGTTTCGCGGGCGGAACCGGCCACACGCGACCGCCCGCCGCGCCCCGGGAGCGACGGCGGGCGGGAGGACGCCCGGCGGCGGTCAGCCGAAGAAGGTCTCGGCCTCCTGGTAGCGCTCGCCCGGGACGGTCTTGAGCGTGTCGGTGGCCTCGGACAGGTCGACGCGGACGACGTTGGTGCCCTGGAGGCCGACCATCTTCCCGAAGTCGCCCGCCGCGACGGCGTCGATCGCGTGCAGGCCCAGACGGGTGGCCAGGACCCGGTCGAACGCGGTGGGGGTACCGCCGCGCTGCACGTGGCCGAGCACGACCGAGCGCGCCTCCTTGCCGGTGCGGTGCTCGATCTCGTCGGCCAGACGCTGGCCGATGCCGCCCAGGCGCACGTGGCCGAAGGCGTCCTTCTCGCCGGTGGCCAGCTCCATCTGCCCCTCCTTGGGGTGGGCGCCCTCGGCGACCACGATGATCGGGGCGTACTGGGTGCGGAACCGGCTCTCGACGTGCTTGACGACCTCGTCCATGTCGAAGGGCCGCTCAGGGACGAGGATGACGTTGGCTCCCGCGGCCATGCCCGAGTGCAGCGCGATCCATCCGGCGTGGCGGCCCATGACCTCCACCACGAGCGCCCGGTGGTGGGACTCCGCCGTGGTGTGCAGGCGGTCGATCGCCTCCATGGCGATGTTCACGGCGGTGTCGAAACCGAACGTGTAGTCGGTCGCGTTGAGGTCGTTGTCGATGGTCTTGGGCACGCCCACGACCTTGACGCCGCGGTCGTGCAGCTGGCGGGCCACGCCCAGGGTGTCCTCGCCGCCGATGGCGACGAGGGCGTCCACGCCCAGCCCGGCCATGTTGTCCTTGACCCGCTCGACGCCGCCCTCGATCTTCATGAGGTTGGTCCGCGAGGAGCCCAGGATGGTTCCTCCGCGCGGGAGGATGCCGCGCACGGCCTCCACGTCCAGCGTCATGGTGTCGCCCTCGAGGGGGCCGCGCCACCCGTCGCGGAAGCCGACGAACTCGTAGCCGTGGTCCTTGATGCCCTTGCGCACCACGGCGCGGATGACCGCGTTGAGACCGGGGCAGTCTCCACCACCGGTCAGAACACCGACTCGCATGCGACTTCTCCTCGATTCGTGGGTTCCGGGCGGCGCCCGCCGCCATATGGTCTAGACCATAGTGTCAAGGCGGAGCGCAGGCCAACCTCCGGGGCGAATTCACCGACCGTTCAATCGTCCAGACCCTGGTCGATGGCGTATCGCACCAGTTCGACACGGTTGTGCAGGTGCAGTTTGGTGAGGGTGTTCTGGACGTGGTTCTGGACGGTCCGGTGCGCGATCGACAGCCTCCGCGCGATCTGCTTGTACGCCAGCCCCTTGGCCACCAGGCGCAGGACCTCCGTCTCCCGGGGGGTCAGCACAGGGGCGCCCCCGCCGGTGCCCGTGTCGGCCGCCGCCGACAGCCGCCGGTACTCGCCCAGGACCAGGCCCGCCAGTCCCGGGGTGTACACGGCCTCGCCGGTGTTCACGCGGCGCACAGCGTCCAGCAGCTCCTCGCGCCCGGCCGACTTGACCAGATAGCCCGTCGCGCCCGCCTTGACCGCGGCCAGCACGTCGTCGCCGGCCCCGCTGGCCGAGAGCACCAGGACGCGGGGCGGCTGGTCCAGGGCCACCAGGCCGGACGTGAGCTCCACACCGGTCATGTCGGGCAGGTTGAGGTCCACCACCGCCAGCGTGGGCCGCACGGCGGGGGCGATGCGCAGCGCCTTGGCGCCGTCGCCCGCCGTCCCCACCACCTCGACGCCCGCCTCCCCGAGGTCGCGCGCCACCGCGTCACGCCACATCGGGTGGTCGTCCACCACCAGAACCCGGATCGCCTCGCCGTCCATGCGGGCGAGCCTATCCGGACGGGAGGGTCCGTGCACGACGGGGCGGGCGGGGCACGTCCCCCGCGCCCCGCCCGCCCCGTGGGCGCGGCCGACGGTCAGTCGTCGTCCTGGTCGCCGCCGAAGCCGCCGCCGAGGTCGACGCCGCCCGGGGTCGCGATGATCTCGATCTCCGTGCCCTCGGGGGCCCGGCCCGTCTGGGACTGCTCCGACACGATGTTGCCGCCGAAGAACCGTTCGACGTTCACCTCGAAGCCGGCGTCCTCCAGCGCCTCGCGCGCCTCGCCGACCCGCATGCCGACGACGTCGGGGATGTCGACGCCGGGCGGACCGCTGGAGACGGTGAGCGTGACGGTGGCGTTGGCGCCCACCGTGCTGCCGTTGTCCGGGTCCTGGCCGATCACCACGCCCTCGGCGACGTCCTCGCTCTCCTCCTCGACGACCTCGACCGCCAGCCCGAGTTCCTCCAGGGCCTGACGGGCCTGCTCGACCTCCTGGCCGCCGACGGCGGGGACCTGGATGCCGCGGCTGACCTGGACGGTGACGGTCTCCTCGCGGTCGGCGTCCTCACCCGCGGCGGGGTCGGTGGAGATCACCTCGCCCGGCGGCACGTCCTCGTCGTCCACGATCTCCTCCTGGAGGTTGTCCGGGTGGAAACCGAGCTCCTCCAGGGCCGCCATCGCGTTGGCGCCGTCCTCCCCGACCAGGTCGGGCATCTCCACCACCTGCGGACCCCTGGACACGAACGCGGTGATCTCGTCGCCGGGGGACACCCGCTCCCCGGCCTCCGGTTCGGTGCGCGCGACCGCCCCGGCCTCGACGTCGCTGTAGACGCTCTCCTCGGCCTCCACGAGGGTGAGGCCCTCGGCGCGGATCTGGTCACGGGCGGCGGACACGCTCACGCCCGTCACGTCCGGAACGCTCTCGAAGCGTCCCAGGAGCAGCCACCAGCCGGCGCCGAACACGACGATCGCCATGACCGCGCCGGCGATCCCCAGCAGGAGGTTGCGCCGCCGCCGCAGGGCGTCGGCGTCGTCGTCGCGGTAGTCGTCGTCGGGGTAGTCGTCATACCGGTCGTCGTCCAGGGGGACGGCGCCCATGTCCACGACCATCGTGGCGTTCCCAGTGCCCGGTCCGGCGCCGCCGGCGATCAGCTGCGGAGCGGTCACGGCGGCCGTCACCGCGCCCGTCGGCGCGACGGGGGCCAGCGGGCCGTGGGCGTCCGCCGCGTCCTCGGGCAGTCCGTGGAGGACCTCCAGGACCCTGGCCAGGTACTGGCCGGCGTTGCTCGGCCGGTACCGCGGGTCGCGTTCGGTGGCCTTGGTGACGAGGCCGTCGACCTCGGCGGGCAGCCCCGGCAGGTAGTGCGAGGGACGCGGGACGTCCTCGGTCACGTGCTGGTACGCGATGGCGATCGGGGTCTCGCCGGTGTGCGGCTGGCTGCCGGTGAGCAGCTCGTAGAGCATGATGCCCGCGGCGTAGACGTCCGTGCGGGCGTCGGCCACGCCCTGCTCGATCTGCTCGGGAGCGAGGTAGGCCGCCGTGCCCATGAGGGTGCCGGTGCGTGTGAGCCCCTGGTTGGACTGCTCCACGGCCCGGGCCAGACCGAAGTCGGCGACCTTGACCATGCCCTCGTGGGTGATGAGCACGTTCTCGGGCTTGACGTCGCGGTGGATCATCCCCGCCTGGTGGGCGGCGCCCAGCGCGGCGAGCACCGAGGCCATCACGTGGAGGGCCTCGCGGGTGCCCAGCCGCCCGGCCGACTTGAGCCGGTCGCGCAGGGTCGACCCCGGCACGTACTCCATCGCCAGGAAGACGTGTCCCTGGTCCTCGCCCTGGTCGAAGACCTGGACCACGTTGGGATGGGACAGCTTGGCGACGGAGTGGGCCTCGTTGATGAAGCGCTGGACGAACGTGGGGTCCTGCGCGAGCGACGGGTGCATCACCTTCAGCGCCAGTCGCCGGTCGAGCCTCAGGTCGTGGGCGACGTAGACGGTCGCCATCCCGCCACCGGCGATCCTGGACTCGACGAAGTAGCGTCGGTCCAGCGTCGCGCCTACGAGGGGATCGGAAGTCGTCATGTCCACGGCGGAGTAGTGTCCTTGCTGCGGGGAGCGTGGGCGTTCGCGGCCGGTGGCGCGTACCCGGCACCGGGTGTCGAATCGACACGATAGCGGAAGCGCGCGCCCGGGCCGCCCCGCGGATCGCGGTCGTGCCGCCCGGATCTCTCCGCGCGGGCGGCGTTCGCGGGTCGTGTTCGGTCGTGCGGTGCCGCTCCGTTAGCACCGCGTACCCCATCCACGGTAAGGGACGCCGCCAAACGCCCGTGGGGACCTCGGCGGCGCCCGTCGTCAATCGACCGTGGGAGAGGACGCCCGGGCGTGTCGGCGCACCGGGATCCGACCCGCCAGGCGCGCGGCGCGGCCCGCGCGGACGGCGTCGCGCATGGCCGCCGCCATCCGTACCGGGTCCTGCGCGCGGGTCACCGCCGTGGCGAGCAGGACCGCGTCGCAGCCCAGCTCCATGGCCAGCGCGGCGTCGCTGGCGGTGCCGATCCCGGCGTCGACGATCACCGGGACGCCCGCCTGTTCGACGATCAGCTCCAGGTTGTGCGGGTTGCGGATGCCCAGGCCGGAGCCGATCGGCGCGGCCAGCGGCATCACCGCCGCGCACCCCAGCTGCTCCAGGCGGCGCGCCAGGACCGGGTCGTCGTTCGTGTAGGGGAGGACGGTGAAGCCCTCGTCCACGAGCCGTTCGGCGGCGTCGAGCAGCTCCACCGGGTCGGGCAGGAGGGTGTGCTCGTCCGCGACGACCTCGAGCTTGACCCAGTCGGTGCCCAGGGCCTCCCGGCCGAGGCGGGCGGTGCGCACGGCGTCGGCGGCGGTGAAGCAGCCCGCGGTGTTGGGCAGGGGGCGGATCTTGTTGCGGGTCAGGACGTCCCACACGGACCCCCGGGCGCCGGGTGTCACCCGGCGCATCGCCACGGTGGTCAGCTCGGTCCCGGATGTGACGAGCGCCTCCTCCAACACCTCCATCGACGGGGCGCCGCCGGTGCCGGTGATGAGCCGGGAGCCGAAGGAGACGCCGTCGATCACCAACGGGTCGTCCAGGTTGTCGGTCATGGTCAGCCTCCCTGCACTGCGGTCAGGACGTCCACGCGGTCGCCGGCGCCCAGGGGCGTGTGCGCCCAGGCGGTCCGGCGCACCACCTCGTCGTTGACGGCCACGGCGATGCCGCCGGGGGCCTCGCCGCCGTCCGGGGCGGTCAGGTCGCGCACGACAGCGGCGACGGTGGTGTCCTCGGCGACCTCGCGCCGGTCGCCGTTGATGATCAGTTCCACTGCTTCTCCCACGTGCTCGTGTGGCCGCCGCCCAGCTCGCGGTCGGCGGCGAAGGCGCGCGCGTACTCGGGCAGGGCGCCGCCGGTGAGGGCCTCGGCCATGACCTCCCCGGTGACCGGGGTCAGCAGGACGCCGTGCCGGTAGTGACCGCCGGCCAGGTGCACGCCCGGAATCCGGGTGGGGCCCAGGAGCGGTTCGTTGTCGGGTGAGCCCGGGCGCAGGCCGACGCAGGTCTCGGTGACCTCCAGTTCGGTCACGCCCGGGACGAGTTCGCGCGCGTCCCGCAGGACCTGCCACAGCCCCCCGGCGGTCAGCGCGGTGTCGTAGCCCATCTCCTCCTGGGTGGCGCCGACGATGACCTCCCCGTCCTCGCGCGGCACGAAATAGACGGGGAAGCCGCGGACCAGCCCCCGGACCGTGCGCCCGACGATGGGCGGCTCCCCGGCGGGCGGGCGCATCCGCAGCAGCTGGCCCTTGACCGGGCGCAGGTGCGGCACCGCCGGCCCGGGGACGGTGATCCGGTCGGTCCAGCAGCCCGCGGCCAGGACCACCTGGTCGGTGGGCAGGACGTCGCCGTCCGCCAGGCGCACTCCCAGGGGCGCGCCGCCGGGTCCGCCGTCGGTGACCTCCTCGGCCCGGTCGGCGAGCTCGGCCACGCCCGCCCGTGCGCCCGCCGCGGCCAGCGCCCGCAGCAGCAGCCGGGGGTCCACCGAGTGGTCGTCGGGGGCGTGCAGGCCGCCGCGCACGGACGGGGCGAGCATGGGCTCCAGGCGTCGGCACTCGCGGCTGGTCAGGCGCTCGCTGACGACGCCGATACGCCGCTGGAGGTCCTGGAGGTCGCCGAGGACGGCCAGGTCGTCGCGGTCGAAGGCGACGAGGAGCGTGCCGGTGGTGCGGTAGCCCACCCGCACGCCGCTCGCCCGCTCCAGCTCGGCGACGAAGTCCGGGTACATGCCCGTGGACCGGACGCCGAGTCCGACCAGCCGCTCCTCGCCGAACACCGCCTCGGTGGCGGGGGTGAGCATGCCCGCGGCGACCACCGAGGAGGCCCGGGCGCGCGAGGGGGCGCCGACGGGGTCGGGCTCGACGAGGGTGACGGACAGTCCGCGCTGGGCGGCGCGCCAGGCGGTGACCCGCCCGACGAGGCCGCCGCCGACCACGACCACCCGGTCGCCGTCATTGGTAGGACGACTCGCCTCGGAGCGGGGCTCGTTCGATGTGCGCATGGCGCTGGGTTCCACTCCCTTCGCCGGTATGACCCGGATCAGGTTCGTGCGGTCGGAGGCCGGATCAGCCTCCCTCTCAGCCGGGTCCACCCGGCTCCCGCGGGACGTTCACTTCCGCGTTCATCGTAGATCACCCCGGTTCGGGGGCGGTGACGGGGATCTCGCGGGCACGCGTCGGGCCCTCCCGGCGAGGGTGTCCGGGCCCCTCGCCGGTATGGCAGATTGGAAACGTGACACAACGCGAATCCGACATCGACGCACTGGTCGGCGAGTGGCTGACTCTCAGGGAGGCGGCGGCGCCGCTGGGCGTGAGCCCGAACCGGATCAAGCAGCTGATCCGGGAGAACCGGATGATGGGCGTCGTCCGCTCCGGAGAGCTGTCCGTTCCGGCCGCGTTCCTGGACGGGGACGACCTCGTCAAGGGTCTTCCGGGGACACTGGTGCTGCTCACCGACGCGGGCTTCTCCACCGAGGAGGCCCTGCGCTGGCTGTTCACGCACGACGACACCCTTCCGGGCACGCCGATCCAGGCCATGCGCGAGAACCGGGGCACCGAGGTCCGCCGCCGGGCGCAGAGCCTGGCCTTCTGAGGAGGCGCGCCGTCGGGGACCGTCCCTTGGGCGCTCCGCGGCACAGGCCCTAGGCTGGTCGGCGTGAGGACCAGCCACGGAACCAGCCTGCGCAAGCGCCTGGACGCATCCCTTCTGTACCTGTGCACCGACGCCCGGCGTGAGCGCGGTGATCTCGCCGAGTTCGCCGACGCCGCCCTGGCCGGGGGCGTGGACATCATCCAGCTCCGGGACAAGGGCCTGGAGGCGCGCGAGGAGATCGCCGCCCTGGAGGTGCTCAGGGAGGCCTGCGAGCGGCACGGCGCCCTGCTCGCGGTCAACGACCGGGCCGACATCGCCCGCGCGGTGCGCGCCGACGTCCTGCACCTGGGCCAGCGCGACCTGCCGGTCCCCATGGCCCGGGACATCATCGGCGCGGACCCGGTCATCGGCCGCTCCAACAACGACATCGGCGCCGCGACCGCCTCCGCCGCGGAACTCGGCAGCGACTACTTCTGCGTGGGCCCGACCTGGGCGACCCCCACCAAGCCGGGCCGGCCCGCCGCCGGGCTGGAACTGGTCGAGCGGGCCGCCGCGCTGGACACGGACAAGCCGTGGTTCGCCATCGGCGGGATCGACCTGTCCAACGTCGACCGGGTCCTCGACGCCGGTGCCCGCCGGGTCGTGGTCGTCCGCGCGATCACCGAGGCGGAGGACCCCCGGGCGGCCGCCGCCGAGCTGCGCGCCCGTCTGGCAGCCCGCGCCTAGCCGTGTCCGCTCCCGGCCTCCGCTTCGCTCCGGCCCGCCCGTCGCCCTCCACGGACGCCCTCGGCGGTCGCGACCCCGAGCACCCCGGCGGCGACCGAACGGGACCCCCCGGGTCGACCGCCTCGGGGGACACCGCCCGCGGCAGCAGTCAGACCGCGACGTGCGACAGCGCGCTCGGGTGGCGCCGCAGGAACCCCTCGATCGACTGGGCCGGGTGCCCGGTCAGCTTCGGGACGGTGGGCGCGACCACGTCCATCTCCCCGGTGGCGATCGCCGCGTAGGACGACGCCCACCCCTCGACCGCCCACTCGGGCGCCCCACCGGACCGACGCGACTCCAGCGCCTCCTCCCACGTCTCCGGCACGTACCGCACGGTGCGGCCGGTCAGGGAGGACAGCTTGTCCACGGTGGCGCCCAGCGTCAGCGCCTCCGGGCCGGTGACGTCGAAGGTCGCGCCGTCGGACACGGCGACCACCGCCGGGTCGGTCAGCACGGCGGTCGCCACGTCCGCCACGTCGTCGCGCGACACCCAGGCGACCCGGCCGTCGCCGGCGGGCCCGCGCACCACACCGCGCTCGTCCGCCCAGCGCGGCAGCAGGTCCAGGTACAGGCTGGGTCTCAGGAAGGTGTGCGCCACTCCGGACAGCCGGATGTGCGCCTCGGTGAAGAAGTGCGTCCGGGCGAAGGTGAACGTGGCCGCCGGTCCGGCGTTGAGGAACGACAGGTAGACGATCCGCGACACCCCCGCCTTGACCGCCGCGTCCACCGCGCTCGTGTGCGCGTCGATCCGGTCCTCCGACTCGGTCGCCGACACGAGGAACAGCGTGTCCACCCCGCGGCAGGCGCGCTCGAAGTCGGTGGTGTCCTCGTAGGCCGCCATCGCCGCGCTGCTGCCCGGGTACTCCGGGGCCCGGTTGATGTCGCGGACGATGAGCCGCTGCGCCATCCCGAGCCGTGCGATCCGGGCCGCGACGCGTCCGCCGACGGCCCCGGTCGCCCCGGTCACCCCTATGGTGTGGTTTGTCATCTGATCGTCGCCCATGACACCCCATCCTGAGGGATCGGGACGGGCCGGGCACCGAACGGCACGCGCGTTTTTGCGGCTACCGGTCAGTGGGTGGTGCGCTCTTGGTCCGCGTCCCGCTCGGGCGGGGCGGCCCCGCCCCGGAGGGGACGCCGGTAGGACAGGCGGCGCAGCAGCACCTCGGCGGGACCGCGGCGGCCGGCGCGCTCCAGCGTGGAGGCGAACACCACCGTCGCCAGCCACACCCCGACCGCGAACAGGAACATGCTCCACGACGTCAGGTGCGCGGCCAGTCCCAGGCCCCACGCGGCCAGCAGCGGCGCGCACAGCACCGACTGCGCCAGGTAGCACGAGAGCGAGCGCCGACCGGTGGCGGTGAGCGCGGTCAGCACCGGACCGGGCTCGCGCCCCCGCAGCTGGATCCGGTGGGCGATGAGCGCGATCAGCGCGACGTACCCCAGGCCGCCCATCATGCCGGTGGTGGCGTTCAGCATGGACAGAGCGTCGCCCGGGGACCAGTCCAGGACCCCGGTCTGGGTCAGCGCCGTCGGGAGGCCGCCCAGCCAGCCCGCTGCGATGCCGCCGAAGGCGACCCGGCGCAGCAGGACGAGGTGGCGCCCGGGCTCCTCCAGGATCCGGCGGCGCGCGGCCCAGAACCCGAGCAGGATCACGGTGGGGACCACCATCCCGAGCACGCCCTGGCCGAGGACGATCAGGGGCCAGGCGGTGACACGGCCCAGGGCGGCGCCGACCAGGGAGGGGTCGCCGATGTTGTCGGCCAGCGTGTCGATGACGTCCGCCGTCGAGGACTCCGCCCCGGACTGCGACAGCGCGAGCGGCACGAGGCTGAGGAGCGACAGCAGAGCCAGGACGCCCGTGAGCGCCCCGGCCCACGCCAGCAGGGTGGTGTCCCTGCGGCGGAGGAACAGCCAGCACATCAGCAGACCGGCCAGGCCGTAGGCGCCTAGCACGTCGCCCATCCACAGCAGGAGGGCGTGGACGAAGCCGAAGGCCAGCAGCCACAGGTTGCGCCGCCGCAGGAGGGCGGACACGCTCCTCGGGTCGGCCCCGGCGGCCTCCTGCCGTGTGGCGAGCTGCACGATCCCGTACCCGAACAGGAACGCGAACATCGGGTAGCTGCGCGCGTCCACGGCCACGATGGTGAAGAACTGCGCGACCTTGTCCAGCGTCCCCTCGGGCACCGGGTGGGCGCCCAGACCGCCCATCGGCACCGCCCACAGGTACCAGACCGTGTTGGCGAGCGCGATGAACAACAGCATGAAACCGCGCGCCAGGTCCGGTGCGAGCGCCCGCTCACCCGCCCCCGTCGGCCCCCTCGACGCGGTTCTCGCAGACATGACGACGTCCCCCCCCGTGGTCCCGATACGAATGACGACGATTCAATCGGGCGGGAACAGCGGGCGGCAACCTACTTTCGTAGGGTTCGTCCCCGACGTCCGTCCCGGGCCGCGCGGCCCCGGACTCAGTGCGTCCGGGACGTGGCGGCCACCACGAGCCGGCGCAGCGGCTCGCGGGCGCCGGCGTCCAGCTCGGGGCTCTCCAGGGCGGCCATCGCCTGAGCGGCGTACTCCTCGATGAGCGCCTCGCACGCCTTGAGCGCGCCGGAGTCGGCGATCAGCCCGCACATCCACGCGACCGACTCCGCGGACAGGTCCGGCGTGCCCAACAGGGAGCGGAACCGGTCGGCGTCGGCGTCCGCGGAGCGTGCGAGGGTCTCGGCCACGACCAGGGTCCGCTTCCCCTCGCGCAGGTCGTCCCCGGCGGGCTTGCCCGTGGTGCCCGGGTCGCCGAACACCCCGAGGACGTCGTCGCGCAGTTGGAAGGCCACGCCCAGCGGCAGGCCGTAGGCGGTGTAGACCCCCTCCAGGGCGTCGAGCCGACCGGCCAGCGCCGCGCCCAGGTGCAGCGGGCGCTCGATCGTGTACTTGGCGGACTTGTACCGCATCACGCGCAGGGCGGCCTCGCGCGTTCCGGTCCCGCGCACCTGCTCCAGGGTGTCGAGGTACTGCCCCGCCATGACCTCGGTGCGCATGGCGTCGAAGGGCGGCCGACCGGCCTGCAGCGTCTCCAGCGCGAACCCGCTGGCCTGGTACATCTCGTCGGACCAGGCCAGGCAGATGTCGCCGATGAGGATCGCCGCACCCTGGCCGAACCCCGCGCTGTCGCCGCTCCAGCCGTGCTCGGCGTGCAGCGTCTCCAGGCGCTTGTGCGTGGCGGGCAGCCCGCGGCGGGTGTCGCTGCGGTCGATGACGTCGTCGTGGATGAGCGCGCACGCCTGGAGGAACTCCAGGGACGCCGCGGCACGGGTGATCCGGCCGTCCTCCCCGGCCCCGCCCGCGCCGCGCCACCCCCAGTAGCAGAAGGTGGGCCGCAGGCGTTTGCCGCCCGTGAGCATCGCCTCCAGGGCGTCCATGGCCGGGGCCAGCTCCTCGCCGATCTCCAGCAGCTGTGTCCGGTGCGCGGCGCAGAACGCGGTCAGCTCGTCGTCCACGGCGGAGCGGATCACGGACACGGGCGAGGCTGACGGGGCGGAGGAAGCGAAAGGGGCCATACCCAGCACACTAGCGGCTGGCCTGGACGGCCGGTGCGGTTTCCGCGGATCGCCCGCGGGCCCGGCTCAACGCACCGCCGCCGCGCGTTCCGGCCCGGAGCCCCGGGTCTGGTGCCAGCTGGCGACCAGGACGAAGGACACCGTCACCAGGAGGGCCCAGGCGCCGAGCTTGGCGACGTGCACGAACTCCCAGCCCTGGGCCTGGTGCGGGTACCGCCAGGCGTCGAACAGGGTGGACACGTTCTCGGCGACCCACAGGAACACCCCGATCAGCAGGAACGACAGGGACAGCGGCATCCGGTACCGCGCCTCGCCGACGGTGAAGTACACCCAGGTGCCCCACGTGACGGCGACGAGCAGGGCCGCCAGGAGCACGCGGAGATCAGGGAGCCAGTGGTGGGTGAGGAAGTTGAGGTAGATCGCGATCGCCACCGCGGTCGTCGCCCAGGCCCGGTAGCCGACCAGACCCAGGTCCAACAGCCGCCACGCCCGCACGATGTACGAACCCACCGCGGCGTACATGAAGCCGCTGTACAGGGGCACGCCCCACAGCACCGTCCAGGCCTCCTCGGGGTAGGACCACGAGCCGAGCCGTACCTTGGCCAGTTCGAAGGCCAGGCCCACCACGTGGAAGCCCGCGATCGCGGCGATCTCCCGGCCGCTCTCCAGCCGCAGACCCCAGAACACCGCCGTCACCGCCACCGCGTAGAGCAGGAGCGCGTCGTAGCGGGGGAGGGGCAGGGGCACCGCCGTGGACGCCGCCAGCCCGGCGAACATGCACACCGCGAAGGCGCACGCCCGGGACTGCAGCCAGGCGAACCTGAGCAGCTGCGCGAGGACGTACCGGGGCGGGGCGGACGTTCGTGCCATCGGCCGATGATCGCAGGCCCACGAGCCCCGGTGCACCCCGTCCCCGGCATGCCCACGACCACATCCGAGACAGTCCGTCTCACGGAGTGGGACGATTCTTTCGATGCGCGAGGGGGGCTCGCCTAAGGTTGTACGCATGCTGGCTGCACCGACACGCCCCGCGGGGCTCCGAAACACGGCCCCACGGCCGCGTCAGATTCGTGAACTCCTCAACTCGGGCGAGCCGATGTTCTCCTTCGAGTTCTTCCCGCCGCGCGGCCCCAAGTCCCAGGCGCGGCTGTGGCGCGCCATCCGCGAGATCGAGGCGCTCGGCCCCTCCTTCGTCTCGGTCACCTACGGCGCGGGCGGCGGCACGCGCGACCTCACCGTGGAGACGACCGAGCGGATCGCGACCGACACCACGCTGCTGCCGGTCGCGCACATGACACTGGTCGACCACTCGGTCGCCGAACTGCGGCACCTCATCGGGCGGTTCTCCGACGCGGGCGTGTCCAACATGCTGGCCGTGCGCGGTGACCCTCCCGGCGACCCGACCGGCGAGTGGGTCCGGCACCCCCGGGGGCTGACCTACGCCGAGGAGCTCGTCCGGCTGCTCAAGGAGAGCGGCGACTTCAGCGTGGGCGTGGCCGCCTTCCCCTACAAGCACCCCCGGTCGGCCGACGTCGGTACCGACACCGACCACTTCGTGCGCAAGTGCGAGGCGGGCGCGGACTACGCCATCACCCAGATGTTCTTCGACGTCGAGGACTACCTGCGGCTGCGGGACCGGGTGGCCGCGCGCGGCTGCGAGGTGCCGATCATCCCCGAGGTGTTCCCGGTGGTGAGGCTGGCCTCGATCCCGCACTCGGAGAAGCTCTCCGGGGCGCCCTTCCCGCGTGAGCTGGCCGAGCGCTACGCGCGCCTCGGCGACGACGCCGACGCGGTGCGGTCGTTCGGCATCGAGTACGCCCAGCGCATGTGCGAGCGGCTGCTCGCCGAGGGGGCGCCGGGCATCCACTTCATCACTTTCAACCAGTCCACCGCCACCAGGGAGATCTACCGGGAGGTCGCCCCGGGCAGGCCCGCAGGGGGAGCCGGGCGGCCATGATCGAGAAGGGCTGACTCGGGCTGCCGGGGAAGGAGAAGTCCCCCAGCACCTCGGTGAACCCGCACGAGCGGTACAGATGGCGCGCCGCGGTGGGTCCCACGCGTGTGGACAGCACCGCGGTGCGCTCGGGCCGCCCCTCGCACAGGGCGTGCAGCATCGCCCGTCCGATGCCCCGGTTCTGCGCCTCGGGGTGGACGTGGACCTCGGCGATCTCCAGCGGGTCGGACAGGTACCGGCGCGCCAGCCGCGCCCGGCCGCGCGCGTGCAGCGCCTCGGTGACGACGTCGTGCCACCACTGGCCCCCGTGTCCGTGGAACCCGTAGGCGAAGCCGACCGCGCGCTCCTCGGACACCGCCACCACCGAGCGGAACCCCGGGTGGCGGGTGTGCCCGTTCATGACGGAGGCCCGGCCCGGCAGTTGTTCGGGCGGGGGGCGCATGGCCGCCTCGTACACCCCGAGGAGGGCGGGGACGGCGTGCGCGAACGCCGCGGGGGCGAGTTCGCGCAGTTCGGTGTCTGCTGCCACCCCGTCAGCCTAGATCGTGTCCGGCGGGCGCGTCGCTTGACGCGTTACCCGCCCTGGGGTTAACTGGTGGCGATCGAACTGGAGTTCGATCGCGGTCCGAAGGGTTGCCCCCCGACGGACGACGGCGCGGCCAGGTTGGGGAGGGGAAGCCCCACGTCTGGCCGCGCCGTTCGCGTGCGCCGTCGCCACCGTCGCGCTCCCGGCGGGCGCCCGGACGGCGCCGGGCACACAAGAAACCGGCGTCCCGAGGATCGCCGGTTCTCGTGTACGGGTCCGGGCGGCCCGCCGACCGCCGGGAGGACCTTCCCCGCCCTAGAAGGCGTCGACCGCGCGGCGCGCCTCGGGGTCGAGGACGCCCCAGTTGATGAGCTCCTCGGTCAGGTCCGACGGAGACTTGTCGTAGATGACCGCGAGTGAGCGCAGGTCCTCCTGGCGGATGGACAGCACGCGGCCGTTGTAGTCGCCCCGCTGGCTCTGGATGGTGGCCACGTAGCGGGACAGCGGGCCGGCCTTCTCCTGCGGCAGCTGCTGCATGCGCTCGAGGTCGATGACCAGCTTGGGCGTCGGGCCGAGGGGGGTGGGGGCGGCGCCGCCGGGCAGCAGCTCCGACATCGGGACACCGTAGAAGTCGGCCAGTTCGGCGAGCTTCTGGACGGTGACGGCGCGGTCGCCACGCTCGTAGGAGCCGACCACGACGGCCTTCCAGCGCCCGTGGGACTTCTCCTCCACCCCGTGCAGGGACAGACCCTGCTGGGTGCGGATGGCACGCAGCCGCGCACCGAGGGACTTCGCGTATTCGGATGGCATCTTCTTGTCGCTCCCGGCCGTGACGGTGGCTGGCGTGGTGGGGAGGCGTCCGCTCGTCCTCGGCGGGCCGCACAGGCGGTCCATCGGTGGTCACGGGGTGCAACCCCACCCGGCAATGGTTACAGACAGTGACGCTAGGGGGGTCTGGCTTCCAGGTCAAGCCGTTGGTGTGAAACGCGACGAATCAGTGGCCAAACCGTGCGTACGTGAGGCACCTCTCATGTGTGGACCGATCGGGGCGAGTGGGGCGGATTTCATGGGCGAAAAGCCCGATCTGGCAGGCGTTTTCACGTTTTGCCCCTGGAAGGGGCCAATCCGGCCAGTCATGAAACGGCTACCCTTGGGTGACTAAGCGCCCACTCTGAATGTGACGAGAGTCACATTCGTGACCGACTGAGATCGACCGCCTCTCGAAGGTCCCTGGTCGTCGCTGGTAGCGTGGGCCCGATCGACATCCTTTAACGACCTGTTCAGTGAGGCAGGGAAGGAGTCACTACTTTGCGTGCGCGCAATCAGACGAGGGGTGACACCGGGTCCACCGACCCCGCGTCGTCACCCGAAGTGCCCGACGGCGCCCGGGCCGTCCTCGACGGACCCGAGATCAACCGGGCGCTCACCCGCATCGCCCACGAGGTGCTCGAACGCACCAAGGGCGGCCGGCACGTCACGCTCCTGGGCATCCCCTCGCGGGGCGTTCCCCTCGCCCGGCGCCTCGCCCGGCGGATCGAACACGTCGAGGACCTGAAGGTGCCCACCGGCTCCCTCGACATCACCATGTACCGCGACGACCTGCGGCTCGCCCCCGCGCGGGCGCTCGGCAGGACCGAGATCCCCGCGGGAGGACTCGACGACCGCGTCGTCGTCCTCGTCGACGACGTCCTCTTCTCCGGCCGCACCGTGCGCGCCGCGCTGGACGCCCTGGGCGACCTCGGCCGTCCCCGCGCCGTCCAGCTCGCCGTCCTCGTCGACCGCGGCCACCGGGAACTGCCGATCCGCGCGGACTACGTCGGCAAGAACCTGCCGACCTCCCTGCGCGAGAACGTCACCGTCCGCCTCACCGAGACCGACGGACACGACGCGGTCCTGCTCGGCCCCGCACGGCCGCGCCCCGGCGCCGCGGAGGGGGACGACTGATGCGCCACCTGCTCTCCACCGGCGACCTCACCCGTGACGAGGCGACCCTCGTCCTGGACACCGCCGCCGAGCTCGCGCGGGTCAGCGACCGCTCGGTCAAGAAGCTCCCGACCCTGCGCGGACGCACCGTGGTCAACCTCTTCTACGAGGACTCCACCCGCACCCGCACCTCCTTCGAGCTCGCGGCCAAGCGCCTGTCCGCCGACGTCATCAACTTCTCCGCCAAGGGGTCGAGCGTCTCCAAGGGCGAGAGCCTCAAGGACACCGCCCTGACCCTCCAGGCGATGGGCGCCGACGGCGTCGTCATCCGCCACAGCGCCTCCGGCGCCGCCCACCGCCTCGCCAACTGGGTCGACGGCTCCGTGCTCAACGCGGGCGACGGCACCCACGAACACCCCACCCAGGCCCTCCTGGACGCCTTCACCATGCGCTCCCGCCTGGGACGCCTGGACGGGCTGCGGGTGGCCATCGTCGGCGACATCCTGCACAGCCGCGTCGCCCGTTCCAACGTGCTCCTGCTGAACACCCTCGGCGCGCACGTCACCCTGGTCGCGCCGCCCACCCTGCTGCCGGTCTCGGTGCACACCTGGCCGTGCGAGGTCTCCTACGACCTCGACGACGTCCTGCCCAAGTCCGACGTGGTGATGCTGCTGCGGGTGCAGGCCGAGCGGATGACCGAGTCCTACTTCCCGTCCGTGCGCGAGTACAGCCGCAACTACGGGCTGGACGGCGAACGCCTGGCGCGCATGCCCCAGGACGCGATCGTCATGCACCCCGGCCCCATGGTCCGCGGCGTGGAGATCTCCGCCGAGGTCGCCGACTCGCCGCGCTGCACCGTGACCGAACAGGTCGCCAACGGCGTGAGCCTGCGCATGGCCGTGCTCTACCTGCTGCTCGGCGGCTCCTGACCGCTCCGGCCGCTCCGAGCGCCTCGGCCACCCCGGCGCGCGCCCGCGACCCCCGGGCCGCCGCGCCCGGGTTCCGGCGCGCCCTCGCACCGACCTTCCGCACACCGAACACGAGGAACACCACACAGCGATGCCCGACACCCACGGACTGCACCTCATCCGCCGCGCCCGCGCGCTCGGCGGCGACCCCGTCGACATCCTGCTCGCCGACGGCAGGATCTCCGCCGTCGGCCGCGACCTGGACGCCCCCGAGGGCGCCGAGACCCTCGACGCCGACGGTCTGATCGCCCTGCCCGGCCTGGTCGACCTGCACACCCACCTGCGCGAGCCCGGCCGCGAGGACGCCGAGACCGTCGCCACCGGCTCCCGCTCCGCCGCGATGGGCGGCTACACCGCGGTCCACGCGATGGCCAACACCGACCCCGTCGCCGACACCGCCGGCGTCGTCGAGCAGGTCTGGCGCCTGGGCCGCGAGGCCGGGTACTGCGACGTGCGCCCCGTCGGCGCCGTCACCGTCGGCCTGGCCGGTGAGCGGCTCGCCGAGATCGGCGCCATGGCCGACTCCGCCGCCCAGGTCCGCGTCTTCTCCGACGACGGCGTCTGCGTCTCCGACGCCCTGCTCATGCGCCGGGCCCTGGAGTACGTCAAGGCCTTCGACGGCGTCGTGGCCCAGCACGCCCAGGAGCCCCGCCTGACCGAGGGCGCCCAGATGAACGAGGGATGCGTCTCCGACCGCCTCGGCCTGCCGGGATGGCCGGCGGTCGCCGAGGAGGCGATCATCGCCCGCGACTGCCTCCTCGCCCAGCACGTCGGCTCCCGCCTGCACGTGTGCCACGTCTCCACCAAGGGGTCCGTCGACATCGTCCGCTGGGCCAAGGCCCGCGGCTGCGACGTCACCGCCGAGGTCACCCCCCACCACCTGCTGCTCACCGACGACCTGGTCGAGAGCTACGATCCCATCTACAAGGTCAACCCGCCGCTGCGCACGGCCGAGGACGTCCAGGCGCTGCGCGAGGGGCTGGCCGACGGCACGATCGACATCGTGGCCACCGACCACGCCCCGCACCCGGTGGAGGCCAAGGAGACCGAGTGGTCCACCGCCGCCATGGGCATGGTCGGCCTGGAGACCGCCCTGGCGGTCGTCCAGCACACGATGGTCGACACCGGCCTGCTCACCTGGGACCAGGTCGCCGACCGCATGTCCGCCGCCCCCGCCCGCATCGGACGGGTCTCCGGACACGGACGCGACCTCGTCGCCGGTGAGCCCGCCAACGTCGTGCTGTACGACCCGGCGGCCCCCGTCGAGGTCGACGGCGCGGCCATGGCCACCAAGAGCAGCAACACCCCCTTCCGCGGCATGACGCTGCCCGGCCGGGTCCGCGCGACCTTCCTGCGCGGGGTTCCGACCGTCCTGGAAGGGAAGATCAGTTGAACACGACAGAGAAGACCCAGGTCAGCACTGGTTCGGTAGAGGGGGAGAACGTGTCCGAGGAAACCGGCGGACCGGCGGTTCTGGTGCTCGAGGACGGCAGGGTCTTCCACGGGCGCTCCTTCGGCGCCACCGGGGAGACCTTCGGCGAGGCCGTCTTCAATACCGGCATGACCGGCTACCAGGAGACCCTCACCGACCCCTCGTACCACCGCCAGATCGTCGCGATGACCGCCCCGCACATCGGCAACACCGGTGTCAACGACGACGACCCCGAGTCGGGCCGGATCTGGGTCGCCGGGTACGTCGTCCGCGAGCCCGCGCGCATCCCGTCCAACTGGCGGGCCCAGCGCACCCTCGACGAGGAACTGCGCCGCCAGGGAGTGGTCGGCATCGCCCTCACCGGCACCCGCGCCCTCACCCGCCACCTGCGCGACCGGGGTGCCATGCGCGCCGCGATCAGCACCGTCGAGACCGACCCGAAGGCGCTGCTCGCCCGCATCCAGGAGCAGCCGCGCATGGCCGGGTCGGCCCTGGCCGCCGAGGTCAGCACCGACGCCCGCTACGAGGTCCTGCCGCCCGAGGGCGTCCAGACCCGCTTCCACGTGGCCGCCGTCGACCTCGGCATCAAGGCCATGACGCCCCAGCGCCTGGCCGAGCGCGGCTGCCGGGTCACCGTGCTGCCCGCCACCGCGACCGCCGAGGACATCCTCGCCCTCGACCCCGACGGCGTGTTCTTCAGCAACGGCCCCGGCGACCCCGCCACGGCCGACGGCCCCGTCGCCGCCATGCGCGGCGTCCTGGACGCGGGCAAGCCGCTCTTCGGCATCTGCTTCGGCAACCAGATCCTGGGCCGCGCCCTGGGACTCGGCACGTACAAGCTGACCTTCGGGCACCGCGGCGTCAACCAGCCGGTCCGCGACACCCGCACCGCGAAGGTCGCCATCACCAGCCAGAACCACGGGTTCGCCGTCGACGCGCCGCTCGACGGCTCCTTCGACACCCCCTACGGCCGGGCCGAGGTCAGCCACATCGGCCTCAACGACCAGGTCGTCGAGGGCCTGCGGCTGCTGGACCGACCCGCGTTCAGCGTCCAGTTCCACCCGGAGGCCGCCGCAGGCCCCCACGACGCCGCCGGACTCTTCGACGAGTTCTGCGACCTGATGTCCGCCCAGCCCGCTGGCCAGCAGCAGTAGAGGAAGAACATGCCGCGCCGTAGTGACCTTTCATCCGTCCTCGTGATCGGCTCCGGCCCGATCGTGATCGGGCAGGCGGCCGAGTTCGACTACTCGGGCACCCAGGCCTGCCGTGTCCTGCGGGCCGAGGGCCTGCGGGTCATCCTGGTCAACTCCAACCCGGCCACGATCATGACCGACCCGGAGATCGCCGACGCCACCTACGTCGAGCCGATCACCACCGAGATGATCGAGAAGATCATCGCCAAGGAGCGCCCCGACGCCCTGCTGCCCACCCTGGGCGGGCAGACCGCGCTCAACGCCGCCGTCGCCCTGGACGAGGCGGGCATCCTGGAGAAGTACGGCGTCGAGCTCATCGGCGCCGACATCCAGGCCATCCAGTCGGGCGAGGACCGCGAGACGTTCAAGGGGATCGTCGAGCGCATCGGCGGCGAGTCCGCGCGCTCGCGGATCTGCCACACCCTCCAGGAGTGCCTGGACGCCGCCGAGGAGCTGGACTACCCGGTCGTGGTCCGCCCGTCCTTCACCATGGGCGGCGCCGGTTCCGGCTTCGCCCACGACGAGGGCGAGCTGCGCCGCATCGCCGGCCAGGGCCTCGCGCTCTCCCCGACCACCGAGGTGCTCCTGGAGGAGTCCATCCTCGGCTGGAAGGAGTACGAGCTGGAGCTGATGCGCGACACCAACGACAACGTCGTGGTCGTGTGCTCCATCGAGAACCTCGACCCCATGGGCGTGCACACCGGGGACTCCATCACCGTGGCCCCCGCCATGACCCTGACCGACCGCGAGTACCAGAAGCTGCGCGACATCGGGATCGCGGTCATCCGCGAGGTCGGCGTGGACACCGGCGGCTGCAATATCCAGTTCGCTGTCCACCCCACCACCGGCCGGGTCATCGTGATCGAGATGAACCCGCGCGTGTCCCGGTCCTCGGCGCTGGCCTCCAAGGCCACCGGCTTCCCGATCGCGAAGATCGCCGCCAAGCTCGCCGTCGGCTACTCGCTCGACGAGATCCCCAACGACATCACCCGGGAGACCCCGGCCAGCTTCGAGCCCACACTCGACTACGTGGTCGTCAAGGTCCCCCGGTTCGCCTTCGAGAAGTTCCCGGGCGCCGACCCCACGCTCACCACCACCATGAAGTCGGTCGGTGAGGCGATGGCGATCGGCCGTTCCTTCCCCGAGGCCCTCCAGAAGGCCATGCGCTCGGTGGAGAAGGCCGGGATCGGCTTCACCTGGGCGGGCGAGACCGGGGACAAGGACGACCTGCTGCGCCTGGCCGCCACCCCGACCGAGCACCGCCTGCGCCAGGTCCAGCAGGCCCTGCGCGCCGGTGCGACCGTCGAGGAGCTGCACGAGGCGACCCGGATCGACCCATGGTTCCTCGACCAGATGCTCCGCCTGGAGGAGACGGCCCGCGCCCTGGACGGCGCCGCCAAGCTCGACGCCGGACTGCTGCGCGAGGCCAAGGGACTCGGCTTCTCCGACCTCCAGATCGGCGAGATCACCGGCAGGAGCGAGGACGTGGTCCGCGAACTGCGCCACGCCCTGGGCATCCACCCCGTCTACCTGACCGTGGACACGTGCGCCGCCGAGTTCGCCGCCCGCACGCCCTACCTCTACTCCAGCTACGACGAGGAGACCGAGGTCCCGACCGGCGACCGGCCCAAGATCATCATCCTGGGCTCGGGACCCAACCGCATCGGCCAGGGCGTCGAGTTCGACTACTCCTGCGTCCACGCCTCCTTCGCGCTCTCCGAGGCGGGGTACGAGACCGTGATGGTCAACTGCAACCCGGAGACCGTCTCCACCGACTACGACACCAGCGACCGGCTCTACTTCGAGCCGCTCACGCTGGAGGACGTCCTGGAGGTCGTCCGCGCCGAGCGGGCCGCCGGTCCGGTCGCCGGGGTCATCGTGCAACTGGGCGGCCAGACCCCGCTCGGCCTGGCCCGCCGCCTCAAGGCGGCCGGGGTCCCCATCATCGGCACCAGCCCCGAGGCCATCGACCTGGCCGAGGACCGGGGCGAGTTCGGCAAGGTCCTGGCCGAGGCCGGGCTGCCCGCGCCCAAGCACGGCACCGCCTACTCCTTCGAGGAGGCCAAGGCCGCCGCGGACGAGATCGGCTACCCGGTCATGGTCCGCCCGTCCTACGTGCTCGGGGGCCGCGGCATGGAGATCGTCTACAGCGAGACGATGCTCGCCGACTACATCCGCCGCAACGCCGAGGTCAGCCCCGAGCACCCGGTGCTGATCGACCGCTTCCTCGACGACGCCATCGAGATCGACGTCGACGCCCTCTACGACGGCGCCGACCTGTACCTGGGCGGTGTCATGGAGCACATCGAGGAGGCCGGGATCCACTCCGGCGACTCGGCGTGCACCCTGCCCTCGATCACCCTGGGCGGCGAGGACATCGAGCGGATCCGCTACTCCACCGAGGCCATCGCCCGAGGGACCGGTGTGCGTGGCCTGCTCAACGTCCAGTACGCCCTCGCCTCCGGCGTCCTGTACGTGCTGGAGGCCAACCCGCGCGCCTCGCGCACCGTGCCGTTCGTGTCCAAGGCCACCGCGGTGCCGCTGGCCAAGGCCGCGGCCCGGGTCATGGCGGGCAGCACCATCGCCGAGCTGCGCGCCGAGGGCCTGCTCCCGGCCGAGGGCGACGGCGGCGACCTGCCCGCCGACGCGCCGGTCTCGGTGAAGGAGGCCGTGCTCCCGTTCAACCGGTTCATCGACAGGCAGGGCGAGGGCGTCGACACCATCCTCGGCCCGGAGATGCGCTCCACCGGCGAGGTCATGGGCCTGGACACGCAGTTCGGCGCCGCCTACGCCAAGTCGCAGCTCGGCGTCACCGGCGCCGTCCCGTCCAGCGGCCGGGTGTTCGTGTCGGTGGCCAACCGCGACAAGCGCTCGATGATCTTCCCGGTCAAGCGCCTGGCCGACCTCGGCTTCGAGATCCTCGCCACCGAGGGCACGGCCCTGGTCCTGCGCCGCAACGGGGTCCGCGCCACCGTCGTGCGCAAGCACAGCGAGGGCCCCGGCCCCGACGGCGAGCCGACCATCGTGCAGCTCATCCACGACGGAGGGGTCGACCTCATCGTCAACACCCCGTTCGGCAGCGCCGGGCAGGCCGGTCCGCGTCTGGACGGGTACGAGATCCGCACCGCCGCCGTCGTGCGGGGCGTCCCCAGCGTGACCACCGTGCAGGGGCTCGCCGCGGCGGTGCAGGCGATCGAGGCGCGTGTGCGCGGTGACGTCGGCGTGCGGTCCCTCCAGGAGCACGCGAGCACGCTGCAGGCCGGTCGGGCGTAACCGGACCGGACGGCGGGGCCGGACGCAGTAGAGTGCGTTCGCCGCGGGCCGCGAGCCCGCGGCGAACGCACGGCCGAGGCGAGGAAGGCTGGCCCGAACGATGAGCGACAACGGACCGGTGCAGATCAGGTGCCCCGTGCTGAACGTGCGCAGGGTGGACGCCTACTACGCCATCACCGTGGTCGCGCCCGGGATAGCCGAGCGCTTCCGCTCCGGGCAGTTCGTCACCGTGGGCGTGGGCGGGGACCACTCCAGCACCCTGCTGCGCCGCCCCTTCGCCATCCACGACGTCAAGCCCGACTACGGCGGTACCGTCGAGTTCCTGTTCTCCGTGCGGGGGACCGGGACGGCCTGGCTGTCCGAACGGAGATCACGCGACCTGCTGGACGTGGTCGGTCCCCTGGGCCGTCCCTTCCCGCTGCCGCGCGACCCGGTCAACTGCGTGCTCGTCGGCGGCGGGTCGGGCAGCGCCCCGCTGTTCCCGCTCGCCCAGTCCCTGCGCAGGCGCGGCTGCCGCGTCGACTTCGTGCTCGGCGCGGCCTCCGCCGACCGCGTCTTCAGCGCGATCACCGCCCGCCGTGTCGCCGAGACGGCCGTCTTCACCACCGACGACGGCTCCTTCGGCACGCGCGGCCGGGTGACGGACGTGCTCGGCCGGGTCATCGAGGACGCCCGCTCCGACGCGGTGTACGCCTGCGGCCCGATGCCCATGCTGCGCGGGGTCACCGCGGTGGCGGGCGAGCACGGGGTCCCCGTCCAGGTGGCCGTGGAGGAGACCATGGCCTGCGGCACGGGGATCTGCATGACCTGCGTGATCCCCGTCGTCGGCGAGGACGGCGTCACCCGCATGGTGCGCTCCTGCGTGGACGGTCCGGTGTTCCGGGGCGAGCGGGTGCGCTTCGACGACGTCGGCTCGATCCCCTTCGACGCCCTGGGCGCACCGGGCTGGAAGGGCTCCAAGGCGGCCCGCGCGGCCGAGTCCGCGCGCGACATCGCCTGACCCGCACACACCTGGAGGGTGGGACTGTGAACGCGGACCTGACGATCCGACTCGGGGGCGCCGAGCTGCCCAACCCGGTGGTGACCGCCGCCGGGTGCGCCGGGGCGGGCCGCGAGCTGGCCCGGTTCTTCGACATCTCCTCGATCGGCGCGGTGACCACCAAGTCGGTGATGCTGGAGCCGCACGCCGGGCGGCCCGCGCCGCGCATGGCCGAGACCCCCAGCGGGATGCTGAGCACCGTCGGCATGCAGGGGCCGGGGATCGACGTCTTCCTCCAGCGGGACCTGCCCTGGCTGCTGTCGCGCGGCGGACGGGCGATCGTGTCCATCGCCGGGACGGGGACGGCGGAGTTCGGGGAGCTGGCCCGGCGCGTCTCCGAGGCCGCCGGGGTCAGCGCCATCGAGGTCAACCTCTCCTGCCCGAACCCGGCCGACCCGGGCGGGCGGTACTTCGTCGACGACCCGGCGAGCGCCGCGGCGGTGGTCAGCACGGTGCGCGCGCACGCCCGTTCGGACGTGCCCGTCCTGGCCAAGCTCGCGGCCGACGTCCCCGACGTCGTGGAACTGGCCACCGCGTGCGTGGCGGCCAGGGCGGACGGACTGTCGATGATCAACACCGTGCGCGGGATGGCGATCGACACCCGCACCCTGCGGCCCGCGGTGGCGGGCGGTGTGGGCGGGCTGTCCGGTCCGGCGATCCGCCCCCTCGCGGTGGGGTGCGTCTACCGGGTGCACGAGGCCCTGCCGGACGTGCCGATCGTGGGCATGGGCGGGGTCCGCACGGGCGCGGACGTGGTCGAGTTCATGGCCGCCGGGGCGAGCGCCGTGGCGGTGGGCACGACCAACTTCTCCGACCCCTCCGCGTGCGCGCGCGTGCTCCGGCAGTTCACCGAGGAGCTGGAGGCGCGCGGAATCCAGCGGGCCCGCGACCTGGTCGGCGCGGCCCACGGGGCGGGGGTGGGCGCCTGAGACGCGGTCCAGACCGAGCGCGGGGCTCCTGACCGGCCTGAACGGCGCTGAGACGGCGCTGTGCGACCGAACGTACGCATCCGGCATCCCGGACATACATACCGGGGGGCGGCCCGTCCACGGCCGCCTCGGAAGCTGTTACGGGGAAGTGACCTACCGGGGGCGCATGAAGCGCCTCATCCGGGGAATCGCACACCTTGGTGTGTGCACATGACAGTGAACGTGCATCGGCCAGTGCTTTCGTAAGCACATTCGTAAGCACAGGTGCAGGTGCTGACACCGACTGTACGGTGTCGGACGAAGAGGGGAAACCGACATGACCGCGCCCACCGCTCCCGCCCCGATCGCCGTGGCGATCGACGCCGACGACATCGAGACCGCCGCCACCTGGGCGTCCGCGGTCGCTCCGCACGTGAGCACGGTGAAGGTCGGGCTGGAGCTGTACCTGCGGTACGGCCCCGAGGCGGTGAGCGCGGTGCGCGGCGCCAACCCGGTCGGGGTGTTCCTCGACCTGAAGCTGCACGACATCCCGGCGACGGTGGCGGGTGCGGCGCGCAGCGTCGCGGGCCTTCGCCCGTCGATCCTCACGGTGCACGCCAGTGGGGGAGCGGACATGGTCCGGGCGGCGGTGGAGGCCGCGCCGGACACCAGGATCGCCGCCGTGACGGTGCTCACCTCGATGAGCGAGAAGGACCTGGAGCAGGTGGGGCTGCTCGGTCCGGCTCGCGACGCGGTGCGGCGTCTGGCGGCGATGGCGGTGGGCGCCGGGGCCCGGGCCCTGGTCTGCTCGCCGCGGGAGGTGGCCCTGGTGCGTTCCGAGGTGGGCCCCGACATCACCCTGATCACGCCGGGCGTGCGCCCGGCGGGGGCGGACAGGGGTGACCAGTCGCGGGTGGCGACCCCGGAGGAGGCCGTGGCGGCGGGTGCGGACCTGCTGGTCGTCGGCCGCCCGATCACCAGGGCGGCGGACCCCGGCGCCGCCGCGGCAGCCATCGCGGCAGCGGTTCGGCGCGCCGGGGTCCGTGCCTAGCGGAGGCGGGGGGTCGCGACCGGTGGAACGGAGCGGAGGGGAGGTCTGGCCGGGATGTCGCAGTGATCCCATCACGCGCAGTTGTGGATCACGGACGGTCACCAAAAAAGTGTGTCCGAAATCAGGTTCTCAACGCCGAGAGTGACCCGCGTCACCCCTCTGTGACCTGCACTGGTGGCATGCTTCTCGGACTCTTCAACCGGGACTTAGGTCCTGATTTTCGTCTCTGCCCGCAGTGGTGGTGTGACTCTCAGTAGTTCCTTCGATGAAATAGCCGCTGAAAGGCCACTTTGCGTTGCCTAAGGGGGGTCAGACCTACTAACTTGCGCAGGCGTCCGCCCTCTACAAACGAGTAGAAATCCGAGGTGACCCGGCGTGGCCCTTCCTCCCCTCACACCCGAGCAGCGCAGTGCGGCTCTTGAGAAGGCCGCCAAGGCCAGAAAAGAGCGCGCTGAGGTCAAGAACAAGCTCAAGAACGGCGGCATCTCGCTGTCCGAGGTCCTCGCCGACGGGCTCAAGGACGACGTCATCGGCAAGATGAAGGTTTCGGCTCTGCTGGAATCCCTGCCCGGCGTCGGCAAGGTCCGTGCCAAGCAGATCATGGAGCGGCTCAACATCGCTGAGTCCCGCCGCGTCCGTGGCCTGGGCACGAACCAGCGTGCCGCTCTCGAGAGCGAGTTCGGGGACCTGACCAAGTAGGTCGTCCCCCGAGTAACACCGGCCCGTCCGCGTCCCCCACAGTCGCGGCGGAGACCGTTCCTCGCTCACGCGGGAACGGCCGCGTGCCACAGCGGTGGCCGAACCCCCGGTGAGTCTTCGCCCGCGCCGCGGTCGGCGGACGCTCGGCCCCAGGTCGACGCGTCCGCCGCGCCGCGGCGCGGTGGTATAAATGGAGCTTCCCGCGACCGCGGAGACCTCGAAGGGAAGCCCGATCCACCCATGCCAGACGCGCCCGGAGCCCAGTCCAGCCCGCAGGAGAAGCGGCTGACCGTCCTGTCCGGCCCCTCCGGTGTGGGAAAGAGCACGGTGGTGGACGCGATCCGCCGCGACCACCCCGACGTCTGGCTCTCGGTGTCGGTGACCACCCGCGCCCCCCGGCCCGGTGAGCGCGAGGGTGTGCAGTACCGCTTCGTCTCCGACGCGGAGTTCGACCGCCTCGTCGCCGACGACGAACTGCTGGAGTGGGCCGAGTTCGCGGGCAACCGCTACGGCACCCCCCGCACCCCCGTGACCGAGCGCCTGGGCGCCGGGATCCCCGTCCTGCTGGAGATCGAGCTCCAGGGCGCCCGCCAGGTGCGCGCGTCCATGCCCGACTCCCTGCACGTCTTCCTCGCGCCTCCCTCCTGGGAGGAGCTCGTCCGCCGCCTGACCGGCCGCGGCACCGAGTCCGAGGAGGTCGTCCAGCGCAGGCTGGACGCGGCCCGGGTCGAGCTCGCCGCGGAGAAGGAGTTCGACACGACGCTCGTCAACACGGCCGTACGGGACGTATGCGACGAGCTGCTAGCGTTGATCAGAGCGCCCAAGGTGTGATACCGCCGCCCGCGGGCGCCCACCTGTCAATCACGTCACGGCTTTCGACGAGCCGGAGACCGTCCCTGGGGGTAGATAGTGGCTGGTACCGAGCCCGTCGCCGAAGGCATCACCAACCCGCCGATCGACGACCTGCTGGAGTGCGTCGACAGCAAGTACAGCCTGGTGACCATGGCCTCCAAGCGGGCCCGCCAGATCAACGCCTACTACGCCCAGCTCGGCGAGGGCCTGCTGGAGTACGTCGGCCCGCTCGTGGAGACCCACGTGCAGGAGAAGTCCCTGTCCATCGCCCTGCGCGAGGTCAAGTCCGGCCTGCTCACCGCCGAGCCCTACGAGGGCAACTGAGCTGCGCTCCCGCGGCCTCACGGGCGCGGCACGGGGCTCGGGCGCGATGCCCGGGGCGGCACCTGGTAGAACTCGTTCCGTGAGTGAGAGAGAACCCGACCGCGCGCCCCGGGTGGTGCTCGGCGTCGGCGGCGGCATCGCCGCGTACAAGGTCTGCGAGCTGCTCCGACGGCTGACCGAGTCCGGCCACCGGGTCCGGGTCGTGCCCACCGCCGACGCGTTGCGCTTCGTCGGCGAGCCCACCTGGGCCGCCCTGTCCGGCCAGCCCGTCGCGACCGCCGTCTGGGACGGCGTGCACGAGGTGCCCCACGTGCGCATCGGCCAGTCGGCCGACCTCGTGTTCGTGGCCCCCGCCACCGCCAACATCCTGGCCAAGGCCGCCGCCGGTCTGGCGGACGACCTGCTGACCAACACGCTCCTGACCGCCCGGTGCCCGGTCGTGTTCGCCCCGGCGATGCACACCGAGATGTGGGAGCACCCCGCGACCCAGGCCAACGTGGCCACCCTGCGCTCGCGCGGCGCGATCGTGCTCGACCCGGCCGAGGGGCGCCTGACCGGCGCGGACACCGGCAAGGGCCGCCTGCCCGAGCCCGCCGAACTCTTCGACGCGGCCCGCGTGGCCCTGCGCGGGCGAGCCGCCGACCTCGCGGGTCGGCGCGTCGTGATCTCCGCCGGGGGCACGCGTGAGGCGATCGACCCGGTGCGCTTCATCGGCAACCACTCCTCCGGCAAACAGGGGTACGCCCTGGCCCGGACCGCCGCCGCCCGCGGCGCCGAGGTGACGCTCGTCTCGGCCAACGTCGCGCTGCCCGACCCGGCCGGGGTCCGCGTCGTCCGCGTCGGGTCCGCGCTCGACCTCGCCGAGGCCGTGGCCGCCGAGCGGGCCGGGGCGGACGTCGTGGTCATGGCCTCCGCCGTGGCCGACTTCCGTCCCGCCGCCAGTGCGGGGAGCAAGATCAAGAAGTCCGGCGGTCGGCCCGCGCCGATCGAGCTCACCGAGAACCCCGACATCCTCGCCGGGCTGGTCGCCTCCCGCGACGAGGAGGGACTGGCGCAGACCATCGTCGGGTTCGCCGCCGAGACCGACGACGTCCTCGCGCACGGCCGCGCCAAGCTGGAGCGCAAGGGCTGCGACCTGCTCGTGGTCAACCAGGTCGGCGGCGGACGCGCGTTCGGCACCGAGGACAACCAGGCGGTCGTCCTCGGCTCCGACGGCACCGCCGTGGAGGTCCCGTTCGGCCCCAAGGAGGACCTGGCCGACCGCGTGTGGGATCTCGTCGTCGCACGCCTGGCGTAAATCACCACCGCCCGGGACTGGATTCCCACCTCTGAGTACGCCACACTTCCTTCGGGAACCCGTGATCACGCGACCACGGGATTTCCACCCGCACCAGTCCCGTTACAGTGGAGCAACAACAACCTCGCCGGTCGGCCCCCGAGTCGCCGGTCCATGTCAGCCAGCAGCCGCTGCAAGGAGTCAGGCAACGTGTCCCGCCGCCTTTTCACCTCCGAGTCGGTCACCGAAGGCCATCCCGACAAGATGGCCGACCAGATCAGTGACTCGATCCTCGACGCGATGCTCGCCAACGACCCCAGGAGCCGGGTCGCGGTCGAGACGCTGATCACCACCGGTCAGGTCCACATCGCGGGTGAGGTCACCACCCAGACCTACGTCGACATCCCCGCCATCGTGCGCGAGCGGATCCTCCAGATCGGGTACGACTCGTCAGCCAAGGGTTTCGACGGTGACTCCTGCGGGGTCAACGTCTCCATCGACGCCCAGTCCCCCGACATCGCCCAGGGTGTCGACACGGCCTACGAGGCGCGTGTCGAGAACGAGGACGACGACCTCAACCGGCAGGGCGCCGGTGACCAGGGGCTGATGTTCGGCTACGCCAACCGTGAGACCCCCGAGCTCATGCCGCTGCCGATCAAGCTGGCGCACGCCCTCGCGGAGCGCCTCGCCGAAGTCCGCCGCAACGGGACCGTCCCCTACCTCCGTCCGGACGGCAAGACCCAGGTCACCGTCGAGTACGAGGGCCAGACCCCCGTCCGCCTCGACACCGTCGTGGTCTCCAGCCAGCACTCCGCCGACATCAACCTCGACGAGATGCTCGCCCCGGACGTGCGCGAGCACGTCATCGAGCCGGTCGTGGCCTCCTACGGCCTGGACGCCGACGACTACCGGCTGCTGGTCAACCCCACCGGCCGCTTCGAGATCGGCGGCCCGATGGGCGACGCGGGCCTGACCGGCCGCAAGATCATCGTCGACACCTACGGCGGCTACGCCCGCCACGGCGGCGGCGCCTTCTCGGGGAAGGACCCGTCGAAGGTCGACCGCTCCGCCGCCTACGCCACCCGCTGGGTCGCCAAGAACATCGTCGCCGCGGAGCTCGCCGAGCGCGCCGAGGTCCAGGTCGCCTACGCGATCGGCAAGGCGCACCCGGTCGGTGTGTTCATCGAGACCTTCGGCACCGAGAAGGTGGCCCCCGAGCTGATCGAGAAGGCGGTCAAGGAGGTCTTCGACCTGCGGCCCGCCGCGATCGTGCGCGACCTCGACCTGCTGCGCCCGATCTACTCCAAGACGGCCGCCTACGGCCACTTCGGCCGCGAGCTGCCCCAGTTCACCTGGGAGCAGACCGACCGCGCCGCCGCGCTCCGGTCGGCCGTCGGCGCCTAGAGTCACGAAGACGGGCCCCCTCCGACCTGGAACTATCACACATTGCCACATATGATGTGCGCACAGTGATTATGGTCGTCGGAGGGGGTCCGTCATGTCCGCGTTCACGGCGCTGTCCGCCGGAGGACTGGCCGCCCTGCTCATGGCCCCCGTCCCGGGCGCCGACACCCTCCACGTCGTCCTGGAGTCCTCCGTCGCGGAGTCCCCCCTGCGCCAGGGGGGTCACGTCGACTTCACCATCCGGGTCCGCAACGCGGGCGGCGAGAGCCTCCCGGAGGCCCAGGTGGTGCAGTTCCTCCCCGCGGGCATGTCGGTCCGGCCCACCTCTCCAGGAGCCGTCGCCGAGGGCGGCCGGATCGTCTGGACGGGCGCGCTGGAACCCGGTGAACGCGCGGTCCTGCACGCCGTCGGCGAGGTCACGGGCGCCCTCGGCGGAGCGCGTGCGGTCACCACCGTGTGCGTGCGGCCCGATCCCGACGCCACGCTGGCCTCGTGCGCGTCGTCGGCCCAGAGCGTCCGCGGCCCCGTGCTCGCCCCGTGGGCCATCGGCGGCGCGAGCCTGCTGGTGCTGCTGGCCACGGGGGCGGTCGCGCTGTACCGGCGGTCGCGGCGGACCGCCTCCGCGGCGGAGGCGCGGACGGGAGCGGAGGCGGAGGGGCCGGAGCCGGCGCCCGGGCCGGAGGGACCGGAGCCGACGGCGGGGGAGGAACGGGGAACCGCGCCGGACGAGGAGCCCGCGCCCGCGAACGTCTACCACCTGGACTCACGCCGCTGAGGTCCGAACGGGCGAGCGCGGGGAGCCGGGGGACGTCCCGGCTAACCCAACGGCAGCAACATCCGGAAGAGCGTGCCGTCGCCGGGCTCGCCGACCACCTCCAGGGCCCCGTCGTGCGCGGTCACGATCGCGGCCGAGATCGACAGGCCGAGCCCGCTGCCGCCCGCCTGGCGTGAACGCCCCTGGTCCGCACGGAAGAACCGGTCGAACAGCCGCTCCCGGTCCGCGCGGCGGATCCCGGGCCCCTCGTCGCGCACGCACACCGCGACCACCCCGCGCACGTCCGCCGGAAGCGCGCCCACGCGGACCGCCTCCGGTGACGGGGTGAGGTCCCCGGCCGCGTCCTCACGCACCTGCATCCAGACCCGCACCGGCGTCCCCGGCGGCGTGTGCGTCTGGGCGTTGCCGATGAGGTTGTCCAGCACCTGCCGCAACCGCGACCGGTCCCCGACCACCCGCACCCCGGGCACGTCCCCCAACGACAGGCGGTCCCCGCCCTCCCCCTCCCGGGCAAGCGCCGCCGCCACGCTCTCCCGCACGAGGCCGGCCAGATCGACGTCGTCGGCGGCCACCTCCGGGTGTTCGTCGTGACGGGCCAGCAGCAGCAGACCGTCCACCAGCGACCCCATCCGCTCCGCCTCGGACTCCACGCGCCGCATCCAGTCGTCCACCACCGGATCGGCCGCGATCCGACCGCGTTCCCTGCCCAGGCGGAACAGCTCCGCGAACCCGCTGATCGACGCCAGCGGGGTGCGCAGCTCGTGCGAGGCGTCGGCGACGAACCGCCGCATCCGCTCCGCGGTGGCCTCCCTCTCCCGGAGCGCCTCCGACAGACGCGCCAGCATCGTGTTGAGCGCGGCGCCCAGACGCGCGGTCTCCGAGGCCCCGCCGCGTCCGCGGTCCTCCGGGACACGCGCCTCGAAGTCCCCGCCCGCGATGGCGTCGGCCGCCCGCTGCATCCGGTCGAGCGGGCGCAGCTGGACGCGCACCGTCGCGACCGTTCCCGCCGCCAGCACCAGCAACACGGCGGCACCCGCTCCGAACTGCACCCACGCGAGCAGCGCCAGGGTCGTGTCCACCCCGTCCAGGGACTGCGCCACCAGCACGACCGTCCCGTCCGGCGCCTGCCTGACCACCGCCCGCCAGTCAGACCCGCCCTCCGTGTCCGGAAGCTCGACGACGGACCCCTCCGCCGCGCGCAGCGCCTCCGCGTCCAGCCCCGACACGTCCGGACCCGAAGGGTCCTCGTCGGTCTGGCCCACGCTCCACAGCACGTTCCCACCGGAGTCGAACCGCAGCTCCCGCAGGTCGGAGGGGAGGCCGGGCGGCTCGGCGGGCCGCCCGGCCGGCGGGGACTCCCGGTCCGCGACGGCCGGCGCCACCATCCGGTCCAGCCGGTCGTCCACCTCCGCCACCAGGGACCCGCGGAGCAGCACGGAACCGGCGACCCCGAACACCGCCATCGCGAGCGTGGTCAGGACCAGGACCGACAGCACGAGCCGCCCCCGCAGGGTCGCGGGCGCCAGTCGGCGGATCCGCCACCGCTCAGCCATGGTCGCGGCTCCGCCGCAGGCTGTACCCGACGCCCCAGACCGTGTGGATCAGCGGCGGCCCGGCCACGTCCACCTTGCGGCGCAGGTAGCTGATGTAGGTCTCCACCACGCGGCTGTCGTCGCCCTCCTGGCCCCACACCGTCCGCAGGATCTGCGGCCTGGTCAGCACGCGTCCGGCGTTGGCCATCAGGTACCTGAGCAGAGCGAACTCGGTGGGGGACAGGCGGATCGTCCGACCGGCGCGCCGCGCCTCGTAGGCGTCCTCGTCCAGCTCCAGGTCCTCGTACCGCAGGACGGGGCCCTCCTCGGCGTGTTCGGCAGGGCGCACGCGCCGCAGGATCGCGCGGATCCGCAGGACCACCTCCTCCACGCTGAACGGCTTGGTCACGTAGTCGTCCGCGCCGGCCCGCAGACCCGCGACCCGGTCGGTGACCGAGTCCCGCGCGGTCAGGAACAGCACGGGCAGATCCGGGTGCTCCGACCGCAGGTCGGCGGCGAGCGAGAAACCGTCCGCGTCGGGCAGCATGACGTCCACGACCGCCAGCGCGGGACCGTGCCTCCGCGCGCTCGCCAGCGCGCCCGCCGCGTCCCCCGCCCGGACCGCGGTGAAGCCGTCCAGTTCCAGCGAGGCGGCAAGGAGCTCTCGGATGTTGGGTTCGTCGTCCACGACCAGGATGGTCGGCGACGGCGCGGTGGGGTCGGACATGTGGACCTCGGAGCGTGTCGGCGGGCACGGGCCCAGCCACCGGACCCGGAGTCCCCCCATTCTCGCCAATGCCGACGGGCCGCACTCCCACCAGGGAGCACGGCCCGTCGCGGGGGTCGGGGCTAGCTCAGCTCGCTGAGCGCCTTCTCCGCCTCGGCCAGCCAGGCACGGCGCGCCTGCAGCGCGTCCTCGTGCTCCTTGATCCGCCGGGCGTCGCCGCGCTCGCGCGCCTTCTCCAGCTTCGCCTCCAGGTCGCTGATCGCGGACGCCAACTGCCCGACCGTGGCCTGGGCGCGGGCCCGGGCCTCCGGGTTCGTGCGCTCCCACTCGGCGTCCTCGGCGCGCCGGACGCCGTCCTCGATCTGCCGGAAGGCGCCCTCCAGCTGGTCGCGCACGTCGCGCGGCAGCTCACCGGCCTCCTCCCAGGCCTCCTGGAAGTCGCGCAGGCGCGCGCGGGCGCGGCGCGGGTCGGAGATCTGGGCGATCTCGTCCTTGGCCTCCGCCAGGATCCGCTCCTTGGCCTCGGCGTTGACCCGCAGTTCGGCGTCGCGTTCGGCGAAGACCGCGTTGCGCGCGTCGAAGAACTGGTCCTGCGCCGCCTTGAAGCGCGCCCACAAGCGGTCCTCGCTGGCACGGTCGGCGCGCCCGCTGCTCTTCCACTGCTGCATCAGGTCGCGGTAGGCGCGGGCCGTGGCCCCCCAGTCGTCCGAGCTCGCGAGCGACTCGGCCTCGGCGACGATGCGCTCCTTGACCGCGCGCACCTCCTCACGCTGCTGGTCGAGGCTGGCGAAGTAGGCCTTGCGGCGCTTGGAGAAGGAGTTGCGCGCCGCGGACATGCGCTTCCACAGCGCCTGCTCGGTCGGGCGGTCGGCGCGCGGGGCCTTCTTCCACTCCTCGATGAGCTGGAGCATCCGCTCGCCGCCGGACTTCCAGTGCGTGGTCTCCACCGCGACCCGCTCGGCCTCGGCGACGATCCGCTCCTTGATCTCGCGGGCGTGGCCGCGCGCCTGCTCCTGGGCGTGCTTCTGCTCGACCTTGCGCTCCTCGGCGCGCCCGGAGAGGGCGTCGAGACGCCGCGCCAGGGAGTCGAGGTCCCCGACCGCGTGCGCCTCCTTCACCTGGGTGCGCAGCTTGTCGATGCTGGACATCGCCGAGGCGGCGGACAGGTCGGTGCTGCGCAGCCGCTTCTCCAGCAGCTCCACCTGGGTGACCAGGGCGTCGTACTTCTGGCGGAAGAAGGCCAGGGCCTCCTCCGGGGCCCCCGCCTGCCACGATCCGACGACCCGCTCGCCTTCACTCGTGCGCACGTAGACCGTGCCGTCGTCGTCTACGCGGCCCCAAGGGTCCGTGGTCACCGTGTCCTCCTGCTGTCATGAGCCCGGCCGTAGGCGGGTTCGGGTCGTCGCGGCGTACCGCACCGGATTGTGATGGGAACCACCGTGCCCAGCACGATATCCATCAGTTGGGGCGGCATCGACGCGCCGTGATTCACTCTTGCGCGGATCCGTCGTGTCCGCGGCGGCGCCCTCGTGTGTCTGGCCGGGCCGGGGACCCGCCGTGGAGAGGCGCTGGTCGGCGGACGCGGCGCACACGGCACCGGTGACCAATATGGCATTACCACGCGGTTTGGCAAAGAGGCCGGGCGCGTGCGGTGATCGAATGGTGATCAAAGCCGCGCACCCCCTCCGATGCCGGTTCGCCGCCCCTCGGACGCGTCGGTAGGCTCTGTACGTAGGGTACGTCCGCCGGCCCCGCCGGGACGGACCCGCAACGGGGTCGCGACGGAGCTTCGGCGGGCCCCGCGCCCCTCTCCCCCCGCCGCCGGACGCATCCCGACCGAGGACAGGACCACGCCGTGCTCATCGCCGCCCTCGCCACCGGGCCCCTCGCCGCGAACTGCTACCTGCTCGCTCCGGCCCCGGGAGGCGACTGCGTCGTCGTCGATCCGGGTCAGGACGCCACCGGGCAGGTGGACAAGGCCCTCGCCGAGCACGGCCTGAACCCGACCGCGGTCCTGCTCACGCACGGCCACTTCGACCATGTGTGGTCGGCGGCGGAGCTGGCCGACCGCGCGGGGCTCCCGGTCCACCTGCACGCGGCCGACCGCCGTCTGCTCACCGACCCCGGCGCCGGGGTCGACCCCGGTTTCGCCGCACATCTGTCGGTGCTGCTCGGCCCGGGCCCCTTCCGCGAACCGGAGCGCCTCGTCGAGGTCGGGGGCGGCGACACCCTGACCCTGGCCGGGCTGGAGTTCGCCGTCGAGCACACCCCGGGGCACACGCCGGGGTCGGTGGTCTACCACCTGGCCGCGGGGGACGGCCACCCGCCGGTCATGCTCGCGGGCGACCTGGTCTTCGCCGGGTCCATCGGCCGCACCGACTTCCCGGGCGGGGATCCCGCGGCCATGGACTCCAGCCTCGCCGCGGCCGTCCTGTCGCGCGGCGACGACACCCAGATCCTGCCCGGCCACGGACCCGCCACCACCGTCGGGCGCGAGCGGGCCGCCAACCCGTACCTGCGCGCCCTCTGACCGGACGCCGACCGGCCCCGGTCGGCGTCGCCCCGCGCGCACAGAGGGTCACCGGGCTCCGGAGGCCGGGCGGCCGGGTCGCGGTCGTGGCGGTAGGATTCCAGAAGTCAAGGGGCATGCCGTCCCTCCGGCCGGACCCGCTACCGGGATCCCCGGCATTCTCGCCCAGCCGTGTAGTTAGTGGACTTGGTAACTCATGCATCGTTACAGGACTCATTCGTGTGGTCAGCTCCGGAAGGAGCACGTCGGGCAGCAGGTGCGCCTTTCGGGCTGGGTGCACAACCGCCGTGATCTCGGTGGTCTGCTCTTCGTCGACCTGCGCGACCACTACGGCGTCACACAGCTCATGGCGCGTCCCGAGTCCCCGGTGTTCGAGCAGCTCAGCCGCATCCCCAAGGAGTCGGTGATCCAGGTCACCGGGCACGTCTCCGCCCGCAGCGACGAGAACGTCAACCCCGGACTGCCCACGGGCGAGATCGAGATCGAGGCCACGGAGATGGAGGTCCTGGGCACCACCGAGGAGCTTCCCCTCACCGTCTTCCCGGAGGACAACACCTCCGAGGAGCGCCGTCTCACCTACCGCTTCCTCGACCTGCGGCGCGAGCGGATGCACCGCAACATCATGCTCCGGTCCCAGGTGATCGCGTCGATCCGCCAGAAGATGACGAACCTGGGCTTCAACGAGTTCCAGACCCCCATCCTGACCAGCTCCAGCCCCGAGGGCGCCCGTGACTTCCTGGTGCCCTCCAGGCTCCACCCGGGGCGGTTCTTCGCCCTTCCCCAGGCGCCGCAGCAGTTCAAGCAGCTCCTGATGGTCTCCGGGTTCGACCGCTACTTCCAGATCGCGCCCTGCTTCCGTGACGAGGACAGCCGCGCGGACCGCTCGCCCGGCGAGTTCTACCAGCTCGACGTGGAGATGAGCTTCGTCGAGCAGGAGGACGTCTTCGAGGTCATCGAGAAGGTGATGACCGACGTCTTCCGGGAGTTCTCCGACGGCTGGGAGATCACCTCGCCCTACCCCCGCATCGCCTTCCGGGACGCTCTGGAGTGGTACGGGACCGACAAGCCCGACCTGCGCGTGCCGATGCGGATGCTCGACGTCACGGCACTGTTCGACAAGACCGACTTCCGTGCCTTCGAGGGCAAGAAGGTGCGCGCTCTCGCGGTGCCGGGGGTGGGCGACAAGCCCCGGAAGTTCTTCGACGGCATCGGCGACTTCGCGGTGGAGCAGGGCGCCAAGGGGCTGGCCTGGCTCAAGGTCGGCCCGGAGGGCGAACTCACCGGTCCCATCGCCAAGTTCGTCACCGGGATCAGCGGCGAGCTCCTGTCGGCCCTGGGCGCCGGTCCCGGCCACGGCCTGTTCTTCTGCGCGAGCGAGGACGAGGCGGAGATCAACCGCATCATGGCGCCGGTGCGTGTCGAGGCGGGCAGGCGCGCGGACCTCTTCGAGGAGAAGGCCTACCGCTTCTGCTGGATCGTCGACTTCCCGATGTTCGAGATCAACGAGCAGGGCGACGTCGCGTTCAGCCACAACCCCTTCTCCATGCCGCAGGGCGGGATGGAGGCACTGGAGACCCAGGACCCCCTGGACATCCTCGCGTGGCAGTACGACATCGTCTGCAACGGGGTCGAGCTGTCCTCCGGGGCGATCCGGAACCACTCGCCCGAGATCATGTACAGGGCCTTCGACATCGCCGGGTACGACAAGGAGGCGGTCGAGGCCGAGTTCGGCGGCATGCTCAGGGCCCTGAAGTTCGGCGCCCCGCCGCACGGCGGCATCGCGCCCGGCGTGGACCGGATCGTCATGCTCCTCGCGGACGAGCCCAACATCCGCGAGACCATCGCCTTCCCCCTGAACCAGAACGCGCAGGACCTGATGATGGGCGCGCCTTCGGCGGTCTCCGACCAGCAGCTGCACGAAGTGCACATCCGCACGGCCCTCCCCCCGGCGGGGAAGTAGCCGGGGCGACGGGGGAACCGAGGGGGCGGTGCGCGACGTGCGCACCGCCCCCTCGTGCGGCGGGACCGACGAACGTCGCGCGGTGGTGCGCCGTCAGCGCTTCATCGCTCCGCAGCGCTGGCAGCAGATGTCCTCGTCGTCCGGGTTGCTGTGGCTGCACAGTCGACAGGTCCAGTTCCAGGTGGTGCCGTGGACGGCCAGGTCCACCACGGCGGCCTCGCGTACCAGGTACATGAATGCGTCCTTGGGGCTTCGGCGAGTTTTCGAACCTGACATGTGGGGTGCCCGGATTCCTGGGACTTTGAACCTGCCGCATTCGGTCACTTGGCGGTATTCGGGGATTATGGGCCGTGACCCGCGCACGGGAATTGTGGCCGGACTCGGTCGCGGACGACTTCCGATCCCCGCCACGGATGCGGATAGGCCCGTCATCCCCTACGGTTGGGGGCGAATCACCCTTTCCGAACCACGGTTCGCCCGTGCCAGGGAGTGAACACGGGCAGCGGCGGGTTCACCGCTTTCGTGGTCGGATCGGTGGCCGAGTGCATTGTGCGCCAATGAGTCACACGAGCGTAACGATTTGCGCCCTGAGGTCGGTCAAAGTCCCACCTCACGGGGGGTCGGCCGCCCGCCCCGTCCCAAGCCCCTCTCCGCGGCCCGTGTCGCCCCAGGTCACACGGGTGGAGATGGCGCCGCCCGGCGGGCACGGCCGCGGTCTCCCCACCCGAGGCGGCCGGTCCCCGACACTAGAATGGCCCGAATCGGAACGTTCCGGGGGTACCGCGTCCGGGCGCGGGTGTGACGTCCGAGACGACATGAGGATGAGTCATACGTGAACGGAAAACGCGCCTCAGGCGACGGCTCCGAGAACGCGCTCGCGGGGGCGTTCTCCCACGCCCCCGAGCCCATGGTGCTGACCCGGGACGACGGCGCGATCCTGCACGCCAACCTGGCCTTCGCCGCGCTGGTCGGCCTCGACGGCGAGGGGCTGGCCGGGCGCGCCTGGTACGACCTCCTCGACGGTGACGACGCCGCCCGGGGCGCCCGGATCCACGGCGAGGTCGCGGGCGGACACCGCGCGGAACGCACCCACCTGCGCCTGGGGCCCGCGACCGCCCGCCCCGGTGTCGTCGAGGCGGAGCTGCGCCCCGTCCCCGGACCCAACGGGGACCGGCCCGGCGCCCGGGTTGTCGTGCTTCTGCACGTGCTGTCCGCCAACGAGGCGGATCTGCGGGTGGTGGGCGAGCTGCGCACGGACAGCTCCGACTCCGTGCTCTGGAGCCTGGACCTGAGCACCGGGCGCCTGCGCGAACTGTTCGGCCCCACGCCCCTGGGCGACCTCCTCGCGGGAGGGGAACGCCAGCTCGAGACCATTCTGGAGCGCGTGCATCCCGACGACATCGCCCGCGTGCGCGACGCGATGTCGGCCGCCTTCACCGGCCGCGACTACGAACAGCGCTTCCGCGTCTTCGACCGGCTCGGCGACGAACGCTCCCTGCACGTACGGGCGCGCTTCGTCCCCGGCCAGCCCGACCGGCTCGTCGGCATCGTCGACGACGTCACCGAGCACGTGCAGCTGGTCCGCCGCCTGGCCGACCGCCGCCGCACCGAGGCCGAGCACGGTCGCCTGGTCACCGAGCTGTCCTCCAAACTCGTGTCGGCCACCACCGTCGACGACGTCATGGACCTGCTCAGCGAGGAGTTCCTGCCGATCTTCGGCGGCATGAACGCCGCCGCCCTCTACGTCCAGGACGGCCTGCTGCGCACCTCGCCCAGCGCGCGCTCGCGCGGCGGCAACATCGAGCAGCTCGACGGCCGCCGGGCCGACGACACCGACTTCCCCATGGGCGCCGTGATCCAGGACCGGCAGCCCCGCTTCTTCGAGAGCCGCGCCGAGATCATCAGCCGCTTCCCCGCCGCCGTGGGCCTGATGCGCAACGTGAGCGGACAGGCCTGGGCGACCGTCCCGATCTTCGGCGACGGCAAGATCGCCCTCGGCGTGTGGCAGATGACCTGGGACCGCCCCCACCACGCCAGCCGCGACGAGCGCGCCCTCATGCTCACCTTCGCCGGTCTCGCCGGACAGGCGCTCCAGCGGATCAAGGCCCAACAGGCCGAACTCGAACTCGCCGACGCCGTCCAGCGCCGCATGCTGCCCCGCCAGGTCCCCAGCTTCCCCGACATGGCCATCGCCACCAAGTACCTCCCCTCCCGCGCCGACTGGCGGATCTGCGGCGACTTCTACGACGTCATCGAACTCCCCGACAACCGCGTCGGACTGCTCGTCGGCGACGTGCAGGGCCACGGCGTCGAGGCGGCCGCCGCGATGGGGCAGATCCGCGTGGCCTTCCGCGCCTACGCCACCAACCAGTCCGACCCCGGCGTGGTCCTCGGCGAGACCAACCGGCTGCTCACCGAGACCGGCGAGATCGTCTTCGCCACCTGCGGCTACCTGGTCCTGGACCGGGAGACCGGCGTCATGCAGGCCGCCTGGGCCGGACAGCCGCCCGTCGTCCTGGCCTCCAAGGGCAGCTACGAGCTCTGGGAACCCGAGACCGGCCCTCCGCTGGGCGTCCTGCCGGACACCGAGTACGCCGTCACCACGCGCTCCCTCCCGCCCGGCGGCACCCTGCTGCTGTGCTCGGACGGGCTCGTGGAGAGCTCGGACCTGCCCATGGCGGACGGACTCGCCCTCGTGGGAGAGGCTCTGGCCGAGCACGGTGAGGACCCCGAGGCGGCAGCGCACCTCCTGGCCGAGATGGCGCCCGCCGGCCGGGGGGACGACATCGCCCTGCTCATCACGCGCATGACCGACGACGAGGACGCCGAGGGCGAGCCCGGGGACTGACCGGCGCCCCGTCGCGGGTGCCCTACCCTGGGTGGGTGTCCGAAACACTGTTCGACGACGCCGGAGCCGAGGCCGCCAAGGGGCAGGAACCGCTCGCCGTGCGCATGCGCCCGCGCACCCTGGACGAGGTCGTGGGCCAGCGCCACCTGCTCGGTGAGGGCAGCCCGCTGCGCCGCCTCGTCGAGGACGACGCCCCCATGTCCGTCTTCCTGTGGGGACCGCCGGGCACCGGCAAGACCACCCTGGCCACCGTGGTCAGCCACGTCACCGAGCGCCGCTTCGTGGAGCTGTCCGCGGTCAACGCCGGGGTCAGGGACGTCCGCGCGGTCGTCGACGAGGCGCGGCGGCGCCTGGGCATGCACGGCACGCGGACGCTGCTCTTCGTCGACGAGGTGCACCGCTTCAACAAGACCCAGCAGGACGCCCTCCTGCCCGCGGTCGAGAACCGCTGGGTCAGCTTCATCGGCGCCACCACGGAGAACCCCTTCTTCTCCGTGGTCAGCCCCCTGCTCTCCCGCTCTCTGCTCCTGTCCCTGGAGTCCCTGGACGACGCCGACGTGCGCGCCCTGCTCGACCGGGCGCTGACCGACGCGCGCGGGCTGGACGGCCGCTACGCGCTCGCCGACGACGCCGTCGAACACCTCGTCCGCCTCGCCGGGGGCGACGGACGCCGCTCCCTGACTTACCTGGAGGCCGCGGCCCTCGTCGCCGGAGCCCCGGGGCCCGAGCCCGTCACCGTCACCGCCGCCCACGTCGAACGCGCCGTGGACCGGCACGCCGTCCGCTACGACCGCTCCGGCGACCAGCACTACGACGTCGTCAGCGCGTTCATCAAGAGCATGCGCGGCAGCGACCCCGACGCGGCCCTGCACTACCTCGCCCGCATGATCGAGGCGGGGGAGGACCCCCGGTTCATCGCCCGCCGCCTCGTCGTGCACGCCAGCGAGGACGTGGGCATGGCCGACCCCACCGCCCTCCAGACCGCGGTGGCCGCCGCCCAGGCCGTCGACCTGGTCGGTCTGCCCGAGGCGCGCATCAACCTCGCCCAGGCGGTCATCCACATCAGCCTCGCGCCCAAGTCGAACGCGGTGATCACCGCCATCGGCGAGGCGATCGCGGACGTGCGGGCGGGCCACGCGGGACCGGTCCCCGCCCACCTGCGCGACGGCCACTACAAGGGCGCGGCGGAGCTGGGCCACGGCGAGGGCTACCGGTACGCGCACGACTACCCGGGCGGGGTCGCGCCCCAGCGGCACGCGCCCGACGGGCTGACCGACCGCGAGTACTACCGGCCCACCGGGCACGGCGCCGAACGCCGCTTCGGCGAGGTCCTGCGGCGGATCAAGGACGTCCTGCGCGGCGTCAGTCCGTGAACAGCTCGGTGACCGCCACGATCTCCCGGGGGCCGTCCTCCTCGGAGGACCCCTCCGCGAAGGTGACCTCCACGACCATCACCGGGCCCCACGACAGGTAGTCGATGAAGTCGGAGCCCGTCAGCTCCCACGTGCCGCGCCCGTCCGCGTCGATGAACAGGTGGTCCGGGGCGGCGCAGAACTTCGCGCACAGCACCGCGGCGTCCTCCCGGATGACCGCCTCCCGCGGCTCGCCGGCCTCGTCCCACTGCTCGGCCCACTCGTCGTGGGTCGGCACGCCCTGCCCGCGCACGGGGTCGCCCTCGCGGTCGACGGGGGTGAACACCCACGGCCCGTCCACCGGGTCCTCCTGCTCGGCGGGGTCGAACCGGACCACCATGGTCAGCGGTTCCTCCTCCTCGCCGGGCTCCGGCGAGACCTCCTCGGTCACCTCCGAGACCAGGGCGTCCTCCTCCTCGTCCTGACCGAAGAACCCGGAGAGGAACCACCCGCCGCCGCCGATCAGTCCGAGCGCGAGCGCGGCGGTCCCGGCCATGACCAGGGCCCTGCGCGGCCGGTGGCGCGCCAGACGGCCCTCCAACCGCACCACCTCGGGCACCCGCGCCGGGGGTTCGACGCCCTCCCACTCGTGTTCCAGCAGGCGCAGGAGCTCCGCGCGTCCCGGGGCGGCGGCCGCGCCCTCCTCCGACGCGTCCTCCGCCTCCTCACGGACCGCGCACTCGGCCGCCCACACGGCGAGGACCTCCTCGACCGCCTCGGCCACGGCGGGCCGGCGGACCGGGTCCGGGTCCAGCGCCCGGGACACGATCGGGCGCAGGCCCGCGTGCAGGCCGCCGAGGTCGAACGCCCCGCGCGCGACCCGTTCGACGATCTCCTCCGGCTCGCCCGAGCCGAACGGCAGGCGTCCCGTTCCGGCGAACGCGACCAGGGCGCCCCAGGCGAACACGTCCGCCGCCGGGGTCGCGGCGCCGCCCCGCGCGCGCTCCGGTCCCGTCCAACTGGCCGCGGTGGCGCGCAGGCGCTCCGCGGAGGCCACCACGGCGCACTCCATCACGTGCGGTCCGTGCGGTCCGACCACCACGTCGCTGGGGCGCAGCGACCCGTGGGCGACACCGCGCGCGTGCAGGGCGGCCAGCGCCTCGGCCAGGCCGACGGCCAGGGCGACCACCTTCCCGCTGGCGAGCCCGCCCCGCGTCGAGACGTAGTGCGACAGGCGCGGCCCGGCGACGTAGGGCAGGGCCGCCCACGGCGGGTTGGCGTCGGAGTCGAAGGTCAGGGGAGTGGTCACGCGCGGCGAGTCGACACCGGCCAGCGCGCGCAGGCGACGTGCGAGCGCGGGGTAGGCCTCGGGCGGATCGAGTTCCGGGCAGACCAGCGTCTTCACCGCGAGCAGACGGTCCCCGGGCGAGGGCGCGCGCACGTCCACGGCCGCGTAGACCGTGCCGGTGGCGCCGTGGCCGAGGCGGCCCAGCACCAGGTAGGGGCCGATCCGCTCGGGGTCGGCGGGGTACAGGGGAGACAGGTCCGCGGGTACCAGTACGGAGATCTCTCGGGGAGGACGAGCGCTCATCAAGGGTCCTGTCGGTGCGTCCCGGGCGGTGTGGCGGAGTGTCGGGACTTCATGGGGAAGATCCCACTCAGTACGGATTCTTCCGGAATGCTGCCCGGCCGTCGATCCCTCGCACCGCTCACCAGCGCATTGGTGATGGACCCGTGACCGTTTCCTCCCGTGGCTCGCCGAGGTGCGCCCGGTCGAACGGTGTCCGGACGCGATAGGGTCAGCCGAAACCGGCGCGCCCCGACCCACCCCGGAGCCGCCCGGCACGGCTTCGGCGGCCCGACCCGGCGCAGTCGACGGCACGCGGGAGCCTCCCTCGACGCCCGTGCGCGAGGGGCCGTTCACACACCCTCGATCCATCCTCGATCTGCTCACGGAGCCCGCATGCTTACCGGAGGAGAGGTCGCCGCGCTCGTCGCCGCGGTGGTCTGGGCGGTGCTGGCCACGTTCATGTGCGTGGCGCTCGTCAAACTCATCAAGCTCATCAACGCGGCCACGGCGGTGGTCTCGGACCTCGGGGAACGGACCCCGCCCCTGCTGGAGGACGTCGCCTCCACGGTGGAACGCACCAACACCTCGCTGGAACGGGTCGAGGAGATCACCGCCAACGTGCAGGCCACCTCCGAGGACGTGTCCACGGTGACCGCGCTGACCCGCGCGGTGCTCACCGGCCCGCTCGTGCGCGTGGCGTCGATCACCTACGCGGTGCGCCGGGTCGCGGGCCAGCGCCGGGCCCTGGCGGTCGTGCGTTCGCGCAGGCGGAAGGAGAGCCGGTGATCGGCAGGCTGTTCTACCTCGCGGCCGGGGCCGCCCTGGGCGGGTACGTCGTCCACCGGGTCAACCGGGCGCGCCGCGCGCTCACCCCCGGCGGCCTCGCCGAACGGGTCGAGGGCCGGGTCTCCGAGTACAAGGGGGCCCTGCGCGAGCTCAATGAGGACCTGGCCGAGGAGGTGCGCGCCCAGGAGAGCGAACTCCTCGCGCGGTACGCGCCGAGGCGCGGCAGGGCGGCGCTGACCGCGCCGCGGGACGTCCCGGAGCGCCTCACCGGCCGGTGACGCGCTCACACGCGTCCACCCGGGGTACCCCGGGTGCACCGCCCCCTCCGCGGGTTCCGAGGGGACCCCGTGTCCGCGCCGCCCCGGGCGCCACCGCGGGACGCCGCCGGAGCGGGTCTCCACGGCCCCTCCCCGCGGCCCGGATCCGGAGCCCCGGCCCCGAGGGGCGGCCCCCCACGGCACGGGGCCCGCGCGGTGGTCGGCGGCGATAGCCTTGGACCAACACCCAAAGCCTCGGAACAACCAGGCTGCCGCCGTTGTCGTCATCAGCACGGGCCCCGGCGGCCACCGCAATTCACGCGCGCTGGCGGTGCGGTCCGCTCTACGATGGGCCGGTCACCAGATCACCGCGTCACGACGGTCCCGAGGGACCCCCACGTCGCCCAGGGCGGCGCAGGCAAGCACAGGAGGGCATCCATGGAGACGGCAGAGATCGCGCGCCGCTTCCTCAGTTTCTTCGAGAAGAACGGACACACCGTCGTGCCCTCGGCAAGCCTGATCGCCGAGGACCCGACCCTGCTGCTGGTGCCCGCAGGCATGGTCCCGTTCAAGCCCTACTTCCTGGGCCAGCGCACGCCCCCGTACACCACCGCCACCAGCGTCCAGAAGTGCATCCGGACCAAGGACATCGAGGAGGTCGGCAAGACCTCCCGGCACGCGACCTTCTTCCAGATGCTCGGCAACTTCTCCTTCGGCGACTACTTCAAGGAGAGGGCGATCCCGCTCGCGTGGGAGCTCGTCACCACGCCCGTCGAGGACGGCGGCTTCGGGATCGACCCCGAGAGGCTGTGGGTGACCGTCTACCTCGACGACGACGAGGCCGAGGCGATCTGGCGCGACACGGTCGGCGTCCGCCCCGAGCGCATCCAGCGCATGGGCATGGAGGAGAACTACTGGTCGATGGGCGTCCCCGGACCCTGCGGCCCCTGCTCCGAGATCTTCTACGACCGCGGCCCCGAGTACGGGGTCGAGGGCGGCCCGGCTGCGGACGACAACCGCTACATCGAGATCTGGAACCTCGTCTTCATGCAGTACGAGCGGGGTGAGGGCGGCGACAAGACCGGGTTCCCCATCCTCGGCGAACTGCCCAAGAAGAACATCGACACCGGCCTCGGACTCGAACGCCTCGCGGCCGTCCTCCAGGGCGTCGACAACATCTACGAGACCGACATCATCGGCCGCGTCCTCCACCGCGCCGCCGAACTCACCGGCACCCGGTACGGGGAGAGCCACGACGACGACGTGAAGCTCCGCGTGGTCGCCGACCACGTCCGCAGCGCGGTCATGCTCGTCGGCGACGGCGTCAAGCCCGGCAACGAGAAGGCGGGCTACGTCCTGCGCCGCATCCTGCGCCGCTCCGTCCGCAACCTGCGACTGCTCTCCGGGGAGAGCGACACCCTCTTCCTGCACGAGCTGACCGACGTCAGCATCGACGCGATGAAGGACATCTACCCCGACCTGCTGGACAAGGCGGAGGTCATCCACGGCGTCATCGACACCGAGGAGCGCAACTTCGCCGACACCCTGCGCGCGGGCACCGCCCTGTTCGGCCGTGCGGCCGAGCGCACCCGTGCGGCGGGCGGCGGCGTCTTCTCCGGCGCCGACGCCTTCCAGCTGCACGACACCTACGGCTTCCCCATCGACCTCACCCTGGAGATGGCGGCCGAGCAGGGCCTGAGCGTCGACGAGGGCCAGTTCCGCGAACTCATGCAGCGCCAGCGCGACACCGCCAAGGCCGACGCGCGCGCCAAGAAGCTCGGCAACGCCGACATCTCCCTGTACGCGCGACTGCACGAGAACGCGGGGGACACCGACTTCCTCGGCTACACCGAGTCCGAGACCGACGCGCGCGTGCGCGGCATCGTGGTCGACGGCGAGGGCGCGCCCGTGGCGCGCGCGGGGCAGAAGGTCGAGATCGTCCTGGACCGCACCCCGTTCTACGCCGAGAGCGGCGGCCAGCTCGCCGACAGGGGCACGCTCACCGTCGACGGCCGCGGCGTGGTGGACGTCGAGGACGTGCAGAAGCCGCTGCCGGGCCTGTTCGTGCACCGGGGCACCGTGCGCTCCGGCGAGGTCGTCCTGGACGACTCCGTGCACGCGGTCATCGACACCGGCCGCCGCCACGCGATCGAGCGCTCCCACTCGGCGACCCACCTCATCCACTCCGCCCTGCGCAACGCGCTCGGCCCCTCAGCGGGCCAGGCGGGCTCGGAGAACCGCCCCGGTCACCTGCGCTTCGACTTCACCGCCGACAACGCGCTCGGCGACGAGCGCCTGGCGAGCGTCGAGGAGGAGGTCAACCACGTCCTGTCCGGCGACATCGACGTCCAGACCGAGGAGAGGAGCCTGGAGGAGGCGCTGAGCATGGGCGCCCTGGCCATGTTCGGCGAGAAGTACGGCGACCGCGTCCGTGTGGTCGAGATGAGCGACTACTCCGTCGAGCTGTGCGGCGGCACCCACGTCGCCTCCACCGGGAAGCTGGGCATCGTCAAGCTGCTCGGCGAGTCCTCCGTCGGCTCGGGCGTGCGCCGCGTCGAGGCGGCCGTCGGCGTCGACGCCTTCCGCCGCCTGACCAAGGAGTCGGCCCTGGTCGGCCAGCTCTCCGAACAGCTCAAGACGCCGCGTGAGGAGCTGCCCGAGCGGATCGACGCCATGGTCTCCCGGCTGCGCGCGGCGGAGAAGGAGATCGAGCGGCTCCGCGCCGCCCAGGTCCTCCAGGCCGCGGGCTCCATCGCCGACGGCGCGCGCCGCCACGGCTCCGCGCTCGTGGTCGCCGCTCCGGCGCCCGTCGGCGCCGGCGCGGACGACCTGCGCAAGCTCGTCCTGGACGTGCGCGGCCGGCTCGGCGAGGACGAGCCCGTCGTCGTCGCCATGACCTCGGTCCCCAAGGACCGCCCGGTCGTGGTGATCGCGGCGAACAAGGCCGCGCAGAAGGCCGGGATCAAGGCGGGCGAGCTGGTCGGCATCGCGGCCCGCGCGCTCGGCGGCGGTGGCGGCGGCAAGCCGGACATCGCCCAGGGCGGCGGCAGCGACCCGGGCAGGATCGACGAGGCGCTGCGCGCGGTCGAGGCACACGTGGCGGCCGTCTAGCGGCACCGTCCCGAGGAGCGCTGGCGGCGACCTCACGGCGCGCGACACGCCGGGCGGGTGCGGGGCAGATCCCGCACCCGCCTTCGCGTTCTCGCCGACCCGAGGGCGTGTCGGTCCACAACGGTACGTAGTGGTACACCTCCGTGGAATCCGGCCTGCCCGGACATCTCACGTGGGTGGCTTACACTCGGACGGTACCTTCGGGCCCCGGAACCGCCGCCCGTGTGGGTGACACCGTGTTCTCCGGTCCGCGACGGGCCGCCGCCCGGTCGCCGTTCGCGAGGCTGCGCACGGTCACCGAATCGGGCATACTGTGGCGCGTCACAGCCGATCACGCGGCTGTCCATGCGGCGATTCCCGCGATCCAGCTGACGAACAGGACCACCGTGTTGAGGATTTCCCAGCAGCGGTGCCGTGCCGTCAACGGCACGGCCCGCCCGCACGCCGTCCCCGTTCCCGGGGAGACACGTCCTTGAGGCACGGTGTGCGCCTGGCGGTCGACCCCGGCAACGCCCGCATCGGGGTCGCGGCGAGCGACCCGAGCGGCGTGCTCGCCAGCCCGGTGGAGACCGTGCGGCGCGGCAAGGGTGACATCCACCGCATCGCCGAGCTCGTCGTGGAACGCGGGGCACGCGAGGTCGTCGTGGGCTACCCCGCCTCGCTGTCCGGTGAGGAGGGCCCCGCCGCCCGGTCGGCGCGCGAGTTCGCGACCGCCCTCGCCCGAACCCTTCACCCCGTCCCCGTCCGCCTGGTCGACGAGCGCCTCACCACGGTGACGGCCCAGTCGCAACTGCTCTCGGGAGCCTCCTTCGCCAAGAAGGGCGCCAAGGGAGGCAGGGCGCGCCGGTCGGTCATCGACCAGGCCGCCGCCACCGTGCTCCTCCAGAGCACCTTGGACCAGGAACGGGCAACAGGCCACCCCCCGGGCGAGATCGTCCGCCCCAGCCAGGGAGAATCATGAACGACAGGGATGCCTACCCCGACGATCCCTCCCGTGGACGCGTCGACCGCGGTGACGACTACGACCCGCTCACCGATCCCTTCCCCAGCCAGCCGCGCCCGCGCGGCCGCAGGGCACGCCCCGAGCCCTCCTCCCCGGGCGAGCAGAGCGACGTCGGCGGCCGTCCCCAGCCGCGCCGCGCCGCGGGAGACCCCCGCACGTCCGGCCGCGCCCCACGCGCCGGTGCGGGCGAGGACCCGCTGAACCCGGGAGCCCCAGCCCCGGGGCGCCGCCGCAGGCCCGGCCCCCCCGCCGAGCCGCCGCGCCGTGCCGGTGCCGCCGACGCCCTGCGCGGCGGTCGCGCCGCGCGGTCCGCGGCCAACCGCGACCAGGGTCCCGAGGCGGGCCGCCGACCGTCGCCCGACGGCGGGCAGCGCCCGCCGGCCGACGCGGGCCGTCGCCCCGGCCCCGACGGGGGACGTCGCCGCGGCCCGTCCGCCGACCGCGGTGACGCCCCCGGCACGGGCCGTGGACCGGCTCGCGAGGGCGCGGCGCCCCGACGCCGCGCCGCCGACCCGACCCAGGACGCGCTGGCCGCCCTCGCCGACCTCGGCGGCCAGAGCGCCGCCCCGACGGCCCCCTCCGCCCCGACCGAGGAGCCGTCCCGGCGCGGGCGTCGGGCCCGTCCCGCGCCGGAGGAGCCGGAGTCCCCGTCTCCGCTGTGGGGTGACGACGACGGCCCCATGCCCTCCTTCCTCGAGGACGACCCGGAGCCGGAGCCCCGTCCCCGGCGAGGCCGCCGCAAGCGCGAGGCACCGGCCGAACCCCCCGTCGGCCGCCGTGGCCGCCGGCGCGCTCCCGAGCCCGCCGCGGACGGGACCGACACGGTGTCGGAGGCTCCGCCCGACGCTCCGACCACCGGTTCCACGCCGGTGGTCGACGCGCCCCGCCGCGGACGCCGCAGGCGCGGCGGCGAGGAGGAACCGCCTCCCGTGCCGCCGGTCGACGAACCCGCCGGTCGGCGCGGCCGCCGCCGCGCCTCCCACGGAGGCGCTCCGGAGGCCGCAGACAGCGGTTTCCTCGCCGACGTTCCGGCCGACACCGCGGCCCTGGCCGCGCTCGGGGGACCGGGTGCACGGGACCGCGACGTCCACGACGACGGTCCGGCCGACGACGCGTACGGCGACGACTCCTACGACGACGGCCACGACAGCGCCGACGCGGACGAGCCCCGCGCCGAGGAGCCCTCCGGCCGTCGTGGCCGCCGTCGGCGCGGCCGCGGGGACGAGGAGCCCGTCGGCCGCCGGAGCCGCCGTAGGCGCGGTAGGCGTGCGGCGGCCGCCGACCCCGGCCCCGAACCCGAGGCGGTCGACGACGACCCCGTGGACGAGGACGAGGACGACGGGTACGACGAGCCCAACCTCAACGACATCGCGGAGGCCTACGGCGGCAGCCGCAGCAGCCGCAGGAAGCTCAAGCAGGCGCAGAAGGCCAAACGCGCGGGCGGAGCCAAGGGCCGCAAGCGCAGGGGCGGGAACGGGAGCCGCAAGACGACGGCCGCGGCCGCCGTCGCGCTCGTCCTGGTCCTCGGCGCGGGCGGCTACGGCGCGTTCCGCTACGTCATGCCCGCCGACTACAGCGGGGAGGGCTCCGGCGAGGTCGTCGTCGTCATCGAGGACGGGGACTCCGGAAGCGCCGTCGGGGAGCGGCTGGTCGAGGCCGGTGTGGTCGCCAGCGTCCGGGCCTTCACCGCCGCCCTGGGCGCAGCCGAGCGCGAGGGCGGCGGCGGACTGGTGCCCGGCACCTACTCCCTGGCGGAGGAGATGAGCGGGGAGAGCGCGGTGGCCGCCCTGCTCGACCCCGAGAACCGCCTCGGCGGACGGGTGACCGTCCCGGAGGGACTGCGTGCCCACACCGTCGGGAGCCGCCCGGGGATCCTCGAGGTGCTCTCGGGCGATCTGGGCATCCCCGCGGCCGACTTCGAGGCGGCCTACGAGGATGCCGGATCCCTCGGCCTGCCCGAGTACGCGACCCAGGGCCCCGAGGGCTACCTGTTCCCGCAGACCTACCGGTTCGATCCCGGAGTCGACGCGGGGGCGGTGCTGCGCACCATGGTCACCGAGTTCCGCCGGGTCGCCGAGGAGACCGGCCTGGAGGAGCGGGCCGAGGAGCTCGGTCTCGAGCCCAACGAGGTCATGGCGATCGCCGCCATCGTCCAGGCCGAGACCGGCAGGCAGGAGGACATGGCCAACATCTCGGCGGTCGTCCACAACCGGCTGGACCAGGGCATGCAGCTCCAGATGGACAGCACGTGCTTCTACGTCCTCGACACGGAGGGCACGTTCCTCAACGACGAACAGCGTTCGGCCTGCGAGGCCGACCCGCAGGGCTACGGCACCTACGGCACGACCGGGCTGCCCGCCGGGCCGTACGTGGCTCCCGGGCAGGAAGCCATCGAGGCGGCTCTGGCGCCGTCCGACGAGGACTACCTCTACTTCGCGCTCATCGACCCCGAGTCCGGTGAGACCGGCTTCTCCAGGACCCTGGACGAGCACAACCAGATGGTGGCCGAGAACCAGGCCGAGTGGTAGGGAAGGAGGGCGCCGTGCGCGCCGCGGTCCTGGGCTCGCCGGTGGCCCATTCGCTCTCACCGGTCCTGCACACCGCCGCCTACGCGGCGCTGGGCCTGGAGGACTGGTCGTACGGGCTGCACGAGTGCGACGAGGAGGGCCTGGCGCCCTTCCTCGACGGCCTCGGCCCCGAGTGGGCGGGCCTGTCGCTGACCATGCCGCTCAAGCGCCGCGCGCTGGACCTGGCCGCCTCGGTCGCCGACCTGGCGCGTCAGGTCGGCGGGGCGAACACGCTCGTCCGCGCCGACGGCGGGTGGCACGCCCACAACACCGACGTCGAGGGCATCGCCGCCGCGCTCACCGAGGCCGGGATCTCCGCCCCGCGCGACGCCGTCGTCCTGGGCGCGGGCGCCACGGCCGCCTCCGCGCTCGCGGCGCTGCGCGGCCTGGGCCTCGCCTCGCCCGTCACGGTGCTGGCCAGGGACACCGCCCGCACCGGCGAGGTCACCGCCGCCGCCGAGCGGCTCGGGCACCCGGTCCGGGTGGCCCCGCTCGCGGAGATCGGCGACCACCTGGACGTGGACCTGGTCGTGTCGTCCCTGCCCTCGGGGGCGTCCGACCGGTACGCCGAGCTGCTGGCCGCCGCACGCGCCGACCTGTTCGACGTCGTCTACGCGCCGTGGCCCACCGCCGCGGCGCGGGCGGTGTCCGCGCGCGGCGGTCGCGTGGTCGGCGGCTTCCCGATGCTCCTGCACCAGGCGGTCGCCCAGGTCAGGCTGATGACCGGGGTGCGGGACGTCCCGGTCGGGGCCATGCGGGCGGCCGGGGAGGCGGAGCTGGCCCGCCGCGCGACCGCGGCCACGTGACCGGAGCGGTCACGGATCCTGCTAGAGTGGTGCAGTATCGACTTGGTCCGGTGTGCGCGCACGCCGGAACCGCAAGCGGAGAAGATCCTCCCACCTGCCGGGTACAGCCCGAGTGGGTCCGGTTCGATGAACGGGCCAGACGTGTCGTGGCCGCCAGGCGTCCCTCGGGGCTCCGGCGCACACGCGTGCCCGTCATCGGGAACATCGGTCGGATCACCCCGCTTGCACATGCTGGCGGGGTTTTCGCTGTTCGAGGACCCCGACGCGGCCGGAACGCCCGACGGTTCGGGATCCCCGGTCGAGCAGGCCGTCCTCCGCCCGGCGGACGGCCGGTCCCAGGTAATCCGAGAAAGCTAGGGAGGGGTCTCATCAGCGCCGAGCCCCGCATCAATGACCGCATCCGGGTGCCCGAGGTCCGTCTTGTCGGACCCAACGGTGAGCAGGTCGGCATCGTCTCCGTGCAGGACGCACTGCGTCTGGCGCAGGAGTCCGACCTCGATCTCGTCGAGGTCGCGCCGACCGCCCGCCCGCCGGTCGCCAAGCTGATGGACTACGGCAAGTTCAAGTACGAGTCCGCGGTGAAGGCGCGCGAGTCGCGCAAGAACCAGTCGAACACGATCATCAAGGAGATCAAGCTCCGCCCGAAGATCGATCCGCACGACTACGAGACCAAGAAGGGTCACGTCGTCCGGTTCCTCAAGAGCGGGGACAAGGTCAAGGTGACGATCATGTTCCGCGGGCGCGAGCAGTCCCGGCCCGAACTCGGCCGCCGACTGCTGGCGCGGCTGGCCGAGGACGTCCAGGATCTTGGCACGGTCGAGTCCCAGCCCAAGCAGGACGGCCGCAACATGGTCATGGTGATCGGCCCGCACAAGCGGCGGTCCGAGCACAAGGCCGAGGCCCGTGCAGCGGCGGGGGACAGGACCCGCCGCCAGCAGCGCGAACAGGCGTAGCGGCGTCAGGGGAAGTCCCCCACCGCCCGGTCGCCGTGAAAGCGGAAGCCGGGTGGTGGGGCGGGCTGTGCGCGAACGGCCCGGATGCGTCGGTCGGACGGCGCGCTGGGGCCCGCCATAGCAGCGGAAGAACCGCGTCACCAGCCCATCGCTGGTGGCGCGCCGACGGAGTAGGAGACGACGGCGACATGCCGAAGAACAAGTCCCACAGCGGAGCCAAGGACCGTTTCAAGGTCACCGGCTCCGGCAAGATCATGCGCCGCCGTGCCAACAAGAACCACATCCTTGAGCACAAGACCTCCAAGCGCAAGCGCAAGCTGAGCAACGAGGCCGTGCTCGCTCCCGCCGACACCAAGAGCATCAAGAAGCTCCTCGGCAAGTAGGCCGAACCCCTTCTCCTCCCGTCTGGGAGTGCCCGCGCGCCCGACGCGTTCGGCGCGGTGACGGCACCCGGAGGAGAACAACCTGAAGCGACCACGGCCGCCGGGCTCGCCTGAGCCGGGCCGGTCGGCGCGCCGTGCGCGCCGGAAGAGACAACGAGGGAGTCACAGTGGCACGCGTGAAGCGGGCTCTCAACGCCAAGAAGAAGCGCAAGGTCGTCCTCGACCGCGCCAGTGGTTACCGCGGTCAGCGTTCGCGCCTGTACCGCAAGGCCAAGGAGCAGATGCTCCACTCGATGACCTACTCCTACCGGGACCGCAAGGACCGCAAGGGGCAGTTCCGTCGTCTGTGGATCCAGCGCATCAACGCCGCCTCCCGCGCCAACGGCCTGACCTACAACCGTCTCATGCAGGGCCTGAAGCTGGCCGGCATCGAGGTCGACCGTCGCATGCTGGCCGAGCTGGCCGTCAACGACGAGGCCGCGTTCGCCGCCCTGGTGGAGAAGGCCAAGCAGGCCCTCCCCGCCACCGCCGCGGCCTGACGCCCTCAGGAGACGACGCGATGGCGAGCCACGAGTTCACGAGCATCCGTTCACCCAGGATCAAGGGGGTTCGGCGGCTCGCCAAGCGCACCTTCCGCCAGCGTGAGCGACGCTTCCTGGCGGAGGGACCGCAGGCGGTCCGGGAGGCCCTGGCCGCCGCGGCCGACGACGGCCGGTCCCACGCGGGGACCGGCGCCGGTGTGGTCGAGGTCTTCGCCACGGCGGAGGCCATGCAGCGCCACATCGATCTGGTGGACGCGGCCCGCGCGGCCGACGTCCCCACCCACCAGGTCAGTCTCGACGTGATGTCGGAGCTGGCCCAGACCGTGACCCCCCAGGGGATCATCGCGGTCTGCGAGTTCGTCGACGTGCCCCTCGACCGGGTCGGCGGGGTCCGGCTGGGGGTCGTGCTCTCCCACGTGCGCGACCCCGGCAACGCGGGCACCGTCCTGCGGACCGCCGACGCGGCCGGGGCCGACGTCGTCGTCTTCACCGACGCCTCCGTCGATCCCTACAACGGCAAGTGCGTGCGTGCCTCCGCGGGAAGCCTCTTCCACCTTCCGGTGGTCGTCGGCGTTCCGGTCTCCCAGGCCGTGGACTTCCTGCGCGAACGGGGCGCCGCGGTGTGGGCCGCGGACGGGGGCGGCCCGCGCGACCTGCACGGAGTCGCGGACGGGGGCGACCTCGACGGCCCGGTGGGCTGGGTCTTCGGCAACGAGGCCTGGGGGCTGCCCGAGGAGACCGTCGCCCTCACCGACGGCGCGGTCAGCGTTCCGATCTACGGCGGGGCCGAAAGTCTGAATCTGGCCACGGCCGCCGCGGTCTGCCTCTACACCACGGCCCGCCAGCAGCGGCGCTCCGGGCGCGCCGGCGACTGACCCCGACGCCCCGGCCCGGCGGTCCCGCGCTCACTCTCCGTCGCGCGCCGCCCCGCCCGCGACGCACCCGCGGCGTCCGAACCACACGTCATCGCTCCGGAACGCGCCTGCACGGGCGGCGGGTACCGATAGGGTCGTGCCGAAGCCGCCGCGGCCTATGCGGATTCCGCGTAGCCGCCTGTTCACCGACCCGTGTGACGGGTGGGATGGTGCGGTGGACCGCCGTCGCCGGGCAGGCTTGACGACACCGCGTGAGCACGCGTCGCGCCGTCCGGGGGGAGGAGCCCGGTATCCGGCCCGCGGGGCGCTCGGGGAGTGCTTGTACGCTCGCCTCCCGTCGGACGTCCCGAACCCGGTCCACCAGGCGTACCAGGTCGGAGTGCAGGGTAGACAACCTGCGGTGGCGCTCGCGGACGTGGGTCGCACGCCACCGGTCAGCGGTCCTCGGCCCGGAGGCGTGCGGTCGTGGATCTTCAAGGGGAGCGGGGAGAGGCGTGGGCAGCGGCCGGCAGGCGGATCACCCGGCGGAGGAGTCAGGCGACGGGACCGGGCGCTCCACGGGGGACCCCGGGCGAGGGGCCGAACCGACTACCGACATTCCCCATGATCCGGAGAATACGCACGATCCCGACGTTCGTTTCGCGCGTGCGACGGACGCCGACGCCGCCGACCTGTGGGACGTGGACGGCGCGTCCGGCGGCCCCGGCGGAGCGCCTCTCCACGCGGACGACCTCCCCGACGGGGTGGTGGTCGCCGACGCGCGCGGCCGCGTCGTCCTGTTCAACGCGCAGGCGGCCCACCTGACCGCCACCCCCGCCCGCGTCGCGCTGGGACGCGGCTTCCGCGAGGTCCTCCCCCTCGTCGGGCCCGACGGCCACGACTGGTGGGACGCCAGCGACCCCTACGGCGGGGACCGCGACCGCGTCCGCCAGACCGAGCGGGCCCTCTATCTGCCCGACGACCGCGAGATCCTCGTCGCCGCCCGCTACGTCCGCGCCCGCCCTGGCGGGGACCTCGTCCGCCTCGTCATCACCCTCAGGGACGCCGCCACCAGCGCCGACCGCAGCCGCGCCGACCTCGTCTCGGAGGTCGCCCACGAACTCCGCTCGCCCCTGACCAGCGTCAAGGGCTTCACCTCCACCCTGCTGACGAAGTGGGAGCGGCTCACCGACAAGCAGAAGCTGTTCATGCTGGAGACGGTCAACGCCGACGCCGACCGTGTCACGCGCCTGATCCACGACCTGCTCGACGTCTCCAGGATCGAGTCCGGCCGCCTGGAGGTGCGCCGCCAGGTCGTCGACCTCCCCGACGCGGTGCGGCGGGTGGTCGCCGGGCGGGTCGCCGCCGGGGAGCCGGAGGAGCGGTTCCGCGTCGAGACGCGCGGCGAACTCCCGCAGATGTGGCTCGACGCCGACAAGCTCGGCCAGATCCTGTCGAACCTCGTGGAAAACGGGGTGCGGCACGGCGCTGGTACTGTCAGTGTGGTGATCGAGCCGTGTGAGGGAGGAGCAGCGGTGTCGGTGCGCGACGAGGGCCAGGGCATAGCGCCCGAGACCATTCCGCGCGTCTTCCGTCAGTTCTGGCGCAGCAAGCACCGGAGCGGGACCGGCCTCGGGCTGTTCATCGTCAAGGGCCTCGTCGAGGCCCACGGCGGCACGATCACCGTCGGGCGCGCCCCCAGCGGCGGCGCCGAGTTCCGATTTACCATGCCCGCCGGGACACCCGAGTTCGTCTGAGCATTCAGACCTTCGGCCCCGGTGGGCGTTCCAGCGTGCCCGGGCCCGGCGGTGGCCCCGTCACCCGGGCGCCCCGCTCGTGCTCGTCCTGTCGGCTTCGTCCGCCCCCGAGGCGGACCGTGACTGCCGCCCGCCCCCGTCGCGGGGTCCGGCGGCGAGGCAACCAACCATGTCTGCACCGAATGATTCCTTCGACCCCGTCGAGGTGACCCCCCTGCACCCCGACGAGGTCGCCCGCATGCGTGAGGAGGCTCTGGCCGCCATCGAGGCAGCCCGAGACCTCGACGAACTCAAGCAGGTCCGGCTCGCGCACGCCTCGGACCGCTCCCCGCTGGCGCTGGCCAACCGGGAGATCGGCGCGCTGCCCCCGGCCGCCAAGGCCGACGCGGGCAAGCGCGTGGGCGGGGCCCGCCGAGACGTGGGCCAGGCCCTCAAGGCCCGCCAGGCCGTCCTGGAGGTCGAGCGCGACGAGCGCGTCCTCGTCGAGGAGCGGGTCGACGTCACCCTGCCCTGGGACCGCACCTCACGCGGGGCGCGGCACCCGCTGACCACCGTCGCCGAACGGATGGCCGACATCTTCGTCGGCATGGGGTTCGAGATCGCCGAGGGCCCCGAGGTCGAGGCGGAGTGGTTCAACTTCGACGCCCTCAACTTCCTGCCCGACCACCCGGCCCGCACCATGCAGGACACCTTCTTCGTGGAGGGCCCCGACGGCGGCGACTCCGGGCTGGTCATGCGCACGCACACCTCCCCGGTGCAGGTGCGCGCCCTGCTCGACCGCGAGCTGCCCGTCTACGTGGTCGCGCCCGGCAAGACCTTCCGCACCGACGAACTCGACGCCACGCACAGCCCGGTCTTCCACCAGCTGGAGGGCCTGGTCGTGGACGAGGGCATCACCCTGGCGCACCTGCGCGGAGCCATCGACGCGTTCGTCCACGGCATGTTCGGCGAGGGGCTCAGGACCCGGTTCCGCGCCTCCTACTTCCCGTTCACCGAGCCGTCCGCCGAGGTGGACATGGAGTGCTTCGCGTGCCGGGGCGCGTCCGTGGGCGACCCGGACGCGCCGTGCCGGACCTGCTCCAGCGAGGGCTGGATCGAGATCGGCGGCTGCGGCGTGGTCAACCCGCGCGTGCTCACCGCCGCCGGGGTGGACCCCGAGGTGTACAGCGGCTGGGCCTTCGGCCTGGGAATCGAACGGACACTGATGTTCGCGCACGGCGTGCGCGACATGCACGACATGGTCGAGGGCGACGTCCGCTTCACCTCGGCGTTCGGGAGTGAGAACTGATGCGCGTCCCCATGACCTGGCTGCGGGAGTACGTCGACCTTCCGTCCGACGTCACCGCCCGCGACCTCGCCGCCCAGCTCACCCTGGCCGGCCTGGAGGTCGAGACCGTCGACGAGCTCGGCTCCGACCTCACCGGCCCGATCGTCCTCGGCCGCGTGCTGGAGATCGAGGAGCTCACGGAGTTCAAGAAGCCCATCCGGTTCTGCCGGGTGGACGTCGGTTCGGCCAACGGCACCGGAGAGCCGCAGGAGATCGTCTGCGGCGCCCGCAACTTCGTCCAGGGCGACCTCGTCGTCGTGTCGCTGCCCGGCGCGGTGCTGCCCGGCGGCTTCAGCATCGGCGCCCGCACGACCTACGGCAGGACGTCCGCGGGCATGATCTGCTCCGCCCCCGAGCTGGGGCTGTGGGAGGACCCGGACGGCATCATCGTCCTGCCCGAGGGCTTCGGCGAGCCCGGTGCGGACGCCATGGGCCCGCTCGGCCTGCGCGAGGACGTCCTCGACATCGCCGTCACCCCCGACCGCGGATACGCGCTGTCCATGCGCGGTGTCGCCCGCGACGCCGCCGCGCTGTACGGGGTGGACTTCCGCGATCCGGCGGCGTTCGACGTCCCCGCGTCCACCGGTGAGGGGCACCCCGCCGAGATCGACCCGGAGCTGTGCGACCGCTACGTCCTGCGCGGCGCCACGGGGTTCGACCCGCAGGCCCCCACCCCGATGTGGATGCGGCGCCGCCTGCACCAGAGCGGCGTGCGTCCCATCTCTCTGGCGGTCGACGTCACGAACTACGTGATGCTCGAACTCGGCCAGCCGCTGCACGCCTGGGACCGCGGTCGTCTCAAGGGCGGCCTGACCGTGCGCGCCGCCGCGCAGGGGGAGAAGCTGGAGACCCTGGACCACGCCCAGCGGGCCCTGGACCCCGACGACATCGTCATCGCCGACCCGTCCGGGCCGGTCAACATCGCGGGCGTCATGGGCGGTCTGTCCACGGAGATCTCCCTGACCACGACCGAGGTCCTGGTGGAGGCCGCGCACTTCGAGGCGATGCGTATCGCCCGCACCTCGCGCCGCCACCAGCTGTCCTCGGAGTCCTCCCGCCGGTTCGAGCGCGGCATCGACTCGGCCGTGCAGCTGGCCGCCGCCACCCGTGCGGCCCGGCTCCTCGCCGAGCTGGGCGGGGCCGTCGTCGAGAGCGCCTACACGCACGTCGACCGGTCCACGCCGCGCGAGCCGATCCGGATCGGCGCCGCCCACGCGTCCACCGTCGCCGGGGTCGACTACTCCGAGGGCGCCACGGAGAAGTGGCTGGGCCTCATGGGCTGCTCGGTACGGGCCGACGGCGACGGGCTGTCGGTGACCCCGCCCACCTGGCGGCCCGACCTGACCGACCCGAACGACCTGGCCGAGGAGGTCATCCGGTTCGAGGGCTACGAGAACATCCCCTCGATCCCGCCGCGGGCCCCCTCCGGGCGCGGGCTGACCGCCAGCCAGCGGCTGCGTCGCGCGGTCGGGCGGGCCCTGGCCGCCACGGGGTTCGACGAGGTGCTCAGCTACCCGTTCGTCGGCGAACGCGACCTCGACGGACTCCAGTTGCCCGCCGACGACGCCCGCCGCACGAGCCTGCGCCTGGCCAACCCGCTCAACGACGGGGAACCGCTGCTGCGCACCACGCTGCTGCCGGGCCTGTTCAAGGCGCTGGCCCGCAACGTGGGCCGCGGTTTCACCGACGTCTCCCTCTTCGAGACGGGGCTGGTCTACCGGCCCAAGCCCGGAGCGACCCGCGCGCCGCTGCTGCCGGTCGACCGCGGTCCCAGCGCGGAGGAGCTGGCCCGGATCGACGCGGCGCTGCCCGACCAGCCGCGGCGGGTCGCCGCGGTCCTGGCGGGCGACGCCGAGCGCGCGGGCTGGTGGGGACCGGGTCGCGCGGCCTCCTGGGCCGACGCCGTCCAGGTCGCCCGTGAGATCGCCCGGATCGCCGGGGTCCCCCTGGAGGTCGAGGCCGACCAGCACGCCCCCTGGCACCCCGGCCGGTGCGCCGCCCTGTTCACCCGGGTGGACGGCGAGCGGCTGCTCGTCGGACACGCCGGTGAGCTGCACCCGCGCACGGTCAAGGCGTTCGGCCTGCCGGAGCGCTCGGCCGCCGTCGAGGTCGACCTCGACCGGATCGAGCGGGCGCGCACGAAGACCGTGGCGCCCGTGGTGTCCACCTACCCGGTGGCCATCCAGGACGTCGCGCTGGTCGTGGACGCGTCGGTGCCGGTCGCGGCGGTCGACGAGGCCCTGGCCGAGGGCGCGGGCGATCTGTTGGAGAGCGTCCGGCTGTTCGACGTGTACACGGGTGAGCAGGTGGGGGAGGGGCGCAAGTCGGTGGCCTTCACCCTGCGCTTCCGGGCCCACGACCGCACGCTGACCGCGGAGGAGGCCACCGCGGCGCGCGACGCGGCCGTGGCCAGGGCGGTCGAGCGTACGGGAGCCGCGCCGCGCGCGTAGCCCGCACCGGGTGCCCGCCCCTCGCGGCGCCCCGAACGGACGCGGCGGGGCCGGTCCGTCCCAGACGGGGACGACCGGTCCCGCCGTGGTCTGTTACGGGGGTGCTTCGCGGGCGACCCGGCCACCCGGCGGACCACGAAAACCTCGCTGCGCGGACACCGATCCTGAACGGATTTTCGGCCTGTTTTTCCTGCGTGGAGGGGGTTTTGGCGACGATCACCAAGGGTAACGCGCATGAAGTTTGGGTTTCGGGGCATGAAAGCACGTTTTGGCTCTTGCTAGCGGCCGGGTGGAGAACTTAGCCTGCAAGCACCTGACACACTCTGGGGCCCGGGTGTGGGTCGGTTCAACCTGAGTTTTCCGCTGCGCTCATGCGCATGACTCGGCTCGGAGGTCGCCCTATGACCGAAACGGTTGTCTCGTCCGCGCTCATCCCCAAGGAACACCGGGAGCCCAGCCGCCTCTGGCACACCTTCTGCGACATGAACACCGTGGCCGCGGGCCCCGAGTTCGTCGTGGAGCGCGCGGAGGGCGTGTGGCTCTGGGACACGGCCGGCGACCGGTACCTGGACGGCACGTCCAGCCTCTGGTATTGCAACGTCGGGCACGGTCGCACCGAGATCGCGGACGCGGTCCACCGCCAGATCACCGCCCTCGACGCCTACACCGTCTACGGCGACTTCAGCAACAGGCCCGCGCGGGAGCTGAGCGAACGCCTGGCCGCGCACGCGCCGGTCGACGACGCCAAGGTCATCCTGACCTGCGGGGGAGGCGAGTCGATCGAGACCGCCACCAAGCTCGCCCGTCGCTACTGGGACGTTCTGGGCCAGCCGCAGCGCACGCACCTGATCAGCCGCACCGGCGGGTACCACGGACTGCACGGCTTCGGCAGCAGCATCATCGGCATGGAGCGCTTCCGCGCCGGCTACGGACCGCTCGTGGAGGACACCTCGGTGGTGCCGCACGACTCCGCCGCGGCGTTGGAGGCCGAGATCCTGCGCGTGGGTCCGGACCGGGTGGCGGCCTTCTTCGCCGAGCCGGTGATCGGGGCCGGGGGGGTGTTCCCGCCGACCGAGAACTACTTCGCCGAGGTCGCGCGGATCTGCCGCAGGTACGGCGTGCTCTTCGTCGTGGACAGCGTCATCTGCGGCTTCGCCCGCATGGGCAACTGGTTCGGGATCGAGCGCTTCGGCGTGAGCCCGGACATGATCGTCTTCGCCAAGGGCGTCTCCAGCGGGTACCTGCCCCTGGGCGGCGTGGTGACCAGCGGGCGGATCGCCGACCCCTTCTGGAACGAACCGGGCAACCCGTTCCTGCACGGCACCACCTACGCGGGGCACCCCGCGTGCTGCGCCGCGGCCATGGCCAACCTGGACATCCTGGAGCGCGAGGACCTGTTCACCGTGGCCCTGGAGGTCGAGCGCCACCTCGACAGCGCGCTGCGCACCCTGGCCGACCACCCGCTGGTGGCGGAGGTCCGCTCGGGGGTCGGCGTCATGGGCGCCGTCGAACTCACGCGGGAGGCGCTCGTCGACCGGGGGATCACCACGGCGGAGGTGTTCGCCGAGGCGCGCGCCCGCGGCGTCATCCTGAGGCCGGTGCCCACGGCGCTGCTCGTCTCGCCGCCGCTGGTCATCGCGTGGGAGCAGATCGACCACCTGGTCTCCACCCTCGCGGGCGCGCTGGACGCGGTGGCGGCACGGCACTGACCGACCGTGTCCCTGCCGTCGTCCGGGGCACGGCAGGGACACGGTCGGAGACGTCCCCCGTCCGACGGCCGCCGTCGCCGCGCGGGCCCTCCGCCCCCCTCCGCCTCCCGTTCCCCGACGTCCGACCCGACGCGACCCCGTCCGCGTCGGGGACGTGCCGTGCTGGCCCACATGTCGCCCATCGAGTAATATTTTCTGGGAAGATACTTCTTGTGGGTGAGATGGGCGTGATACGTCCATGAGGGGACGGGGACATGACCGCGGGGACGACGGACACACGGTCGGGCACGGGGGCCGAACCGCCGAGCGACGACGACCTCATCACGGCCTGGGGGCTGGTCCACGAGGCGGTGAACGCCCTGCAGCCCACGTTGCTCGGCGGGGTGACGCCGGACGGCCGGGACATGGCCGGCCCCTGGTTCGAGGTGCTCATACGGCTCCAGCGCACCCCCGGCCACCGCCTCCCGATGAGCCGTCTGGCCCGCGAGGTCAGCCTGAGCACGGGCGGCTTCACCAAACTCGCCGACCGACTGGAGCGCGAGGGCTACCTGGAGCGGGCGTCCTGCGACTCCGACCGCAGGGTCGTGTACGCGACGCTCACCGACGCCGGACTGGCCTTCATCGGCGAGGTCCGCGTCAAGCACGTCGAACGGCTGCGCGAGCACGTCCTGGGCCCGCTCGGCGCGGACGGGGTTCGACAACTGGCCGCCCTGGCGCGTACTCTCCGTGACAGCGCCTGCCACTGAGGGGCCCGAACGGGCCGGACACGGTGTAGTCGTTTCCCTCCGACACTCCCATGGCGATCCGCCCGAACGTGTCGAAAACATCCCACGCGCCGCCGTTCCCGTGTAGGTTGGCGGGAGTTCTCGGGTCCCAGGCGGGGTGGACCGCGAGCGAAGAGGTTCCGGGGGGAATGATGAGACTTTTCACGACTGCGGCGCAGATGAGGCCGATTCCCCGGTCCTCGCGATTCCGCAACGGCGGCGTCTCCTTCTGGTTCCGCGAGTCCGGGCTGCCCGAGCGCCGCGCCGCCCTGCCCGGCGACGCGGACTACGACGTCTGCGTGGTCGGCGCTGGTTACACGGGCCTGTGGACCGCCTACTACCTCAAGAAGGCCCAGCCGGACCTGCGGGTGGCCGTGGTCGAGCGCGAGTTCGCCGGATTCGGCGCCTCGGGCCGTAACGGAGGGTGGCTGTCCGCCGAGTTCGCGGGCTCCCGCGAACGCTACGCGCGGTCACACGGCAAGTCCGCCATGATCGCCCTGCAACGCGCGATGATGGCCACCGTCGACGAGGTCGTCTCCGTCGCCGAGGCCGAGGGGATCGAGGCCGACATCGTCAAGGGCGGCATGCGCCTGGTCGCCACCAACGCCGCCCAGCGCGAACGCCTGGCCGAGGAGATCGACTACCTCCAGGAGTGGGGCTACTGGCCCGACGACATCCACCTCGTGGAGGCCGACCACGAACCGCGCCTGGCGGTCCACGGCGCCGTCGCCGCCGCGTACTCGCCGCACGCCGCCCGGGTCCAGCCCGCCAAGCTCGCCACCGGCCTGGCCCGCGTGGTGGAGGCCCTCGGCGTCGACGTCTACGAGGACACCGCCGTGCGGGAGATCCGCCCGCGCAGCGGCGCCGCCCGTCCCGCCGCGGTCACCGACCACGGCACCGTCTACGCGGACCACGTCGTCCGGGCCACCGAGGGCTTCACCTCCACCCTGCGCGGCCAGCGCCGCGAGTGGCTGCCGATGAACTCCTCGATGATCGCCACCGAGCCGATCGCCCCCGCCCTGTGGGAGAAGATCGGCTGGAGCGGGCGCGAGGTCCTCGGCGACACCGCGCACTCCTACGTCTACGCCCAGCGCACCGCCGACGACCGCATCGCGATCGGCGGCCGGGGCGTGCCCTACCGCTTCGGCTCCGCACAGGACCGGGACGGCGCCACCCAGCCCCAGGCGATCGCCGAACTCTGGCGCGCGCTCACCCGTATGTTCCCCGACGTGGCCGACGTGCCCGTCGAGCACGCCTGGTCCGGGGTGCTGGGGGTGCCCCGCGACTGGTGTCCGACCGTGCATCTGGACGCCGAGACCGGCCTGGGCTGGGCGGGCGGTTACGTCGGCAGCGGTGTGGCGACCAGCAACCTCGCCGGGCGGACCCTGCGCGACCTGGTCCTGGGCCGGGAGACCGACCTGACCCGCCTGCCGTGGGTCGGCCACCAGGTCCGCGGCTGGGAGCCCGAACCCCTGCGCTGGGTCGGCACCCAGGTCATCTACGGCCTGTACCGCACCGCCGACCGCCGTGAGTCCCGCACCCCCGAGGAGCGCGCCCACACCTCCCGCTTCGCCGGACTGGCCACGCGCATCGCGGGCCGCTGACCGGTCTTTCGATTCCCCTGACAGGCTGTGACATGTGAAGTACATCCAATGTCATGGCCATGATTCCTGAGGTGCCCTTCTCCGAGCTGATCAACAGACCCAAGGCGACGACCGCCAAGCTCGCGGAGTCCCGAGCCCACGAGCTGCGCCTGCGCCGTCGGGATGACGTGGACCTCGTCCTGCTTGATGCGGAGGAGGGCCAGCGCCGCACGGAGATGGTCAACACGGCTGTGCGTTTCCTGAGGGCGTTGGTGACCGGGGGCGAGGAGAAGCGTCGCCTGGCGATGGAGGTCGCCCCGGAGGTGTTTCCGTGGGTGCGCTTCCTCCCGCCCGAGGATGTACGCGCGTTTCTGGCCGAGTTGTCGGAGATGCTCACGTCGATCGAGGAACTCGACACCAATGCCCCGGTCTTCACCCTGGTGACACAGTGGAAGCACACCGCCGAGGTCTACGCCGATCCCGAGACCCTCGCGGCACTGACTCGTCAACGTGACCCTGACGCCGACTTCGGTCCGGTGCCCCCTCCTCCAGGGGTGGTGGAGTGAGCCCGAAGCGCGGGGACCGCGTCGCCCCTCCGGCGCGTGACGGTGAGTACGAAGTTCGATTCCTGACCTCAGAGGCCGCCAAGGGGTGGGAGGAACTCTGCCAGCAGGTTCCGGGGCACACGTCAGCCGCTTGGTGGATCACGCGTACGCACCCCGACACGTCGGAGCACGGCAACCGGCATCACAGGATGAAGGGGACCATGGCGACTGAGTCCTTCCGGGGAAAACCGACCTCACGCTGGCAGAGCGAGGTCACCAGTGCGGGCCGGATCTGGTATCCGGTGGATGAGGAGAACCGGACGGTGTGGATCGACTACGCCAGTCCCCGCCATCCCGAGGTCACCGAGTAGTCGAAGCGCCGATCCCCTTCGCGTGCGGTGCGACCCCGGCCGGATCGGCCGGTGTGCTCCCGTGTACGTTTGCATAAACTTGCAGAGGCGTGCATGATAGTTCAGTCAGGTTCGAATGGGGGAGCACCATGGGATACACCGCCGCGATCGCCGGAGCCAGCGGATACGCGGGAGGCGAGCTGCTGCGCCTGCTGCTCGGCCACCCGGAGATCGAGATCGGCGCCCTCACCGCCGGCGGCAACGCCGGGTCCCCGCTCATCGAGCACCAGCCGCACCTGCGTCCGCTCGCCGACCGCGTCCTGGCCCCCACGACCGTGGACGAACTGCGCGGCCACGACGTCGTCTACCTCGCACTGCCGCACGGCCAGTCCGCCGACATCGCCCAGCGGCTGGGCGACGACGTCCTGGTCGTCGACTGCGGCGCCGACTTCCGGCTGAACGACGCTGCGGCGTGGGAACGCTTCTACGGCACCCCGCACGCGGGCACCTGGCCCTACGGCCTCCCGGAACTGCCCGGACAGCGCGAACGGCTCGCCGGCGCCCGACGCGTCGCCGTGCCCGGATGCCACGTCACCGTCGCCACCCTCGCCCTCTTCCCCGGCCTGGCCGAACAGCTGGTCGAGCCCGACCTCACCGTCGTCGCCGTCACCGGCGCCTCCGGCGCGGGCAAGGCGCCCAAGCCCCACCTCGTCGGCAGCGAGATCATGGGGGCGCTCAGCCCCTACGGCGTCGGCGGCGCCCACCGGCACAACCCCGAGATCGTCCAGAACCTGACCTCCGTCACCGGCGAACCGGTCCGGCTGTCCTTCACCCCGGTCCTCGCCCCGCTCCCGCGCGGCATCCTCGCCACCTGCACCGCGCCGCTGCGCCCCGGCGTCACCGCCGACCAGGTCCGCGCCGCTTATGAGACCGCCTACGCCGACGAGCCCTTCACCGCCCTCCTGCCCGAGGGCACCTGGCCCAGCACCGCCATGACGCTCGGCGCCAACACCACGCTCGTCCAGGTCACCGTGGACCCCGACGCGAACCGGATGGTCGCCGTCGCCGCCCTCGACAACCTCACCAAGGGCACCGCGGGCGGCGCCGTCCAGAGCACCAACCTCGCCCTCGGCCTGCCCGAGACGACCGGTCTGCCGCTCACCGCGGTCGCCCCGTAGAAACAGGAAGGCACACCGTGAGTGTCACCGCACCCCGGGGCTTCCGCGCCGCCGGAGTCGCCGCGGGTCTGTCCGCCGACGGAGCCCGGGACGTCGCCGTCGTCGTCAACGACGGACCCACCCGCGCGGCCGGCGCCGTGTTCACCGAGGCCGCCGACCGCGCGGCGCCCGTCCTGTGGTCCGCGCAGGTCGTCGCGGGCGGACGCGTGCGCGCCGCCGTCCTCAACTCCGACGGCGCCAACGCGGGCACCGGCCCCCTCGGCTTCCAGGACGTCCACGCCGTCGCCGAACACGCCGCCGACGCCCTGTCCGACTCCGCCGCCGAGATCGTGCTCTGCTCCAGCGGTCCCCCCGCGGTCCGGCCGCCCCTCGACGCCCTGCGCGACGGCGTCACCGCCGCGCTCGACGAGGCGGGCCGGAGCGGGGGCCTGGCCGCCGCGGACGCCATCCGCACCACCGACACCGTCGCCAAGATCGTCTTCCGGCGAGGAGACGGCTACACGGTCGGGGCGATGGCCAAGGGACCCGACGCCTCCGTGTCCTCGGTCCAGTGCGTCATCACCACCGACGCCGACCTGACCGCCGAACACTGCCAGGAGCTGCTGGCCGCGGCCATGGCCAAGAACTTCGCCCCGCTGACCGCCACCAATGACACCGCCCTGCTCATGTCGAGCGGCGCCAGCGGTGTCCGACCCGCCCCGGACGCCTTCGCGGCCCTGCTCACCGAGGTGTGCGCCGACCTGGCCGCCCAGGTCGGCACCGACACCCCCGGCGACGCGGCATCGACGACCGGCGCCCCCGCCACCGACCACGGAACCTCCTCATGATCTCCCGCCCGCCCAAGCACGGCACGAACTCCGCACCCGGCCCAGACCCCAAGGACGACCGGGCACAGGCCATCGACAAGGCCGCCAACCTCATCGAGGCGCTGCCCTGGCTCTCCCGCTTCCACGGCCGCACCGTCGTCGTCAAGTACGGCGGCAACGCCATGGTCAGCGAGGAGCTGCGGGTCCGCTTCGCCGAGTCCGTCGTCTTCCTCTACTACGCGGGCCTGCGTCCCGTCGTCGTCCACGGCGGCGGACCCCAGATCAGCGCGCAGCTCGAACGGGCGGGGGTCGAGTCCACCTTCACCGCCGGACTGCGCGTGACCACCGACGAGGCGATGGACATCGTCCGCATGGTCCTCACCGGCCAGGTCAACCGCGAGATCGTCGGACTGGTCAACCAGCACGGCCCGTTCGCCGTCGGGCTGTCCGGCGAGGACGCCAACCTCCTCACCGCCGAGCGCAAGAGCGTCACGGTCGACGGCGAGACCGTCGACATCGGACGCGTCGGCGAGGTGACGGCCGTCGACCCCGGGGCCGTGGCCGCCCTCATCGCCGACGGCAGGATCCCCGTCATCTCCAGCGTCGCCCGCGCCGACGACGGCGGCGTCTACAACGTCAACGCCGACACCGCGGCGTCCGCGCTCGCCGTCGCCCTGGGCGCCAGCAAGCTCATCATGCTCACCGACGTCGAGGGCCTGTTCGCCGACTACCCCGACAACACCGAGCTGATCAGCCGCCTGAACGTCGACGAGCTGCGCTCCCTGCTCCCCACCCTGTCGTCGGGCATGCTGCCCAAGATGGAGGCCTGCCTGCACGCCGTCGAGGGCGGCGTGCCCCAGGCGCACATCATCGACGGCCGCGTCCCGCACTCGCTCCTGCTGGAGGTCTTCACCGACCAGGGTGTGGGCACCATGGTCGCCGACGAGGAGCTCGAAGCCGCATTGTTCGCCGGGAACGGCCACCACCCGCGCCCCTGGCGCCCCACCGAAACCACCGTCCACCACACAGGAGGCGTGAAGTGACTAACGGTGCCACCCTGCGCGAACGGTTCTCGGCCGCGCTCATGCCGACCTACGGAGTGCCGCCCGTCGCGCTCACCCTCGGGCGCGGCTGCGAGGTCTACGACGCCGACGGACGCCAGTACCTCGACCTCATCGCGGGGATCGCCGTCTCCAGCCTCGGACACGGGCACCCCGCCCTCGTCAAGGCCGTCGCCCACCAGGCCGCCACACTCGCCCACACGAGCAACCTGTTCGTCCACGAACGCGAGGTCGAGCTCGCCGAACGGCTCATCGGACTCCTCGGCGGCGACGCCAAGGTCTTCTTCGCCAACTCCGGCACCGAGGCCAACGAGGCCGCGCTCAAGCTCGTCAAACGGGCCGCCGGGCCCGGCCGCCACTACTTCGTCGCCGCCACGCGCGGCTTCCACGGCCGCACCTCCGGGGCACTCGCCCTGACCGGGAAGGACGCCATCCGCGAGCCCTTCGGCCCCTACGGCATGGACGTGCGGTTCGTCCCCCACGGCGACCTCGACGCGCTCACCGCCGCCGTGGACCGGGGCTGCGTCGCCGTCTTCACCGAACCCACCCAGGGCGAGGCCGGCGTCATCCCCGCGCCCGAGGGCTACCTCGCGGGCGTGCGCGCCGTGTGCGACGACACCGGCGCCGCCTTCGTCCTCGACGAGATCCAGAGCGGTATCGGCCGCACCGGGCAGTGGTTCGCCCACCAGGACACGGGCGTGCGCCCCGACGTCCTCACCCTCGCCAAGGGTCTGGGCGGCGGACTGCCCATCGGCGCCTGCGTCGGCTTCGGCCGCTACGCCGACGCCTTCCGGAAGGGCGACCACGGATCCACGTTCGGCGGCAACCCCGTCGCCTGCGCCGCCGCCCTCGCCGTCCTCGACACCATCGAGAGCGAGGGCCTGCTCGCCCACACCGCCGTCATGGGCGACCTGCTCGCCGAGCAGCTCGAAGCCATCGACCACCCCCTCCTGGGGGGCCAGCGCGGCAGCGGCCTGTGGCGGGCTCTCGCCCTGACCGCCCCCGCCGCCGCCCACGTCCAGGAGCAGGCCGCCGTGCGCGGCTTCCTGGTCAACGCGGTGGGTCCCGAGACCATCCGCCTCGCCCCGCCCCTGGTCATCACCCCCGAACAGATCGGCGTGTTCATCGAGGCGCTGCCGACCGTCCTCGACGCCGCCGAGGCCGCGGCCAGCAAGGAGACGCAGTCATGACCCGGCACTTCCTGCGCGACGACGACCTCTCTCCGGCCGAACAGGCCCGGGTGCTCGACCTCGCCGACGCCATGAAGAAGGACCGCTTCGACCTCCGTCCGCTCGCGGGTCCGCGGACCGTCGCGCTCCTGTTCGACAAGCCCTCCACCCGGACCCGGCTCTCCTTCAGCGTCGGCGTCTCCGATCTCGGCGGCGCCCCGCTGGTGGTGGACACCGCCACCACCCAGATGGGCCGCGGCGAACCCCTGGAGGACACGGCCCGCGTCCTGGAGCGCCAGGTCGCCGCCGTCGTCTGGCGGACCTTCGCCCAGGCCGACCTGGAGACGCTCGCGAGGTCCAGCTCGGTCCCCGTCGTCAACGCCCTCACCGACGAGTTCCACCCCTGCCAGATCCTGGCCGATCTCCAGACCGTGCGCGAGCACAAGGGAACGCTGGCCGGGCTCACCCTCGCCTACCTCGGTGACGGCGGCAACAACATGGCCCACTCCTACCTCCTGGGGGGCGCCACGGCCGGACTGCACGTGCGCGTCGGAGCGCCCGAGGGCTTCCAGCCCGACCCCGCCGTCCTGGCCCGCGCCGCCGAGATCGCCGCGACCACCGGCGGATCGGTCACCGTCACCACCGACCCCCGCGAGGCGGCCGACGGAGCCGACGTCCTGGCCACCGACACCTGGGTGTCCATGGGACAGGAGGACGAGGCGGCCGGCCGCGAGGCTCCCTTCCGCCGCTACATCGTCGACTCGGCACTGCTCGCCGCCGCGCACCCCGGTGCGGTCGTCCTGCACTGCCTGCCCGCCTACCGGGGCAAGGAGATCGCCGCCGAGGTCATCGACGGCCCCCAGAGCGCGGTGTGGGACGAGGCGGAGAACCGCCGCCACGCCCAGAAGGCCCTCCTCGCCTTCCTCCTGGACTCCGCGGCGGACGCCGGGAGCGGGCGCCGATGACCAACGAGGGCGGCGGCACCGCGCCGATGACCAAGGCGGCCCGGCACGCCCGGATCACCGACGTCCTGACCCGCGAGGACGTCCGCTCCCAGGGCGAGCTGGCCAAGCGCCTGGCTGCCGCCGGGGTCCAGGTCACCCAGGCCACGCTCTCCCGGGACCTGGACGAACTCGGAGCGGTCAAGCTCCGCACCGCCGACGGGCACCTGGCCTACGTCCTGCCGGGGGAGGGCGGCGAGCGCCTGCAACGCACCCGACCCGACACGCTCGACCTGGCGGAGGCCTCCGGCGCCCGCCTGACCCGACTCGCCGAGGACCTGCTGGTCTCGGCCGAGGCCTCGGCCAACATGGTCATCGTCCGCACCCCGCCCGGCGCCGCCCAGTTCCTGGCCTCGGCCATCGACCACACCGACTTCCACGCCATCCTGGGCACCATCGCCGGGGACGACACCATCCTGGTGATCTCCCGCGACCCCCAGGGCGGCGAGGACCTGGCCGACGCGCTGCTGCGCCTGGCCGACCGAAGATGAGCGGGCGCGGCGCCGCCGCACCCCCGCACGTCCACGACCACGTTCCACCGAAGGAGACCACCATGGCCGATCAGCCCGGCACCGGGACGCCAGGCGCCGGCCAGCCCGAGGCCCTGCGCCTGTGGGGCGGCCGCTTCGAGGGCGGCCCGGACCAGGCGCTGGCCCGCCTCTCGCTGAGCACCCACTTCGACTGGCGGCTCGCCCGCCACGACATCGCCGGATCACGCGCGCACGCGCGCGCACTGCACCGCGCCGGGTTGCTCACCGCCGACGAACTCGACCGGATGATCGAGGGGCTGGACCGGCTGGAGGCCGACGTCGCCTCGGGCGCGTTCACCCCCGTGTTCGAGGACGAGGACGTGCACACCGCCCTGGAACGCGGCTTCATCGAGCGGGTCGGACCCGAACTCGGCGGCCGGCTGCGCGCCGGACGGTCCCGCAACGACCAGATCGCCACCCTCGTGCGCATGTACCTGCGCGAGGAGGCCCGCACCATCGCCGACGAGGTCCTGGCGCTGGTCCGGGCGCTGGCCGACCAGGCCGCGGCCCACCCGGACGCGGCCATGCCCGGCCGCACCCACCTCCAGCACGCCCAGCCCGTGCTCCTGGGCCACCAGCTGATGGCGCACGCCTGGCCCCTGCTGCGCGACGTCGAGCGCCTGCGCGACTGGGACCGCCGGGCCGCCGTGTCCGCCTACGGGTCGGGCGCGCTCGCCGGTTCGTCGCTGGGCCTGGACCCGGAGGCGGTCGGCGCCGAACTGGGCTTCCCCGCCTCGGCGGAGAACTCGATCGACGGCACCGCCGCCCGCGACGCCGTGGCCGAGTTCGCGTTCGTCACCGCCATGATCGGCGTCGACCTGTCGCGTCTGTCGGAGGAGGTCATCCTCTGGGCGACCAAGGAGTTCTCCTTCGTCACCCTCGACGACGCCTTCTCCACGGGGTCGTCCATCATGCCGCAGAAGAAGAACCCCGACGTCGCCGAACTCGCCCGGGGCAAGGCGGGCCGCCTCGTCGGCGACCTCACCGGCCTGCTCACCACCCTCAAGGGGCTCCCGCTCGCCTACAACCGGGACCTCCAGGAGGACAAGGAGCCGGTCTTCGACGCCGTCGACAGCCTCCACCTGCTGCTGCCCGCGATGACCGGCATGGTCGCCACGCTCACCTTCCACACCGACCGCATGGCGGAGCTCGCGCCGCAGGGCTTCTCGCTGGCCACGGACATCGCCGAGTGGCTCGTCCGCGAGCGGGTGCCCTTCCGCGAGGCGCACGAGATCGCCGGGTCGTGCGTGCGCGTGTGCGAGGAGCGCGGGATCGACCTGCCCGACCTCGGCGACGAGGACTTCGCGGCCGTCTCCGAGCACCTGACGCCGAAGGTGCGCGAGGTCCTCACCGTCCAGGGCTCGCTCGCCTCCCGCGCGGGCAAGGGCGGAACCGCCCCCGTCCGCGTCGCCGAGCAGCTGGAACGGCTCCGCGCCGGGGTCGCCGCGCACCGGGACGGCTGGCTGGCCGGGTAGCGGCCGGCGACACCGCCGACGGGCGCCTTCCCGCCAGGGGAGGCGCCCGTCCGCGTGCCGCCCCCCGAACGACGCGGTCGGCGCGGCCCTCCTTGGTTCGCACATCCTCCCGACGCGTCCGCTTCCACGGCCCGGACCGCCCACTCCGCGCCCATTTCGGCGTTCCCCCAGCACCCGGAAGGCGAGTGCGGTAGCGTCCTGAATCTGCGGGCACCATACGTGGCCTTGTCTGTACTCCCCGCGCACAGCGGGATCGCGCGTGCCCCCGTGGGCCCGGCCCACCGCGCGACGGACACGTCGGGTGGTCGGTCCGCCGGGCGCTGCGCGGCCACGCCGAACCGGGTGCCCGCGACCAGTCGGTGGGGAGGAGTGCGATGGGACAGCCGGGCGCCGCCGGGCACGGCATCAGAGCACAGCTCAACAGGATGGTGCTGATCCCCAGCATCACCTTCCTGGCCCTGTTCGCCGTCCTGAGCACGGCCACGCTCGTCCAGGCGGTCTCCCTCCGGGCGGCCGTCAACGACGGACGCGACGGCATCGAACTCGCCGACGCGCTCGGCCGTCTCCAGGAGGAGCGCCGACTCAGCGCCGAGTTCCTGTCCGGACCCGGCACCGAGTCGCGCCGGGCCCTCGCCGACGCGGCGGAGTCCACCGACGCCGCCCTCGACCGCGTCCGCGACCTGCGCGGCAGCCTGGGGGCCCGCGACGAACCGGGGGTCGCCGACCTCGCCGACGCGTTCTTCACCTCCCTGGACGAGGTGGAGTCCACGCGGTCCGACAACCTCGTCGACCCCGGCGGCGTCGAGGCCACGCTCGCCGCCTACACCACCGCCGTCCACCACGGCATCCGCCTCTACTCCAGCATCGCGCGCGCCCTGGACGACGGCCCCGCCTCCGCCGAGGCCTCCGCCGCCACCGACCTCATGTGGGCGATGGAGAGCTTCAGCCACGCCGACGCGCGGGTCAGCGCGATCCTCGCCCGGGACCGCCTCACCCGCGAGGACCAGCTGCGCGTCGCCGAACTCGCCGCCGACACCCGCCACCGCGTGACCACCACCCGCCCCGGCCGGGCCGCGCTCGACGCCGAGGCCCCCACCGCGCTCGCCCTCGCCGAGAGCGACGCCTGGCGCGCGGCCCTCGACATCACCGACACCCTCGCCCGCCACGAACCCCCCGTCACCATCGACCCCCTGACCGCCGAGCCGACCCGCGACACCGCTCCGCCCTCGGGACTCGACGGATGGCGCGAGGCGGCCGACCGCGTCACCGCCGACCTCGGCGCGGTGATCGACACCCGCACCTCCTCCGTGGTCACCGCGGGCGAGGACGCCAGCTCCTGGATGCTCACCCTCGCCCTGGGCGGCGGCATCATCTCCCTCTTCGCGGGCACCCTCGCCTACGGCGTCGCCGCCCGCTCCGCCAGCAGGCTCACCTACCGCCTCGCCAAGCTGAGGGCCGAGACGCTCGGCACGGCCCGCTCCGACCTGCCCCGCATCGTCCGACGCCTGGAGGCGGGGGACACCGTCGACCTCGACGCCGAGATGAAACAGCTCGACCACGGCGACGACGAGGTGGGGCAGGTCGCCGACGCGTTCAACATCGCACAGCGCACCGCGGTCAGCGCCGCCGTCAAGCAGGCCGACCTGCGCGCGGGCGTCAACCGGGTGTTCCTCGGCATCGCCCACCGCAACCAGTCGCTCGTGCAGCGCCAGATCCAGCTCCTGGACCGGGTGGAGCGCGAGGAGGAGGACCCCGACCTGCTGGAGAGCCTCTTCCAGCTCGACCACCTGGCCACCCGGGGCCGCCGCCACGCGGAGAACCTCATCATCCTGGGCGGGGCCCAGCCCGGTCGTCGCTGGCGCCACCCCATCCCCCTCATGGACATCCTGCGCGGGGCCATCTCCGAGACCGAGGAGTACGCGCGGGTCAGGGTGACGTCCGCGCCCGAGCTCTCGCTGGCCGGGGCGGCGGTCGCCGACGTCATCCACCTGCTCGCCGAACTCGTCGAGAACGCCACCGCCTACTCCCCGCCGCACACCGAGGTCACCATCGCCACCGAGACTGTGCCCAAGGGCGTGGCCGTCGAGGTCGAGGACCGCGGGCTGGGCATGACCGAGGACGCCCTGGCCAAGGCCAACACCACGCTGAGCGAGGCCCCGGAGTTCGACGTCATGGGCCCGGGCACCGACGCCCGGCTCGGGCTGTTCGTCGTCGCCCGCCTCGCGCACAAGCACGGCATCGGGGTCCAGCTGCGCTCCTCGCCGTACGGGGGGACGCGCGCGGTGGTGCTCATCCCCTCGGCCCTGATCACGTCCACCCCCGGCACCGCGTCCGAGCGACCCAGGATCGGCGGTCTGACGCGGCCCGGCGCGCACGCCGTGCGCGGGCCGCGCGGGGCCGACCGGTCACAGGACCTGCTCGCGGCCGCGGGCGGCCCGTCCGGACGGCAGCGGCCCCTCCTGCGTCCGGTGCCGCCCCACTCCGACGGCGACGGCGGCGTCGACCGGGCTCCGCGCGCGTCCGGCGCTCCGGTGCTACGCCAGGTGCCCGACCTGGCGGTCGCGGGCGGCGGAGCCGACGCCACCGGCGATCGCGACGGGTCGGGCCCCACCGGTACCGCCGAGGACGCGGACCCCCGTTCGGCGGGCGGCGCCACGCCCCTGCCGCGGCGCGGGACCGACGGTGCCCGGGGCGGCGGTCGGGTGGGCGGCGGGCCCGACCGCCCGGGGCTGCCCCGACGCAGGCGACAGGCCAGCCTCGCACCACAACTCAAGGAGGAGCGGAGCGCGGACCCCGCGACGAGGGCGGCGGGCAGGACTCCGGAACAGGCCCGCCGCATGATGGAGGCCTTCAGCGCGGGCACCCGGCGCGGCCGGGCCGAGGACATCGACGGGAGCGAACACGCAAGTGACGGTCAGGTCGGTGCGAGCGCCGACGATCACACGGGAGAGAGCGACTGAGATGGTGGGCAAGAGCAAGGCCGCGGACAACCTGGACTGGTTGTTGGACGACCTGGTGGACCGCGTCGTCGGCGCGGACCACGCGATCGTGCTGTCGGCCGACGGGCTGTCCCTGGGACGTTCCCGGGCGTTGACCGCCGCGGACGCCGAGCACCTGTCGGCACTGGCGTCGGCGTTCCAGAGCCTGGCGCGGGGGACCGGGCGGCACTTCGGCGGCGGGGAGGTCCGTCAGACCGTGGTCGAGATGGAGCACTCCTACCTCTTCGTCACCGCGGCGGGGTCGGGGGCCTGCCTCGCGGTGCTGGCCAGCGAGGACGCCGACGTCGGTCTGGTGGCCTACGAGATGAACCTGCGGGTCAGGAGGGTGGGGCAGTTCCTCACGGCCGCGCCCCGGCGACCCGCGGGGCTCAGCGCCATGGGAGGGACCGGTTCGTGAACACGTCGGGCGAACAACGGGGCCTCGCCCTGCCCGGTCCGGTGCCCGCGGAGGGGGCGGGCACCGGACCGTCGGGGCGGGGGTCGGGCGGCGGCCCGGTCGAGCCCTGGTACAGGGGCAGGTCCCACCCCAGCTCCGAAGGGCCCTCGGCGGGCGTGCTCGCGGGCGACGCCCCGGGCGGATCCCTGGTCCGCCCCTACACCATGACGCGCGGACGCACGCGCCCCGACGACTCCGGACCGCGGCTGGACATGATCACCATCGTGGTCGCCGCGCGCGGTCGGAACGAACGGCTCCTGGAACCCGAGCAGCGGGAGATCATCCGGCTCTGCCGGCGGCCGATCTCGGTCGCGGAGATCTCGGCGCGGCTCGACGTCCCCCTGACCGTGGTGAAGGTGCTCCTGGGCGACCTCGTCGCCCAGGGGGACGTTCGCACCCGGGCCGCCGTGCCCGTGACCCAGCTTCCCGAGAAGAAAGTACTTCAGGCGGTACTCGATGGCATCCGCAGACTCTGAGCCCGGGCCGGGAGCCCGTGAGCCGATCCAGCAGGAGCCGATCCCGCGGGCGGTCAAGATCATCGTCGCCGGGGGGTTCGGCGCGGGCAAGACCACGATGGTCGGCTCCGTCAGCGAGATCGCCCCGCTGAGCACCGAGGAGGTCATGACCGAGGCCAGCTACGGGGTGGACGACACCGGGGGAGTGGAGGACAAGACGACGACCACGGTCGCCCTGGACTTCGGCCGTATCACGATCAACGAGGACATCGTGCTGTACCTGTTCGGGACGCCCGGCCAGGACCGGTTCTGGTTCATGTGGGACGAGCTGTCCGAGGGGGCGCTGGGCGCGGTCGTGCTCGCCGACACGCGCAGGCTCGACACCTGCTTCCACGCGGTCGACTTCTTCGAACGGCGGGGGGTGCCGTTCGTGGTCGCGGTCAACCGGTTCGACGGTTCCGCCGACTACGGGGTGGAGGAGGTGCGCGAGGCGCTGGACGTCACCGACGGGGTGCCGGTCCTGCCTGCCGACGCCCGTGTCCGAGAGTCGTGCAAGGAGGTGTTGGTCGAGCTGGTCACGCACGTGCTCAGGGTGCGGAGTCCGGCACTGAGCGGATGAGTCCGGCCGCCCCCGGCGCCCGGTGGGCGGGTGGGCCCGGTATACGTTCGGGAGACACGCCCGTGAATGCGGTGTTGAACGCTACAATGTCGCGGCAGTGACCTTGGCCGTGATCTGCCCTGATCGCCCCATCCGCCTCTCATCTGAATCCTGGTATGCGAAACTCAGACCGACTTCCTCCACGCGAACTCCCCAAGCGTCGTTCTGGTCGACACCGCAACCCGTTGTCCTTCGACAACTGGTTCGGCACCCCCGCCCTCGTCATGGCGGTCCCGGGTACGGCCGAACAGGCCAGGGACGCCGACGGCGGGTCGATCGGCGCGCGGATGGCCGATCTCGTGCGTGCCTACCGGCCCGAGGTCACGATCCGGTTCGGGCACACCGAGGGCGGCGAGCAGTCGCTCACCGAGGCGCTCACCGGGCTGGACGAGGGTGAGGAGCGCCCGCTGGGCGGGATCGTGGTGCCGCTGGTCACCGCGCCGCACCAGGGGGTGGCCCGGTCGATCTCCGCCGCCGTGGACGCCGCCGGCGCCAACGTGCGCGTCACCGAGGGGCTCGGCCCGCACCCGATGCTGGCCGAGGTGCTGCACCTGCGTCTGGCCGAGGCCGGGTACGTCCGGGCGGACCGCATGCGCCTGATCAGCGTGGTCGCGCGCGACACCACGATGGCGGACGGCGTCGTGGTCGGCGCGGTCGGCGGCGAGGGCGCGGTCGGCGCGGCCGGGGTGAGCGCGGTCCTTCTGGCGGCCCGCCTCGGGTTGACCGTCCTGCCCGCCGACCTGGACAGCGAGGCCGCTCTGGAGCAGACCGTCGGCCAGCTGCGCCAGGGCGGGTGCCAGCGTCCGGTGATCGCGCCCAGCGCCCTGGGACCGGAGCTGCGCCGGGCGGAGCTGACGGCGCTCGCCGAGCGGTTCGGGGCACGGCTGGGCACTCCGTTGGGCGCGGACAGCCTCCTGGGCAAGATCGCGGCGCTGCGCTACGCCGAGGTCCTCAACTCGTTGGGGGTGGAGCAGCCGCCGACCATCGACGAGCTGCCCGCGCCGGTGGGTTCCCGGCACCGCCCGGAGTCCTGACCGGGGTACGCGCACCGCGGGACCGCGTTCGTCGCGGGTGGGGGCGCGACACGCCGCGTCCCCGAGGGGAATTCGCTGGGGGCCATCCGTTCCACGGGTGGCCCCCACGCGTGTCCGCACCCGTGACCAGGGGTTCGAAGCGGATACGGCGGGCGTTGGAGCACGTCCGCGGCGTCGCGCTCGCACCAAAGGATAACTAGTCGTGATTGTTTGACAGCGTAGGGCAATGAAACTCCGATAGCCTCGCATCGACCGCACTCCGCCGACGCACCCCGCCGAGGAGCCCGGCGGACCCACAGGCTGGAGGGGGCCATGCGTAGAACCCGCGACCGCGCGCCCACGATCCGCGCGCAGCTCACCCGAATCGTGCTGATCCCGAGTCTGTGCTTCCTCGCGCTGTGGCTCGTCGTGGCCGCCGTCGGCACGGTTCGGGCGGTCCAACTGACGGGCGCGGTCTCCCAGGCGAGGGACGGGGCGCGCGCCTACGCCGAGGCCGCCAACGAACTGCGCGCCGAGCGGCGTCTGTCCGTGGTCCACCTCGGCCTCCGCGAACGGGGCGTGGCCGACGACCAGCTGCACGCCGCCCTCGACGGGCAGCGCGCGCGCACCGACTCCGCACTCGCCGAGGCCGTCGGCACCGCCGCTCGGACCCGGACGACGGGTGACGCCGCGGTCGACCGCGGCGCGGCCGCCGTCGAGGAGACCCCCGCGTCCGTGGCCGAACTGCGCACGGACATCGACGAACGCGCCACGGGACGCGACGAGGCGCTGATGCGCTACGGCGACGTCCTCGACGCCGTCCAGGACGCCACCATCGCGCTCATCCACTCCACGGACGGCGGCGAGAACCTGACCGACGCGGTCCTGACCCAGGAACTCCTGGGCGCCCGGTCCGACTTCGCCCGCGCGGACGCGCTCCTGGCCGGGGTCATCGCTGCGGGCGAGATGAGCTACGAGGAGACCGCCCACTTCACCTACCTCACCGCCGCCTACCGCGACGCCCTGGAGAGCGCGGGCCCGGCCATGCACCCCACCGTGCGGGCCCGCTACGAGGACATGCTCGACCTGGATTCCTGGGGCCGGGCCGAGCGGCTCAGCCGCGGTGTCGTGACCCGGCCGCCGATCGCCGAGGCCGGCGCGGAGGAGGGCGAACCAGCGGTCGGGCCGGCGTCCGCCGCGTGGAACACCGACATCGAGGTCACTGGCATCGAGTGGGACGGCTCCTCGGCCGCCGCCGCCCTGGTACTGGACGGGTTGGCCAGGGCGCAGACCGAGCGGACCGTCGACCTGGCGTGGAGCGCCGCGCTGCTGCGCGTCTCCCTCGGCGTGGCCGCGGCGGTGGCCGCCCTGGGCATGGGGGTCGCCGCGATCGCCGTCGTCGGCCGCTCCTCCCGCCGCCTCACCGACCGCCTGGCACGGCTGCGCGAGCAGATCCTGGACCGCGACGAGGACCTTCCCGACATCCTCGAACGGGCACAGCGCGGGCAGCGGGTCGACGTCCACGAGGAGCTGCCCCTGCTGGACGAGTGCGGAGACGACGAGATCGGGCAGGTGGCCGAGGCCCTGGACAGCGCGCAGGTCGCCGCCGTGGAGGCGGCCGTCCGCCAGGCGGAGATCCGGCGCGGCGCCAACCGGGCCTTCCTCGGCGTGGCCTTCCGCAACCAGACGCTGGTCCAGCGCCAGCTGCGCCTGCTCGACGAGATCGAGTACCACGAGCAGGACCCCGAGGCGCTGCGCAGGCTCTTCCGGCTCGACCACCTGGCCACGCGGGCCCGCCGGTACGCCGACAACCTCATCATCCTCGGCGGCGGGCAGTCGGCGCGGCGGTGGCGCCACCCGCGGCCGCTCGTCGACGTTCTGCGCGCCGCCATCGCCGAGACGGAGGACTTCGAGCGGGTGCGTCTGACCTCGGCGCCGCGCGCGCTCATGCAGGGGCAGGTGGTCGAGGACGTCGTGCACCTGCTGGCCGAGCTGATCGAGAACGCCACCCAGTTCTCGCCGGCCGGAACACCCGTCGACGTCAGCTGTACCCCTGTCGTGGACGGCCTCATGGTGGAGGTCGAGGACCGCGGTCTGGGCATGTCCGAGCACGGGTACGCCGCGGCGGAGCGGACGCTGAGCCAGCCTCCGGAGTTCGACGTGATGGCCATGCCGGAGGACCCGCGCCTCGGGCTGTTCGTCGTGGCACGGCTCGCCGGTCGGCACGGCGTCCGGGTCTGGCTGCGTCCGTCCCCGTACGGCGGGACGCGGGCGACCACGCTCATCCCGGACACCCTCCTGGAACCGTCGGAGAACACGGTGCCCGAACCCGCGCCGCCCGTGCCCGCCCACGGGCCGACCGGCACGGTGGCGCCCCCCGACCAGGGGCCGACGGGTCCCCCGCCGCCGTCCGACCACGGCCCGGCGACCCCCGTGCCGCCTCCCGTCCGCGCGCCCGAGGATCCCGTGCCGGAACCGGCCTGGCGCCCCGACCCCGCCTACGCGGACTGGGCGGGCGCCCCCCGCGGAACGGCGCACACCCACCCGTACCCCGAGCACCCGAGCGGACCGCAGGCCGCCCACCGCACACCACCCGGAGGCGACGGTGAACGCTGACGGCTCCCGGGCCCGGTCCGCGGTCGGGCGCGGTCGCGCCCCCGACGTCGCCGCCCCGCGCGTGCCGGGGCAGGACGCACCGCGCGTCACCGACCACGACGCCCTCAGTGCGGACCCGTGGCCCGGCGCGGCACTGGGCGGCGAGGCCGGGAGAGAACGGTTCCTGCGCCCCTTCGCGGTCGACGCGGGCCACCCCGACGCGGCGGGGCCGCGCGACCGGGGCCTGGGGACGGACCTGTTGGGGCACGTCGTCGCCGCGCGGACCCCCGGCCGAGGCGAGTGGCTGCGCCCCGAGCGCGCCGCGATCCTCGAACACGCCCGGCACGCGCGGACCCTGGTGGAACTGGCGGTGGAGGTCCGGCTGCCCGTCGGTCAGGTCCGGGCCATCGTCGCCGACCTGGTGGACGACGGAGCCCTCCAGGTCTGCGGCCCCTCACGGCCGCTCGACCGCCAGGACATCCTCCACGCGGTCCTCGTGGGCCTGCGCTCGCTCTGACCGCCCCGGAGAGGAACCGCCCGGCGCCGTGTTGCTAGCGTTCGGCCATGCGCAGCACCGAACACATCGGCGTCATCGGGGCCGGAATCGTCGGCCTGGCCCTCGCCCGGCGGCTGACCCTCCAGCGGCCCGGCGTCCGAGTCACGGTCCTGGAGAAGGAGGACCGGGTCGCCGCGCACCAGACCGGCCACAACAGCGGCGTCGTCCACGCCGGCCTGTACTACCGGCCGGGCTCGCTCAAGGCCACCCTCTGCCGACGCGGCGTGGGCCTGCTCAGGGACTACTGCGCCGAACACGGCCTGCCCTACCAGGAGGCAGGCAAGGTCCTGGTCGCGGTCGACGCCCACGACAGGGCGCGGCTGGAGGACATCGAGCGGCGCGCCGAGGACAACGGCGTCCCCGGTGTGGTCCGCCTCGGTCCCCGGGGCCTGCGCGACGTCGAACCCCATGCCTCCGGGCTCGCCGCGCTGCACTCGCCCACCACGGCGATCACCGACTTCGTCGCCGTCGCCGAGCAGCTCGCCGACGACGTGCGCCGCTCCGGGGGACGCGTCCTGCTCCGCACGCCCGTCATCGGCCTCCGCCAGGACCAGGACGGCGTCGACGCCCTCACCGGAACGCCCGAGGGCGAACGGCGTATCCACCGCTTCGACCGCCTGGTGGTCTGCGGCGGCCTGCACAGCGACGAACTCGCGCGGATGGCCGGGGCGGCGCCCGACCCGAGGACGGTGCCGTTCCGCGGCCACTACCACGAGCTCGTCCCCGAGCGCCGCCACCTCGTGCGCGGCCTCGTCTACCCGGTGCCCGACCCCCGCTACCCGTTCCTGGGCGTGCACCTGACCCGCCACGTCCACGGTGAGGTCATGGCCGGACCCAACGCCGTCCTCGCGGCCGCGCGCGAGGGCTACCGCGGCCGGGACCTCGTCCCGCGCGAGCTCGCCGAGACCCTCGCCTGGCCCGGGTTCTGGCGGCTGGCCCGCCGCCACTGGACGATGGGTGCCCGCGAGGTCCTGGTGTCGTCCTCGCGCGCGGTCTTCGCGCGCCAGGCGCGTCGGCTCGTCCCCGAGATCAGCGCGGCCGACCTGCGGCCCGCCGAGTCCGGCGTCCGCGCGCAGGCCCTGGGCCGGGACGGCGGCCTGCTCGACGACTTCCGCGTCGACACCCACGGACGGGTGGTGTGCGTGCGCAACGCCCCCTCGCCCGCGGCCACGTCCTCGCTGGCGATCGCCGAGTTCCTCGCCGACCACCACGTGCCCGGACGCTGAGGCGGGAGCGGGCCCGAGGCGTGTCGGAACGGAGTTGTCCACAGGTTCGAGATCACCCTGGTGAAGGGCACGGAGCGGTCGGACGATGGAAGGAGGCGGAGGATCGGGAGGGGCCCGTGACCTCCGCCGGAGGTGCCCATGCCCATGGTCGGACGGCTCGTGGCGGCGCTCGCCGCCGTGCTCGCGCTGGTACTCGTGGCGGCCCCGGCCGCCGCTGACCCCGGAGGAGGAGATGTGGACGGCTTCACCGTCGGCTACCTGCCCGCGCAGGTCGACGAGCGGACGACGGAGGACGAGTTCGACTACGAGTGGGGGGACGTGTCCTTCGCCACCCGTGTGTGGGAGAAGCCCGCGGACGGGGGAGGGGTCAGGGTCGTGCTCCAGGTCCTGGTGATGCGCGGGGAGCGGCTCACCGACCTCGACGCCGTCCGCGCCTTCCTGGCCGAGTACCACGAGCGCGCCCCGGACGCCTGGGAGCTCACCCCGTTCGACAACCGGGGCACGCCGGCGCTGCACGGGGAGACCGAGGCCTTCTGGAGCCCGGAATCCGGGGTCGCGGTGGAGGTCCGGGACACCTTCGGACTCCTCGGCCAGGAGGAACTGCTGGCGACCGCGCGGGGGATCAGCCCGACCGCCCGCGGCTGACGAGGCGGCGGACCGCGCCCGGGCGGCGGGCCGGGGCCGGAGCGGTCGGCGGAGGGGACGCCCTGCCCCAGGCTCAGCAGCCCGCCAGCGCCTCGCGCAGGGCCTCCTCCTCGTCCGGGTCGACGGCCAGGTCCCAGGTGTGCTTGACCTCGATCCAGGCCGCCGCGTAGTCGCAGTGGAAGGACTCCAGCGGGGGCAGCCAGTCACTCGGGTCCGCGTCGCTCTTGGACCGGTTGCTGGACGCGCTGACCGCCCAGAGCTGTGAACTGTCGAGGTCGTTGGCGAACCGCCTGCGCTCCTCGGTCGTCCAGGAGTCCGCTCCCGAGCGCCACGCCTCGTTGAGCGGGACCATGTGGTCGATGTCCAGGTCCCCCGCCTCCGTCAGGGTCTCGCCGTCGTAGACGCTGTACCACGTGCCGGACACCGGCTGGCAGTCCTCGTCGACCTCCACGTCCTCGCCGTCGCGCAGCAGGACCGCCTGCCGGGTGGTGCAGTCGTCCTGGACTCCGGTGTCCCAGTGCGGGAAGAGCGACCGGTCGTAGCCGGGCGGGTCGTTCTCCTCCGCCACACGCAGCTCGTCCAGAAGGGCGAGCGCCGTGCCGGCCGAGGAGGATCCGGCTGCCTCCGGGCCGTCGGCGCCACCGGAGGCGGGTGGATCGGTGGGGGCCGCGCCCGACGAGGTGTCGCCGGTGCGCTGCTGGTCGGTCTCGGTCGGCGCCAGGTCGATGACGCCCAGTCGATAGAGCGCGAGCGCGGCCACGAGGACGAGGACGCCGGCGATACCGGTCAGGATCTTCTTGGGCATGGGGGGACTCCAACACGGTCCGATCTCCCCGGGCGCGGGGGTGCTCCGGGCACCACCAGCTTGGCGCATCCCGATGCCGTGTGGGAACAGGAGCGGAGGTCAGGTAGCTCTCACCGCGCGTGTGGGCGGGGGTCGACGGTTCCGGAGCAGACGGCGGAGGCGGCCCGGGGAGGGTCAGCCGGACAGGAGGTCGAGCGCGAACGAGCCCACGAGGAGCAGACCGATGCCCGCGCTGTACAACGATGCCCGTGTCCGGCCGGGGACGTCCCGGAACGTGCGCCACGTGTACAGCACCGTGCCCGCGAGCACGAGGGCCCCCTCGACCACGCCCGTCGCCACCGGGAGCTCCCACAGCCCCAGGCCGAGCAGGGGCAGGTCGCCCCCTCCGGCGGGCAGGACGGGCAGGTCGGGGCGGTGCACCAGCAGGTCGAGCAGCCAGTGGCTGAACACCACCCCGCCGAGGACCAGACCGGCGTCACGCCCCCACCGGCCTCGGAGGAACAGGTGTGTCAGCCCGCCCACCAGGAACGCGACCACCAGGTTGCTGACCAGGGAGTGCGAGAACGGCGCCGTGATCAGGAGCGAGCCGTAGCCCGTCAGGCCCGGCTCGGCCGGTTCCATGGTCTCGGCGCCCAACAGCGCCAGTGGTCCGAAGACCAGGTCCGGCAGCTGCGCCGCCACGAGCAGCGCCCCCATGGGCAGTGCCGGGCGCCAGGCCTTGACGATCCCCGCGACGCCGAAGTGTCCAGCCAGCATCAGTGTCTCCCCTGTCGTTCGCCTTCGGAGTCCTGCTCGGTCCCGACCCGCGCGGACGCGGTGCCGGGCCAGTTCTGGACGGCCAGTACGAACCCCTCGACCAGGAGTTCGTAGGTCTCGTCCACGCTCTCGGGCAGGCCGAAGCCCCCGCGCGTCTCCAGGTCCACGAACCCGTGCAGCGCGCTGCGCAGGGTGCGGACGGCGTGCACCGCCTGACCGCCGCCGATGCCGAAGCCCGCCAGTACGGCCGTGAGCACCTCGACCGGTACGGCGGAGACCCTCCGTGCCTCGTGGTCGTCGGCGCCCGGCGCCCGCTGGAGGGCTGCGTACCGGCCCGGGTGGGCGTGCGCGTAACGGCGGTACGCGGCGGCGACGGCGCGCAACGCGTCGGGTCCGGCGCGTCCCGTGGCGGCCGTGCGCAGCCGATCGCCGAGCTCGGCCGCGCCGAGGAGGGCGACCTCGCGCCGCAGTGCGGCCAGACCGTCCACGTGCTTGTACAGACTGGGGACCGCGACACCGAACCGTTTGGCGACCGCGGCGAGCGACAGGGCGTCGAGCCCCTGGTCGTCGACGAGCCGCGCGGCCTCCTCCGCCACCAGCCGTGGGGACAGACCCGCCCTAGGCACCGGCGCTCACCTGCTCGGCCAGGCGCAGGAGCGCGGGCACGACGACGTCGGGTCGCTGGGACTGGGGGTAGTGGCCGCACTCGGGGACCATCTCCACGGACCCGTGGACCACGGAGGCCACCCAGGCCGCCTCGGCCGCGGGGTCGGGCCAGTCGGGGTCCTGCTCGCCGACGATCACCGCGGCCCGGGCCCTGAGCTCTCCGGCCTCCAGGATCTGCTCGGAGCGGGCGAGGACGGTGGCGACGACGGATCGGTAGTGGGCGCGCGGGCGCAGCATGTCGCGGATCCGGCGCTTGTGTTCCTCGTGGCCCCGCGGCGTCCGGCCCACGTTGAGCCTGTCGTAGAAGGCCACGAGCAGCGGGGGACCCCACGGGCGCACGAGCATGAGCCGGTACACCAGCCGCTTCAGCGCGCCGTCCCCCTCGTTGCGCAGGAAGGGGGCGAGCAGGGCGATGCCCGCGACGAGGTCGGGGCGTTCCCGGGCGGCGATGGTCACCGCGGCGCCGCCGAGCGAGTTGCCCACCATGATCACGTCCGTGCCGCCGAGCTCCTCGGCCAGGGCGATGGCGTCGGTCGCGGCTGCGCGGTTGGTGTGGTCGTCGAAGGCGGCGTCGCTGTCGCCGTGGCCCCGCAGGTCCATGGCGGCGACGCGGAACCCGTGCTCGGCGAGGGCGGAGCCGACGAACCGGAACGAGGCGCGGTGGTCGAACATTCCCGGGACGCAGACGACGAGTGGGCCGTCGTTGTCCGCACCGTGGAGGTCGTAGGCGATCCGCCCCTGGGGACGTCGCAGGTGGTGCATGGCTTCCTCCTGTGGCTAGTGCCAGTAGCCAAAAAGCTATTCCTATTAGCTTTCTGCTGTCAAGGGCTCGGTGCGCGACACGTGAACGTGTGATCGCCGGATAGCGTGGGGGTGGGGGAAAGTCGAGTGACCATCCGCAACACCCGCCCTACACTTTCAGGCAGATCGGGCCCCGGGCCCGCCCTAGCGACAGAGAGCACACAGTGACCGACATCATCGACGAACTCCAGTGGCGCGGCCTGCTCGCGCAGACGACCGACCTTGACGCACTCCGCAAGGCGCTCGCCGATGGTCCGGTCAGCCTGTATTGCGGATTCGACCCGACGGCGGGCAGCCTGCACGTCGGCCATCTCACCCAGATCCTCACGCTGGCCCGCTTCCAGCAGGCCGGACACCGACCGATCGCCCTCGTCGGAGGGGGCACGGGGTTGATCGGCGACCCCAAGCCCACCGCCGAGCGTCAGATGAACCCGGTCGAGACCGTGCGCGGCTGGGTCGACAATCTGGCCGGCCAGCTGTCGGCCTTCCTGCGGTTCACCCCCGAGGGCGAGCAGCCCGGGCCGACCGACGCGGTCCTGGCCAACAACGCTGAGTGGCTCGGGTCGATGAGCGCGATCGAGCTGCTGCGCGACGTCGGCAAGCACTTCAGCATCAACCAGATGCTCGCGCGCGAGACGGTCCGTACCCGTCTCGACGGTGAGGGGATGAGCTACACCGAGTTCAGCTACGTGCTGCTCCAGTCCTACGACTACGTCCAGCTCTACCGGCGGTACGGGTGCACGCTCCAGACCGGTGGGTCGGACCAGTGGGGCAACATCACCGCGGGGCTGGACCTGGTCCGCAGGATCGACGGCAACCAGCCGCACGGCCAGGCGCACGCGCTCACCACCAACCTGCTCACCAAGGCGGACGGCACCAAGTTCGGCAAGACCGAGACCGGCAGTGTCTGGCTCGACCCCGAACTCACGTCGCCGTACGCCTTCTACCAGTTCTGGTTCAACGCCGACGACCGTGATGTCATCCGCTACCTCAAGGTGTTCAGCTTCCGCGAGCGGAGCGAGATCGAGGAGCTGGAGCGCCAGACCGAAGAGCGGCCGCAGGCGCGCGCCGCGCAACGGGCCCTGGCCGAGGACCTCACCGCACTGGTGCACGGAGAGGAGGAGTGCCGGAAGGTGCTCGACGCCAGCCTCGCGCTGTTCGGCCGCGCCGACCTGGGCGACCTCGACGCGCGCACGCTGGACGCCGCCCTCTCCGAAGTGCCCAGGGCCGAGGTCTCCGGGCCGGTGGAGGAGCTGCCGACCGTCGCCGAACTGTTCGCCCAGAGCGGCCTGACCAACAGCAAGTCCGCCGCCCGCCGTGCGATCCAGGAGGGCGGGGCGTACGTGAACAACGAGAAGGTGACCGACGTCGAGGCGCGACTGTCCTCGGACGACGTCCTCCAGGGGCGGTTCGTCGTGCTGCGCAGGGGCAAGCGCAACATCGGCGGAGTCATCCTCGCCGGGAGGTGACGGACGCTCCCATGCGTGTCGGCCGGGGCCGGCGTCCTTCGGGCGTCGGCCCCGACGCGTGCCGGAGGGCCGTTCGGCCGCGGGCGCGGTCGGCGGTGTCCCCGAGGATTGCCGGGGCTCGGGGGGTTTCGATCGGGAATGTCCCGGGCACCTAGCAGGTTGACAGTGACAGTAGCTGGCGCGAGCAGTCGGTCCCGGTGTGGGGACCGTACGCGCCGGGGGCCTTCAGAAGCCGCCCGTGAGGGGCGACGAGGCCCCGGATCGACGGGTTCCCACCCGATCCGGGGTCTGCCTTGACGTCTGGCCCCTCCCTCCCTATACTCGAGAGAGTCGCTGCGGGGCGGCGGGCGGCCTGTATGGTCGACTCGGAACCGTACCGCGAAGCACATCTTCTTCCGGTCGACGTGGTTCGAGCACCGGCTCGGACCCGGTAGGCTCGGGGAGCTGAATTCGAGTCCCAACGACCAGTCGTTGGAATGAACGCGGCACAACGGGTGCTTTACCCCGTTCGGTTGATCCGGAACCGCCGGTTTGGCGGGGCACGGAACACCTGATAAAGTAAAGACACAACAAAGCGGAAACGCAGACGCCTTCCACGGAAGAGCGACCGGACACA
>NZ_JBITHK010000017.1:0-110332 GCF_044457925.1 Nocardiopsis sp. NPDC050513 | reverse complement strand
GCGATGACGCCGTTGCCTCTGGCTCAGAGTTAGCACTGCCGCTTCCTCTAGAGGACTTCCACCTCCAAGCAACTGCCCATGCCGGGCGTACCACGGAAGGGCGCCCCGCCCGGTGGCGGAGCGCCCTCGAAGGAGCCGTCGCGTCCGGTCAGCGGTGGGGGTTCACCACGACCTCGACCCGCTGGAACTCCTTGAGATCCGTGTACCCGGCCGTGGCCATCGTCCGGCGCAGCGCCCCCATGAGGTTCATGGAGCCGTCGCTCGTGGAGGCCGGGCCGTGCAGGATCGACTTCAGGTCGCCGATCGTGCCGACGTTGAGCCGCTCGCCGCGCGGCAGCTCGCCGTGGTGCGCCTCGCTGCCCCAGTGGTAGCCGCCGCCGGGCGCCTCGGCCGCGCGCGCCAGCGGGGAGCCGACCATGACCGCGTCCGCGCCGCAGGCCAGGGCCTTGGCGATGTCACCGCTGCCGGTCATGCCGCCGTCCGCGATGACGTGCACGTAGCGGCCGCCGGACTCGTCGAGGTAGTCGCGGCGGGCGGCGGCCACGTCGCCGACGGCGCTGGCCATCGGGACCGCCACGCCCAGCACGGAGCGGGTGGTGTGCCCGGAGCCGCCGCCGAACCCGACCAGGACGCCGGCCGCGCCGGTCCGCATCAGGTGCAGTGCCGCGGTGTAGGTGGCGCAGCCGCCGACCACGACCGGCACGTCGAGGTCGTAGATGAACTGCTTGAGGTTGAGCGGCTCGGCCCGGCCGGACACGTGCTCGGCGGAGACCGTGGTGCCGCGGATGACGAAGAGGTCCACCCCGGCGTCCACGACCGCCTTGTGGTACTGGGCGGTGCGCTGCGGGGACAGCCGCGCGGCCGTGACGACGCCCGCGTCGCGGATCTCCTGGATCCGGCGGCCGATCAGCTCCTCCTGGATCGGCGCGGCGTAGATCTCCTGGAGCCGCTGGGTGGCGGCGACGTCGTCGAGTTCACGGATCTCCGCGAGGAGCGGTTCCGGGTCCTCGTAGCGGGTCCACAGCCCCTCCAGGTCGAGCACGCCGAGCCCGCCCAGCCGGCCGACGGCCACGACCGTCCCGGGGGAGGCGACGCTGTCCATGGGGCTGACCATCAGCGGCGTCTCGAACCGGTAGGCGTCGATCTGCCACGCGATGGACACCTCCTCGGGGTCGCGCGTGCGTCGGGCGGGCACGATCCCGATCTCGTCGAGCTCGTAGGCTCGGCGCCCGTTCTTCCCCAGCCCGATCTCCACCTGAGCCAACGCCTGATCCCCCTCGAAAGTGCTGCGCCGGATGCTCGACCGGCGCGTGTACTGCCGCGGAGAGTCTACTCGCCTCCGGGTCGCCCTCCCGTTCCCCACTCCCCGGACGACCTTCGCGAACGGGCCCCACACACCCCATGGTCACGCTAGGTTCTATATCGACTACCCAAGGTCTCGAACTTGGGGCGATGAGTAAGGAGTTTCATGCGAGGCAAGCGAAGCGTGGTACGCGCGGCAGCCGTGATCGGCGCGGCGGTCATGGTGCAGACGGGGCTCGGCGCGGCCGGAGCGTACGCGCAGGTGTCCGGCCCGGTGCGGACCGCGGCCCCTGCCGCCGCCGAGGAGTACTACTTCGACCTCGTCAACGCCAACAGCGGCAAGTGCGCGACCGGCATGCGCGACCTGCGTGTCGTCCAGTGGGACTGCGAGGACGGCCTCGCCCAGGACTGGAGGCTCGACCAGCTCGACAACGGCACCTTCAACGTGGTGCACCGGGACAGCGGCCTCTGCCTGTCCGTGGACGATCCGTGGGTCAACGGGTCGCCCGCGATTCTCGAACGGTGCCCGTGGAACGGCGGCTTGACCGAGGCCTGGCGCCTCCTCAAGCAGCCGGACCGGGTCAGGCTGCAGAACCACTACAGCGGGCAGCACCTCGCGGTGGGCTCCTCCTCCACGCAGAACGGGGCCGCGGTGATCCAGTGGCCGCAGGGCCCCTACGAGGACCAGGAATGGTTCCTCCAGCCGGTCGAGTAGCGGCCTGAGCAACCGGTGTGCTCCCTCGCGGGGCACACCGGTGCCGTGGTCCGCGCCTCCTCTACCCCAGCGCCCGCTCCAGGTCGGCCCACAGGTCCTCGACGTCCTCGATGCCCGCGCTCAACCGGATCAGGCCCTCGGAGATCCCCGCGCGGGCGAGTCCCTCGGCGTCGAGCATCCGGTGCGACGTGCTCGCCGGGTGCATGACCAGCGTGCGCACGTCGCCCAGGGACGGCGCGAGCGCGGCGAGCCGCACCCGCTCGGCGAAGGCGCGTCCGGCCTTGAGCCCGCCCGCCAGTTCGAAGGCGAGGACGCCGCCGAAGCCCCCGTCCAGGACCCTGCGGGCGACCGCGTGCCCCGGGTGGTCGGGCAGGCCCGCGTAGTGGACCCGGGTGACCTCCGGGTGCCCGGCCAGGCGTTCGGCGAGGGTCAGCGCGTTGGCGCAGTGCCGCCGCACCCGCACGCCCAGCGTGCTCAGACCGCGGCTGATCAGCCACGCCGCGAACGGCTCCATGACCGCGCCGAACTCCTGCGTGCGCGCGCGGACCCGCTCCAGCGTCCCGGCGTCGGCGAACACGGTGACGCCGCCGATCGTGTCGGAGTGGCCGCCCATGTACTTCGTGGCCGAGTGCACGACGATGTCGGCGCCGTGCTCGATCGGGCGGCACAGGAGCGGGGTCGCGAACGTGTTGTCCACGATCGCCGTGGTCCCGTTGCGGCGGGCGAGGTCGGCCAGAGCGGGCAGGTCCGCGACCGTGCCGCTCGGGTTGGCGATGGTCTCCAGCAGCAGCACCCGCGTGTCCGGGCGCAGCGCGGCGCCCACCGCGGCGACGTCGTCCGCGTCCACCTGGGTGACCTCGACCCCCCACCGGTCGCGCAGCGTGGTGAGCAGGGCCTGTGTCCCGCCGTACAGCCGGTCCTGGGCGACGACGTGGCCGCCGGTGCCGAGCAGCGCCCACAGGGTGGCGGTGATCGCGCCCATCCCCGAGGCGGAGGCGATGGCGCCCGCGCCGCCCTCCAGGTCGGCGACGGCGTCCTCCATCGCGGCGACCGTCGGGTTCCCGTACCGGGCGTAGACGAAGGGCGGGCCCGCTCCCTCGAAGGACGCGGCCATGGCCTCGGTGTCGGGGAAGGCGAAGGTGTGCGACTGGTAGATGGGCACGCCCAGCGGCGTGCTGCCCCCGACGGCGGGCGCGGGCTGGTGGACGGTCCTGGTCTCGGCGTGGTGTGTCATGTCCCCACCTTCCCGGGGGCGGCGTCCCCGGGGCAGAGCCAATCCGGGGAGAATTGGCCGTATGAGCGATCCACTCGGCGCGGACGACCTCACCCTCCTGCTCGGCCGGTGGGCGGCCCGGCGCGGCCCCCTCTACCGGTCGCTGGCGGACCGGCTGCGCGCGCTCGTCGAGGAGGGCGCCCTGGCCCCCGACACGTGGCTGCCCGCCGAGCGCCGCCTGGCGGCCCGGCTCAACGTGGGGCGGGGCACCGTGGTCGCCGCCTACGACCTGCTGCGCGACGAGGGCGTCCTGACCCGCCGCCGGGGCAGCGGAACCCGGGTCGCGCACGGCCCCGCCCCCGCCCGGAGCGACGGCTCCCCCGACACGCACCACGGCTCGGGGTTCCTCGCCCTGTTCGAACCGCCCGCGGCCTCCCTGGTGCTGACCTGCGCGGCGCCGGACTCCCCGCCTCCCGAACTGCTCGACGGCTACCGGGAGGCCGTCGCCCGCGTGGCCGGGTTCTCCGACGACATCGGCTACCACCCCGTCGGCCACCCGGACCTGCGCGCCGCCGTCGCCGCGTGGTTCACCCGGCGCGGCCTGCCCACGGAGGCCGACGACATCCTGGTCACCAACGGCGCCCAGCAGGCGTTGGAACTCCTGGTGCGCTGCCGTGTCGCCGCCGGGGAGACCGTGCTCGCCGAGAGCCCCACCTACCCGGGAGCGCTGGCCCTGTTCGGTGAGGCCGGAGCGCGGATCCGAGCCGTCGGCACGGGTCCCGGGGGCGTGGACACCGAGGCCCTCCTGGAGGGCATGGCCGCCCGCCCAGCCCTCACCTACCTCATCCCCTCGTTCCAGAATCCGACCGGGACGCTGATGGGGCCGATGGACCGGCGTCGGGTCGCCGCCGCGGCGGGCGCGCACGGACTGCTCGTCGTCGACGACGAGACCATGGTGGAGCTGGGCTTCGCCGCCGACCCGCCGCCGCCCCTGGCGTCGTACCCCGGCGGGGAGCGGATCGTCACGGTCGGCTCGCTCAGCAAGCTGGCTTGGGGCGGACTGCGGGTGGGCTGGATCCGCGCCCGGCCACCCGTGATGGACCGGCTCCGACGTGCGAAGACCCTCGCCGACGCGGGCGGCGACGTCGCCTCCCAACTGGCCGCCGCCGCGGTGCTGCGCGCGCCGGACGCCCTGGTCGGACGGCGCACGGCCGAACTCCGCCGACGCCACGCCCACCTGACCGCCGAGATCGACCGGCGTCTGCCCGGCTGGCGGTACCTCCCGGCGGTCGGCGGCCAGACCGTGTGGGCGCGGATGCCGCACGGAGACGCGGCGGCCTTCGCGCAGGTCGCGCTCCGGCACGGCGTCGCGCTGCTGCCGGGGTCGGCGCTCACCCCCGGCGGCGAGCCCTCGCCGTGGTTGCGGCTGCCCTTCCTGGCCCCCGAACCGACGCTGTCGCTGGCGGTCCGGCGGATCGCCGCCGCCTGGGAGAGGTACGGCGCCTCCGGCGGGCTGGCGGACGCGCCGCGCGGGGCGATGGCCGTGTGAGGCGAGGGTCCGGAAGTCCGCCATCCGGGCACGAGCGGGCGCCGAATGGGTATGATAATCATTATCGTTGCTACCCGGCGGCGATCACCCCTGGGAAAGGTACGCGGCCATGCCCGGACACCACGACGAGTACGCCCGTTCGGCCGAGTTCATCGACCTCCTCATCGCCCCCTGGTGGACGTCGTTCGGCTCCGCCGTGGCCACGGTGCTCAGCTCGGCGGACGGCGCCGACGGACCCCTCGTCGACGTGGGCGCCGGGAGCGGGCGGGGAACCCGGTTGGCCGTCGAGGCGCGGCCCGGGCGCGAGGTGATCGCGGTCGAACCCGCCGCGGGCCTGCGGTCGGTCCTGCTCGCCCGCGCCGCCGACCCCGACTGGGGGCGGGGGCGGGTCACCGTGCTCGACGGCGACCTCCTCTCCGTCAGCCTGCCCGACCGCATCGGCGGCCTCCTCGCCATGAACGTCATCGGCCATTTCTCCCCCGACGACCGCGCCCGGGTGTGGACGCTGCTCACCGACCGGCTCACCGATGGAGCCGTCGCCGTCCTCAACCTCCAACCCCCGTTCGAGCCCGCCGCCATCGAAAGGACGGTCATGGGCGAGGTGGAGGTCGGACGCCGCCGCTACCGGGGATGGGCCTCCGCCGTCCCCTCGGGTGAGGACCGGGTCCGCTGGACCATGACCTACGAGACGCACGAGGCGGGCGACCTCGTCTCCTCGGCGGACGTGCACTACGACTGGTGGCTGCTCACCCCTGACGCGCTGCGCGCCGAAGCCGCCGACCACGGTCTGGACGTGCGCCCCGAGGGCCCCGAGGAGGCCGGGATCCACGTGCTGCGCCGAGCCGGAGACTGACCGCGCGGGCGCCCGCCCCGGAGCGCGGGGCACGGATCCGCGCGTGAAATGAATACGATGATCATTCCCAACCGGGCCTCCCCCGACCCCTCCGGGCGGGCCCCGGCTCGACGACGAAGGGACGGGTGGGCGTGGACACGGCGAAGACCGACCGGCTGCCGGTGACGGTGCTCTCGGGGTTCCTCGGAGCGGGCAAGACGACCCTGCTCAACCATGTGCTGAACAACCGGCGGGGGCTGCGCGTGGCGGTCATCGTCAACGACATGAGCGAGATCAACATCGACGCGGGCCTCGTGCGCGACGGGAGCTCCCTGTCGCGCACCGAGGAACGGCTCGTGGAGATGACCAACGGCTGCATCTGCTGCACCCTCCGCGACGACCTGCTGGAGGAGGTCGACCGGTTGGCCGCCGAGGGCCGCTTCGACCACCTGCTCATCGAGTCCAGCGGTATCTCCGAGCCCATGCCCGTGGCCGCCACGTTCGCCGTGACCGGCGAGGACGGTGCCACCCTGCTCGACCGCGCCGCACTCGACACCATGGTCTCGCTCGTCGACGCCGTGAGCTTCCTGGACGAGCTCGGGCGCGGGGACGACCTCGTCGAACGGGGTCTGGACGCCTACGAGGACGACGAGCGGACCGTCAGCGACCTGCTCGTCGACCAGGTCGAGTTCGCCGACGTCATCGTGGTCAACAAGACCGACCTGGTCACCCCCGAACAGGCCGACCGGGTCGAGGCCGCCGTCCGGCGGCTCAACCCCCTGGCCCAGGTCGTCCGCGCCGTCCGAGGCGAGATCGACCCGGCACGGGTGGTCGGCGCCGGGCTGTTCGACCTGGAGCGCGCCTCGCGCGCCCCCGGCTGGGTGGCCGAGCTCAACGGCGACCACGTGCCCGAGACCGAGGAGTACGGCATCTCCAGCGTGGTGTTCCGCTCGGACCGGCCCTTCCACCCCGGCCGGCTGTGGGACCTGGTCTCCGAGCGCCTGGACTCGGGCGCGTTCGGCCGCGTGCTGCGGTCCAAGGGGTTCTTCTGGCTCGCCACGCGCGCCCGGATCAGCGGGCTGTGGTCGCAGGCCGGCCCGGTCGCCCGCTTCGAACCCTCCGGAACGTGGAACCCCGGCGACGCCCACCTGCTCGGTCACACCCATGGGGAGCACGACGCCGCCGACACCGTCCCCCCGCGCCAGGAACTGGTGTTCATCGGCACGGGACTGCGCCACGCCGCACTGGACGCGGCGCTGCGCGCGTGCCTGCTCACCGACGCCGAACTCACCGCCTCCTGGGAGGGCCTGCCCGACCCCTTCCCCGAGTGGGACGTGCGCGGGGCGCACGCGGGGCACGCCCACTGACCCGCCCCTCGCCCTCGGCGGACGCCTCCGGCGCTGTGATCCCTGCCCCGGCGGCGCCGGGGGTGTCGCCGGGCGCGGGGAGCCGGGCCGGTCAGCGCACGTTGTAGTTCGGGGCCTCGACGGTCATCGTGATGTCGTGCGGGTGGCTCTCCCGCAGCCCGGCGCTGGTGATGCGCATGAGCTGGCCGCGTTCGCGCAGTTCGGGGACGGTGCGGGTGCCCGCGTACCACATCGACTGGTGCAGCCCGCCGACGAGCTGGTGGGCCACCGCCTGGAGCGGGCCGCGGAACGGCACCTGGCCCTCGATGCCCTCGGGGATGAGCTTGTCCTCGGCCGCGACCTCGGCCTGCGCGTAACGGTCCTTGGAGAAGGAGCGGCCGCGCATGGCGCCCAGCGAGCCCATGCCCCGGTAGGCCTTGAACTGCTTGCCGTTGATGAAGATCAGCTCGCCCGGGCTCTCCTCGACACCGGCGAGGAGGCTGCCGAGCATGACCGTGCTGGCACCGGCCACGATCGCCTTGGCGATCTCGCCGGAGTACTGGAGCCCGCCGTCCGCGATGAGCGGCACGTCGGCCGGACCGCACGCCTTGGCGGCCTCCAGGACGGCGGTGAGCTGCGGCGCGCCCACACCGGCCACCACGCGGGTGGTGCAGATGGAGCCCGGACCGACCCCGACCTTGACCGCGTCGGCGCCCGCGTCCACGAGCAGCTGGGCCCCGGCCCGGGTGGCGACGTTGCCCGCCACGATGTCGGCGCGGGAGTTGGCCTTGAGCTTGGCGACCATGTCGGCCAGGCCGGCCGAGTGGCCGTGCGCGGTGTCGACGACGATGAAGTCGACCCCGGCCTCCACCAGCAGCTTGGCGCGCTCCTCGGCCTCGGTGCCGACGCCGACGGCGCCGCCGACGACGAGGCGGCCGTCGGCGTCCTTGGTGGCGTTGGGGAACTGCTCGCTCTTGATGAAGTCCTTGACGGTGATCAGGCCGCGCAGGCGGTTCCGGCCGTCGACGATCGGCAGCTTCTCGACCTTGTGCTTGCGGAGCAGCTCGAAGGACTGCTCGCGGGAGACCCCCACGGGGGCGGTGACCAGCTCGCCCGTGGTCATGACGTCGCGGACCAGGCGGGCGCGGTCGGTCTCGAAGCGCATGTCCCGGTTGGTGACGATGCCGACGAGGGAGCCGTCGGGGTCGGTGACCGGGACGCCGGAGATGCGGTAACGGGCGCACAGGCGCTCGACCTCGGCGAGGGTGTCGTCCGGGCGACACGTGACCGGGTCGGTGACCATGCCCGCCTCGGACCGCTTGACCAGGTCGACCTGGCCCGCCTGGTCCTCCGCCGAGAGGTTGCGGTGCAGGACGCCCGCGCCGCCCTGGCGGGCCATCGCCACGGCCATGCGCGCCTCGGTGACCGTGTCCATCGCCGCCGACAGCAGCGGGATGCTCAGCTCGATGTTGCGCGAGAGCCGGGTGGTGGTGTCCACCTCGCCGGGCTGGAGGTCGGAGTAGGCCGGGACGAGGAGCACGTCGTCGTAGGTGAGTCCCGGGGGCAGCAGTTTGTCCCCGTAGTCGCTGTACTCGTCACTCATGACACAACCTCCGCTGTCCCGGCACACCTGCGCGGATTCGCCCCCGCGTGTCACCTCATCCTAGGCCGTGGCCCCGGCCGCCTCATGAGGAAAGGCGCGTTTGCCCCGTCGCCGCGGGCCGAAAGTGACCAGTCTCACCGTTTGAGACGGGCGGGCGCATCCGACGGGAGCGGCGCCCGGGGACCGTCCGGCGCTCGTGTCTTCCTCCAGTCGGCCGGGTTCGCTCAGTGCGGGCGCCGACGCCCGGGCGCGGGGTGGAGGCAGTATCCCCGCGGCGGTCTCGGACGGTTCGGGCAGACCGGGCGCGAGCGCGCTCGGCGGCCGTGCTCAGGGGAGGAGTCTGTTCGCCAGGGCCACCTGCCGAAGCCGAGCAATAGCTCGGTGCTGGGCAACCCGTACCGCTCCCGCCGACATCCCAAGTACATGTCCCGTCTCATCCGCCGTCAGGCCGGCGATCACCCTCATGACCAGCAAGTTCCGTTGTCTTTCCGGGAGCTCGTCCAGCAGCTCCCGCGCCCGCTGGGCCTCGATCACCCGGACCGCGGCCTCCTCGGGCCCCGGCCCGTCGTCGGCCGGTTCCGGGACGGTGTCGGTAGGCACCAGCTCCACCCGCCCCGCGCCCCGCAGGGTGTCGGCGACCTTGTGCGCCGCGATGCCGAACACGAAGGACGCGAAGGGCCGCCCCCGGTCCTGGTAACGCGGGATCGCCGTGAGCAGGGCGATGCACACCTCCTGCGCCACATCGTCGGAGTAGTGGGCCAGCCCGGAGACCCGCGCCAGGCGGGCACGACAGTACCGGACCACCATGGGCCGCACCTCGCGCAACAGCGAATCCATGGCCCCGTCGTCCCCCTGGACCGCGAGTGACCCCAGATGGTTCAAACCCGTGTCGCGCGTCGCCGGATCCGCCTCCGGGTGCGTTCCGTCCCGGTGCGCTCCCGGCCGCCGCGCGGTCACGCCCCCCCGGGCGCCTGCATCCGTCACGTAACGAATGATGCCCGCAACGCGGGACCCAACCGCTCCAATCGACAACTACAGAATGGTCACGTTTTGGGAAAAACGCCCGAAAACGCCACACAATTCGGCGGGGGAATCGGGAATACCGTGGTAGTGGACGGGGGCGGAGCGACGACGCGCCCCGCCCCCGAAGAAGCCCTCCCGGGGCCCGTGCCCCGGGACGCGGGGCTCCTAGTGGCCGTGCCCGTGGCCGTGGCCGTTCGCGTCCTCGTCCTCCTCGGGCTTGTCCACGACCAGCGCCTCGGTGGTCAGGAGCATGCCCGCGATGGACGCGGCGTTCTGGACGGCGGAGCGGGTCACCTTGACCGGGTCGATGATGCCCTCCGCGGTCAGGTCGCCGTAGGCGCCGGTCGCGGCGTTGAAGCCGTGGCCGACCTCCATCTCCGAGACGCGGTGGGTCACCACGTAGCCCTCGGCGCCCGCGTTCTCCGCGATCCACCGGGCGGGCTCGACCAGCGCGCGGCGGACGATCGCCACACCGGTGGCCTCGTCGCCGCTCAGGCCCAGGTCGTCCAGGGCGGTGGAGGCGTGCACCAGGGAGGCGCCGCCGCCGGCGACGATGCCCTCCTCGATGGCCGCGCGGGTCGCCGAGATGGCGTCCTCCAGGCGGTGCTTCTTCTCCTTGAGTTCGACCTCGGTGGCCGCACCGACGCGCAGGACCGAGACGCCGCCCGCGAGCTTGGCCAGGCGCTCCTGGAGCTTCTCGCGGTCCCAGTCGGAGTCGCTCGCCTCGATCTCCTTGCGGATCTGACGGACGCGGTCCTCGACCTCGCTCTGCTCACCGGCGCCGTCCACGAGCGTGGTGGCGTCCTTGGTGATGGTGACGCGGCGGGCGGAGCCCAGGACGTCCAGGTCGGCGTTGTCCAGGGTCAGGCCGACCTCCTCGGCGATGACCTGGCCGCCGGTCAGGACGGCGATGTCCTGGAGCATGGCCTTGCGGCGCTCGCCGAAGCCGGGGGCCTTGACCGCGGCGACGCTGAGCATGCCGCGCATCTTGTTGAGCACCAGGGCGCCCAGCGCGTCGCCCTCGATGTCCTCGGCGATGATGAGCAGCGGCTTCTTGTCCTGGACGACCTTCTCCAGCAGGGGCAGCAGCTCGTTGAGGTTGCTGATCTTGCCCTGGTGGATGAGGATCCGCGCGTCCTCCAGGACCGCCTCCTGGCGGTCGACGTCGGTGACGAAGTACGGGGAGACGTACCCCTTGTCGAACTGGAGGCCTTCGGTGAAGTCGAGGTCCAGACCGAAGGTCGGGGCCTCCTCCACCGTGATGACGCCGTCCTTGCCGACCTTGTCGAACGCCTCGGCGATGAGGTCGCCGATCTGCGCGTCCTGGGCGGAGTTGGTGGCGACGTAGGCGATGTCGGCGCGCTCCTCGACCGGGCGGGCGCGGTCGAGGAGGATCTCCGACACCTGCGCGGCGGCGGCGTCGATGCCCTTCTTCAGGGACATCGGGGAGGACCCGGCGGCCACGCTGCGCAGGCCCTCGCGGACCAGCGCCTGGGCCAGGACCGTGGCGGTCGTGGTGCCGTCGCCCGCGGCGTCGTTGGTCTTGGTGGCGACCTCCTTGACGAGCTGGGCGCCCAGGTTCTCGTAGGGGTCGTCCAGCTCGACCTCACGGGCGACGGTGACACCGTCGTTGGTGATGGTGGGGGCGCCGAACTTCTTGTCGATGACGACGTTGCGGCCGCGCGGGCCCAGCGTCACCTTGACGGCGTTGGCGAGGCGGTCGACGCCCCGCTCGAGGGCGCGGCGGGCGTCGTCCTCGAACTCCAGGATCTTCGGCATGCTGAGTGCTTCCTCTTGTGGTCACAAACGAACATCCCGCCCGCCCGGCGAAGCGCCGACCGGTGCGGGATGCGGAGAACTGCCTGGCCGGAGGCCCTGAGCGGGCCCCCAGGTCGAGACCTACTTCTCGACGACCGCGAGGAGGTCGCGGGCGGAGAGGACCAGGTACTCGTCGCCGTCGTACTTGACCTCGGTGCCGCCGTACTTGCTGTAGAGAACGACGTCGCCGACCTTCACGTCCAGCGGGACGCGCTTGCCGTTGTCGTCGAGACGGCCCGGGCCCACGGCCAGGATCTCGCCCTCCTGGGGCTTCTCCTTGGCGGTGTCCGGGATGACCAGGCCGGAAGCGGTGGTCTGCTCGGCCTCCAGGGTCTTGACCACGACGCGGTCCTCAAGCGGCTTCAGCACGGTCTTGGTGGCGGTCGACACGGTGTGACCTCCCCCTTCAAGGTTTCGGTGTCCTGTACTTCGGCCCGCGCGCGAGCACGGACCGGTTACGAAAAAGGGGCGACCGCGGCGGCCTGTCGTCGCGGGTGCCAGACCGGCCTCGTCGCGGTTAGCACTCTACCCGCGCGAGTGCCAGAATGGAAATGTGGCGAGGGCCGCTGGTCAGGGCCCCCGCCTGCTCGGGGCGGGAGCGCCGGGGGCGCGGGGTGCGTACCCGGATCCGCACCGCCCACACCGTCGAACGATGGAGGACCCATGCGCGTGCCCGCCTTCGCGGCTCTGCTCACCGACGCGGGCCAGGAGGTGCTCGCGGGCGTGGACCCGAAGGAGGACCGGCTCTCCGTCGCCTCCCACCTGCGCGACGACCCCCGTGTCGCCGCGCTCGCCCCCGATCTTCCCGTGTCGGACCTGGTCAACGCGATTCTGACCCAGGTGGATCTGCGCGAGCGCGGCAGGGCCAAGTTCGGCGGCCGGTCGCAGGAGATGTACTTCACTCCCGACGGCCTGGAGCAGTCCACCCGGCGCGTGGTGGCCGACTACCGCGCCGACCGCACCGCCGCCGTCGCGGACGGGCGCCCCGCGGGCGACCTGTGCTGCGGGATCGGCGCGGACCTGCTCGCCCTGGCCGAACGGGGGGTGTCGGTCGAGGGCGTGGACGCCGACCCGCTGACCGTGGCCGTGGTGCGCGCCAACATCGACGCCCTCGGTCTGGCGGACCGGGCCCGGGTGCGCGAGGGGGACGTGACCGAGGTCGCGCCCGGAGCCTACCCTCTGCTGTTCTGCGACCCCGCGCGGCGCGGCGGTCGGGGCCGGGTGTTCGACCCGGCGGCCTACTCGCCGCCGTGGGACGTGGCGACCGGCCTCGCCCGCGGCTCCTCCGCCGCCTGTCTCAAGGCCGCGCCCGGCATCCCGCACGAGGTGCTGCCCGACGACGCCGCCGCCGAGTGGATCTCGGTGGACGGCGAACTCAAGGAGACGGCGCTGTGGTTCGGTGAACTCGCCGAGGGGCCCCGGCGCCGGGCGACCGTGCTGCACGAGCGGCCGGGGCTGCTCGCCACCGAGGGCGCGGTCGCGCACCTGGACGGGGTACCGGGCCTGGGGCCCGCGCCCGTCGCCCCCGCGCGGCGCTACCTGTACGACCCGGACGCCGCCGTGGTGCGCTCCCACCTCGTCGCCGAGGCCGCCGCGCGGGTGGACGGCGCCCTGCTCGACGAGCGGATCGCCTACTTCACCTCCGAGCGGTCCCAACCCTCGCCGCTGTGGCGCGTCCTGGAGATCACGGACGTCATGCCGTTCTCCCTCAAGAAGCTGCGCTCCGCGCTGCGCGCGCGGGACGCGGGAACGGTGACGATCAAGAAGCGCGGATCCGCGGTGGACACCGAGAAGCTGCACAGGGACCTGCGCGCCTCCGGTTCCGAGGCGGTCACCGTCGTCCTGACCAGGATCGGGGACCGCCCGTACAGCCTCCTGTGCCGGGAGATCCGGGAGCCCGCCTGAGCAGGACCCCCACTGGTACCGCATCGCACTCCGGTCACAGTGCGCGGCCCAGATCGTTACCTCCCGCACGCGGATCTTTGCCCGACCCCTGGGGCTACGGGGGTTCGGGTCGTTACACTGGCGACCGCTGAATGCTTTCCCTTCTCATGGACACCCCCGGAAGGCCTTGGTTGACTGATCCGCGCGCGGTTCGAGCAGCCCTGGCGGCATGCCTCGCGCGTATACGCACAGTCACGCTTGAGTCACGTTAAGGCGTCTTCGCCGCGGGGCGCATCGCACCCGGGGACCATCGAGAACCCGACCGCCCGGAACCACCGTCCCTTCCCCCGGGCCCGGACGGGAGCGCCAGAACCCAAAGGAGCACCTCGGTGGAACAGACCAATCACAACTTCCTCAACGGGGGAGGTCAGGCCGGGATCTCCGACCGGATGCGTGACCTGCTCTCCCAGGCCGCCCAGGAGCACGTCTCCGAGCAGAAGTCCCAGGGCGCGGTGACCGAGGAGATGCGCCAGCGCCTGGAGGGCATGGAGTGGCTGCTGCGCGAGCTGCGCGAGCAGGAGCTCACCGCCCTCGCCGAGTCGGTCACCGCGGTCAACGGTCGGATCGACGGCTTCCTGGAGCGCCCGCCGGAGTGGGCCGAGACCCTCGCCGAGCACATCGAGCTGGTCGGGCGGCAGGTCAAGCCCCTGGCCGACATGCCGTCCCTGCGCGCCGACACCCAGCGCATCGCCGGACACCTGGACACCGCGCTCACCCGCCTGCAGCGGATGGGCGAGACGGGCAACCGCACGGCGGAGAGGGTCGAGGCCCTCGGCGAGGCGCTCACCGGCCTCACCGAGAGGTTCGAGGCCCGCCTGGACGCGCTGGACACCGCGCTGGCCTCGCTCGCGGAGAGGGCCGAGGCGATCGAGGGTTCCCTCGCCGAGCGGCACGAGGCGCTGGAGGCGAGGCTCGCCGAGAGCCGCACCGAGATCACCGAGGCGATCACCGCCGGCCGCGAGGCGGTCGCCACGGCCGTCACCGAGGCCCGCGAGGCCCAGGGCACGGCGGACGCCGAGCTCAGCGCCAAGGTGACGGAGTCCGCTGAGGAACTCCGCTCGACGTTCTCCGAGAAGAACGAGGAACTGCTCACCAGGCTCCAGGAGAACACCGGCGAGCTGGGCGAGCGCACCTCGGCCCTCGCCGGGGAGCTGACCGCCCTCGCGACCGCCGCCCGGGAGCGGCACGACGCGCTGGCCGCCAAGTTCTCCGAGAGCGTCGGTTACCTCAGCACGCAGGCCGAGGAGAACCACGCCGAGGCCAACGCCGCCGTCGCGGACGTGACCGGGGCGGTCGCCAAGCTGCGGGAGGACCACGAGTCCTCCCTCACCGACCTCCGTTCGCACCTGCGCCAGCGCCTGACCGAGCTCAGCGAGCAGATCGACCTCGGCCGCACCGAGGACCGCGAGCGGGACGAGGCCGCCGCCGAGCAGCTGCGGGAGTCCGTCAACGAGCGCACCGACGCACTCAGGGCCCAGGTCGCCGAGGATGCCGGGAAGGTCGCCGCGGACCTGGCCGAGTTGCGGACGTTCGTCGAAGAGGCGACCGCCCGCACGGCCGCCGAGAGCGCCGAGCGCCACCAGACGCTCTCCGACAACCTCACCGAGCAGACCGAGGCGCACCGCACGGCGCTCGACGAGCGGCTGGAGCGCCAGCACGAGATCCTCACGGGCAAGGTGGACAACCACCTGTCGCAGATCACCGGCAAGGTCGACCACGAACTCGGTCGGCTCACCGACCGGTTCGACACCTTCGAGGGTCACTTCGAGGGGAGCTTCGAGGGCATCGAGGGCAAGATCGACGGCGTCGACGGCCGGATCGACGGGCTCAACGGCCGGATGAACGGCGTCGAGGGCCAGTTCGAGGGCGTCAGCGGGCACTTCGAGGGCGTCGACGGCCGGATGGAGGCCATCGACGACCGGTTGGAGGCGCTCAACCAGCGGCTCAACCAGCTGCCGCAGTCGATGGAGGTCAGCGAGCTGCACCGCCGCCTGACCGAGCTCGTGGACCGGCCGCAGTTGGACCACAGCGGCAAGCTGGACGAGATCGACGCGCACGTCGCCTCCGCCGTCGAGCCGGTCCTGCGGGAGCTCAAGCAGCGCCCGGACCGGCACGAGTTCGAGGAGACCGTCACCGAGGCGGTCGAGAACTCGCACGACGACATGACCAAGCGCCTCGCCTCCCTGGAGGAGACCATGCTCGCCCTGGCCGAGGCGCTGCTGCGCCCGGGCCGCGACGGCAAGAAGAGGCGCCGCCGCGACGACGAGGACGACGAGTAGGGCGCATCGGGCCCCACGGGAGGGCGCCGGACCAGGACGGTCCGGCGCCCTCCGGCGTAGCGGGGGATGACTACCGAATCTCAGCCCCGGCTGAGCGATCCACGCATTCGGTGGACGCACACGCCCTCATCCGTAGATTCCGCCGCGTGCACCCGCGTCCGTCACAGTCACAGTGACGACCCCGTCGTCGACGTCATAGATCACGCGATAGTCACCTACACGGATACGGTAGCCACCGCCACCCCTGAGCTTCTTGCACCCGCTCGGACGAGGGTCGTCGGCGAGTGCGACGATCGCCTTCTTGACCCGACCGCGGTGGGGCTCGTCGATCTTCTCGACCGCCTTGCGAGCGCTCTTGGCGATCTCGACCCGGTACCTGGGGCTCACCACTCACCCCGTGCGACCAGCTCATCGAGGCTCTCGGTCTCCTCGCGCCCCGCTCGGATGTCCTCCATGACCTGTTCGTGGCGGGCGCTGTCCGCCAACTCCTCCAGTTCCTCCAGGTAAGCGGTGGGCACGAGGGTGAGCCCGTGGTCGGCCAGCATTCCGGCGAGGTCCTTCACTCTGCGCTCGGGCTCCCCCGGTTCGATCGGTTCGGCGGTCATGTGCTCCCCCTTCTACGCCGACACCGGCGATTTCCGTTGGTGCTCCACTGCCCTGACCAGGTCCACGGGCGAGACGTCCAGGGCCTCCGCCAGCGTCCACAGGTCGTCATACAGCCAACGTCGTCGGGCCTTGAGCTTGTCACCGAGGTTCCCCGGGCTCTGCCCCATCCGGCCCGCGAGTTCGCGCACCCCAATGCCCCGCTGCCGCATCAGGGAGCGGACGACGTCGATGAGCGCCTCCGCGTGTGTACTCACAACACCATCCTGTTCTCAAATCGAGTACAGCCTAACGGAGTGTCCCCGTGAAACCACCCTTCACCCGGCACTGGCGCTCCGGTGGCTCAACCCTTCCCCAGATGGCCTGGTGGACAGCTTCCGAGCGCGCTTTGGAGCCCGCCGAGGACGCCGAGAGGGTCACAGCAGTCCTGGCCGAGCTGCGGACGTTCGTCCAGGAGTCGACCGCCCGCACGGCCGCCGAAAGCGCCGAGCGCCACCAGACCCTCTCCGACAACCTCACCGAACAGACCGACCAGCACCGCGCCGCGCTCGACGAGCGGCTGGAGCGCCAGCACGAGATCCTCACGGGCAAGGTGGACAACCACCTGTCGCAGATCACGGGCAAGCTCGACGAGATCGACGCGCACATCGCCTCCGCCGTCGAGCCGGTACTACGGGAGCTCAAGCAGCGCCCGGACCGGCACGAGTTCGAGGAGACCGTCACCGAGGCCGTCGAGAACTCGCACGACGACATGACCAAGCGCCTCGCCTCCCTGGAGGAGACGATGCTCACCCTGGCCGAGGCGCTGCTGCGCCCCGGCCGCGACGGCAAGAAGAGGCGCCGCCGCGACGACGAGTAGAGAAGCTAAGGCCCCGGAACACGGAACGTCTCCATCCGTATCGCTACTCCGGTCCAGCGCCTTCCAACGCTCGGTGAAGGTCATTCAGGAACGTGCGCTGAATCTCGGAGGACAGAAGTTCCCAGTGGCGATAGCCGACCACGTCCACGAGACGCCCATTCCTCCGAAGTTGAAGCAAACTGAAGTCCGCCTCATCGACAGGGAACGATGAATCACCCGCAAGGATCCTGGAAACCTGGACTGCCACCTGGACCTCGATCTCATCTGGCATGCCCACGATCAAAACATCAGGTCGAGCACCGCCATCAGAGAGAGGCGGATGGAGCTCTTCGCGAACTACTTCATCCTCAAGGAAATCAGGAGTCCAGAACTCTGCGTCCATCGGATCGTCAGAATTATCACTGATGAATGCGTATTCAAGGTCGCCACTCGCAAGAAGAGCCCGCCCGAGCAAGTCGTCTTCAGAACCCGGAACCGAAGCGTCGTTCAGATAGAAGACATTCGGAAGCGCAGACTCCGCGTCCTCTACACTCCATTCTCTTCGCCAGTATGTTGCGCCATCAGCAGCAGCCAGGTGAGCGACAACTTGTTCTTGGCTCTGTTCATTCCCAGAATTCTGCATGCATTGAAGGCCAAGAATGATGCCGCGCTCAGTCGGGTATACATCCTTGCCTTCGCCGAGAACTGGCTCACCATGCGAGCAAAGATTATCGATAGGGAATTCCCAAATTTCCTCCCCTGATTCCAGATCGTATGCAGAGATAATCTCAGTCTCTTCAGTGGCAACTACAGACCACATGGTCGACTGTGAGTAGTAGAATTCACCGCTCCTAGGATCCGAAACGAAGTCCCCTAGCGAGTACTCGTATGAGGGACTCCCATCCCCAGCGTACAAACGGACACCGCTTTCAGAGGACCACGGAAGTGTCACACCTTCAAATGAAACATAAATATATCCCCCATCCGGAGCCACATCCACACTGTCGACAGTTTCACGTCGACTATATCTCCACTGCTCTTCCCAATCCTCTCCTCCGACAGAGACGATTCCGCTCTCCAGCCTAAGAACGACGCCGAAAGCCGTAGCAGCAAAATCGACTACTTCTTCGCCTTCGAACTCTGCGAAATTCTCTCGAACATAGTCCAGATCCTGACCCGAAACGATAGAGTCATCGACTCCAGAGTTACGTTCGTGAACTGGACTTGCAACTACTTGCAAGGCGCCAACCAACAAGCCGAGAGCAAGCAGAATAGTTACAATAACCAGAGTCCACCTGTGGCGAAAACCGAACCTTTTAGCTTGCATGAGAAGCCCCCCACGAGACCGGTGGCATCCGATTAATCTTCAGAATCATCTGTCTCATTCTCGCGCCCCGCTGCCTCATCTGCCCTATCACTTGCGACTTCCTCGGCTCGCCTAAAGAGCTCAGAAATATCCCCATGAGTGTCTGCGTAACCTTCTGCGTACGCATCAACAGTCGCAAGAAGGTCCTCGCCGAAGGGATTTATTTCCCTTGCCTGCTCCACGTCCTGGCTGTTGGGCAATGCACCTTCCTCTATCCCTGAGAGCAGGCGAATCATATGCGAATCCATGCTCTCAGAAGCCTCTCCCCAAGCTCCAGGGTTTCTCGGAAGTTCCCCGTTTACCGGAAGCTCCTCATGCAGCTGACTTTCGCTGATGTATCCATGTTCTACTGCGAAATTAAGTGCTTGCAGGCGTGCCATTCTAATGTTCTCTGCTCTGTCTTCAGGCAACCATGACCTCGCCTCTCCTCCCGCATAGTCATCTTGAATACGCTCTTCAGCGTACTGTGCAAACTCATTCATCACCGGCCCCTTACCCAGCTCCATCGCGATGTTGGCAATGGCTCCAGGCCCTCCGTTACCAGGCATACCTTCAGGTATGGCGATTTTCGCAATCTCATAGCCGGTCATCAGAGTCTGCACAAGCTGCCTCTGTGCCTCATCCTCATCCAAATTCCGGTCATAGAGTTCTTGGACGAGTGCCTCATTCATCACGTCGCTCAGTCTTCCAGAACGACGTCCGAGCTCAGCGGCATCCTCAGCAATCGGACCTTCGTACTCGCTCCAATCAGAGTCCCATTCATCTGCTCCGGTTAGAGCAAAACCCATGATTTCCGTCTCGTAAGCGCTGGTAGCACCGATAATCTGCGGAGCAATTACTTCATTTGCAAGCAAGAGCTGCAGGAAATCTCTCTTCGTGTCATCGGTCAAAAATAGCGCCACGTCTCCGTTCTCATGGAGGGGGTTTCTCTCAAGGTCTGCTCTCGACATCAACCCCCATCGGTCTTCCTCGCTAGCCCCGGGGCCAGGGAAGATGGAGAAGTCATCGATATTGACCGTATAGAGCCTCGCCAAACTCGAAGCCAGGTAGTTGTTGTATTCAGTGAACGCCGGATCCACCGAGTCTTCAACGTCTTGCCCTGTATTAGCAAGGTCCGTCCTGAGGGGTTCACCAGCCATCGTGGTAATTACTTCGAAGGCGGCCCTTGTAGCCATCCTGTCCTGACTGGGATCACCGCTCATCTCGTAATCTGAAATCCAATCTGTAAGCCCTGTAACAGCCTCTCCACCGTCTTCCCATCGGTAGGTGTAGAGCCCTCTCAGTACACTTTCTAGATCGACTGTTCCATGAACCGGGTGCTCAAACACCTCAATATTGGGATAGGTAGTTTCTCCAACGATTACAGCATAGTTCCCCTCTTCATTTCTCATTGCGATTTCAAGCAACCGACCGATAGCAGACTCGCTTTCGTCGAGAAGGGTGCCGACGGTCATAGAGTCATCATGGGAGTCAAGGAGCAATCCAAACGTTGCCGTAGTCGTTGCCGAAAATTCCGTGCCCCCGTGGAGATCGCTGTCAGCGCTTCCAAGAAAATCGGCGAGCGCGTTGATTCCTCGCCCCCATTCGCCGATTACATTGAAGTCATCACCGGTTCCGTCGTACTCCGTTTCCAGTGGCCCCTCGATAATGTCCCGGACGTCTTCAGGAAGTCGGTCATAACCTCCACCGACATTCTCGTCTGAGAGCAAGAGCATGGATCCAGAAAGATTTTCCTCAAGGAGTGATCTTGTCTCATCAGAGATGTACTCGCTTCCGTTCAAGGCTGCAAGGAAATCCGTGAAATCTCTCGGGGTCGATCCTCCGTGCATCTGTTGAGCTCTGTTCTCCTCAATGCCGAGTTCATCGAATACTGCTTCGAGGAAATCAATCTCACCCTCAGAGAGACTTTCTCCGTTTCTCTGCGCCTGGACGCCCCGAGCGATCAGAAGGTTCAGAAGTTCGATATTTCCATCCAGTGCCTCCAGTGCGGCTCCATAACCGTTTTCTACAGCATCCTTGATGTTGTTCGCCAGAGTAATTCCCGCAGTTTCGTCATAAGAGAAATATTCAACGTCTCCGGTTGTGTAGTAGGTAATATTCGCACCGATGTGCCCCGCCTCAGAAAGTTCTCTGATAGTTTCGGGCGTTGGTCCTCCCCTGAGTCGTTCTTCAGTCGCTTCGCACCGGCGCTCCAATTCCTCCCAGGCTTCGGTCGCCTCTTGACTGTACTGGCTGACGAATGCGTCTCTCAGACTTTGGTCGTCCTCCTCATCTCCTGTAGAGAGGCCGGATAGTGCACTCTGTAGCCGCGATTTGATGGCTTCGATTTCGTCCTCGTACCACTTCACATCTTCGATCGCCTTGCCGATCAAGCCGTAAGCATGTTGACAGGCCACCATGGCGCTGCTCCATGACTCCCGGTTTTCCACTGCCACGCCTCTGAGACTTTCCCCAATCAGATTGTCAAAATGAAAACCTACGGGCTCAGCAATAGTATTGAACTCTCCGGATCGTCCTGAAATCTTCGCATGGATTTCATCGAACGCGTCCCTGCGCTGGCCAAGGACCCCCGTGTCTATTTCGCACTCATTGTAACTAAGCTGACTCATTCGAACTCCCACATTTCTCTATGGTGATTTCTGCCATCAATGGCACTAGAAGATTGAGTACTCACGACTGGCCTCTTGGTCCGTACGACCACCTTCGACTGCCCCAGCCTGGATATTATTCGAGATGGCGTCCGCATGGGCCTTGACATCTTCCATATGTGATACTTGCTGCTCACCAAAAGCAGTCCAGCCCTTAACACTTGGTTCAGGATTCAGGGCATTCTTGGCGGCTTCCACCGCATCTTCGAAGTCCGCAGGGAGATCCCTCAGCAGCGCTGCGGCCTGCTCTGCCGCGACACCGCCGGCATGGGCCTCGTTCGGGTTGACTCCTGCGACCTGGGCCATAGTTGTCCCTCGCACTCACGATCTGACCTGGGAAAAGTCCGCGAGTGGCACGTAAGCGGATGATTACGGGTCTTCCTCGCGTAGGTGGTCAAGATAGCGGACTTCGGTGACGCCGGGATATCGAGGAACGAACTGAGCTGGTCGAATGACTCCCGTGGCCGCATCCGGTCAGACTGCCGAGACCTCCGGACGGACACAACGAAGGCCGGGGCCCCTCCCTCTCCCCGCCCCTCCCTCTCCCCGCCCCTCCCTCTCCCCGGCCCTCCCTCTCCCCGGCCCTCCCTCTCCCCGGCCCTCCCTCTCCCCGGCCCTCCCTCTCCCCGGCCCTCCCTCTCCCCTCCTCCCCCCTCTCCCCTCCTCCCGGTCACGCGGCGGCGCGCGGCGGCGGGACCACCGGACCGACCGGCCCGGAGATCTCCCCCGGATCGCCGGGCGTCTCCGCGGCCCCAGACACGTGCGCCTCGTCGGCGCGCGGGTCCACCACCGCCCACACGGTGAGCGGGCCGCCCGGCCTCCCGAACCAGCCCCAGGCCTGCGACAGCTCCTCCACCAGGCGCAGCCCGTATCCCCCGCCCAGACACGGCACGGTCGGCGCCGCTCCCCCGCACATCCCGTCGTCGGTCACCGCGACCTGGATCAAGGCCCCGTGCCGCTCCATCCGCAACCGCACCCGGCCGAACCGCCCCCCGGACGCCGTGTGCCGCAGGGCGTTCGTGTGCAGCTCCGACGCCACCGTGAGCAGCGGGTACGCGCGGTCGAAGCTCAGGCCGGAGCCGTGCCAGCACCACTGCCGCGAGGTCGCCACCTGCCCCGGCAGCGATCCGAAACTCGCCATCCGCACGCCCGGAATCACGGACGGGATGCGCTTCGGCAGCGCTTCCCTCTGTTCGCCCATCGCCTACACTCCTCGCCCCGGTCTTCACCGTCGAGGAACAGGCTCCCAACGGGTCGCGGGCTTGGCCTCCTTCCATGGAGTTTTCGCAAAAGTCCACCCGGGGCAATGGAGTTTCTGCAAAACTCCACCGCGTGAGGAAAGAGCATGGTAGGACCCGTTTGTCCATTTCCGATATGCAAACATCGACCATGGCCAAGGTGAGCACGGACATCCGGGAACGGTGGGGCGGCGTCCTCCAGCAGCGGCGCGAGGCCCGTGGCATGACACAGGAGAAGCTCGGGCGGGCGCTGGGGGTCAAGGGCACCGCCGTGTCCAACCTCGAACGCGGCCGGACCTCGCCCACGGCGGACGTCCTGGCGACACTCGACGACCTGCTGGGGACCGGCGACGAGTTGGCGCGGCTGTGGGACGACCTCGTCAGGGAGGGCAAGATCCCGTGGCTGGGTCAGATGGCGGAGCTGGAGAGGAAGGCCTCCTCCATCCTCGACTGCCACCCCTTCCTGGTGCCCTCCCTGTTGCAGACCGCCGACTACGCGACCGCGGTCATGCGCGCGGTCACTCCCTGGGAGCCGCCGGGCACGACCGAATCCCGTGTGCGCGACCGCATCGCCCGTGGCGAGCGCTTCCAGGCGGCGGAGACTCCCGTGATGATGGTCGTGATCGGCCGCGCGGTCCTGTTGGATCCGATCGACGACGGGCCGATCATGCGCGAGCAGCTGGAGCACGTCCACGCTCTCGCGTCGCGGGAGCGGATAACCTTGCAGATCACCAACGAGGCCCTGAACCCGGGGCTCGTGGGACCCTTCAAAGTGCTCGATCCCCCGCCGGAGAGGGAGATCGTCTACGTGGAGTCGGCCTACAAGGGCCAGTTCATCGACGACCCCTCCGCTGTGGGAGAGTTCAAGATGCGGTTCCACCGGCTGCAAGCGGCAGCGATGCCACCGAGCCAGTCGTTGCGGCTGATCGAGAAGACGATTGAGGGATTCCGTCATGAGTGACGCCCAGTGGCACAAGAGCACCTACAGCGGGGGCTCACACCAGGACTGCGTGGAGGTCGCCGAAGGCACGGCCGAAACCCTCGTTCGCGACACCCAGAACCGCGAGCTCGGCCACCTCACCTTCGCCAACCCCGCCTGGACCGGCTTCCTCGCGTCGGTCAAGCGCGACCGCTGACCCGAAGCCCCCGAGGACCCCCGATCCGCGTCAGGACACTGGAACGGGGGTCTCTCCATGTCCAAAGTCCGATTCAACCCTTTTGCCATAGAGGCGTGAATTATCCCCCGCAGCACGGCTGACCTGGCGAGAAACCGCCTCGCCGAATTTTTTCCACATGACTTCCCCGTAGCCGTCCCACCCACCCCCTCCCATCCCCTAATCTCTCTTCCAACAACCGCACAACGAAGACCCCGCGACGTTTAGAGAACGCCCGGGGTCGTGGCCAGCAACTCAAGTACCTTTAACACCAAGGATTGCCAGCGTGCTCCATCTTATCGCTGCCCTCCTGATCCCCGTCATGGGCTCAGTGAAGGCGCTCCTCGCCAGCCCGCGCGGCCGCCACGCGGCCCGTCGCCGCCGTTCCACCCGCGTCCGCCGCTACGCTCCGCTCCCCGCACCCGAGCAGACCGCGCAGGCGGCTCCGACCAGCGCGTCCGTCGCGGACCCGCCGTGGCGAACCGCCCGTCCGGCCCCGCGCCTCGCTCCGCCCGCACGGCGCATCCCCGCCGACGACGTCGCGCTCGTCCGCCCCTACTACCTCTCCCACGAGCGCGCCCGGGCGGGCACGCGCACCCGGACCCACCCGTCCGGCCTCCCGCGCCCGCGCATCCCCTCGGGGGACCTGCTCGCCCCGCCCGTCACACCCGCACCAGGCGAGTTCGACGAACTCGCCGCCCTCGTCCGCACCTGGCGGGAGCACCGCGGGGAGGTGCCGGTGGCATGACCGCACCGCACGTCTTCTGGGAACACCGCGTCTACTCCGGCGCGTTCCGCGAACTCGCCCAGGTCCGCCGCGACCTGGCCCACGACCTGGTCGGCTTCGACCCCGACCTGGTCGACACCCTCCGGCTGTGCCTCTCCGAACTGTTCACCAACACGCTCAAGTACACCGACTCCGGCACCGAGTACGGCGAGGTCGTCCGCACGCTCTCCATGCCGGACCCGACCACCGTGCGCGTGTCCGTCAGCGACTCCGGAGGCGGCGGGGGCGTCCCGCGCGTTCCCGCCGAGCGCACCCGCGACGAGTGGGACTGGTCGGAGGGCCAGCGCGGCCTCCTGTTGGTGGAGAACTTGTCCACAGCCTGGGGATACTTCCCGCTCGGCCCCTGGGGCGACCTGGGCACCAACGTGTGGGCCGAGTTCCGGGTGGACCCCGCGACCGTTCCGCCGGGCCTGCGCCCGTTCGTCTTCACCGCCGACTGACACCGCCGACTCACGCCGATGACGAGGCCGCCCGCGCCCCCGCCGGGGACGGGCGGCCCGTGTCGCGCGGCGCGCTACGCGCTACGCGCACAGCTTGTCGTCGAGGTTCCGCTGCCGCTTCGAGATGATCAGGTCCGGCGTGCTGTCCCACAGCAGGCGGTCGGCCGTGCCGTCGATGTGGAACCCGGGAGCGAAGATGAAGGGGTGTCCCGGCCCGGCCACCCGCCAGTTGTCCTCGCTCATCCGCTCCTCGTTCCGCTCGAACCGGTGGTCGAAGACCTCGAACACCGGCTGCACGCGGAAGGTCCGCTCGATGGGGGTCGCGTCCAGCCACACCTCGGTGCAGGGCTCGATGAGCATGGCGCGGAGCCGGTTGATCTCGTGGCCGACGCCCCAGGCCCACGAGTGGTCGCGGCTCCTGCTCTTCGTGGTGCTGAAGAGTTCGTCGGTGACCGTCTTGGAGAAGCTGAAGCCCGTGCTGGTGGACGAGTCGAACGCCGTCGCCCACGTGATGGTCAGCTCGTAGTAGTCGTCGCCCGTGCCCAGGTTCTGGTGCACGGCGGTGATGCGACGCGTGACCCCGGGGTGGTCCCAGCCGCCGAGCACGGGGAAGTGGCACTGTCCCCGGAGGATCTCCCAGGGCCCCTGCGGAGCGAAGTTCCCGTGCTCGCGCACGAACGCGGGCCTGGTCAGGAAGTCACCCGTCAGGTTGTTGAACGCCCCCTGGATCGGCCTTCCCGGCCCCCTCTGGCAGAGGTCGCCCATCAGGCCCGCCGCGTCGAACGGCTCCTGTGCCCCGAAGTCGATCGCCCCCGGGAACGGAGCCCCCTCCTGCTTCGGCGGGGCGTCCCCGACGTCCACCAGCGCCGGGTGCTCCGGCATCCCCGCCATCGGCGGCATGTTGGTCTGGTGGGCGGGGTGCTCCGGTGTGGCGCCGCTCACCGGCCTCGGCGGCTGTCCCCCGTGCCCGGGGGTCCACTCGGGGTCCTGCGCGTACGCCGCCGGGCCCATGGACACCTGGCCGCCCAGGGCCACGACCGCGGACAAGGTGAGTGCCGCCGCTCTCGTGGCGAACGCCCTCCGTCTCCGTTGTTCCCGTCTCATCGGTCCCTCCGCATCATCGACCCGGTAACGCCTCCGATCCGCAGGGCGCGATATGCGAGGAAATGCCCGAAAGCGACATTTCAGTAAAAGAACATGCGCGGCATCCTGGGGCCTTCGAGGCGGTCAACGGCAGATTAACGCCTTACCGTCCGGAAGGGCCCGCGACGCGCCCACCGGGCCGAAGGGGCCGGTTCTTCCGAAGTGCAGGCTTAAGGACCAAGGCCACCACGGCACCATCGCTTTCCACCACCATGAATACGCTCAGGCAGATATCAGGCGCACAATATACGGACGAAACGGCGCGCCTGCGCGCATGGGCCGCGACGCTCACGCGCCATCCTGCCCGCTCCGGGGTCGAGGGGTCTGGCGCTCGACCCCGTCGTGCCAGACGAGCACGGCCGCCCCACGCCGACGCCCCCGACGGACGGTTCCGGCGGGGGCGTCGGCGGGACGCGTCACGCGTCGTCGGGGCGTCCGCGAGCACGCCCCGACGGCCGCTCACACGGCCAGCGGGGACCCCACCGGCAGGGAGGTGTCCGTACCCAGCTCCAGCGTCGACGGGGGCAGCCCGGCGGCGACCACCTCTGCGCCGAGGGCGGCGATCATCGCGCCGTTGTCGGTGCACAGGCGCGGGCGCGGGACCCGCAGCTCGATCCCGGCCTCCCGGCAGCGCTCCTCCGCCAGGGCGCGCAGGGCCGAGTTGGCCGCCACGCCCCCGCTGATGACGAGGGTGCTCACGCCGTGCTCCACGCACGCGTCCACGGCCTTGCGGGTCAGCACGTCCACCACCGATTCCTGGAAGGCGGCGGCGATGTCTGCGACGACCAGCGGCTGGCCGGCGCGCTCGGCGTCCTCCACGTGTCGCGCCACGGCGGTCTTCAGCCCGGAGAAGGAGAAGTCGTAGGTGCCGTCGCCCCACTTGCCGCGCGGGAAGCGGATGCCCCGCGGGTTGCCGGTCCGGGCGGCCCTGTCGATCGGCGGCCCGCCCGGGTAGGGCAGGTCCAGCAGCCGCGCGACCTTGTCGTAGGCCTCACCGGCGGCGTCGTCCACGGTGTCGCCGAGCGAGACCACGTCGGTGGCGAGGTCGTTGACGAGCAGCAGCGACGTGTGGCCGCCCGACACCAGGAGCGCGACGGCGGGCTTGGGCAGCGGGCCGTGCTCCAACTGGTCGACCGCCACGTGCCCGACCAGGTGGTTGACCCCGTACAGCGGCTTGTCCAGGGCCATCGCGTAGGCCTTGGCGGCGGAGACGCCCACGAGCAGGGCGCCCGCGAGACCGGGGCCGGCGGTGACCGCGATCGCGTCCACGTCCGCCAGCTTCACACCCGCCGCGTCCAACGCGCGCCGGACGGTCGGGGTCATCGCCTCCAGGTGCGCGCGGCTGGCCACCTCGGGCACGACGCCGCCGAAGCGCGCGTGCTGGTCGACGCTGGAGGCCACCTGGTCGCCCAGCAGTTCGCAGCCGCGCACCAGACCGACGCCGGTCTCGTCGCACGACGTCTCGATCCCCAGGATCAACGGATGGTCGCTCATGGGTTCCCCTCTTCGCCGGACCCCTGTCCGGGCTGGGCCGTACGCCGCATGACGATCGCGTCGGCCCCGTTGTAGTAGCCGCGCCGCACACCGATCTGCGTGAAGCCGAAGTCGGTGTACAGCTTGTGGGCGCGCGGGTTGTCGTCGCGCACCTCCAGGAAGACGTGGACGACGCCCACGTGCCCGGCCCGGTCGAGCAGTTCGGTCAGCAGGGCCCGGCCGATCCCGCGCCCCCAGTCCGGTCGGGCCACGGCCATGGTCTGGACGTCGCCCTCCGGCGGGACGGAGCGCAGGCCCGCGTAGCCGACGATCCGGTCGTCGGACTCGGCGACCACGTAGTACCGCGTCGGCTGGGACAGTTCGTCGCGGAACATCCCCTCGGTCCACGCGTCCTCGGGGAACAGCGCGCGCTCCAGGTCCATGACCGCGGGCAGGTCGTCGGCGGACATGGGGCGCAGGCGTACCTCGGTCACCTCACCCACTGCCGGACCTTCTTCGGCGCGCTGGGCACCACGGCGTCGGGGCGGCGCAGGTAGAGCGGGCGGGGTTCGGGCAGCTCCTCCCCCCGGTGGAGGCGGAGCAGCGCGAGTTCGACCATGGCTGCGGCGTCCGGGTACAGCGGGTCCGGGTCGGCGGCGGCGTCGCCGAACACCTCCGCGTACATGTGGGCGCCGTGTCCGACCACCGGCAGGCCCTGGGTGTCGATCTCGGCGGGGCGGTCGACGCGGACCTCGCCCACGCGCGTGAGGCGGTCGTCGTAGCGCGCCCAGAAGACCTCCTTGCGGCGGGCGTCCGTCATCGCGACGAAGGGCTCCGTGCGCCGGGTGGCGAACGCGAGCGCGTCCAGCGTGGTGACGCCGTGGCAGGGGACGTCCAGGGCGTCGGCCAGGGCGTGGCCGGTCGCCAGACCGACGCGCAGGCCGGTGTAGGGGCCGGGGCCGACGCCGACGGCGACGGCGTCGAGGTCCCCGAGCGCGACGCCCGCCTCCTCGGTGAGGCGGCGGACGGTCGGGCTGAGCAGTTCGCCGTGGCGGCGCGCGTCCACGGAGGACGCGCTCGCGCGCAGCGTGAAGGCGCCGTCGGCGGAGGTCTCACCGATGGCGGCGGTGACCGCCGGAGTGGCGGTGTCGAAGGCCAGGAGCAGCACGGGCGACCGTCCTCATCCGCGCCCGGCGGCGATGCCGGGCAGGTCGACGTCGGCCCACCGGTCCCCGACGGGGCGCAGGAGGACGGACCGGGAGTCGTCGGGGTGGCGTTCGAACCGGATCTCCAGCCGGTCGTCGCTCAGGCCCTCGGCGACGCCCTCCCCCCACTCGACGACGGTGACGGACTCGGGGAGGGTCATGTCGAGGTCGATGTCGTCGATCTCGTCCGGCCCCCCGAGGCGGTAGGCGTCCACGTGCACGAGGGCGGGACCGCCCACCAGGGACGGGTGGATCCGGGAGATGACGAAGGTCGGTGACGTGACCGACCCGCGCACGCGCAGGCCCTCGCCCAGCCCCTGGGTGAACGTGGTCTTGCCCGCGCCGAGGGGTCCGGACAGGATCAGGAGGTCGCCGGGGCGGGTGAGGGCGGCCACGTCGCGCCCCAGGACGCGCATGGCGCCGTCGGTGGCGGCGGTGACCGCGTGGACGGCGGGCGCGTCGGTGGCGGTGGCTGTTACGTCTGTCATCTGACTCGCAGCTTGTGTCGGTAGTGGGTCGGGTGGCGACCGGGCACACGGCTCCTGGCACGCCGGAGGTGACCTCCCCGCCCAGGCTAGACGGGCCGGGAGGGCGGCTGGTACGCGTCGGCGTCCGGCTCAGGCGCCGCCGACGTACTCGCGAGGCACCCGCGCGCCCACCCGCGTGACGATCTCGTACGGGATGGTGTCCAGGACCTCGGCCCAGTCCCCGGCGGTCGGGGTCGCGGGGTGGTCGGTCGGATCGCCGAACAGTACCGCGTACTCCCCCGCGTCCACCGGCTCATCGCCTACATCCACAACGAACTGGTCCATGCAGACTGTTCCCGAGATGACGTGGGTACGCCCGCCGAGGAGCACGGGGCCCTTGTTGGTGGCGTGACGCGGGACGCCGTCCGCGTACCCGAGAGGCACCAGTGCCAGGGTGGTGTCGCGATCGGTGACGTAGCGGTGTCCGTAGGAGACACCGCTGCCGGGACCGACGCGCTTGGTCAGGGCGACGCGCGACCGGAGGGTCATCGCGGGGCGCAATCCGGGCACGTCGTAATCGGGGATGGGGACCAGTCCGTAAGTGGCGATACCGCCGCGTACGAGGTCGAAGCGCGCCTCGGGGAGGGTGAGCAGGGCCGCCGAGTTGGCGATGTGGCGGACCTCGGGGGTGAGGCCGATCTTGTCGGCGACCTCCAGGGCCTCGTGGAAGTTCGAGAGTTGGAGCGCGATCGAGGGGTGGCCGGGCTCGTCCGCGCAGGCGAAGTGCGACCACACTCCGCTGACCCTCAGGTGGCCGGCGTCCTCGGCGCGGGCGGCGGCCTCCACGAGGGAGGGCCACTCGGAGGCGCTGACGCCGCCGCGATTGAGCCCGGTGTCGATCTTCAACTGGACGCGGGCGGGGCTCCCGAGTTCGCGCGCCGCGGCGATCACAGTGTCCAGGACCGCACGGTCGCTGACCCCGAGGTCGATCCCGGCCGCGACGGCCTCGCCGACGGGTTCGCCCGGGGGGATGATCCAGGCGAGCACGGGCACGGTGATCCCGGCCGCGCGGAGCGCGAGGGCCTCGTGGATGAAGGCCGTGCCGAGCCACGCGGCGCCGCCCGCGAGGGCGGCACGAGCCGCCGGAAGCATGCCGTGGCCGTAGCCGTCGGCCTTCACGACCCCCATGAGGGGAGTGCCGCCCGCGTGCTCGCGGAGGAGCCGGACGTTGTCGGCGATCGCGTCCAGGTCGACGCGGGCGTGCGCGAAGTGAGCCATGTTCCCAGTCTTCCACGTGTGGGTTACCGCTCGGGAGCTGCGGGTATGTGGGTTTCGACCGAGTTCGGGGCCGTTTCTGGGGGGATCGGCATGAGCGAGTTCGGACGTGAGCGTCCGGTCGACGCGGTACGGCTGTGGTCCGGGGGACTGGCCACCGCCGTGGTCGCGGCACTGGTCGTCCTGGTCGGCACGTTGGTCATCCGGGGGGTTCTGGGGATTCCCGTGCTCGCCCCGGAGGAGGCGGGCTACCTGGGCGGCACGGGGACCGTGGCCTACGCGTCGGTGGCGGCCGCGGCGGCGTTGCTGGCCACGGGCCTGCTGCACGTGCTGCTGCTGACCGCGCCACGACCGCGGGCGTTCTTCGGGTGGATGATGGGGCTGATGACGGCGGTCGCCGCGGTCACGCCGTTCACCCAGGGAGCCGAACTGGCCAGCCAGATCGCCACGGGCGTCATCAACCTCGTCGCCGGGGTGGCGATCGCGACGCTGTTGGGCGGCGTCGCCGGGACGGCCGCCGCCGTCCGGTCGAGGAACAGGCCGCCCCCGCTGTTACGGCACGAGGGGATCCTCCCGGACGTGGACGGTTCCGACCACGGGCGGGATCGGCGCAGGCCGTGACCGGAGCGGACCCGGGGCGGACGGACCGGAAGCTGACGGGATTCGGAACGCGCGCGCACGGACCGGAAGCGGACGGAACGCGCGCCGGGCACGGACCGGAAGCGGACGGACGACACAGACAGCCATGGGGGGCGGGGCCGGAGGTCCCGCCCCTTCGTCGTGCGTGGGGACGGCGGATCGATCGGGGGCCCGTCCACGGCCCATGCGCGCGGGGTGGTGGGTGCGGTGCGGTTTCCACAGGGCGCTGATCACGTGTTGCCCCGTGGGCCACACCCAGGCGACCATTGATTCGGGGGCGCTCAACGCGACCCACCGTCCACACGCAGTGCCCCGAATCAGGCCGAGTACTCCAGTTGCGGATCCGCTTTGCTTTGGTTCGCTCGCTTGTCCGCGGAAGTGGCACTGGCGAGCCCCGGCCTGGTGAGAGAGCCCGAACAGCGACCAGGCCACGCAGACGGAGTCGCGCCAGATCCGCCATCCGCCCGTCATCGACGAGAACGCGAGGCTGATCGGCACGCTCAACGGGGCCGACCTGCCCCACCACCCCACGGCCCCACGGACGACCAGCCCGTCGAGTCCGTCGATCACGTCCACGCCTGATCGACCGCACACCGCATGCGGCAGGCCCCGCTGGCCGGTGTGCGCTTCCGAACCTTCCGCGGGCGCGGCGAAGGGTGCCGCGGGCGGGACGGTCGGGCATCCGGGGCCGTTAACCGGTTAATTCTGAGACTGATACTCACCAGGGTCGTTCACGCGCACCCGGTGTTTTCGCGACAGGTAAACCGCATCCCTCGCCAAGCGGGTGAAACGGGAATCTCCCCACGATGTATTTCCTACTCCAACAATCCTGGCGCGAGATGCCGGATTCGCGCCTTATGCGCGGCTGAGCTTCGCTGATTGCGGCCTGTTGGCGAATGGGGTTATCGGCCACACGACCACGTGTCTTCCTTCTCTGGAGCGTGCGGGATTCCTATGATTCCCGTGGTCGCCATATCAGGCTCCTCTCACCCGGATTGGATTGGTTTCATGGGATTCCGTAGGAAGCTCGCGGTGCTCGCCGTCGCGGCGCTCACCCTCACGATGGTGAACCCCGTCCCTGCTCAGGCTCAGCCGGAGGAGGAAGGGGTCCGCCTCGTCAGTGTCGGCAGCCCGATCTTCTTTCCCCAGGCCATGACGGCTGTCGGGGAAGGAGAACAAGTGACCGCTTCCCTGGTCGGCTCTTCCGACGACCCGAAGCAGCGCTGGGTCGTTGAGCCCGTTGAGGGGAACAGCGTCTGGATCCGGCAGGCTCAGACCGATTTGTGCCTGGAGGCTTCGGCGCATGACTCGATCCTGTTGATCCCTTGTCACCTGTTCCCACCCCAGCAGTGGCAGATGCGGGAACCGTCCGACGGCCAGCGTGACTTCGTGAACCTCGAAATCCCCGGGGTGCTCACCTACATGGGTCCGGGCGAGCCCCTGGCACTCACTCCATTCCAGGAGTTCAACTCCTCCCAGCAGTGGATGACCTTCGAGTGACCACACACCGAGGAATGTGACATGGTGGCCGCCCACAGGGCAGACCGTGTGCGGCCACCACCCGTTCGGATGTGGTGCATGAGAGTGGCCAGGAGGGCGGTCCACCCGGAGCCGAGAAGGACAGCTGCCCCAGTACCCCAGTTCTCGACCCGGTCTACCCTGATGGATGACCCTCTGGTGGAGCCGGTGAGACAGCGTCCTGATAATCCGGCCGCTCCCCGCACCCCAACGGCCACCGGCGCAGCGGCCAGCCGCTGGCCGCACCCGCTGAACGAGCGCACCGCTACCGTCACGGGACCGCACCTGCCCCGACCCGAGACCCGTGCGACCGTCCACGACCTGATCCGCTCCCTCCACTCACCGCCCCCGCCCCCGGCCTCCCCAGCTCCAGGGGCACGACCGCGCCCGATTCCCCTCTCCCGCGGCCTACAGGGCCCGGTCGAGGGCTCCGGTCAGCGCGACCGGGCTGACGTCGAGGCGGTCGAAGCGCCAGCCGTCCCCGGTGCGGCGCGCGCCGTACCGGTGGACCGCGGCCGCGATGGCCTCCGTCGCGTCGTCCAGGACGTAGACGGCGATGTCGTGGACCCGCACCGTGGCGGTGTCGCCGTCGATCTCGACGACGAGGTTGGACTTGTTGTGCAGGGTGCGGACGTACGCGTCGTGGCCCGAGCGCGCGAGTGCGACGAGTTCCTCGATGCCGCGTGCCTGCCCACGGAGGGACGTGACCACGACGTCCTCGGTGAAGAGTGCGTCGGTCTCGTCGTACCGGCCCTCGTCGATCCACAGGCTGTGGCGGGCGACCAGGTCGGCCAGTTCGGCGCGGTCGGCGAGCTCGCGGATCAGGGTCTCGGTACCGGTCATGACGACCTCCAGGAAGTAGTTAGTGACACTAACGTTTGACTCGCGAACGAACATACATCGTTAGATTCACTAACGCAAGAGGGCTAGGCTGTCCGTATGGAGACCAGCGACGAACTGCGATTCGACCACGGCGAGGAGACCCCCGAGCGGCTCAGGCGCCAACTCTCCCGCCTCGCCGGGATGACCGCCGCCCAGACGCGTCGCGTCGCGGGCGAGGCCCTCCGCTCGGTGGGCGCGCACAAGGACCACTTCGTGGTGCTCGCCGCCCTCGCCGAGTTCGGCCCCGCCAGCCAGGCGACGCTCTCCGGCCGCACCCGGATCTACAAGAGCGACCTCGTGGCGGTCCTCAACGACCTCGCGCACGGCGGCTGGGTCCGCCGCGCCCCCGACCCCGACGACAGGCGCCGCAACGTCATCACCATCACCGGCGACGGCGAGCGCCGCCTGGCCGAACTCGACCGGATCCTCGACGAGGTCAACGAGCGCATCATGGCCCCGCTCAGCCGCGACGAACGCGCGCAGCTGTTCGCCCTGCTCGGCCGGATCAACGCCCACCTCGCCGACGCGCCGGACCGCGCCTGACCACCGCTCCCCCGAGCCGAAGCCGCTCGCAACCGCATCGAACCGCCCCGGCTCCGGGGGAAACCCCCACCGGCGCCACCGCGTCCTAGTACGGACAGCGCCGGGACCTCCATCCACCCGTGGATCGGCCCCTGCCCCGACCCCCGGCGCCCCGGGCAGCGGGCCCCAGGAAAGAGACGGCCGTGATCTTCAAGCGCATGCTCGCCAGTGTCGGGATCGGCGGCGCCACCGTCGAGACCACTCTCGACACCGAGTCCGTCACCCCGGGCGGCACCGTCACCGGCTCCCTCAGGGTCACCGGCGGCAGCGTCGCCCAGACCGTCGAGGGCATCAGCGTCGGTCTGCGCGCCACCGTCGAGAAGGAGTACGAGTACGAGGACGACGAGGGCGAGGTGCACTCGGGCGAGTACACCATCGACCAGGTCGTCGCCGAGCACGTCGTCAGCGACGCTGTGTTCGAGCTGGAGCCGGAGCAGGAGATCGAGTTCTCCTTCGAGCTGCCCATCCCCATGGAGGCGCCCGTCACCGCGCTGTGGGGCCAGCACATTCTGGAGGGCGTGGGCGTCAACACCCGGCTGCACGTGGACAACGCCCTGGACCGCACGGACGTGGACCCGCTGCTCATCGAGCCCCTCCCCGCCCAGGCCGCGGTCCTCCAGGCGCTGCACACGCTGGGCTTCGAGCTCAAGGGCGTCGACCTGGAGAAGGGCGAGATCGCCGGCTCCCGCCAGAAGCTGCCCTTCTACCAGGAGTTCGAGTACACCGGGGCCGGGCAGTACGGGGGCCTGGAGTCCCTGGAGCTGACCTTCCTCACCGACGAGGAGGGCGTGGACGTGGTGCTGGAGCTGGACAAGAAGCCCGGCATCCTGTTCGGCGAGGGCGGCGACACCCTCCTGCGCCTGAGCGTCGACCACGACGCCACCGACCCCGAGGAGATCGCCGGGGCGCTCCACGCGTGGATCGACGCGATCGCCGGTGAGCGCGGCCTGTTCTGATCCCCCGAGGGAACCCCCGCCCCAGGACTCACCGGGTGGCGCGGACCGCGACGCGGCGGGGCGCTAGGATCCCGGCGCCTCCACCACGGTGACCTCCAGGGGCAGGGGTTCCACTCGCAGCAGGCTCGCCAGGACGTGTGCCTCCCCCTGGGTGAAACCACCGCTGACCACCGTGGTCCCGCCGTCCAGGCCGACCTCGCAGGCGACGTCGGGGCCGACCTCCGGCGCGGAGACCACCTCGCCGTCCAGGACGACCGCGACGCGGCGCTGGGGGCTCCCCATCGGATGGCACGCCGCCTCACCGGTCATCCGCGACCAGGCGTCGGCGCCCTGTGCGGTGAACGCGACGTGCACCTGCCACTGGCCGCTCGACGGGTCGAGCGCGGCCTCGGCGGACTCGACGCCGTCGTTGTCCATCCGTGCCGAACCGAGCAGCAGCTCGCCGGACCCCCGCGGGTCGGGCAGGGTCACCTCGGCCTCGCCGGGATACCCCGTTTCGGTCGCCCCGACCGCTCCCACCACCGGACGGACCGCCAGGAGCCCGCGCCGTTCCAGGAGGGCGACCGCCTCGTCGGGGTCGGCGTCGCGCGGCAACCCGACGGTGACGGTTCCCTCCCCGGTGGTCACCCGCGGCTCACCGGCGCCCATGGCCGCGACCCGTTGGCCCAGGATCCCGGCGACGTCGTCCATGACCGCGGGGCCCGCGGTGGCGGTGGGGTCGGCGACCCTGAGGACGACGGTCTCGCCCCTGTCGAGCCACAGAACCCACACCGTCGCCCCGGCGAGGACGAGGACGGCGAGAGCGGCGCAGACGAAGGCCGGGATCAGCCACCAGCGGGCGCGGTTCGAGGACGTCGGGGGGTGGGGGGCCACGGGGTTCCTCTCCGGCGGGACCGCGGGGAAGCCGACCCCCGCGCGCGGCACGGCGGGTCCCGCTCCCCCGTCGGGCTCACATCATGGGGGCGATGACCACGCGGTAGCGGTCGCCGTCGGCGGTGGACACGTCGCGGCGGAAGTCGTTGACCCGGTTCACCGACCGCTGCACCACGCCGCCGTCGATCTCGCTCGTGTCCACCGTGGGCAGGTACTTCTCCACCGCGCGGAGCGCCTCGTCGACGGTCATGGCGGTCTCCCGCCGTTCCGGGACGATGCGCCACCCGTCGTCGGCGAGGCGGCTGATGGCGATCCGGAACATACCCGGTCTCCCTGCGGTCTCGGGGGGCTCTGACCGCATTCTCCCCCATCCCGTCCGACGCTGTGAAGTGCCCGGGAACGGACGGCGAACGTTCGTGCGGCACGCGCCCGCACCGCCGCGTCCCCGGGCGCCCCGTGCGTCAGAGCCAGGTGACCGCGGAGTCCTCCAGGTCGTAGCGCGCGGCGACGATCTCCAACCGCCCGGACTCGACCCGGTCGCGCAGGTCGGCGTCCTGGCGCAGCGTCTCGGCGACGTGCCGGGCGTTGGCCCGGATGCAGTCGTCGACGAAGTCCTCGCCGTCGTCGGGGGTCGACTCGACCACGGGGAGGATCTCCTCGACCAGGTACCCGATGTGGCCGTGCGGGACCTCGCCGGTCCGGTGCGCCTCGACCGCCGCCGTGACGGCGCCGCACGAGGAGTGCCCCAGGACCACGATGAGCGGCACCTCCAGGTGCTCGGCCGCGTAGCTGATGCTGCCGAGCACCGACTCGTCGAGCACCTCGCCGGCGGAGCGGATGGTGAACACGTCACCGAGGCCCTGGTCGAAGACCAACTCCGGAGGGACGCGCGAGTCCGCGCAGCCCAGGACCGTGGCGAAGGGGGCCTGGCCGCCGGTCAGCTCGGCTCTGCGGGCCCTGCCCTCGTGCGGGTGCCGGGAGTGGAAGGTGCGCCAGCGCCGGTTGCCCCGTCGGAGCAGGCGCATCGCGGTGTCGGCGTCGACGGAGCCCGGTTCGGTCACGGGCACGGGCTCGGCGAAGGCGGAGGCAGGAAGTGCGGTCGCGGCGGCGACGCTGGCGCCGCCGAGGAGCGAGGCGCGCAGGGCGCCCCGGCGTGAGAGGGACATAGTGGGTGTAAATCCTCACGTATGCATTCAAACCACCGTGGGTTTCACGGGCGCCACAGAACCTACTCTTCGCGACTATCCGGGCACCACCGACCTTGACGCGTCCCTAACGGCGTTCGTCTACGCTGGTTGACCCACCGACCGTTCGTTCAGTTCGCGGCCCCGAACGCACCCGTCGACACGGGCCCCGGGCGGACGCCGCCCCCGTACGCGGGGGCCCGGCACGAGGTACATTCGACAGACGTGTCCCGAACTTCCCCAGTCGAACCGGCTCCCGCGCGCGGCGGGGCCGCCAGGCGCCGCTCCGGCCGCCCCGGCCACGACGCCGACTCCGTCCTGCGCGTGGCCGCCCGCGTGTTCAACGAGCGCGGATACGACGGCACGAGCATGGAGGACCTGGCCCGCGCGCTCGGCGTGACCAAGTCGGCCATCTACCACCACGTCAGCGGCAAGACCGAGTTGCTGCGCCGCTCCCTGGACCTGGCCCTGGACGCGCTCTTCGCGGTCACGCGCGAGCAGGCGTCGACCACCGGCCCGGCGATCGACCGCCTGGAGAACGTCCTCCACGGCAGCGTCCGCGTGCTGGTGGAGCAGCTTCCGCACGTCACGCTGCTGCTGCGGGTCCGGGGCAACACCGAGGTGGAGAAGCACGCGCTGGCCCGGCGCCGCGAGTTCGACCACCTGGTCGCCGACCTCGTGCGCGAGGGCATCGCCGCCGGGGAGATCCGCGACGACGTCGACCCCGCGGTCGCCTCCCGCCTGCTGTTCGGCATGGTGAACTCGATCGTCGAGTGGTACAAGCCCGACCGCGGCCTGGACGCCGACGAACTGGCGGGCTCCCTGTGCCGCATCGCCTTCCAGGGGATGCGGACCGAGAACCCGTAGCGCCCCTCCCACGCGACGCGCGGCCGCCTCCCGACACCGTCAGGCAAACCCCCGGCAAACACGTGGCACACGTCACACCATCTCCGCGGGGTCCGTTGGCGCACCCAGAACCCCCGGTGACGGCGGACATCCGATCGTTCATCCTTATCTTCAAGTCTTGAATGCAAAGACGATCGTTACGCCCGAGTTGCGTCGTACATCACTCTTTTGCTTAAGGTTCTTGAAGACATGAAGGCAGCGGAGCCGCGTTTGCCTCCACGATGCCAAGGCGGGCGGACGTCCCCGGACGCGCTTCCACGCCCGGCATCGCCGCCGCGCACCCCAGGAGATCCCGTGAGCACCACCTCACCCACCCGGCCACGGCCGTCGACGGCCAGGCCGCACCACCTGCGCTACGTCGTCTTCATCGCCGCGTCCGCCGCGATGGGCGGCTTCCTCTTCGGCTACGACAGCGCCGTCATCAACGGAGCCGTCGAGGGCATCCGGGGCCGGTTCGGCGTCGGCTCGGCGGCCCTCGGCGCGGTCATCGCGATCCCCCTGCTCGGCGCCGCGCTGGGCGCGATGGCCGCCGGCCGCCTCGCCGACCGCGTCGGCCGCCCCCGTGTGATGCAGGTCGCCGCGGTCCTCTTCGCCGTCAGCGCCCTCGGCTCCATGCTCCCCCTCACCGTCTGGGACCTGGCCTTCTGGCGCGCCCTCGGCGGCGTCGCCATCGGCATGGCCTCGGTGATCGCCCCCGCCTACATCGCCGAGGTGGCCCCCGCCGCCCAGCGCGGACGGCTCGCCTCCTTCCAGCAGGCCGCGATCGTGCTCGGCATCGCCGTCTCCCAGCTCGTCAACTGGGGCCTGCTGTCGCTGGCCGACGGCGACCAGCGCGGCGCACTGTTCGGCCTGGAGGCCTGGCAGGTCATGCTGGGCGTCGAGGTGCTGCCCGCCGTCCTCTACGGCCTGCTGGCGCTGCGCATCCCCGAGTCCCCGCGCCACCTCGTCGCCCAGGGGCGGACCGAGGAGGCCAGGAGGGTGCTCGCCGCGGTCGAGGCCGACGGCGCCGACGTGGACGCCGTGGTCGCCCGGATCGAGTCCCGCCTGCGCGGTGAGCACAAGCCCAGGCTCCGCGACCTCGTGGGCGGCCGGAGCGGTCTGCTGCCCATCGTCTGGGTTGGCATCGGCCTGTCGGTCTTCCAGCAGCTCGTCGGCATCAACGTGATCTTCTACTACAGCTCCTCGCTGTGGCAGTCGGTCGGCGTCGACCCGGGCAGCTCCTTCCTCTACTCGTTCACCACGTCGATCATCAACGTCCTCGGCACCGTGATCGCGATGCTCTTCGTCGACCGGATCGGCCGCAAGCCGCTGGCCCTGGTCGGCTCCGCCGGCATGGCGGTCTCGCTCGCCCTGGCCGCGTGGGCGTTCTCGTTCAGGACCGAGATCGACGGCGCCATCGCCCTCCCCGACGCCCAGGGCGCCGTCGCCCTGGTCGCGGCGCACGCCTTCGTGCTCTTCTTCGCCCTCTCCTGGGGCGTGGTCGTGTGGGTGATGCTCGGCGAGATCTTCCCGACCCGCATCCGCGCCGCCGCGCTGGGTGTGGCCGCCTCCGCCCAGTGGATCGCCAACTGGCTCATCACCGTCAGCTTCCCGTCGCTGTCCGACTGGAACCTGTCCGGGTCCTACGTGATGTACGCGGCCTTCGCCCTGCTCTCCATCCCGTTCATCGTCCGCTTCGTGCCGGAGACCAAGGGCCGGTCGCTGGAGGACATGGGTTGAGGCGGCGGAGCCGCGCGTCCACGCGAGGGGGTCGACCGCGCCGGTCGGCCCCCTCGCGCGCGGGCGCCGGGCCACGGGGCCCGGAGGAACGGGGCGCCCCGGAAAACCGCTGGCACCCGAGGCCGGGCCCCGCCTAGAATCGCGGGGCCCGCGCACGGCGCGACGGGCCGTCGGACGACGGAGAGGACCACACCATGGCTGAGTTCACGTTCACCCCCCAGCCCACCTCCCCGATCGTCCGCGAGCCCTGAGGACCGAAGACTCCTCCCGGGGCTCGCCGTCACAGAGAGCCCGACGTGAGCACTCACGATTCCGACGCCCGCGCGTCGCACCCCCTCACCCCGTACGGCTGGTCCCCCCGTGTCGAGGCGGCCTTCGACGCCGTGGCCCTGACCAGCGAACACGTACTCCTGCCCGCCCGCGTGGCCGCGGCGCGCCGGGGCGGCGCCGAGGTGCTGCTGCCCGAGCCCGAGACCGCCGAGCACGCACCCGCCGTGCGCCGGGCCGCCCGCACCGACCCCGCGGGCGCCCCGACCAGCGGCGACTGGGTGGCCGTCCGCCGCTCCGGCGACGCCTGGCTGGTCGAGGCCGTCCTGGAGCGTTCCTCGGCCCTCGTCCGCCAGGGCGTGGCCACCGACTCCCACGACCAGGTCCTGGCCGCCAACGTCGACGCCGTCCTCATCTGCGAGGCGGCCGACCAGGGTCCCAACGTGGGCCGTCTGGAGCGCTTCCTGACGCTGGCCTGGGCCAGCGGGGCGGCCCCCGTCGTCGCCGTCACCAAGGCCGACCTCGCCGGTGACCGCCTCCCGGAGGTGGTCGAGCTGGTCGAGTCGGTCGCGGGCGGCGCGGACGTGCACACCGTCAGCGCCCACACCGGGGACGGCCTGGACGACCTGGCCCGGCGGCTGCTGCCCGGCAGCACGTGGGTGCTCCTCGGCACGTCCGGCGCCGGGAAGTCCAGCCTGGTCAACGCGGTCGCCGGACGCACTCTGATGGACACCGGCGAGATCCGCGGCGACAAGCGCGGACGGCACACGACCACCCGCCGCCAGCTCCTCACGCTGCCCGGCGGCGCGATGGTCCTGGACATCCCCGGAGTCCGCCGGATCGATGTCCCCGGTGACGCGGACGGCGTCGACCGGACCTTCGACGACATCCAGGAGTTCGCCGAGCGGTGCCGGTTCGCCGACTGCTCGCACGGACCGGAACCGGGCTGCGCGGTCGTCGCCGCCGTCGACGAGGGCGAGCTGGACGCGCGACGGCTGGAGCGGTGGAACCGGCTCCGGCGCGAGGCCGAGCGGAACCGGTCCAGGGCCGACCGCCGCCTGCGCGAAGAGGAGAAACGGCGCTGGAAGGCCAACGACAAGGTGGCCCGGGACGCACGGCGGCGCAAGCGCGGCCACGCGTTCTGACGGTCGCGGCGCACACCGCGAACGCCCGGCCTCCCCTCCGGGAGCCGGGCGTCGCGTGGGCCCGGTTCAGATGCCGAAGGCGCGCCGCGCGTTGTCGGCGACGGCGGCGGCGAGCTCGTCCTCGTCCATGCCCTTGGTCTCGGCCAGCGAGCGCAGCGTGTGCGGGATCAGGTAGGGGGCGTTGGGCCGCCCCCGGTAGGGCTTGGGCGTGAGGAACGGCGCGTCGGTCTCCACGAGCACCAGCTCCGGCGGGGCCACGCGGGCGGCCTCGCGCAGCGGCTCGGCGCTGGCGAAGGTCACGTTGCCCGCGAAGCTCATGTAGTAGCCCTGCTCGGCGCAGACCTTGGCCATGTCGGCGTCGCCGGAGAAGCAGTGGAAGACCACCCGCTCGGGCGCGCCCTCCTCCGCCAGGATCCGCAGGACGTCGTCGTGCGCCTCGCGGTCGTGGATCATCACCGCCTTGCCGTGCCGCTTGGCGATGTCGATGTGGCGCCGGAAGGACTCCTCCTGCGCACGCGCCCCCTCCGGGCCGGTGCGGAAGGTGTCCATCCCCGTCTCGCCGACCGCCACCACGTGCGGCAGGGCGGCCAGTTCGTCGATCCCGGCCAGCTGCTCCGCCAGGCCCTCGTAGCCGCCGCCCGACCGGGCCTTGCCCGCCCAGTCGGTGTCGTCGACCTCCACGCCCTCGGCTCCGTCGCCGTGCACGACGCGCGGCGCCTCGTTGGGGTGCAGCGCCACGGCCGCCCACACCCGGCCCGGATGCGCGGCGGCGGTCTCGGCGGCCCAGCGCGAGGACGCCAGGTCCACGCCCACCTGGATCAGCGGGGTGACGCCGACGCTCGCGGCCGTCGCGATGATCTCCTCGACCCCGGGCGTCTGCATGTCCATGTGCGTGTGGCTGTCGGCCACGGGGACGCGCAGGGGCTCGGGCACGGGCGGCGGCGTCTGGCTGTTGCGCTCCCTGACCGCCTTCCCGCTGCGCCTAGCCATCGGACTCCCCCTCCAGGCGGGCGAGCTCCTCGTCCACCACGGAGGGGTCGAGCTTGGCGAACAGCGGCTGCGGACGGCTGAGCGGGGTGCCCGGAACGATCGGCTGGGACTCCCAGCGCGCCTCGTCGCCGGCGTAGTCGCCGGTGATGACCGGGTAGTCCACGGACTCCTCGGAGCCGCCGATGGTGTCGTGGCCGGTCTCCAGGCGCGGCATGCCCGACCAGGTGCCGGTGCCGCCGAGCATCGCGTACACCTTGTTGGCGGACTCGGGCAGGAACGGCGTGAGCAGCGTGTTCGCGTCGTGGACCAGCTGGAGCGCCACGTGCAGGACGGTGGCCATCCGCTCCGGGTCGGTCTTCTTCAGCGCCCACGGGGCCTGCTCGGAGATGTACTTGTTCGCCTCGGCGACGGTGCGCATCGCCTCCTGGAGCCCCGCCTTGAACTGGGACCGCGCCAACCTGGCCCCGACGGTCGCGAACGCCGCCCGCGAGTCGGCCAGCACGCGCCGGTCCTCGTCGGTGAGCTCGCCCGCCTCGGGGATGCGGCCGATGTTCTTGGCGGCCATGGAGATCGACCGGTTGACCAGGTTGCCCCAGGCCGCGACCAGCTCGTCGTTGTTGCGCCGCACGAACTCGGCCCAGGTGAAGTCGGTGTCCTGGGTCTCGGGGCCGGCCGCCATGATGTAGTACCGCAGGGCGTCGGCGGAGTAGCGCTCGAGGAAGTCGCGCACGTAGATCACCACGCGCCGCGAGGAGGAGAACTTGCGCCCCTCCATGGTGAGGAACTCGCTGGAGACGACCTCGGTGGGCAGGTTGAACCCGCCCAGCTCGCCCGCGTCGCCGCCGCGGTCGCCCTCGCCGCTGGCGCCGAGCAGGATCGCCGGCCAGATCACCGAGTGGAAGACGATGTTGTCCTTGCCCATGAAGTAGTAGGACCGGGCGTCGTCGCTCTGCCACCAGCGGCGCCACGCGTCCGGCTCGCCGATCCGGCGGGCCCACTCGATCGACGCGGACAGGTAGCCGATGACCGCGTCGAACCACACGTACAGGCGCTTGTTGGCGTTGTCGGACCAGCCCTCCAGGGGGATGGGCACACCCCAGTTGAGGTCGCGGGTGACCGCGCGCGGCTGGAGGTCCTCGACGAGGTTCAGGGAGAACTTGAGGACGTTGGGACGCCAGTCGCCCTCCTTGCCCTTGAGCCACGTGGAGAGGATGTCGGCGAAGGCGGGCAGGTCGAGCATGAAGTGCTCGGTGTCCACGAACTCGGGGGTCTCGCCGTTGATCCGCGACCGCGGACCGATGAGGTCCACCGGGTCGAGCTGGTTGCCGCAGTTGTCGCACTGGTCGCCGCGCGCGCCGTCGTAGCCGCAGATCGGGCAGGTGCCCTCGATGTAGCGGTCGGGCAGCGTGCGGCCCGTGGACGGCGAGATCGCGCCCTTGGTGGTGTGCGTGAAGACGTAGCCGTTCTCGTACAGCGTGGTGAACAGCTGCTGGGCGACGGAGTAGTGGTTGCCGGTGGAGGTACGGGTGAACAGGTCGTAGGACAGACCGAGGGCGACCAGGTCCTCGGCGATGATCCGGTTGTAGCGGTCGGCCAGCTCCCGGGCGCTGACGCCCTCCTGGTCGGCCAGCACCTGGATCGGGGTGCCGTGTTCGTCGGTGCCGCTGACCATCAGCACGTGGTTGCCCGACATTCGCTGGAAGCGGGAGAAGACGTCGGAGGGGACTCCGAAGCCGGACACGTGGCCGATGTGGCGCGGTCCGTTGGCGTAGGGCCAGGCGACCGCGGTCAGGATGTGGCGATGGGACGACATGCCTCAAGACTAAAGCCGTCGGGACACGACCGCGCCCTCCGGCACAGGGTCCGCGCGACCCGGACCGCTCCGGCGTGCGGACCCGGCGCGGGCGCGGAGGTGGTTGTCCACAGGTCTCCATGGGACGATTCCCCCGGGTACGACCGTGCCCGTATGCTCTGCAGAACGCCGCCGATCGCGACCGGGGCGCCCGGCGGCTCCACAGGAAACCCGGTCCTATGCGTTCGAGGCGGTGGTCACCACGGGTACCCGTGCGCTCCCCCGTCCTGCCCACACCACCATCCTGATCACCGGCATGGTGCTGATGGTCGTGCTGTCGATCCCCCTGACCTCCAGCACCGCCGCACCCGGCGAGCCCGAACTCGCGCGGCACGGCGTGGCCGGAGCCGGGCACGCGCCCGACCCCGGCAAGGACGTCGGCGCCCGCCGCACGGCCGGAACCGAGCGGACCGGCGGGTCGACCGACGAGGGACCCCGGGAACGCGCCCGACCCCGCGAGCACCCCGTCCTCACCGCCGTGGCCGCCCCGGTCACCTGCGAGCAGCGCACCACGCCGCGCGACCTGCCCGACGCGGTGCCCAGCTGCGCGCTCCGGCTGGCGGCCTGGGAACAGCCGTGGTGGCCGATGCCCCGGCCGCACCCCGACTCCCTGCCCGAACCGGTCGCCAGCGGGGACCTGCCACCCACGCGGGCGCCCCCTCTCACCGCGCCCACCTCCGTCTGACCCCCGTCGGACCGCGCCCGGGGCACACCGGTCGCGCCCGGCGATCCACCCACCCGCAGTGAGAGGTTCCACCCCTTGTCCAGTCAATCGGGAGCCGGAGGGCGCTGGATTCGCGCGCTCATCTCCCTCCTCGTCATCCTCGTCGCGTTCGGCGCGGCGTGGTTCATCCCGCCGCGTCTGGGTCTCGACCTGAGCGGCGGCACGCAGATCGTCCTGGAGACCCAGGACGGCCCGGACGGCACCCCCGCCAACTCCGAGAACACCGACATGGTCATCGAGGTGCTGCGCCAGCGCATCGACAGCCTCGGCGTGGCCGAGGCGAACATGTCGCGTTCCGGCGAGAACCGCATCATCGTCGAGCTGCCCGGAGTCCAGGACCCGGCCGAGGCGGCCGAGATCATCGGCCAGACCGCGCAGCTGACCATCCACCCCGTCCTCGGCACCGGCCAGGGCGGTCAGGGCATCCAGCCCCAGGGCGACTTCGCCAACGCCCCGCAGGACTCCGGCGACGAGGCGCGCGCCCCGGCCGACGCCGAGGACGGCGAGGGCGAGGAGTCGTCCGGCGACGGGTCCACCGAGGGCGAGTCCGAGATGACCCAGGAGGAGCTGGAGGAGCTCCTCGGCGGCATGGGCGGCGACCCGACCGCCGGTCAGGGCCAGCCCGCGGAGAACCCCGACGACGTCGTGATGACGCTCCCGGACTCCACCGGCACCTACCTCCAGCTCGGCGAGGCCGCCATCCAGGGCGACCACATCGCCGGCGCCACCGCCCGGCTGGACAGCGCCACCGGCGCCTCCTGGGTCGTGGACGTCAACTTCCGCGGCGAGGGCCGCGACGAGTGGGAGCAGCTCACCGCCGAGGCCGCCTGCAACGACATCGGCGACCCGCGCCGACGCGTCGCGATCGTCCTCGACAACGAGATCATCTCCGCCCCGGAGCTCAACAACAGCTACATCTGCGACGCGGGCAGCCGCGAGGGCGTCACCACCATCACCAACACCGAGTTCACCAGCGAGACCGCGAACGAACTCGCGGTGCTGATCGAGGGCGGATCGCTGCCGCTGCCCGTCACCGAGGTCCAGCGCCAGACGGTCGGCCCGACCCTCGGCGCCGCGGCCATCGAGGCGAGCGCCGTCGCCGCCCTCCTCGGCATCGCGTTCACCGCGCTCTACATCACGCTGGTCTACCGCCTCGTCGGTCTGCTGGCCTCCGTGGCCCTGGCGTTCTACACGCTCATCGCCTACGGGGCCCTGGTCGCGATCGGTGCGACGCTCACACTGCCCGGTCTGGCCGGTTTCGTGCTGGCGATCGGTATGGCCATCGACGCCAACGTGCTCATCTTCGAGCGCGCGCGTGAGGAGTTCCAGCGCCAGCAGCAGGTCTACGACGCCAACCGGGCCTCCGGCATGCGGGAGGGCGACGACGAGGACGCCAAGGGCGCGGCGGCCCGCCGCCGTCGCCGCCGGGCCATCCCGCCGAGCCTGGAGAAGGCCTTCGTCGAGGGCGGGCGCAAGGCGTGGAGCGCGGTGCTCGACACCAACATCACCACGCTCATCGCCGCGGCGCTGCTGTTCTTCTTCGCGTCCGGCACCGTCCAGGGCTTCGGTGTGACCCTGAGCATCGGCACCCTCGCCTCGATGGTCTCCGCGCTGGTCATCGCGCGCGTGCTCGTCGAGTGGGCGGTCCGCCGCGCGATCGTCCGCAAGCACCCGGCGATCTCCGGTCTCGACCGGATCGGCGCGGTGCGCACCTGGCTGACCACCAAGAACCCCGACGTGATGAAGTACCGCCGGATCGCCCTGGCCGTGGCCGGGGTCATCGTCGCGACCTCCGTCGCCGCCCCGTTCGTGCGGGAGGCCAACCTGGGCGTGGAGTTCACCGGCGGCCGGGTCCTGGAGTACGAGATCACCGGCGACCAGCAGCTGAGCGTGGACGCGGCCCGCGAGGTCGTCGCCGGGCTCGACTTCCCCGGCTCGGACACCGCGGTCGTGCAGGAGTCCGGTGACGGCGACCTCTCGGTCCGCACCGGCGACATCTCCGACGCCGACGCGGCGTCCGTCCAGGACGCCCTGGACGAGGCCACCGGCGGGGTGGAACTGGTCAGCGACGAGCTGATCGGCCCGAGCATGGGCGACGAGCTGCGCAACCGGGCGCTCATCGCCCTGGGCGCGGCGCTCGCCCTCCAGCTGATCTACCTCGCGTGGCGGTTCCGCTGGTCCTTCGGCCTGTCGACGATGCTGTCGCTGGCGTTCAACATCACGCTGGTGATCGGCCTGTTCATCTGGTTGGGCAAGCCGATCGACGGCGTCTTCCTCGCCGCGATCCTGAGCGTCATCGGCTTCACCGTCAACGACACGGTCGTGGTGTTCGACCGCGTCCGCGACGAGTGGGCGCGGGACGAGAAGTCGCCGTTCCCGGAGATCGCCAACCGCGCGGTGCTCAACACGGTGCCGCGTACGGTCAACACCTCCGTCGGGGCGCTCATCATCCTGGGCTTCCTCACCTTCCTCGGCGGGTCGTCGCTCCAGGACTTCTCGATCGCGATGCTGGTCGGTCTGATCACCGGCGTGTTCTCCACGGTGTTCGTGGCGGTCCCGCTGGCCGTGTTCTTCCAGAAGTGGGACAGGACGCCCGCCCCGCACGTGATCAAGGAGCGCAAGGCCAAGCAGCGCAACGCCGCCAAGGCCGCCCGCGAGATGGACGACGGCGCGGTCGTGTAGGCCGGACCGACGGGTCCGTCCTCCGGAACGCGAGGGGCCCCGGGTACCGTGCCACGGCGCGGCGCCCGGGGCCCCTCCCGTGTTCCGGGGGGAGGTCGCGGACGGGGGTCGTCGGGGGATCCCGGTGCGGGGTTCCCGAGGGGGCGGGGCGGCCCTCCCGTCCGGCGGGGGCGACCGGTCGGACCGCTGGTGTCACCCCGCCGCGGCGGGCGCCGGAGCGCCCTCGGAGGCCTGGACGAGCACGAAGCCCTGGCCCTCGAAGGCCAGCTGGACGGCCTCGCCGCTGCCCCGGCCGATCAGCGCGCCCGCCTTCACCGTCTTGCGCACCCCCGTCCGCAGGGAGCTGGACCAGGCGACCACCGCGTCGGTGTCGACGAAGGTCGGCTGGTCGACGTTGAGCAGGACCGGCATGCCGTGGCAGGCGATGGCGATGCGGCCGTGCCCCTGGAACACCGTGTTGAACAGGCCGCCGGTCATCATCCCGGCGCCCTCGACGCGGCGGATGTCCCAGCTCAGGGTGGGGTCGAAGGCCAGGACGTTGTCACCGCTGACGGTGAGCGCGTCGCCCTCCAGGTCGATGAGGTGGACGTCCCAGGCGTCGCGGGCCAGGAAGACGTCCCCCTGCCCGGTGATCCGCATGAGGGGCATGCCCTCGCCGGTGAGGGCCTTCTTGAAGAACCTGCCCACGCTGCCGGCGCCCTCGTAGGAGAAGTCGATGTTGCCCTGGTAGGCCACCATCGAGCCCTGCCGTGCGAGCACCTCGCCGTTGAGGCCGATCCGCAGCATCTTGTGGTTCTGCAGGGACATGCCCGGGATGTTGTTCTCCTGGACGCTTTGGAAGAGTTCGCTACGCATGCCCCTGATCCTGCCCCACGCCGTGAACCAGGTCGTACACCTCGCGCTTGGGCACACCCGCCTCCTTCGCGACCCGGGCGATCGCCTCCTTGCGGCGCACGCCCTCCTCCTCCAGTGCCGCGACCGCGGCGACCAGGTCGCCCGGGTCCGTCGAGCCGCCGCCCGGTCGAGCGCCCTCCACGACCACGGAGATCTCCCCGCGCACGCCCTCGGCGGCCCAGGCGGCCAGTTCCCCGAGCCCGCCGCGGCGCACCTCCTCGTAGGTCTTGGTCAGCTCGCGGCACACGGCCGCGCGGCGGTCGGCGCCGAAGGCCCGGGCCATCGCCTCCAGGGTCGCGGCGATCCGGTGCGGGCTCTCGAAGAAGACCATCGTGCGCCGTTCGTCCGCGAGGTCGGCGAGATACCCCGTCAACCCCTTGCGCGGCGGAAATCCCTCGAAGCAGAATCGGTCGGTGGGCAGGCCGGAGACCACGAGCGCGGTCGTGACGGCCGAGGGTCCAGGGATGGAGGTGACCGGAATGTCCTCCTCCGCGCAGGCCGCGGTCAGGCGGTAGCCCGGGTCCGACACACCGGGCATCCCCGCGTCGGTGACCACGAGCACGTCGGTGCCCGACCTCAGGTCGGCGAGCAGCTCGTCGGTCCTGCGGCTCTCGTTGGCGTCGTAGTAGGACACGACCCGGGCGCCCTCGGCGCCGCCCAGCCGCACGCCCGCACGCGCGGCGAACTGGCGCAACCTGCGCGTGTCCTCGGCCGCGATCACGCGCGCTCCCTCCAGCGCGCGGATGAGCCGGGGCGGCGCGTCGTCCAGGTTCCCGATGGGCAACCCGGCGAGCGTCAGCGTCCCGACGCGCCGTGTTCCAGCCACACCCTCAACCACTGTGATCCCCGTCCTGTCACGCTACGGTTGGCCTGTCACGCCGACCGAAAAGGTTTCGCGGTCCGCACGGACCCATCTCCGAACCCCAACCTACGAGCCGAGATGACCACCACCGCACCTTCCTCCGAGGCACCGCCTCCCGCATCGCCGCACCCGCCCCGCCAGCGCCTCGATCTGCCCCGCCCCTCGACCGACCGCCCTGAACCCCGGTGGCTGGGCTGGGCGGGCGCCGTCCTCGTCGCCCTGTTCGCCGGGGCCCTGAGGTTCTTCAACCTCGGCGAGCCCGCACGGATCTACTTCGACGAGACCTACTACGCCAAGGACGCCTACGGGCTCTGGAACTTCGGCTACGAGCACGAGACGGTCGAGCGCGCCGACGACCTGCTGGCCCAGGGGCAGCAGGACATCTTCACCGGCGCCGGTGACTTCATCGTGCACCCTCCGGTCGGCAAGTGGATGATCGCGCTCGGCGACTGGCTGTGGTCGCTTCTGCCGTTCGGGACGTCGATGACGCCGGAGGGCTGGCGGGCGGCCTCCGCGGTGGCCGGTGTGCTCTCCGTCCTCATCCTGGTGCGCGTGGCGACGCGGATGACCCGGTCGGTGCTGCTGGGCTGTGCGGCGGGCCTCATCCTGGCCCTGGACGGCCTGCACTTCACGCTGAGCCGCATCGCCATGGTGGACATGTTCCTCACCCTCTGGCTGCTGGCGGGGTTCGCGTGCCTGGTGGTCGACCGCGACGTCACGAGGGAGCGCCTGGCCCGCCTGGCGGAGTCCGGCGCGGACCTGGCCCGGGTGGGGTGGCTGGGCGCACGCTGGTGGCGGTGGTCGGCCGGTCTGTGTTTCGGTCTCGCGATCGGCACGAAGTGGTCGGCCCTGTTCTTCGTGGCCGCGTTCGGACTGCTCACCGTCGCCTGGGACTACGGGGCCCGGCGCAGCGTGGGCCAGCAACGGCCGTTCTGGCGCTGGTTGGGCGTCGACGCCGTCCCGGCGTTCGTCCAGACGGTCGTCGTGGCCGCGGTGGTGTACCTCGTCTCGTGGTCCGGGTGGCTGTTGACCAGCGGCGGCTACAACCGCGACCGTGCCGTCGGGTCGCTGCCCGAGTGGGTGCCGGCGCCGCTGAGCGCTCCCGTGGAGGCGCTGTGGAGCCTGTGGGACTACCACGTCCGCATGATGAACTTCCACAGCAACCTCACCAGCGACCACTCCTACATCTCGGCTCCGTGGGAGTGGCTCATCATGCGCACACCGGTGATGTTCCACTACAACGGTGAGGCGGTCGGCTGCGGCACCGGCGACTGCGTGACGTCGATCGTGTCCATCGGCACGCCGGTGATCTGGTGGACCTCCATCGCCGCGCTCGTGGTGATGATCGGCTGGTGGGTGACCTTCCGCGACTGGCGTGCCGGTGCGGTGCTGCTGGCGGTCGCGGCGGGCTGGCTGCCCTGGTTCGCCTACCCGGACCGCCCGATGTTCCTGTTCTACGCGCTGCCGATCCTGCCCTTCCTGGTGCTGGGCATCGTGCTCATGCTCGGCCTGGTCATGGGCGCCGGAGAGGACAGTCCGCGATTCGCCCCCTACAGCCGGGCCCTGGGCGGAATCGCCTTCGGCGTGGTGATGCTCCTGATCGTCGCGCACTTCGCGTATCTGTACCCGGTGCTGTCGGCTTACCCGTTCGACGAGGCGACCTGGCGGGAACGGCTGTGGTTCGACGTGTGGATCTACGGCAACGGCGGTTCCTGACCAGGAGCGGGAGGCGTCTGACCCCGGTCGGGGTCGCGGCCTTTAGTACCAGGGGCGGCGGAAATCAATAGTTTGGTGTAGCCGAAAGAGGACAGAGCGGAACCGTGGATTCCTTCCCGAAAACTCTCGGCAGCGAGCACGCACCCTGGTACTGTCAGCAACTGGTTGCTGTTGTTGTTTCCATGGATGCCCGAGGCGCCTCGCGGAACTGCACGTGGGCGCTCGTCGGGGATGACTCGTCGGTGCGGCGCCCGGCGACCCGGGGCCAGCAGGGTGCGGCCCCGAAGTAGTCCCCAAGGGAGAGCACATGGCTCAGGGCACCGTGAAGTGGTTCAACTCTGAGAAGGGTTTCGGGTTCATCGCTGTGGGCAACGGCGAGCCCGACGTGTTCGTCCACTACTCGGCGATCGCGGGCAGCGGCTTCCGGAACCTGGAAGAGGACCAGAAGGTCGAGTTCGAGATCATCCAGGGCCCCAAGGGCCCGCAGGCGTCTGACGTTCGCGCGGTCTGATCGCCACCCGTCTTCACCGGCCCCCCGCTCACGCGTGAGCGGGGGGCCGGTCGGTCTTCGGACACCTCGGCGTCATCCGGGCATGGTTACCCATGGGCATGGATACCGGTTAACCTGCTTGAAGCCGGTCGGATCACGAAGGGCGAGGATCGCGCATGTTCAACATCAGCGGAGGAGAGTTCATCGTCCTCCTCCTGCTCGCGGTGCTGATCTTCGGTCCCGACCAGCTGCCCAAGATGGCTCAGCAACTGGGTCGCCTGCTCCGCCAGCTCCGGACCATGGCCAACTCCGCCACGGCCGACATCAAGGACGGGCTGGGGCCCGAGTTCAAGGACTTCGACGTCCAGGACCTCAACCCGAAGCGCTTCGTGCAGAAGCACTTCTGGGAGGACGACGACGAGCCCGAGCGCAGGCCCGCGGCCCGGCTCAACGGCAAGCGCCCGCCCTTCGACGACGAGGCCACCTGACCGTGTTCGTCCTGGGCCCCTGACGCTCGTTCCCCGCTGACGGCTCGACTCGCCCGCCCGTCGCCCGCCACCCTCGACGGACGCCCGCGGTGCGGTCCTGCCCTGAGAGCGCCCTGTCGGCGCCCGAACGGTCAGCCGACGAGCATCAGGACGAACAGGGCCAGCCCCAGCACGACCAGCGATCCGACGATGATGGCGGGCGAACCGACCGCCAGGACCAGCACCTCGACGGCGACCGCCCCACCGAGTGCCCCGGCCAGCCAGGGCCAGCGGGGGGCCGGATCCCAGCCGTGGCGGCGTTCGCGGCTGACGCTCACGAACATGGCCAGCGCGATGAGCGCCCAGAAGGCCAGGTGTCCCAGCGCGCGCGTCTGCGGATCGACGTAGTCGGCCATCCCGCCGACCACCATGACGTACCCGACCGTGCCGGACAGCAGCCGCCAGTGTCCGCCGCTCCGTTGCGCGGGGATCACCATGCGCCTGGCCGGGGAGGTGCGGCGGAAACGCTCGGCCGCGATCGGGCTCCCGGCGGGTTCCCCGGCCTCCTCCACGGGTTCCACCGTGGTGCGCGGCGGGTCGTCGGGGGGATCGGAGGCCGAAGGCTCGTACCCTCCGGCGGGTTCGGGTTCCTCCGGGTACTGGTAGCCGCCAGTGTGGTGCGAGGAGTCGGACACGGGGATCGCGGCCCTTCGGCGTCGGCTGGGTCCGGTCCCGCCCGGGGCCGGGGTCATCTCCACTCCCCTACCCCGTGGCATCCGGGGTCAAAGCCGCCACGTCGGCTCTCCACGCGCCCGGACCCCGCCTCCGGGGTGGAGGGACCCCTTCCGGGCCCCTCCACCGGGGTTCCGAGGAACCCGCGCACCGGGCTGGTTACTGCCAGCTCCACCCACTGTTGTGAGAGGTCCGCGCATGCGTGGTCATGGCAACTACCTTTCCTGTGGTCTCCAGCCCATCCCACCGACCAAGATGGCGTATCTCACCGATCCCGCACAAGTCCCGAGAAGGTTCATTGGCATTCCCGTGGAGGAGAGACCACCAAAGGTTGCAGCACCTGTAGAGAAATTGTCGATACTCTCCGTGTCTTTGCAGCTCAGAGTAGTTTCCATTGTGAACAGAGAGACACCGGGTACCCATTGACCAGCTAAGACAAGGCCTCGATTCATCAAAATTGAAACGAGCGGCCCGAGAGTGGGAGAAGTTCCCCGGCAAACGGATTCTGCGGTTCCCGTCCGCGACCCCGGGGAAGGACGGCGCGGGCACCTGCGGCGGCGCGTCCGACAGCCACTGGGCAACACCCCTACGACCTCCCCCGACCCGCGCGCCCACTTCCGCCACGGCAGCACCCGGAAACACGTTCCGTCACGGCCGCCGTCGGTGTCAGGTTCTGTCGGCAACCCACGGGAACCGCCCTCAGCCCCCGTTTCGGACAAGCCCAAAATGGCATAATCCGCCCGGTATTCCCGGTCCGGAACACCACCATGGTGCCGCACCGCCACCGCGCGAAAGAGCTCTTGGACCCGTTTCCCTTCGACGTGAGCCGGGTAGCGGCGGGCCGGTCCACCCGGCGCCGCCGCCCCGAAGTGCCACCGTGCGGCCCGCGCGCTCCGAGGGGACGGCGTGCCATGCGGCCCCTAGAGCGCGAGACCGCCCACGATGAGACCGACCGCCGCGCCGACCAGCCCCAGGACCAGGCTCCCCGCGCCCAGCCAGAGGAACACGCGCATCCGGTTGGGCTCGCTCGGATCGCGGCCCAGGACCGACAGGAAGAGGCCGAGCGGCATGAGGATCGCGGCCAGGAGCACGAGATCGCCCGCCAGGCGGCTCCAGTCGGGCACTGTGGGCTCGTTGAGCAACAACCGCACCACAAGCCCCAGCATCACCAGAACGCCCGCGTGGGCGTGCCCCGCGCGGAAGTAGGAGCGTTGGAGCTCGTTGGCCGGGACACCGCCGTTGACGACCCGCAGCAGGAAGGTCCCCCCGTAGGCGATGCCGACGACGGTGAGGAGGATGACCCCCGAGGAGACGAGGCTGACCGCTGACATGGCTACTCCTGCGAGGAAGGGGAAAGGGGGTCGAAGAGCAGACCCGCGCTCCGGCGGGTGATGTCGGTCAGGTCGGCGTCCCCGAACAGGGACCGCACCCCGGACGAGTCGAGGTTGCCCGTCAGGGCGAGCGTCGCGATGCCGTGCACGATCGCCCAGCCGCCGACCACGGCGGCGGGCTTGTCCCCGGCGCCCTCGGCGACGGTGTCCACCCCCGTGGTGAGTTCGTCGAACGCCGCCGCACGGGCCGCCGCCAACTCCGGATCCTCCGCGTTGAGCAGTGTGGGCGCGAACATCACCTGGAAGTGCGCGGGGTGCTCGACGGCGAAGCGCACGTACTCTACCCCCGTCTCCAGGAAGCCGCGGCCCGCCTCGCGACTGCCGCGCAGCCGTTCGGCGAGGATCCGGAACCCCTCCGCCGCGATCGCGTTGAGGACACCCTCCCGTGAGCCGAAGTGGTACCGGGGCGCGGTATGGCTGACACCGAGGTCGACCGCGAGTGATCGCAGGCTGAAGGAGTAGGGGCCTTCGCTCTCGATGACTTCCGCCGCGCGCTTCAGGACGGCGGCACGTAGGTTTCCGTGATGGTATCCGTCTGCCACACACCTAACTTTACACTGACAAGTTGCCAGTGTAAAGATCCGGGCCGGCACCACCGGAACAGCGGCCCGCAGCCGATCCGCGCGCCCTGGGCACTACCCTGGAACCGTGCCCGGCCGCCCCGCCGCAGGGGATAGCAACTTCGCCGGTGACACTCGGGGCTCCGGTCCGGAGACCGCCCGCCGCAGGGAATGACGTTTCGGACCCGAGCACGGAAGGGCCCCGTCCTCGACGGCTGGCTCTGACGGTGGTCGCAGCACCCTGGTTCCCAGGAGGTTGCGACCACCACGCCATCGTCGAGGAGGGAACTGGCCGGTTCCGAGCGCCTGGCTGAGCCCGTTCGATCGACGAGTCGTTGCGACGGCCCCTCGAACACCCCGAGCGTCGGAGCCGCGGAGCGTTCGTGGAACAATCGCTGCGCGCGCACCCGATCGAACGACCCCCTGCCCCGGGTGGAAGGCGACGACGTGGACCCCCTCCTGCCCGTGGACCCCGGACACATCGGCCGTTACCGCCTGACCCACCGCCTGGGCGCGGGAGGCATGGGCCAGGTGTACCTGGCGTTGACACCGTCGGGCCGTCAGCTCGTGGTCAAGGTGATCCGTCCCGAGTACGCGGAGGACGACGAGTTCCGGGCCCGGTTCGCCCGGGAAGCCGAGGCCGCCCGTCACGTGGGCGGGTTCCACACGGCGCAGGTGGTGGACGCCGACCCCGGGGCGGACGCGCCGTGGATCGCCACCGCGTACATTCCGGGGCCGTCCCTGCACGCGGCCGTCCGCGCCGACGGACCGATGCGCGGCCCGGAGCTGCGTGCCCTGGTCCTGGGTCTGGCGGAGGGGCTGGAGGCGGTCCACGCCTGCGGCCTGGTGCACCGGGACCTCAAACCCGAGAACATCATCCTGGCCCAGGACGGGCCGCGGATCATCGATTTCGGGATCGCGCGTCCGCTGGACGCCACGAACCTGACGGCGACGGGGGCGGTGTTCGGGACGCTGGCGTACATGTCGCCGGAGCAGACCGAGGGACAGCGGGTGGGACCGGCCTCGGACGTGTTCTCGCTGGGGACGGTGCTGGCCTTCGCGGCGACGGGGGCCAACCCGTTCGCCGCCGAGTCGATGGCGGCCACGGTGCGTCGCCTGATCGGCCCCCCGCCCCCGCTCGTCGGCGTCTCCGACGACGTCGCCGGGCTCATCACCGCCTGCTGGGCCCGGGACCCCGGAACACGGCCCACGCCCGGTCGTCTGCTGGATTCCTCCGGCGCCCAGCGGCCGCTCCCACAGACGCGGTCGGAGGAGCCGGTCCGCACGCGCCGCCCACCCGCCGGGCCGTCGCCCACCCGGCCGGCCACGGGGCGCCAGCACCGGCCCGAGCCCGAGCCGCAGCGGTGGATCAGGAGGTACCGGTCGCTGATCGTGCTCCTCCTCCTGGCGCTCTTCGGGCTCGCCATGCCCTCGTTGTTCGGGGCGTTGATCGGGTGAGCCCCTTCACGCGGCGCCCTCCGTACTCAGCCTGAGGCGGACGGCGGCGATGACCTCCCGCTGTTCCGCGATCGCGGCCCGCCTCTCTCACTCCGAGGGAAGCCGCGCGCCGATCGACATGAGCACGATCGGCGCGAAGGGCCGGAGCCGGGGTCGTCGCCCCGGAAAGCACGAGGACCCACGCGGAGGATTGCGGGGCAATCGACCACGTGGGTCCTCTGTCTGCGGTGGAGCTATGGGGATTTGAACCCCAGACCCCCTCGATGCGAACGAGGTGCGCTACCGGACTGCGCCATAGCCCCGAAGACGAGTTAAAGACTAGCAGGGTTTGCGGGTGGTCCGAACACGGCCGGACCACCCCGATCCGGATCAGTCCCCGGCCGCCCGGAGCCGGGCGTCCGCGTACTGGTCGTACACCTGGTTGCGGCGCTCGCGGAGCGCGATCACCTGCGCCTCCCGCTCCGCCTCGCGGCGCTCCTCCTCCTGGGCCGCGCGACGCGCCCGGAACGCCGCGCGGCGGCGCGCCCTGAGCTGCGCCTCCAGGCGCTCGGCGTCGGCCTTGGCGGCCTCCCTGAGCAGGACCAGGTGCCCGGTCAGTAGGAGGACCGGCGGGGCGATGACCCACCACGGCCCGAGGTCGAGCGCGACCGCCACGATCGTGGCCGCGTTCACCAGCGCCAGCCCCGTGGTGCGTCGCCGCCGGCGGGCGATGACCCGTGCCCGCGACTCCCCGGCCCCGCGGTGCCGCCCCGGACGGCCGTGCGGACGCACCCGCCGGGCCGTCGCCACGGCGCCCTCGGCGGGCCCGGACGCGGGCCGCCGGAGCACCTGGGTCTCCTCGGAGTCCGGGTCCCCTCCCTCGTCCGGAACCGCCTCCGCGGCGTCGTCGGGCTCGTCGCCCTCCTCGGCCTCCTCCGGCTCCCACTCGTCCCCCCGACGCTGGTCCTCGTGGACGGTGTCCACCGAGTCCTTGCGCAACAGCATCGGCACGAGGACGATGAGCCAGACCACCACGATGGCCAGGTACAGAGGAGAGCTGCTCATCACCCCTCCTCACGATGACGGCCACTGAACGTTGTCCGACACGTCGTCGACACCGCTGCGCGTGGCGCCCCCGGTTCCCCGGACGTCCCCGCCCCCGGTCGTACCGGGGACGAATCCCGTGAGCCAAATCCTCGCGTTGGCCGCATCGTCAATGCGTCTACGTTCCGCACGGTACGACCCCGTGTCCATAAATGCGCCACATTCTGACCGGAGTGTCGCAAGATTGTGGACCTTCAGTTTCGGTCGGCGTGCTCTCGGGGGAGGAAGTGCAGGTCAGCGGCCGACTGCGGAGCGGAGTGTCAATTCAACGCAAAGTAATGACTCGGTCTGGGTAAAGAGGGGTTTGGCTCCGAACGCTCGCGTGCCGCTGGCGCGATCAGTTGGGTCCCGGGTGCGGACTCGCCGGATCGCGTGGATTCCCGCTTCCGTTCGGGTCTTCCGGCCCCAAAGCGGAACCAGGGTCGGAACCGGACGCGGGGAACGGCCCGGTCGGCGCACGGTCGCGCCAGCGGCGCAGCAGACCGTGGGGCACCTCCTCGGCCGTGATCGCGTAGCAGATGTGGTCGCGCCAGGCGCCGTCGATGTGCAACTGGCGCCGCCGCACTCCCTCGTCGCGGAAGCCGAGCTTGGCGACCACCCGCCTGCTGGCCCGGTTCTCCGGCCTGATGTTGGCCTCGATCCGGTGCAGCCCGACCCGGAAGAAGGAGTGGTCGACCGCGAGCGCGACGGCCGTGGGGGTGATCCCGCGTCCCGCGTGGGCGCTGTCGATCCAGTACCCCACCTGCGCTGACCTGGCAGAACCCCAGACGATCGCGCCGATGGTCAGCTGTCCCACGAACTCGCCGCCCCAGGTGATCGCCCAGGGCATCGACAGCCCCTGGCGGGCCTCGCGGCGGATGGCCTGCAGCATCGAGACGTAGGGGGTCAGACCGGTGGTGCGCAGCGGCATCTCGGGGTAGGTCGGCTCCCAGGGGCGCAGCCACTCGGCGTTGCGCGAACGCGTGTCCCGCAGCGCCGGGGCGTCGCGGAGCCGCAGCGGTCGGAGCGCGATCGGCCCGTCTTGCAGGGTGACGGGCCACCCTTGTCTGCGATACACGACCGTCCCTCCGAGCCTCACGGCATCACCGACCACGGACACGACCCCTTCCGGGGCGTGCGGTGCGCCCACCACCGATGACGCCTCCCAGTATTCCACTCCGGGAGTGGCACGTGGCGGGCGTCACCCGCACGAGCCGAGTTCCGGTTTCCACCTAACCCCGATTGCCGCGCACCGAAAACCGGTGGTGAGTCAAGGAATTCTCCGTGGACGGAATGCCCGCGATGTGATTCCGGTCATTCTTCCGTCTCATTCGGGGCGTGCGTGATCACCGCCACACAACTGGTCCAACGCGTGCAGCAGCACCGGTTCCAACACGTCCATGCCGTCCTTCACCCCGCCCCTGGACCCGGGCAGATTGACCACGAGCATGCGGTGGCCGTCCCGTTCGGCCACCCCCGCCAGTCCGCGCGACAGGATCGCCGTGGGCACGCCCTTCGCCCGGCCCTCCGCGCGCAGCGCCTCGGCGATCCCGGGGATCTCGAAGGACAACAGCGGACGGGTCACCTCGGGGGTCAGGTCCTGCGGCGTGAGCCCGGTGCCTCCGGTCGTGAGCGCGGCGCCCGCCCGCATGTCCAGCGCGCGGTCGAGGGCCTCCGCCACGGGCAGGCCGTCCGGAACCACCCAGGGGCCGACGACCGCGCATCCCAGGGCACGCAGCCGCTCCGCGATCACCGGTCCCGACCGGTCCGGGTACACCCCGGCCGCCGCCCGGTTGGAGGCCGTGACGACCACCACGCTGGGGCCTCCGGCCGGGCGCTCACTCACCGCGCCTCCAGTGCCCCTTCTTGCCGCCGGTCTTCTCCTCGACGCGCACCCGCGTCACCTCCGCCCCGGGATCCAGCGCCTTGACCATGTCGACCAGCCCGAGCGCGGCGGTCATGACGCAGGTCAGCGCCTCCATCTCGACACCCGTGCGGTCGGCCGTGCGTACCGTGGCGGTGATGTCCACGCCGTCGTCGACGACGGTCAGTCCGACGTCGACACCGTGCACGGCGATGGGGTGGCACAGGGGGACGAGGTCGGGCGTGCGCTTGGCCCCCTGGATCCCGGCGATGCGCGCGACCGCCAGCGCGTCGCCTTTGGGCACCCCGCCCCCGCGCAGCGCCGCGACGGTCTCCGGGGTGAGCAGGACGCGACCGGTCGCGGTGGCGGTGCGCGCGCTCACGTCCTTCGCGGAGACGTCGACCATCCGCGCCGCTCCGGACTCGTCCAGGTGGGTGAAACCGGAGGGGTGCTCGGCCCGCTCCGTCCGTGGGGTGTGGCTCATCGGTCGCCTCGTCAGCACTCGAAGGTCGAGCGCGGCCCTGGCCAGGCCGCGGGGGCACGCGGGGGCGTGTCCACCTCGACCGTACGGTACGCCTCGCGAAGCCGGAGCACCCGGCGGCGCGGCGTCTCACCCCTCGGGCAGGCGCATGACCTCCACGACCGCGCCGGCGCGCACTTCGGTCACGTCCTCGGGGACCACCACGAGCGCGTCCGCGTCCGCCAGAGCCGACAGCTGGTGGGAGCCCTGCCGCACGGCGGGCGCCACGGTCGGGCGCGCGTCCCTGCCGTGCGCGGACTCGGTGAGGACGCCGCGCAGGTAGGAGCGGCGCCCGGGCGGCGAGGTCACCGGGGAGGTCAGGGTCGCGCGCGTGGTGGGCAGCGGTCCCGGGTCCAGGCCGCGCAGTTTGCGCAGGACGGGCTGGACGAAGACCTGGAAGGAGACGAACGCGCTCACGGGGTTGCCGGGCAGGGTGAGGATCGGCGTCCCGTCGGGGCCGACCGTCCCGAACCCCTGGGGCTTGCCCGGCTGCATCGCGACCTGTGTGAACTCGACCGTGCCCTGCTGGGTGAGCACCTCCTTGACGACGTCGTAGGCGCCCATGCTCACACCGCCGCTGGTGATGAGGAGATCGGCCCGCGTCAGCAGGCCCTCCAGGGTGTCGAGCACGGTCGCGGCGTCGTCGCCGACGAACCCGTGCCGGTGCACCTCGCACCCCGCGTCGCGCGCGGCGGCCGCGAGCATGAAGCTGTTCGACTCCCAGATCTGGCCGGGGCCGAGCGGGCGGCCGGGCTCGACCAGTTCCTCCCCGGTGGAGAGCACCACGACCCGCGGTCGGGGGAAGACGGAGACGGAGCGGCGGCCGACCGCCGCCAGGACGCCCATCTCCCCCGCGCCGACACGGACGCCCGGGCGCAGCACCTCGGCGCCCTCGCGGACGTCGTCGCCGGCGCGCCGGACGGCGTTGCCCCCCTTGACCGGGCGGTCGAAGCGCGCCGTGGCCGTCCCCCCGTCGGTCCACTCGACCGGCACGACCGCGTCCGCCCCGGTCGGCATGGGCGCGCCGGTCATGATCCGGGCGCACATGCCCGGGGCCACCGCGACCGGGGAGCCGTCACCGGCGGCGATGTCGGCGATGACGGGCAGGCTCACCGGCTCGTCGGCGGTGGCGGAGGACAGGTCGGCGGCGTGCACGGCGTACCCGTCCATCGACGAGTTGTCGAACCCCGGCAGTGACACCGGCGAGGTGACGGCCTCGGCCAGCACGGTCCCGTGCGCCTGGAGCAGGTCGAGCTCGGTCGGTTCGGGTGGCGCGATCAGTCCGAGGACGTCACTGACATGCTGTTCGACGGTCTTCACGGGGGTCCTTCCGGCTCGTGGTCCACGTGGGCGCCCCAGCCGTACCGGCGGGGAACCCACGTCCCATTGTCACCACGACGGCGCCGGGCGCCGCTCAGGCCGTGCCGCCCTCGTGACGGTCGACGAACTCGCGCAGCCAGGGCAGCAGCTCGGCGGCCAGGTCGGGACGGCGGCAGGCGAAGTCGACCACCGTGCGGATGTAGTCGGCCTTGTTTCCGGTGTCGTAGCGGCGGCCCCGGAACAGGACTCCGCGCACCGTTCCGCCGTCCTCGGGCTTGCGGCGGGCGAGTTCGCGCAGGGCGTCGGTCAGCTGGATCTCTCCGCCGCGGCCGGGCGGGGTCTCGTGCAGGACGGGGAAGACCGCCGGGTCGCAGACGTAGCGGCCGATGATCGCCCAACGGCTCGGCGCCTGGTCCGCGGCGGGCTTCTCGACGAGGTCGGTGACGGTGACGACGTCCTCCTCGTCGGTGGGCTCGATACCCGCGCAGCCGTAGAGGGACACCTGCTCGGGCTCGACCTCCATGAGCGCGACCACGCTGCCGCCGTGGCGCTCGCGCACCTCGATCATGCGGCTGAGCAGGCCGGAGTTGTCGATCAGGTCGTCGCCGAGCAGCACGGCGAACGGGTTGTCGCCCACGTGCGCCTCCGCGCACAGCACGGCGTGGCCCAGCCCCCGCGGCTCGCCCTGGCGGACGTAGTGGACCTGCGCCAGGTCACTGGACTCGCGCACCGACCGCAGACGCTCCTCGTCGCCCTTGGCGGCCAGCGCCTCCTCCAGCTCGTAGGCCCGGTCGAAGTGGTCCTCGATCGAGCGCTTGCTGCGACCGGTGATCATCAGGACGTCCCGGAGCTCCGCGGCCACCGCCTCCTCCAGGACGTACTGGATCGCGGGCTTGTCCACGATCGGCAGCATCTCCTTGGGGGTGGCCTTGGTCGCGGGCAGGAACCGGGTGCCCAGGCCCGCCGCGGGCACGACCGCCTTCGTGACGGAGGTGGCGGCGGACCGGGTCCGCGTCTGGTCGGTGTCGGCGCTCATGTCGGCACTCTAGGACAGTCCGCAGGTCACCCGGGGCGTTCACACCCAGGGCGTGTACCAGATGTCCCGACGCTTTCGGACCAATGACGCGAAACCGCCATCCGGTGTTCATCGAGGGTGGTACCGCGTCGCGCCCCGGCGGCCGGCCGGTGCCAGACTGGGGCCATGGACGGTGAGGGCGGGCCGACGGACCGGTCGGACAAGCGGGCACTGCGGCGGCGGATCCTGGCGGCGCGCCGCGAGCGCGGAACGGACGAACGCGACCGCGTGGGTTCGGCGGTCCGCGACACCCTCATGGAGCTGCCGTGGCTGGCCATGGGCGGGACGGTGGCCTGCTACTACTCCGTCGGCGGTGAGCCCGACACCCGCAAGCTCGTGACGGCGCTGTGGAAGCGGGGCGCCTACGTGCTGCTGCCGGTCTTCCTGCCGGGCGGCGACCTGGACTGGGCGGCCTTCGACGGCCCGGACAGCCTGGCCCCGGCCGGGCGCGGGCTGGTCGAACCCACCGGCCACCGCTACGGGACCGGGGCGCTGGCCAGGGCGGACGCGGTGATCTGCCCGGCACTGGCCGTGGACCGCGCAGGGATGCGGCTGGGACGCGGCGCGGGGTGCTACGACCGGGCGCTCGCGTACAAGGGACCGCACACGCCGTCGATCGCGGTGGTCCACGACGAGGAGTTCGTGGCGTCGGTGCCGAGCGAGCCGCACGACCGGCCGGTGGACGCCGTGGTCACGCCCGGCGGGGGACTGCGGGTGTTCGATCCCGACGCCGCCGTCTGGCCGGCTCCCGGCGGACGCGCGAACCGGACCGACCGGGATTAACCGACCCCCTCGAAGCGTTGTCGCTGGCGGTCGCGCCCGCGGACGCCGACGTCCCGCCCCGGTCCCCACGACGCGTGCATCCGGTCCGAGGCGCTGTCGCGGCCCAGGTCGGCGAGCGATTACTATTTAGCAGTCAACGGGCGAGAGTGCCAGTCAGAGGAGGACACGAACAGTGCCTACGTACCAGTACGCGTGCACCGAGTGCGGCGCCCAGATGGAGGTCGTGCAGAGCTTCAGCGACGACTCCCTGACCGTGTGCCCCGAGTGCGAGGGACGTCTGCGCAAGGTCTACTCCGCCGTGGGCATCGTGTTCAAGGGTTCGGGCTTCTACCGCACCGACAGCGGCACGTCCTCCAAGAGCTCCACGCTGACCGGCTCCAACTCCGCCGAGAGCAAGAGCGGCGGGTCGGGTGACTCCTCGTCCTCCGACTCCGCGAAGAGCTCCTCCGGCGACTCCGGGTCGTCCAGCTCCTCCGCCGGGAGCACGGCGAGCAGCGCTTCCAGCGCCCCCGCCGCGGCCAGCTGATCCGCCGCGGCCGTTGACGGTCGAGCGCCGCCGACCTCCGGCGGCGCACCGTCGCCTCCGGCGCGCATCCACCCTGTGGACAACCGCCGCGGCGCCGTTCCGGCGCCTAGCGTGGTGACATGGCCTCCCTTCCCGCCCGCCCCCACCGGCACCGCCACGCGCTCACCCGACTGATCGACCGGCACCGGCGCGTCCTCGCCGCGCTGCTCGCCGCCGTCGCGCTGCTCACCGCGACCCTTCTCGTGCGTCCCCCGCCGACCGCCACCACGGCGGTGCTCGTCGCCGCCCACGACCTCGACCCCGCGCGTCCTCTGGCCGAGCGGGACCTGCTCCGCCGCGACCTGCCCGGCCACGCCGTCCCGAGCGGGGCCCTCGCCCCCGGGACCGGATGGGACGGAGCGCTGCTCAACGCCCCCGTCCGCCGCGGCGAGGTGATCACCGACGCCCGCCTGGCCGACCCTCCCGCCCGCGCCTACGGCCCCGACCTGGTCGCGGCCCCGGTCCGTGTGGCCGACCCCGGCTCGGTGGACCTGCTGTCCCCGGGCAGCCGCGTGGACGTGCTGGCCGCCACCGGGCCCGGCGACCCCCACCGCCCGCGCGCCAGACCGGCGGAGGAGGTGGCCACCGACCGGCCGGTCCTCGCCGTACCGGAGGAGGACACCCGGAGCGGGGAGGGCGGAGCGCTGCTGCTCATCGCCGCCACCCCCGACGAGGCCAGGGCCCTGGCCGGGCACGCGGCCGCCTCGCGGCTGTCCATCACCATTCGCGGTTGACCGCACACCAGTCGTGGTGAATGCTGGCCGGGCTCCACACCGGGCTTCCCGCCTGGGAGGACACGTACCTGACGGCACGAGACACGTAGGGCAGTTCCATGGACGGCTTCAAGAAGTTCCTGCTTCAGGGGAACCTGGTGCAGCTGGCGGTCGCGGTCGTGATCGGCGCGGTCTTCGCCAACCTCGTCACCGCGTTCACCGAAGGGTTCATCACCCCGCTGATCGGGATCTTCGGCGGGATCCCCACCTTCGACGAGCTCTACTTCGAGATCAACGGCAGCCGGTTCATGTACGGCGCGTTCGTCGACGCGCTGATCTCGTTCCTGCTCACGGCCGCGATCCTGTACTTCTTCGTGGTGATGCCGGTCGGCAAGCTCCTGGAGAGGTTCGACGAGGCCGAGGAGGCCACCACCCGGGCGTGCCCGTACTGCTTCGGCGACGTCCCGAAGAAGGCCACCCGGTGCGGCCAGTGCACCAGCGAACTCACCCCGGAGACGGTCTGACCGCTCCGCCGGGGGCGGCCGGGCGCCGCCCCCGTCCGGTTCCGGTCGCCGTGCGGCCGGGTGCGGTGCGCGGGCCGACGCCGGGCGAACGGTCGCGCAGCGGGGCGGCGGCGGTCAGCGGGTGTACTCCCAGTGCCAGGGCTCGAACGGGCTCGACTTGGCCCACGCGGGGTGCACCCAGCCGAAGTCGGGTCCGTTCTCGTTCATCCAGTTCCACCGCTCGGACCGGTAGTTCTGGATGCCGCAGCCGAGGTCGAGGGCCTGGCCCAGACCGTGGTTGCTGGTTCCCGGCACGGCGGCGTAGCCCGGCGGCACCTCGCGGTACACCCGGTACTGGTTCGGCAGGTCTCGGTAGGCGCTGGTGAGACACATGTTCTCGCCGTACTGCTCCACGTACCGCATGTTGAGCTCGAAGAAGTCGGCGGCGGCGTCGGCGCGCAGGAACTTGTCGTCGTAGAGGGCGCACAGAGCGGACTGCGGCAACTGTCCGTTGGGGTAGCCGTCCGCGTCCGACGCGCGGCTCGCGTCGCAGTCGGCCTGGTTCATGTACGTACCGGGGTCCAGCCCCAGGCGCTCCAGCTCCTCCATGAGCCGGTTGGTGCTCTCCTCGGCCTGGTCGCGCAGGTCGTCGACCTCGGCGGCGAGCTCCACCTGCTCCAGCTGCGTGGTGGTCTGCAACTCCTGCGCCTGGCTCGCCAGCTGGACCTGCTCCTCGCGCAGGTCGGTCGCGTCCTGGATGAGCGCCTGGTTGTCCTCGGCGATCTTGGCCGCGTAGGACTGCGTCTGGAGGTCCTCCTCCAGCGAACCCGTGGCGAGCATCGCGAGGATGCCGCCGCCCGGCTGCTGGTACAGCGTGCTGGCCAGCTGTGCGAGCGGTTCGCGCATCTCCCGGAGCTCGACCTCGGTCTGCTGGAGCTCGTGGAGGACGTCGACCAGTTCCTCCTGGGCGTCGTCCACCGCCTCCTGGCGTTCGACGTACTCGCCGGTGGCCGCCTCCAGGGCCTCCGTCGCCGCCTCGTTCTGCTCGCGGAGCTGCGCCAGGTCGGTCTCCTGCGCGGACGCCGGAGCAGCCGCGCCGACGGCTCCGGAAACGGCCAGGACCGAGACGGCCACCACGAGCGTCAGAGCCCTCAGGAGCCCGTGACGCCGCCCACGGAGGCACTCCGCGAGGGCGGCCGGTGCCCCGTTCCCCGATACGCGGAACCCCCGCCGCGCCGAATCAGCAGTGAACGGCACGAATGATCCTCCGCCTGCATGTCGTCGAACACCTAACGTGGCCGCATCGCAACGTACTACATGTCCACATGCGGACACACGAGGCCGAACGGCCGGGCCGCGGCCGTCCGGACCGGCTTTCCCGGTCCCCCATGGCCGCCCGCTCCGACGTTCGGCGTCATCCCTGGTCATCGCGGTGGACGGCGGCGCCCCGCCGCTTCCGCCATGGCGAAAGGGGGGCATACGCGGTCAGACCGCAACAGGCGACGTGAACAACATCACACCGCCACCAGGACAACCAATCGTAGAGCAGCGTACTGCGCCCGGCGTCCAGAGTCCCCGAGTCAGGCCGCCAGAAGGCCGACCGACACCCCACGCACTCCCATCCTGGGTTAGGCTTGGCCCAGCGGCGAGGGAACCGATACCTCCCCACCGCACCCATGGCTCCATAGCTCAGGGGATAGAGCACCGCTCTCCTAAAGCGGGTGTCGCAGGTTCGAATCCTGCTGGGGCCGCCACACGTGACCCGCCGCCGGGTCACGCCCGGCAGGAGCGCCTGGTCGCGGTACTCATCGCGGGCCACGGCGCTCTACGCGTCCGCGGGACTCCTCGGGCGGCGCGGCCCCTCTTCGGCCACGGTGTCGCGGTCGCAGATCCCGCGAGCCCGCCGCCTCCCGGAACAGACACGCGCAGGCCTGGGTGCTCTGCCGGTGCGCGGGCCACAGGGCGTGCCGGGGATCGTCGGGCCACACGGTCTGGCGAGCGTTCTCCCGACCGACCGCCGACCCCGAACCGATCGGCGCCTGGATCCGCTCGCGCGTGGCCGGACCCTCCCGGCGCGGCCCTCCGATCCACCGCGACCCGCACGCTCCGGTCGGCGAGGCGCTCCCGGGCCCCCACCACCCACGTGACCCATGGGGGACAAACCACCATAAACAGGGCATTACGTAGGGGAGAGGCGGGCACCGACCAGAGATCCGCCGAACCCGGGGACGAGCAGCCATGACGCAGCATCTCGCCAGTGAGAGCCCTCCCGACAACGCGCTCGCCAGGATGCGCACGACGGTGGCCACCATCGACGGGCGCGGAGTCCTGACCGGGTGGAGCGAGGGGGCCAGGGACCTGCTCGGCTACCCCGGCGAGGAGGTGCTGGGGCGTTCGGCGACCGCGCTGCTCACCGAGGACAGCCCCCGCGTGGACGGTCGGCTCCTGGAGCGGAAACCGACCTGGATGGGCCGGGTGGTGCTGCGGCACCGCGACGGCCACCGGGTGGAGGGGGAACTGCTGGCGAACCGCCGCATGACCCCGGAGGGGACCGGCTGGATCCTCGTCTGGAACGCGGTACGCCGCGTGTGCGCGGTCGACACGGTGGTGGCGTGGGGCTTCGACCAGGCGCCCTGCCTCCTGGCCGTCCTCGACACCGACCTGCGCGTGCTGCGGGCGAACGCGGACATGGAGCGCGCCGTCGGCCTGACCGCCGACCAGATGCGCGGACTGCGCGCGCCCGAATGCCTTCCGCACCCCGAGACCGAGAAGTACGAACTCCTCATGCGCCGCGTGCTGGAGACCGGAGAACGGCTGCAGCGGGACAGCGTCATGCGGGTCCCGGGCGAGGAGCGCACCCACGCCTGGCGGATCACCGTCGCCCCGGTCCGGGACGAGATCGGGCGGATCCGCGGCGTGTGCTTCGCCGCGCGGGACACCACCGAGGAGGTCGCCTCCCGCCGACGGCTGCTGCTCCTCAACGAGGCCGGACTGCGGATCGGCACCACCCTCGACGTGACCCGCACCGCCGACGAGCTCGCGGAGGTCGGCACGGACCACTTCGCCGACTTCGTCGTCGTCGACCTGTTGGACAGCGTCCTGCGCGGCGAGGACATCGAGCGGGCCCCCTCGGGCGACCAGATGGTCTTCCGCCGGGTCGCCCAGCGCTCCGTGCTGCCGGGCTGCCCCGAGGCGGTGGTCACGGTCGGAACCGTGCACAGCTACGGCAGGGACGCACCGGCGGGTCACGCGCTGACCGACGGCCGGGCGGTGCTCCAGCGCTTCGACGAGGCCACGCTGCGGCTGTGGGAGAGGACCGACCCGGAACGGGCCCGCTCCACCCGGGACCACGGGGTCAACTCCGTGCTCATCGTGCCGCTGTGCGCCCGTGGCGTCCCCCTCGGCCTGGCCTTCTTCTGCCGCCACCGCACGCCGGAGCCCTTCGACGACCAGGACCTCCGGCTGGCCGAGGAACTCGCCACCCGTGCGGCGGTGTACGTCGACAACGCCCGCCGCTACACCCACGAACGGGCCACCGCGCTCGCTCTCCAACACAGCCTGCTCCCCCGCCACGCACCCCCGCTGACGGCCGTGGAGGTCGCCACGCGGTACCTGCCCGCCAGCTCCCGCGCCGGAATCGGCGGCGACTGGTTCGACGTCATCCCGCTGTCCGGGGCGCGTGTCGCACTGGTGGTGGGCGATGTGGTCGGCCACGGTCTGCACGCCTCCGCCACCATGGGACGGCTGCGGATGGCGGTGCGCACGCTCGCCGATGTGGACCTGCCCCCCGACGAACTGCTCACCCAGCTCGACGACCTCGTGCTCTGCCTGGAGCAGGAGGAGACGGAGGACGGCGCCGAGCCGCGGCCGGGCGGCACGGTGATGGGCGCCACCTGCCTGTACGCGGTCTACGACCCCGTGTCACGCCGCTGCTCCATGGCCGGGGCCGGGCACCCCCCGCCCGTCCTCACCACTCCGGAGGGCGAGGCCGACCTCCTCGACCTGCCCACGGGTCCCCCGCTGGGTCTGGGCGGCCTGCCCTTCGAGGTCGCGGACTTCGAGCTTCCGGAGCGGAGTCTGCTCACCCTCTACACGAACGGCCTGATCGAGACCCGGGAACGCGACCTGGGCGATGCGCTCGACCAGCTCCGCAGCGTCCTCTCCCGTCCCGACCGGGCGCTGGAGGAGACGTGCGACATGGCTCTGAGCACCCTGTCGCCCGACCGCCGCGTCGACGACGTCGCGCTCCTCGTTGCCCGCACCCGGGCCATGGACGCCGACCAGGTCGCGACGTGGGACGTGCCGAACGACCCCGCGGCCGTCCCCCGGATCCGCCAGTCGGTCTGCGACCGCCTGGCCACCTGGGGCCTGGAGGGGGTGGCCTTCATCGTCGAACTCGTCGTCAGCGAACTGGTCACCAACGCCATCCGCTACGGCCGCCCGCCCGTCCGGCTGCGGCTGATCCGCGACACCTCGCTCGTCTGCGAGGTGAGCGACGCCAGCGCCACCGCGCCCCACCTGCGGCGCGCTCGCGTCTTCGACGAAGGCGGCCGCGGCCTGTTCATCGTCGCCCAGCTCACCCAGCGCTGGGGGTGCCGCCACGAGCGCGAGCGCAAGACGATCTGGGCGGAGACCCCCCTCCGGGCCGCCTTCCCGTGAGGGGGCCGTGCGGCGCGGCGCCGGGCCACGCGGGAGGGACACCGATCTTCACCCGCCCCACCGTGTCGCCATGACACGGCCCGGCTCCTGCCCGATCATGGCCACCAGGAACAACCGTCACGCCGGTCCGCCGACCGGCCGAGAGCTCTCCGGAGGGCCGCGACCACCATGCCGAACGCGGACCAGTCGCACGACGACGGACGGCCCAGGACCCACCAGCGCGGCGCCTCCGAGTCCGCGATCGCCTCCGTCCTGCACCGCGACCCGCACCCCGGCCCGCAGCACTGGGGCGGTCCCCGCCCCCGCCGGGCCGAGCGCGACCCCTTCCGTCTGCCCCGCCCCGCCGTCCCGCGCCCGACGACCTGACGTCCGCGGACCCGACCGGGCCCGCGACCCGCTCAGCGCGCCGAGGCGTCCGCCCCGCCGGGCTCAGAGGAACGGCCGCCAAGGAGCCAGGACCAGCTCGCCGAACTTGGCCGCGAAGGGACGGCTCCGCCACTCCTCCATCGTCAGCTCGCGCGCGTTGGTGAGGTCGTTGGCGAAGACCTCCTCCAGGTGCTTGGCGACGCCCTCGTCGAAGATCTCGACGTTGATCTCGTAGTTCCCGGTCAGGCTCAGGCGGTCCACGTTGGCCGTGCCGATCGTGCTCCACCTGCCGTCGACGGTCGCCGTCTTGGCGTGCACCATGGCGCCCTGGTAGAGCCACAGCCGCACCCCGCCGCGGAGCAGCGCCGTGTACTGCCCCCTGGCCATCCAGTCCGCCATCACGTGGTTGGAGGCCTCCGGGACGAGCACGTTGACGTCCACGCCGCGCGCGGCAGCGTCCGTCAGGGCCCTCAGCAGCTCCCGGTCGGGGATGAAGTAGGCCTGGGTGAACAGCACCCGGTCCTTGGACCGGTCGATCGCCTCCAGGAACATCGCCCGGATCGGGTAGATGAGCTGCTCGGGCACGTTTCGGTGCACCCGCAGCCGCGCGTCCCACCCGGTCTGACCGATGTGGTCGAGCCGGGGGTGGTGTTCGCCCCGGTTCGTGTTCCAGAAGTCGACGAAGGCGTTCTCCAGCTCCCACGTCGCCGGTCCGGACACCCGCAGGTGCGTGTCCCGCCACTCCGTCGCGTACAGCGAGCCCACGTTGTACCCGCCGACGAAGCCGGTCTCCCCGTCCACCGTGAGGATCTTGCGGTGGTCGCGGCCGGACTTGCGCACGTTGAGCAGCAGGACCCCCGGGCGGAACGCCGGGTAGCGCAGCACGCACACGTCCGGCGGGAAGTCGAAGAAGGAGCGCGGCACGACGAGGTTGGCGAAGCCGTCGTAGATGACGAACACCTCGACGCCCCGGTCGGCCGCCTCGATCAGCGCGCGCTTGAACTCCCGGCCCACCCGGTCGTCCTTGAAGATGAACGACTCGAACAGCACCCGCCGCCGTGCCCCGCGGATGGCGGCGAGCATGTCCTCGTAGACGTCCTCGCCGTAGGTGTAGACCTTGGCCGTGGTGTCCCCGAGCGGCAGCTCCATGGGCGCGGTCCGCGGGAAGCGCGCCCGGTGCGGACGCACGCGTTTGCGCCACAGGTTCACCCCGACGACCGCGGCGGCCACCGCCGCCTGGGTCGCCAGGAGCCCCGCGAGCCCCCACTTGGCCGCGGACACCAGGGTCGAGCGTCGCACTGTCGCCTCCAGAACGGATCACGCGCCGGACCGGGCCCGGTCGGCCCCGGGCTCGGCCTGCCCGGCCTCACCGTTTCCCGCGCGAGGTGGACGTCAACCGTATCCCGCGCGCGTCACGACGGTTCGTACCCCGGCCCGTGTCCTCGCGTCAGCACCGCCCGCGCAGGCGGCAGACCAGGAGTTCGGTGGTCGGACTCTCGCGCCGCCGCCGCACCAGACGGCGCTCCAGCGGGTAGAGGGCCGCACCGGCCGCCCACCCGGTCGGCGCGGTGACCGTCGCGGCGCGCAGGGCGCCGCCCCACAGCTTGCGCCACGGCAGGGAGGCGTCCACCTGGGCGTTCATGAGAACGAGCAGGGGCACGCGGCGGATCACGTCGAACCCGGCCTTGTCGGCGGTTCCGGCGATCCACTCCAGGGTCCGGTTGACCTGGTGCTCCCCCCGCTGCTCGGGGCGTTGCAGGCAGTTCTCGGAGATGACCAGGTGCCCGCCGGGCCGCACGACCCGGGCGAACTCCGCCAGGGCGCGCGCGTAGCGGTCGTCGTCGGTGATGTGGAAGAGGACGTCCATGCACGAGACGGCGTCGAAGGAGTCGGCGTCGAACGCGTCCAGTCCGGAGACGTCCTGGCGGACGAACCGGTGGTCCGGGAAGCGCCCGCGCAGCCGTGCCACGGCCGCGTCGGTCATGTCGCAGCCGGTGATGTCGCCCGCGCCGAGCCGCTCCCACAGCCGCACGTAGAAACCGGTGCCGCTGCCCGCGTCGAGGACGCTGCGCCCCCGCGGGACGAGGCGGCCGACCTCGCGGAGGAAGACCTCCTCCCGCACGCGGTACATCCACCGGTTGAAGGGGCGCCCGAGCGCCCGGTACCCGACGCCGCTCTCGGTCCAGTCGCCTTCGAGCCGGCGCTCCCAGAAGTCGCGGAGTTCGCTGTGCCTAGCCATGTACACACTGTCACACCGAGGGCGGCGTCCTGTCCGAACGCAGCGCCGTGCGGGCCCGGAAACCCCCTGGGCCGCCGCCGAGGCGACGCGTCCCTGTCACCGAGGCCTGGTAGATATGTCGCACACACGACACGCCCGCGTGAACAGGACACCCATGAGCTTCCCCGACCCGATCGCCGAGCGCGCGGGACGCCCCGTGGTCGAGTCCCCCTCATACGCCGAGGCGGGCGGGGACGCCGACACCGACCGGGACCTGCTCCTGGAGATCGCCGACCGGCCGCCGGACCCGCGTTCCCCCTACTTCGGCGACGACGCCGAGGACTCCGAGGTCTCCTGGACCGGGCAGACCGGTGCCGCCCCGCTGCCGGCCGCCTTCCCGCACCGGGCCGAACTCACCGTCCGCGGCGGCGCCCCCCGGTTCTTCGGCCACTCCGCCTACGTCTGCCCCGCCGTCGCCGAGCAGCCCCCGCCCACCTCCTCTCCCCTGGAGTCGCCCCATGCCCAACAGCGAGCACATCACCGAGTTCGCGGGACTTCCCGTGGCCGAGTTCACCAGCTGGGAGGCCATCCGCAGGGACTTCACGACGGCCATGTCCTGGGCCCGGAACCGGAACGAGCCGCACGCCGACCTGCCGCCGTCCTACCGGCCGCTGTTCGAGGCGGTCGCCGCGCCCGCGTCCGTGGCCTGGCGGTTGCGCACCGAGCTTCCGCCCTACCGGCGCGACTACTCAGGCCATGAGGAGCCCTGGGAGGAGCTGGACGCCTACCTGAGGCGGTTCCTCGACCTGGTGCCGCCGGAGGCCGTCCGCGCGCTCATCGTCGGCAACATCTCCGACGACGACTACCAGTTCCGTTCGCAGGAGAGCCGTGACCGCCTCCTGGAGCTGGCGCCGAAGCTGACCGGCCTCCGGGCCCTGTTCTTCGGGGAGGTCCTCCAGAGCGAGCAGGAGATCTCCTGGATCGAGCACTGCGACCTCGCCCCGCTGCTCACGGCTCTTCCGCAGCTGACCGAGTTCACCGTGCGCGGGGGCAGCGGCCCGCTCGGGCTGCGCCTGGACGACGGGCACCCGTCCCTGCGCCGGTTCACCGTCCAGAGCGGCGGGCTGCGCCCCGAGGTCGTCCGGGACGTGTGCGCCTCCCCGATGCCCGAGCTGGAGCACCTGGAGCTGTGGCTCGGAGCCGAGGAGTACGAGGGCGGGAGCACGCCGGACGACCTGGCGCCGGTCCTGACCGGCGAGGCGTTCCCGAAGCTCCGCTCACTGGGCCTGCGCAACTCCGACGCGACCGGTACGTGGGTGCGCGCGCTGGCCGACGCTCCCGTCACTGCGCGCCTGGAGGCCCTCGACCTCTCCCTGGGCACCCTGCGGGACGAGGACGTCGACGCCCTCGTGGACGCCCCCGCCCTGCGGAGCCTGAAGCGACTCGACCTGCACCGCCACTACCTGTCGGAGGACAGCGTCGAGCGCGTGCGCGCCGCGTTCGGCGAGGCGGGTGTGGAGGTGGACCTGTCCGACCCCCAGGAGCCGGACGACTGGGGCGACGAGTTCCACTACTACCCCGCGGTCGCCGAGTGAGCCTCCAGGACCGGCCCCTGGTCGTGGTGGGCGTGCCCGGCAACCGCCGCCTCGACCTGTTCCGGGCCGCCGCCCGCTCCGCCGACCTGCCCGAACCCGTGGTCGTCCCCTGGCGCGACCTCGCCTCGGGGCCGGTCTCCCTGCCCGCGGACGCCCTGGTCAGGGTGGACTCCCCCGGCGGCGACGTCGAGACCGAACGCCTCCTGCGCGGGTGGACGCACGACCCCGACCCCTACCGGGCGGAGGGCACCGGCGACCACCACGCCGGGTTCCGTGCCGCGCTCGCCCGCCTCGCCCGGGCCGTGGCCGACACCCCGGGCGCCCGCCTGGTGCAGGAGCCCGAGGACCTCGTCGTCATGTGCGACAAGCGGCGCTGCCACGCCCGCCTCGCCGAGGGCCGCGTGCCGGTGGCCCCGGCGCTCCCCGGCGGGGCGGCCGACTACGCGTCGCTGCGCGCGGCGATGGACGGGGCGGGCTGGCGCAGGGTGTTCGTCAAACCCAGGCACGGATCCTCGGCGTCGGGCGTCATCGCGCTGGCCACCGCTCCCGGCGGGCGGATCCGCGCGGTGACCTCGGCGCACCTGGTCGTCCGAGAGGACGGCACGACCGCCCTGTTCAACAGCCTCAGGATGCGCACGTACACCACCGAGGAGGACGTCGCCGCGGTCGTGGACGCCCTGGCCCCCGACGGTCTGCACGTCGAACGCTGGGTGCCCAAGGCGGGTTTCGCGGGGCGGACCATCGACCTGCGCGTGGTGGTGGTCGCGGGGCGGGCCACCCACACCGTCGTGCGCTCCTCCACCTCGCCCATGACCAACCTCCATCTCGGCAACGCCCGGGGGGACCTGGACGCGCTGCGGGAGGAGGTCGGGCCCGGCGCGTGGGGCGCGGCCATGGCCACCGCCGAGGCGGCCGCCGCGCGCTTCCCGCGTACCCTGCACGCCGGGGTGGACCTGATCGCCTCCCCCGGGTGGCGCACGTTCACGGTGTGCGAGGTCAACGCCTTCGGCGACCTCATCCCCGGCGTCCTGCACGAGGGCCGCGACACCTACGGCGAACAGCTGCACGCCCTGGCCACCGGCCGGTTCCCCGTCCCCGCCCGCCAGACATCCCCGAAAGCCGCATGAGCACCACCAGCACCGCACCGCCCGACAACCCCGACATGAACGCCGTCGTGGGCACGCACGACATCCTCCTGCTCACCCTCGACACCCTGCGCCACGACGTGGCCGCCGAACTGGCCGAGGCGGGCCGCACCCCCCACCTGTCCCGCCTGCTGCCGGGCGGCCGGTGGGAGCGCCGCCACGCCCCCGCGAGCTTCACGTACGCCTCCCACCTGGCGATGCTCGCCGGGTTCCTGCCCACCCCCGCCGAACCCGGGCCCCACCCGCGCCTGTTCGCCGCCGCCTTCCCCGGCAGCGCCACCACCGCGCCGCACACCTGGACCTTCGAGACCGCCGATCTGGCCAGCGGTCTGGCCGCAGCCGGCTACCACACGGCCTGTGTCGGGGGCACGGGGTTCTTCAACCGCCGGTCGGCCCTCGGGTCGGTGCTGCCCGACCTGTTCGCCGAGAGCCACTGGGAGGAGTCGTTCGGCGTCACCGACCCCCGCTCCTTCGAGAACCAGGTGGCCCGAGCGGCCGGGATCGCCGCCGCCCGCCCCGCCGACCAGCCGCTCTTCCTCCTGCTCAACGTGGCCGCGCTGCACCAGCCCAACTGGTTCCACCTGCCCGGGGCCACCCGCGCGGACGGCGACACGCGCCAGAGCCACGCCGCCGCGCTGGAGTACGTCGACCGCCACCTGCCGCCGCTGGTGGCCGCGATGACCGCGCGCCGCCCGTGCTTCGCGATCGTGTGCTCCGACCACGGCACGGCCTACGGCGAGGACGGCCACACCGGCCACCGGATCGGCCACGAGACCGTGTGGACCGTCCCCTACGCCCACGCCGTCCTGCCCCAGGGGACCACCCTCGACGCCGAGGAGGCACAGCCGTGACCACCGCCCTCACACCGCGCCCGGAACCGGTGCGCGCGGACTCCCCCTACCAGTCGTACGTGTACGCCTACCCGCACAAGAGCGCCTACCGGCCCTTCGCCGCCCCACCGCTCCTGGCCGACCTGTGGCGCGACGAGGACGTGAGCGCCCTGTCCCTGTACGCGCACATCCCCTTCTGCGAGATGCGCTGCGGGTTCTGCAACCTGTTCACCCGGTCCACGCCCCCGGCCGAGCAGGTCACCGCCTACCTGGACGCCATGGAGCGGCAGGCCGACGCCGTGGCCGCCGCGCTGCCGGAGGGCGCCGCCTTCGCGAGGGCGGCGCTGGGCGGGGGCACGCCCACCTACCTGACCGCCGAGGAGCTCACCCGGGTCTACGACCTGACCGAGCGCGCGTTCGGCGTGGACCTGTCGGCCCTCCCGGTCTCGGTGGAGACCTCGCCCGCCACCGCCACCCCCGACCGGCTCGCCGTCCTGGCCGAGCGCGGCGCGACCCGGATCAGCATGGGGGTCCAGAGCTTCGTCGACGCCGAGGCGCACGCGGCCGGACGCCCGCAGAGGCGCGCCGAGGTGGACCGGGCCCTGGCGGCGATCCGGGCGGCCACCACGGCCGGCCTCAACGTGGACCTGATCTACGGCATCGACCGGCAGACCGCCCGGACCTGGACGTACTCGCTGGACACCGCGCTGGAGTGGGAGCCCGAGGAGGTCTACCTCTACCCGCTCTACGTGCGGCCGCTCACCGGTCTGGGCCGCCGCGCCCGCGCGTGGGACGACCACCGCCTGGCTCTGTACCGGCAGGGCCGCGACCACCTGCGCGAGCGGGGCTACCAGCAGGTGTCCATGCGGATGTTCCGCCGCGCGGACGCGCCGGAGGCGACGGGGCCGGACCACTGCTGCCAGACCGACGGCATGGTGGGGCTGGGCTGCGGCGCCCGGTCCTACACCTCCGCGACCCACTACTCGTTCGACTACGCGGTGGGGATCGGGCAGGTCCGGTCGATCATCGCCGACTACGCGGAGCGCGACGCCGCCGGGTTCGGCCGCGCCGAGGTCGGCGTCCACCTGGACGGCGGGGAACGGCGCCGCCGCCACCTGCTCCAGTCCCTGCTGCGGGTGGAGGGGATGGACGCCGCCGCCTACGCCGCGCGCTTCGGCTCCCACCCGGAGGCGGACTTCCCCGCCGAGTTCGCCGCGCTCACCGCCCGGGGCTGGCTGGCCTCCGCTCCCGGCGCGGACCGCGTGCGCCTGACCGAGGAGGGCCTCGCGCACTCCGACGCGGTCGGCCCCCTGTTCTTCTCCGCGGCCGTGGCCGCGCTCATGGCCGGGTACGAGGCCCGATGAGCACCCGCGTCCTTCCTCCGCGTCTGACGCTGCTGTACCGGGGACCCCTGGCCAGCTGCGACTACGACTGCCCGTACTGCCCCTTCGCCAAGCGGCGCGACGACCCCGGGACGCTGCGCGCGGACCGGGCGGCCCTGGAGCGCTTCACCGACTGGGTGGCGGACCCTGCGGCGCACCCGGACACGCGCGTCTCGGTGCTGTTCACCCCGTGGGGCGAGGGGCTCGTGCGCTCCTGGTACCGCACGGCGATCCGTCGGCTCAGCCGCCTGCCGCACGTGGACCGGGTGGCGATCCAGACCAACCTGAGCGGGCGCGTCGAGTGGCTCGCCGACTGCGACCTGACCACCGCGGCGCTGTGGACCACCTACCACCCCGGTCAGGTGAGCCACGAGCGGTTCGCCGCCAAGGCCCGCCGCCTGGTCGACCTCGGCGTGCGGTTCAGCGTGGGCGTGGTCGGCGAGCCCGAGCACCTGGCGGCGGCGCGGCGGATGCGCGCCGAGCTGCCCGAGGATGTGTACCTGTGGGTGAACGCGGCCGAGGGCCGGACCTACGGCGACGCCGAGGCCGCCGCGTGGCAGGACCTCGACCCGCACTTCCACTACAGCCGCACACCCCACACGAGCCTCGGACTCCCCTGCCGCACCGGCGACTCCGTGCTGTCCGTGGACGGGGACGGGAACGTGCGCCGCTGCCACTTCGTGGACGCGCCGATGGGCAACCTCTACGACGGGTCGTTCGCCGACCGGCTCGGCCGCCGCCCCTGCCCGAGGAGCAGCTGCGACTGCCACATCGGCTACGTCCACCTGGAGACCCTCGACCTGTACGACGTGTTCCGGGGCGGGGTGGTCGAACGCGTCCCCGCTGCGGTGCGCACCCCCCTGCCGCTGACCCCGGTCAACGCAGAAACCGGTCGAAACGGTCAGCGGGGGCGGGAATAATCCTGCCCATGGTCTCTCCCCGGGTCATCGCGACCGATCTCGACGGCACCCTCCTCCGCCCCGACGGCTCCCTCTCCGCCCGCACCATCGACGTCCTGTCCGCCGCCGACGCCGCCGGTCTGAGGGTGGTCGTCGTGACGGCCCGTCCGCCCGCGGCCACCTGGATGATCACCGACCGGCTCGCGTGCTCGGCCGTGATCTGCGGCAACGGCGCCTTCACCCGTCTGCCCGGCCAGTCCGGGACCCGCGTGCGCGCCCTGGACCGGGACGCCGCCGGAACCGTGGTCGCGAAGCTGCTCGCGGCCGTGCCCGACGTCGGCTTCGCCGTGGAGACCGGCGACGGCCTCGTCTACGAACCCTCCTTCGAAGTGTCGGAGTGGGCCGCCGAGGCGCCGTGGAGCACCCTCGTCGGCTCCCCCGAGGAGGTGGTCGAACGCGCGGCGCCGGTCGCCAAGCTGCTCGCCCGGGCCGCCGAGACGCCCCTGCACTCCATGCGGGCGGAGATCCAGACCGCGATCGGCGCGCTGGCCGAGGTCACCTACTCGGGCGGCAGCCGCCTGCTGGAGATGAGCGCCCCGGGCGTGACCAAGGGCAACGCGCTCGCCGAGCTGTGCGGCGCCTGGAACGTGCCCGCCGAGGAGGTCGCGTTCTTCGGCGACATGCCCAACGACCTGTCCGCGCTGACGTGGGCCGGCCACGGGTACGCGATGGCCAACGGGCACCCCGACCTGCTCGATCCCGCGCTGGGGCTCGGCGTGGCGCCGTCCCACCAGGAGGACGGGGTGGCCCGGGTCGTGGAGGGGATCCTCGCCGGGCTCCGGTGAGGGGAGCGGCGCCGGGCGGCACCGGCGGCCCGGCGCCGGGCCGCCCCTCCTATGATCCGCTGGTATGCACCGACTCTCCGAGCGGCGCCAGCCGCTGTTCGTCTACGGCACGCTCCTGTTCCCGGAGATCCTCGACGCCCTCCTCGGCCGGGTCCCGGACGCCGAGCCCGCCGCCGCTCCCGGCTGGCGGGCGGCCGCGCTGCCCGGACGTCCCTTCCCGGTGCTGGTCCCGGGCACGGACACCGCCCAGGGCCGGCTCGTCTCCGGGCTGTCGGAGTCCGAGCGGCGGATCATCGACGTCTACGAGGACGACTGGTACGAACTGCGCCCCCTGGAGCTGGCCGACGGCCGCACGGGGTGGGCCTACGTGGCCGCGGCCTCGACCGCCGTGTCACCGGAGGACTGGGACGCGGACGCCTTCGCCGCCGAGCACCTGGCCGCCTACGTCGAGGGGTGCGCCGCCCTGCGGGCCGAACTCACCGGCTGACCGGGAGCCGAACGCGGGCGAGCGGGCGCCGACCAGCCAGGAAAGGTCGGCGCCCGCACCGCGGCCCCCGGAAGCAGCGGGGACCGGTCAGGGGGTCAGCCCGTGAGCAGGGTCAGGTCCCACCGCTCCAGGATCGGGTTGAGCGGCTGGAAGTAGGTCGTGCCGCCGAACGTGCAGTTGCCGGAGCCGCCGGAGGTCACGCCCTGGGCCTCGGTGCCCGCCAGCCAGGAGCCGCCGGAGTCGCCGCCCTCGGCGCAGGCGGTCGTGCGGGTCAGACCCCGGACGCGCTCGTTGCCCGAGTAGCGGACGGTCTGGTTCTTGGCCTGGATGACGCCGCAGTGCCAGCCGGTGGTCTGGCCCGACCGGCAGACGGACGCGCCCACGGGGGCCTCCGTCGACCCGGTGACGGTCACGGTGCCGCCCTCGTAGTCGTTGACCTCGGCGGTCGGGACGAAGTCCGAGTCCGTCACCTCGACCCAGGCCATGTCGCTGGTGGGGAAGACCGAGCCGGCGACCGTGCCGATCCGCTGCGTGCCGGGCACGTCCAGCCAGGTGTCGCTGCCCTCGGCGCCGCAGTGGCCGGCGGTCACGTAGCCGCCGACGACCCCGAAGCCGACGGAGCACACGTACCAGCCCCCGCCCTCCTGGAAGTAGTAGGGATTGCCGCCGACGATGTCGGCGTAGGTCCGCGGCGTCCCGGCGCTCTCCTCGACGACGGTGTCCACCTCGACCCCGGCCCGTTCGGCGAGCGTCCGCGCCTCGGCCTCGTGGCCCGGGGCGGCCTCGATGACGACCGCGTCCCTGACGGGGTCGGCGTACCAGCCGTGGACGGTGGCCGGGGCCCCGCCGGCGACGGCGTCCAGAGCCTCGACGACGTCGGCCAGTTCGGCCTCGCCGTTGTCGACGAGCTCGGGCACGGCCCCGGCGTCGCGCACGGCGTCGGACGCGGAGGAGTCGGTGACCTGGACGGTCAGGTCGAGGGTGTCGATGTCGAAGACCGCGCCGCCGAAGGCGTCGCCGAGGTCCTCGCGGAGTTCGGCCTCGGTCTCGGCGGCGTCCTCCTGGGCCGCGATGAGGTCGCCGACCCCGGACTCACTGAGCCCGAAGGCCGCGCGCATGGCCGCCATCTGTTCGGGGGAGATGTCCGCGGTCGGGGTCTCGGCCGATGCCAGGCCGGTCCCCGCGAGGACGAGGGCGAGGGAGAGGGTGGTGGTCCCGATGGAGCGGGCAACGGGATGTCTGGTCAAGGGTCTGCCCTTTCAGAGGGGTACTAGGCAGTAGCGCGCCGCGCGCCCGTGGGGGTGAACGGTTCGCCCGTGTTGTCACCGAGTGGGCGGCAAAGTGTCCACTCGGTGGCGAACTGGGGAAAAAGTAGGGCACGTGCGGGGAGAGGGCAATGGTGCGAATACGCAGCGAATTCGGAAGGAGTGCTTACAGATACGGCCGGAACAACGGGCGCCGTCGGCGCGAACGACGGGAATCGCGGAAACCGCGCGCGCACACGGCCGCGGGCGGACACCGCTAGCAGGTGTCGGCGCGATGCGCGAGGGAGGTCGGCTGGCCTGATCCGGCCAACCGCTCGCGACTCTCCGCAACCATGTCGCCCGCCAGAAGCCCTGTCATCCGACCCCTTGGGGAAGTCAGGACCAGGAGGAACTCCGTACGCGCACGCGTCGGACCGCTGCCCGTTGCGCTGCGCGAACACGCGTGCGAGCGCGAAGAGTCACCGGCCCGGCTCCGCCGCCCCGGGGTGTCAGGCGTCGGCGGTGACCGGGAGGTGCTGTTCGGCCCAGATGATCTTCCCCTCCCCGGTGTACCGCGTGCCCCACCGGTGGGTGAGCTGGGCGACCAGGAAGAGACCGCGCCCGCCCTCGTCCGTGGTGCGGGCGTGCCGCATGCGGGGCGAGGTGCTGCTGGCGTCGTAGACCTCGCAGATCAGCCCCGCCTGGCGCAGCAGCCTCAGCCGGATCGGCCCCGTCGCGTAGCGGATGGCGTTGGTGACCAGCTCGCTGACGACCAACTCGGTCGTGAGCGCGAGTTCGTCCAGTCCCCACGCGTGCAGCCGCCGGGTCGCCCACGCCCGGACGTCCGCCACCGCGGCCGGGTCGGACGGCACCTCCAACGAGGCGATCCGGTCCGCGCCCAGGGCGTGCGTCCGGGCGAGCAGCAGCGCGGCGTCGTCGGTGTGGGCGCCCGGGAGCAGTCCCCGGACCGTGCTCGCGCACAGCTCGTCGATCGGGACCCCCGGTCGGGCCAGGGCGCGGCCGAGACGGGTCATACCCGACTCGGGGTCCTGACCGTCGAAGCGGATGAGGCCGTCGGTGTACAGGCCGAGCAGACTGCCCTCCGGCAGCTCCACCTCGGCCGTCTCGAAGGGCAGTCCGCCCAGACCGAGGGGCGGCCCGGCGGGCAGGTCGGGAAAGTACACGCTGGCGTCGGGCCGGACCACCACCGGCGGCGGGTGCCCGGCGCGCGCCATCGCGCAGCGCTGGGTGACGGGGTCGAAGACGGCGTACAGACACGTGGCGCCCGTCATGGCGGTGGCCGTCGTCTCGTCCTCCGGGTCCTCCTCGACCAGGCTGATCACCAGGTCGTCGAGGTGGGCCAGCAGCTCGTCGGGGGGCAGGTCCATGTCCGCGAGCGTGTGCACCGCGGTCCGCAGGCGGCCCATCGTCGCGGCGGCGGTGAGGCCGTGCCCGACCACGTCGCCCACGACCAGGGCCACCCGGGCCCCGGACAGCGGGATGGCGTCGAACCAGTCGCCGCCGACCCCGTCCTTGGTGTCCGACGGCAGGTAGGAGGAGGCCGTCTCCAGCACGGTCCCCCTGGCCAGCACCTGCGGGAGCAGGGTGTGCTGGAGCGCCAGCGCGATGGCGTGCTCACGCGAGTAGCGGCGGGCGTTGTCCACGCACACGGCCGCCCGGCTCACCAGCTCCTTGGCCAGCAGCAGGTCGTCGGGCTCGAAGGAGGTCAGGTTCTCGGACCGGACGAAGGTGGCCAGGCCCAACACGGTGTCGCGCGCACGCATGGGCACGGAGATGAGGGAGTGCAGCCCGAACTCCCGCATGGACGCCACCCGGGACGGGTGCTCCACCGCCCAGACGTCGTCGTCGGGGTCGAGGACCGGGATCAGGACCGCGTCGCCCTCGACCAGGTAGCGGGCGTCGTGCGGAGGCGGCACGAAGTCCACCCGGTCCCCGCGTCTGGCGACCGCCTCCGGGCAGCCCTCCCGGATCGAGCTCAGGCCCGCCCGGCACATCACGGGTTTGGCGCCGGGCGGCCAGGGCGGCGGTTCCTCCGTGCCGAGCACCGGCTCCAGGAGGTCGACGACGACGAAGTCGGCGAAGCGCGGCACCGCGAAGTCGGCGAGTTCCTGCGCCGTCCGCGACACGTCCAGGGTGCTGCCGATCCGGGTGCCCGCCTCGTTGAGCAGGTTGAGGCGGTGCTGGGCGTTCCACCGCTCGGTGACGTCCATGACCATGTAGCACACACCGGTGGTGGCGCCCTTCGCGTCGATCAGGGGGAAGAACGAGGAGGAGTAGGCGTGCGGGCGGAACGGGTCCGCCCAGCTCCAACCCTGGTACTCGTGGTCGATGACGGGGTCGCCGGACTCCAGGACGTTCCTCATGACGCCCTCGATCGCCTCCGCGCGCAGTCCGGGGAGGATCTCCCCCAGCCGTCGGCCCAGGCGCTCGTCCCTCGGCACCCCGCCGAACCGCTCCAGGGTGTCGTTCACCCAGGTGAAGCGCAGCTCCCGGTCGACCACGGCCATGCCGATCGGCGAGCGGGTGAGGAAGCCGTCCAGCACGGACTCACTGACCGCCCACCCCGGCGTGTGCTCCCTTCCGCAGGCCAGGAAGCACCGCCGTCCGTCCAGGTCGAAGGCGGCGGAGACCCTCAGGTCCACCTCGATCGGCCGACCGTCCCTGTGCTGGAGTCCGACCCTGCCCTGCCAGCTGCTGCCCGACCGGCACCGGTCGGCGATACGCGCCGTGCGGGCGGGGTCCGGGTCCTCCGACTCCGCGAGCAGGCGGACGGCGGACCGGCCGACCACCTCGGCGGGCGGGTACCCGAGGAGTTCCTGCGCGCCGCGGGTCCAGCCGAGCACGGTGCCGGACTCGTCGATGACCGCCGCCGTGTCGCTCGCGGCGCCAGCGTGTTCCGGCGCGCCGTGCGGCCCTTGTGGACCGGAGGTCGCCCCGGGGCCCGGCCTCGGCATGCTCGCTCACCACCAACCCCTATGCCCCCATCATTCCCGGATCACCCTGGGTCCAAGACCTCTGGCACGACGCCCCGCCGATCCATGGAACCCTGTGTGTGAACGGTCGACGGAGGCGGTGGGGCAGATGGGGCGGGTCACGGTCAGGGAGCGAGTCCTGCGGATCAGGGACGGCGCCGTCAGCGAACGGGTGGACACGCTCGTCGCGGAGGAGCCCCTGGAGATCCGGCTGGACGGCGCCCCGCTGAGCGTCACCATGCGCACACCCGGACACGACTTCGACCTCGCGGCCGGATTCCTGGTCAGCGAGGGCGTGGTCGCCGCCCGGGAGGAGGTGGCCGCGATCCGGTACTGCGCGGGGGCCACCGAGGACGGGGTGAACACCTACAACGTGCTCGACGTGTCCCTGGCGCCCGGGGTCCCGCACCCGGACACCTCCCTGGAACGCAACTTCTACACGACGTCCTCCTGCGGTCTGTGCGGCAAGGCGAGCCTGGACGCCGTGCGCACGAAGGCCCGGTGGCCGGTGGCCGACGACGGGCTGCGCGTGGACGCGGACACGCTGGCGCGGCTCCCCGAGCGGCTGCGCTCCGCCCAGCGGGTCTTCGAGCGCACCGGCGGGCTGCACGCCGCCGGACTGTTCACCGCCGAGGGCGAACCGCTCGCCGTGCGCGAGGACGTGGGCCGCCACAACGCGGTGGACAAACTGGTGGGATGGGCGCTGCACGCGGACCGGCTGCCGCTGCGGGGGACGGTGCTCATGGTCTCGGGGCGCGCCTCGTTCGAGCTGGCGCAGAAGGCGTGGATGGCGGGCGTACCGGTCCTGGCCGCGGTCTCGGCGCCCTCGTCCCTGGCCGTCGACCTGGCCGCGGAGGCGGGGATGACCCTCGTCGGCTTCCTCCGCGGCTCCTCCATGAACGTCTACACGGGGCGGCGGCGGATCCTCCTGGACGGGGGCTGAGGACGTGGCCGGGCCCGCCCCCGTTCGGGAGCGGGCCCCTCTCGCGGCGTCCGGCGGAACGCCGCGACGTCCCTCCTTCGTGTGGCGCCTACCGGGCGAAGCTGAAGATGTCGTACGAGGCCGCTCCTGACGGTCCGGCGAAGTTGCCGCTCTGCGAGAAGAGCGCGCCGCCGTAGAAGTTGCTGTTGCCGCCTCGGTACCCGCCGAAGCCTGCCTGGCTCACGATCGACATGCTGCCCGCGCCGGCCCTGCCGGCGAAGTTCTCGTTGTAGGACCAGAACGCGCCGCTCGTCTGGCCGTAGCGGCCGTACCGGCCGTCCAGGTGGTCGGCGGAGGCGACGGCCGGGGCCGCCAGTGCGAGGACGGGTGCCGCGAGAACCGCGGCGGCGATACGGCGAACAGTGCGCCTGCGCATGGTCTGCTCCCTTGCAACCGGGGCGAACCGCCCCGCCACCCCGTCGCGGTAGCCACGACTCGGTGGCCTGCTGTGGTCTGCTTGGAACGCGGGGCCCGGCCGAGGCGCACGGCCGGTGGTCCACGGAGGCGTCCGGCGCTCCGTGCGCGCCTGTCCCCACGTCTGGATGTACCGCAAGAAGTCGCAATCGCAACTGTCCATTATTCAACCACTGACCCGCCGTCCCCGCTGGTGGACTGTCTCCTCGGTGACCCAATCGGGTGCGTTTCCTCCTGGCCCGCGCACACGAAGGACCCGCCCCCGTTCGGGAGCGGGTCCGTGCCGCGGCGACCGGTGAGCCGGTGCCGCGTCGTCCCTCCTTAGGAGTTCCGCCTACCGGGCGAAGCTGAAGACGTTGAACGACGCCGCGCCACCGGGCCCGGCGAAGCTGCCGCTCTGCGAGAAGAACGAGCCGCCGTACCAGCCGCCCCAACCGCCGTAGTAGCCGGGGTAGCCGTAGCTCCAGCCGGGCCCCCAGCTGTAGCCGTAGATGTCGGCCGACGCGACGGCCGGAGCCGCCAGCGCCAGCATGGGCGCCGCGAGAAGCGCGGCCGCCACACGGCGAACAGTGCGCTTCGGCATGGTCTGCTCCCTTGCAACCGGGGCGAACCGCCCCCACCACCCCGCCGCGGTGGTCGCGCCGCGGTGGCCTGCCTGTGCTCTGGTTGGAACGCGGAGCCCCGGCCAAGGCGCCTGGCCGCGGGTCGACGGAAGCGTCTGGCACTTCCGTTCACGCCTGTCTCCGCGCGTTGTCGTACCGCATGAAGTCGCGATCGCAACCATCAACCAATCAACCACTCACTCGCCGTGCGCGCAGTCCGATTGTCTCCTCGGTGACCCAATCAGGGGCCCCGTTCTCCGCGTGCCTTCTTGTACAGCCCCTCGGCGTCCAGGATCTCGATCGCCGCGTACCTCATCTCGATGAGCTCCTCCCGCTCCAGCCGCTTGAGCACCCGGTTGAGGGAGGGGCGGCGCACGCCGAGCATCGCGGCCAGCGTGCGCTGGGGCAGGGGGACCACCGAGCTGGAGGCCTCGTCCAGCAGCAGGCGGGCGGTCTGCTCGGTCAGGGTCTTGCCCAGCAGCTCCATGATCCTGCCCTGGCTGGCGTCCAGCCGTCCGGCGATGCTGGCCAGCCAGCGGCGGGCGAGCGCACGGTGCTCGGACATGAGGTGTTCGAAGTCCTCGACGCGCAGGTACAGGAGTTCCACGTCGTCCGTGGCGCGCCCCGTGTAGGGCAACGGCTTGCCCAACAGGAACTGGATGTCGCCGTCGACGTCGCCCGCGTGCCTGATCTCGATCACCGTGCGTTCGTCGCCGACCCCCACGGACAGCTCCACGTGGCCGGAGCGGACGATCCAGACGCGGGAGGCGGGGTCGCCCTCGCGGAACGCGACGGCTCCCCGGGAGAGCGACTGCCGGTGCAGGAACGTCGCGAGCGCGTTCAGGTCGCGGGGGGTCAGAGGTGCGGCCGAACCCCGCCCCACGCAGCGTGCCACCCACGCCGCCTGCTGGATGCGCGGATCCGTGTTCTCGGCCCCGTTCAACCGGCGCTCGGAGTTCGCCGGCGTGACCCTCGGGTTCATACTCCGTCCTCCGTCCAGCCCGTGGCGCGTCCGCGGTCGAGCGCGAACCGCACCGCGAACGTGTGGCCACCGGGGAGGTGCGTCGGCGACACACGCAAGGGCGGAGGTCCCGCCACGGGGACGAGACCTCCTTGCGGCAGGCGGGCGGTCCCGTGGGGGGCACCCGCCTTGCTTCCAGCTAGTTGGCGAAACTGAAGAGGTTCTGCGAGGACGCGCCGAACGGCCCGGCGACGGACGAACTCGCCTTGTAGAGCGCGAAGCCTCCACCGCCGCCGAATCCGAAGCCACCACCGTGGTTGCCCGCGATGGCGGTGATGCTCTGCGAAGCGGCGCCGTAGGGACCGGCGAACTGGGCGTCTCCGTGCCAGAAGCTGCCGGCCAGGGCGACCGACGGGACACCGAGGGCCAACATCGGGGCCGCGACTCCGGCCACCAGGACGCGTGCGATCGTCTTCGCCTTCATGGAAGTTCCCTCCTGTGCGACGGACGGGCCCTGAGCCCGCCCGAGCCACCGGCGAGTTCCGCCGAGTACCCCCTTGAGGGGTGTCCTCGTCCTGCGGTTCCCGCCCCGGTCCATCGACCGGTGGGGACGCCGTCCCCCCGGTTCGGGGTCCGGGTCGCCGCCCGTCCGGGGTCGGGAACGGCCCCGTGTGACGGCAACGCGCACCAGGTAACCACAAGAATTCCCCATATACAGGTTCATCTGTTACCGAAGCGACAGTATTTCCGGCATTTTGCCTGCAAGGGGGACGCAGTTGTTGATCACGCCGCGAACCCATGCAGTCGTCAACGGAGCACCAGAAAGCCCGCAGGGCAAGAGATTTCCGCAGTTTCCACGGCACCGGAGGGCCGAGAACTGTCGGAAGGGCGACACATTTCGGCGCTTCCGGCGGCGTGCCGGTCCCCTAATGACCCACGAATCTACGAAAAGCTGCGACTACCTGCATCCAATCCATAGGAGTGCAAATGTCTGAACTCGTTCGACGCGCTGTTCTGGACAAGAGATTCTGGCCCGGGGTCGCGATGGCCGCTCTCATCGGCGGCTCGCTGTCCGTCGCCGGCGTGGCCACGGCCGACACCGTCGACGAAGCACCCGCGGAGGGCGCGGCGCCCGCCGAAGCCGAGGAGGGTCGCGGCGGGGGTCCGCTCAGCGGCCGTCCCCGTCACGACGACAACGGCAGCGGCGTGCACTCCGAGACCGAGGACAGCGAGTTCCACGAGGTCTGTGACGGAGCCGGCGCGGGCGGTGCCTTCATCGGTCCGTGCCCTCGCCCCGGAGTGGGAGGGGGCGGCGGCGGCGCGGTGGTGGGCGAGGCTCCCGAGGAGCTCGCCGTCACCGGTCCGTCCGAGGACCTCGCGCTGGTGGGCGGTGCCATCGCCCTGACCGGCGGTGTGGTCATGTACATCACGCGCCGCCGCTCGGAGCGGGCCGAGGACGCCTCCTCGGAAGCCGCCGTGTAACACCTCCGGGACACCGGGGCCACGGGGTGGGGACCGTACGGTTCCCACCCCTTCCGCATGCCCGGACCCGCCGGACGCGGTCGGCGGTCCGCGTCGGCGGGTCCGGGGCCGCACCGGTCAGTCGGCCCTCTGGGCGAGCCCGTAGGGGTCGAGGATGTCGACGGCGCCGTAGCGCAGTCGGATGAGACCGTGCCCCTCCAGCTCCTTGAGCACCTTGTTCAGCGAGGGCCGGCAGACGCCCAGCATCTCGGAGAGCTTCTGCTGGGGCACGTCGACCACGCCGCCGCTGGCCTCGTCCAGGAGCAGCCGGGCGCTCTGCTGGGTGAGCGTGCGGCCGAGCATCCCCACGATGCGGTCGTGGGACTCGGACAGCCGCTCCGCCATGGTCGACATCCACAGGCGGGACATCTCCGGGTGCTCGCCCAGCAGCTCCTCGAAGTCGTGCGGCGCCAGGGTCAGGCACTCCGACTCCTCCAGGGCGCGAGCCCGGTACGGGAAGGGCATGCCCAGCAGTTTCTGGATGTCCCCGTCGACGCCCCCGGGGCGGAGGATCTGCACGATCAGAGGACGCGCCCGCCCCTTGACGGCGAGTTCGAGGCGGCCGGACCGGACGATCCAGACCCCCGCGTCGCGGTCGCCCTCCCGGAAGGCCAGTTCCCCCCGGCTGAGGAGCCGTGTCGTGAGCCGGTCCGCCAGGGCGGCCACCGCCGCGGGGCCCGGCCGGGCCGCTCCCCTGCTCTCCAGACACGACACGACCCATTCGGCCAGACGGTACCGCTCGGGGTCCACCGTCTCGCCGCTCACCCTGGGGGCTACGACCCGGTACTCGTCGGTACGTCCCGCACCTGTCGCCTGCATGTTCTTCAACGGCTCCTCACCCGAACTCGTGCTCGCCCGCCCACAGGGAACGGACGAGGCGGACGGTGGATTCGTGTGGCCAGGCAGCCACGCGCAGAAGTCGGACGGACGTTCGCCGAGGGATCGGCGTGGGCCGAGAGGGCCCTCCGCCGCCCCGGCCGCTCGCGCCGGACTCCGCGCAGAGCACTGTCACGCTCTGGGGCGCGGGCGCGATGGTCGCGCACCGCCGCTCGCGTCGGGCGCCCCGGGGTTCGCTCGGGGCGGTCCTCGGACCGCCGACCGCCGCCGGAGCACCCCACCGCTCCCCATCGCGATTAGAGCACGGGGGCGGGCACCCGCCCGGGAGGACTCCGTGATCGGTATCGCCGGATCGACAAAAGCTTCCTTTACCAAGGAAGAAGGGGGAATGGGACGCCTTGGCCCCGCAACGCGGAGGGGGCATCCGGCACTCGGCCGGATGCCCCCGTCGCGCGTGAAAGCGGCAGGCTAGAGCTTGCCCTCGATCTGGTGCGCGTGAACGTGGACCGACTGCTGGTCCTCGTCGTCGGTGATCGTGAACTGAGCGCCCTTGCCCTTGCCCTGGACCGAGTGCACGCGGCCGGTGCGGATCTGGTCGTTGTGGCGGCTGCTGCGGAACTGAACGCGGTCACCCTGCTTGAACGTCATACCGTATCTCCGAAGTGATGAGAGTTACTCGGGGCCGGGTTTTCGACACCGGCTCTCACCGGCGACCGGGTACCCGACCACTTCGAAACCTAGACCGGCCGCCCCCTCGTCGGGGAGCTACGCCAAGCCGAATGTCACGTATATGACAGTTCTTTTCACACGCTTCACATTCGAGACATAGGATGAGGAAGAAGTAGAAACTTAAAAGATCTCCCAGGACTACCGCATATCGCACACATCGGTTCACCGATTGTGCTTACGTGAGGGTGCCGACCGACGGCAGCGTCCGGGTGCAGCGTCCCAGGACCTCGGCGGGGGTCATGGGTGCAAGGGGCTCCCGTCGACCGGATGTGGTGACGCTGCCAGGACATCGACGCCGTGCGCCCTCGCGACGACCGAAGGGGAGGTTTCGATGGGCAGGGGAAGGATCGCGAGCGCCCTGATCGCGGGAGTCGCCGCCCCGACTCTGGCGCTCGGCGTGCCGTCGGTCGCGATGGCCCAGGTCAACGAGGCCGCCAGCCCGTCAGTCAGCCAGCAGAGCACGTCGCCCGGCCAGAGCGACTTCGGCTCCAGGAACGGCGACGGCGACCGGCGGGGCGACCGGGACGGACGCGGCGACCGCCACGACCGGCATGACCGGCACGACCGGCACGACCGCAACAAGTTCCGACACGGGAAGGCCAAGTTCCGTCACCACGGATACGGCTATGGATACGGCTACGGCTACCACTGCCACGGACACTGGCACTACTACGGCTACCACAGCCACTGCCACGGCCCGTGGCACCACCGGTAGGGACACCTGAAGTCGTGACACTGTCACGGAGTGTTATCGAATGGCGTGTCCTCCGCGCGGGATCGAGCACGGATGAGACAGGCTCATGGACACGGTCCAGACTCACGAGCCCCGGACCGGACCCATGAGACCGACCGTGCGCCGACTCCGGCGCACACGTGGCCGGGGAGGCTTCGCCCACGAGGGCGGGGCCTCCCCTTCACGTGCCTCACCCACGGGAAGGACGACCGTTGACCGAACACCGCAGCACATCCCACCGCCCCTCGAGGCCGCCCCGGCGCAACAGCGGGTTCCCCGCCCTCCTCCGGACGCCGGGCCGCGTCCTGTTCACCCTGGCCGTCGCCGCGGGCGCGGTCGCGGGAACGGCCGCCGGGGCCGCCGCCGAGGTCGGCTACGAACACCGCACCGTCCAGCTCAACCGGTTCGAGGCCCGCCTGACGGTGGTCCGGACCACGGTGACCGAGGAGGGTTCCGTGGTGCACACCGAGAGCGAGTACTTCGCCGGTCCCGAGGGCGGGGGGATGGACACCGTGCGCACCTGGGTCGACTGACCGGCGGCGGACGCGTCCGGCCGCGGGTCAGTGGAGGAGCTTCAGTCCGACCACCCCGGCGACGATGAGCACCAGGCACACCGCCTTGGGTGCGCTGAAGCCCTCGCCCAACAGGAACGCGCCGACCAGGGCGGTTCCGACGACCCCGACGGCGACCCAGACGGCGTAGCCGGTCCCGAGCGGAACGGTGCGCAGGGCGAACGCCAGCCCGCCCATGCTCAGGACCAGCGACACCCCGAAGACGACGGAGGGCCACAGACGCGTGAACCCCTGCGAGGCGTTCAGCGCGGTGGCCCACACCGCCTCCAGCAGACCGGAAACCACAAGAACGACCCAGGCCATGACCCGAAGACCTCCACGACGCGGCGAACATGTCCGCGCCGTCTTGTCGCATCCGGGTACGGCGCACCTCGTCCGGGGTGCTGGGGGCCGGTCCGCCGGAACGGAGGTCGACACGCGTCCGCCGGCGGAGGGCCGCAGCCCATCCGCACGGTACAACGCCGCCCCGCCCGGGCGTCATCCGCCCGGGGCGGAGATCCGCGCCACCGGGCGGCCCCGGGACACCCACGGCCCGGGGCCGCTCGCCGTCCGTTCACCGCGCGGAGCGACCGCTCACCGCACACTGGCCGACCGCTCGACGCGCGGCCCCAGCGTTCACCGCTCGCACGCGCGCGCCTCCTCCCCCGCGAGCGTGTCCCTCCTTACAGTTCCGAGTAACCCAGGTCACATCGGCGCAACGCGGGTGTAACCGGCAGCCCCGCACATCCCCCAGAGGAGTTCCACCATGGCAACCGAGAAGCAGACCAGGGGCTCGGCCCCGCCGGGCGGAGGTGGCGACGCCGCCCGCGACACGGCCTTCGTCGCGATGCACGGCGACCCGCGCTTCGTCGAGCTCAAGCGGCGGCTCTTCGTCTTCGTCTTCCCCATGAGCCTCGCGTTCCTGGCCTGGTACCTGCTCTACGTCCTCATGTCCGCGTTCGCCCGCGACCTCATGGGCGCCGTGCTCTTCGGCACCGTGAACGTGGCGCTCGTGTTCGGCGTGCTCCAGTTCGTCTCCACCTTCGGGATCGCCGTGCTGTACACGCTCTACGCGCGCAGGCGGCTCGACGGCCTGGCCACGGAGCTGCGCGAGGAGCTGCCCGCCGTCACCGAGGAGGAGGACCGATGATGCTCGCGCAGGAGGCGGTCAGCGAGGGCAGCCGCGTCGTCACCCTGGTCCTCTTCGGCCTCATGGTCGCGGCCACCCTCGGCATCACCGTGTGGGCGAGCCGCACCACGCGCACGGCCACCGACTTCCACTCCGGAGGCCGCGGGTTCTCCCCGCTCCAGAACGGCCTGGCGATCGGCAGCGACTACATGTCCGCCGCCTCCTTCCTCGGCATCGCCGGGATCATCGCCCTGTACGGCTACGACGGTTTCCTCTACTCCATCGGCTTCCTCGTCGCCTGGCTGGTCGCGCTCCTGCTCGTCGCCGAGCTGCTGCGCAACTCCGGCCGCTACACCATGGGCGACGTGCTGTCCTACCGGATGAACCAGCGTCCGGTCCGGACGGCGGCGGCGGTCTCCACGGTCGTGGTGTCGATCTTCTACCTCCTCGCCCAGATGGTCGGCGCGGGCGCGCTCATCGCCCTGCTGCTGGGCATCCAGCCCGGTGAGACCTTCCTCGGCATGGACGCCGAGGTCGCCAAGGTCGTCGGCATCGTGGTGGTCGGCCTGCTGATGACCACCTACGTGACCCTCGGCGGGATGAAGGGCACCACCTGGGTGCAGATCGTCAAGGCCGTCATCCTCATGTCGGGCGCCGCGCTGCTGACCGTGCTCACGCTGTCGCTGTACGGCTTCAACCTGGGCGCGCTGATGAGCGACGCCGCCGCGGCCAGCGCGAACGGGGCCGCCTTCCTGGAGCCCGGGCTGCGCTACGGGGTCGAGGTGGCGGGCGATCCCGTCCAGACCATGTGGAACAAGCTGGACCTGATCAGCCTGGGTCTGGCCCTGGTGCTGGGCACGGCCGGCCTGCCGCACATCCTCATCCGCTTCTACACCGTTCCCGACTCCCAGAGCGCCCGCAAGTCCGTCAACTGGGGCATCGGCCTCATCGGCAGCTTCTACCTCATGACCCTGGTGCTGGGCTTCGGTGCGGCGGCGCTGGTCGGGCACGAGGCCATCACGGCCCAGAACGCGGCCGGGAACACCGCGGCCCCGCAGCTGGCGCAGACCGTGGGCGAGAGCGTCGGCGGCCCGATCGCCGGTTCGGTCCTTCTGGCGCTCATCGCGTCGGCGGCGTTCGCGGCGATCCTGTCCACGGTCGCCGGGCTGGTCATCGCGTCGTCCTCGTCCCTGGCGCACGACTTCTACAACTCCGTGCTGCGCCGTGGGAAGGCCAGCGGCCTGGAGGAGGTCCGGGTGGCCAGGATCTCCGCCATGGCCATCGGCGCCGTCGCGGTCGTCCTGGCGGTGTTCGCGCAGGGGCTCAACGTGGCCTTCCTGGTCGCGCTGGCCTTCGCGGTCGCCGCCTCGGCCAACCTGCCGACGCTGCTGCTCAGCCTGTTCTGGAAGCGGTTCAACACGGCGGGCGCCCTGGCCGGGATCTACGGCGGCCTGATCGGCGCCGTCGGCCTGGTGTTCTTCTCCCCGGTGGTCTCGGGGTCGGAGAACGCGCTCATCCCGGGCGCCGACTTCGCGTGGTTCCCGATCCCGAACCCCGCGCTGGTGTCCGTGCCGCTGGGACTGCTGTGCGCGGTGGTCGGGACCTACCTGTCCAAGGAGCGCGACTTCGACAAGTTCGCCGAGCTCCAGGTGCGCGCGCTGACCGGCGCGGGCGCTGAGAAGGCCGCCCAGCACTGACCGCCCGGCGCCGAGCCGCATGACACCGAGCCCGCCCCACCCGTCCAGGGGCGGGCTCGGCCCCTGTACGGGCCAGGACCAGGGGAGGAGGCCCGAACGTGACCACCGACACATCCCGCTGGGATAGGGTCGTACCGTGTCAAACAGGTGGCTGTCGCGGTTGTCCCCCTCCCGACGGCGCCGGGCGTCCTCGGATCGGCAGTCGAGTGCCGAGCTGATGCGCCAGCTCCACGCCCTGGGACTCGACCTCCAGGACGGACTGCACGGGCGGGGCGCCTCCGCCGCGGCCCGGCGCCTGCGGCGGCTGCTCGCGGTGGACGCACTGGTCCTCGCCGACCTCGACGGACCCGTCGCCGCGCACGGTCGGCGCGTCGGTTCGCAGGACATGAACGCGCTGCTCGCCCAGGTCTTCGAGTACGGCGGCGGTGCGCGCGGCCGTCTGCCCGACGGCGCCGCCGTGTACGCGGCCCCGCTCATGGTGGCCGAGGAGCTGTCCGGGGCGCTGGTGGCCGCGGGCGACCCCGTGGAGGCCGATGTGGAGGCCGCCGCCGCCCTGGTCGCCGAACATCTGGACCACGCGGCGCTGCGCCGGGCCCGCGCGAGGATCGCCGCCGCCGACCTGCGCACATTGCGGGCGCAGATCTCGCCCCACTTCGTGCACAACGCGCTCGCCGTCATCGCCGCGCTGGTGCGCACCGACCCCGACCGCGCCCGCCACCTGCTCTCCGACTTCGCCGACTACCTGCGCTACGGGTTCTCCGACAAGGGCGACTACGCCACGGTCGCCGACGAGCTGGAGGCCACGCAGACCTACCTCGAACTCCAGCGCGCCCGCTTCCACGACCGTCTGGACATCACCGTGCGGATGGCCCCGGAGGTGCTCCCGGTGGCCGTGCCGTTCCTGGTGGTCCAGCCGATCGTGGAGAACGCCGTCCGGCACGGCCTGGAGCGCAAGGAGGGGCGCGGCCACATCAGCGTGTCCGGCTACGGCGAGGGGCCTCTGTGCGTCATCGAGATCGAGGACGACGGCGTGGGCATGCACCCCGACCTGGCGCGGTCGCTGCTGGCGGGCACCGGACCGCAGTCGCGCGGGGTCGGTCTGGCCAACGTCGACCAGCGGCTGCGCGCCGTCTACGGTCCCGAGTACGGTCTGGTCATCGAGACCGCGCTGGGAGAGGGGACGAAGGTGACCGTGCGCGTGCCGAGGTTCACCCGGGGGGTGGTGGCACCGTGAGGGCTCGGCTCAGGGTTCTGGTGGTCGAGGACGAGGCGTCGACCCGGCAGGAGATGGCCGCTCTGCTGGGTGACATGCCGGAGGTGGCGGAGGTCCTGGTCGCGGAGAACGGCGCGACCGCGGTGCGGCTGCTGGGGACCACGTCGATCGACGCGGCCTTCCTCGACATCCTCATGCCCGGCCTGACCGGTATGGACGTGGCGCGGGTGCTCAGCGTGCTGTCGGAACCGCCGTCGATCGTGTTCGTGACGGCCTCCGAGGCGCACGCGGTGGAGGCGTTCGGGATCGGCGCCGTCGACTACCTGCTCAAGCCGATCCGGCCCGAGCGGCTGGCGGAGGCGGTCGGGCGGATCGCCCAGCTGCGGCGGCCCGCGGACGCGTCCGTGCCCGCCGAGGACCTGCACGTGGTGCAGATCGACTCGGGCCGCCGGACGGTGTTCGTCAAGCGGGACGACGTGCAGTTCGTCGAGGCGCAGGGCGACTACGTGCGCCTGCACACCGCCGACGGCACGCACCTGATCCGGCTGTCGCTGTCCTACCTGGAGGAGGTGTGGGCGGCGGCGGGGTTCGTGCGCGTGCACCGCGGCTACCTCATCGCGATCCCGTGGGTGCGGGACCTGCGCGTGACCTCCTCCTCCGGCCTGGTGGCGGGCACCCCGGCCGGTGACGTCCCGGTCAGCCGCAGACACGGCCGCCACCTGCGCGAGCAGCTGATGGAGGCGGCCCGGCGCGACCAGCTGGGCCGGGCGGCCAACGCGCGCGGCGGCGGTCAGGGCCGGCCCCGGGACGGCGACGACCAGCGGTCGGCGCCGTGAGCGCGCGGCGGGAGAAGCTGACCAGCCCGCAGACGCGGGTGGCGCTGGCGCGGGGCAACCGGCCGGTGCAGCACCTGCTGCCGATCCCGGAGCCGGTGGACACGGAGCGGGCGCGGCGGCTGTTCCGCGCCCAGCGGCGGGCCGCGGTGCGCACGGTGGCGCTGTTGTCGCTGCTGCTGTTCGGGATGAGCGGAGCGTTCGCCCTGTTCCCGGTGCTCGGCCAGGTCCGGTGGGCGCAGATCCCGGTGTCGTGGCTGCTGCTGACGGTGGTGGTCTACCCCCTGCTGTTCGGGTTGGCCCTGTGGCACGTGCGCGTGGCCGAGCGCGCCGAGGAACGGGAGCGGCCGGACGACGGCGAAGGCGCGGACGGGGTCGGTCGGTGATCGCCGTCCTGGCCATCGGCCTGGTGCTGCTCACGAGTCTGGTGATCGGCGTCTACGGTGTGCACGCCGCGCGGTCGGCCTCGGACTTCCTCGTGGCCTCGCGCCGGGTCACCCCCCACTGGAACGCGATGGCGATCGCCGGGGAGTACCTGTCGGCCGCCTCCATGCTGGGGCTGGCGGGCCTGGTGCTCAAGAACGGAGTGGGCGCGATGTGGTACGCGGTGGGGTTCACCGCGGGCTACGTGGCGGTCGTGGCACTGGTGGCCGGACCGATGCGCCGGTCGGGCGCCTACACCGTGCCGGACTTCGCCGAGTACCGGCTGGGCGCACCGCGGCTGCGGAAGCTGTGCGGCCTCGTGGTGCTGGTGATCATGCTGTTGTACCTGGTTCCCCAGTTCAAGGGGGCCGGGGTGGTGCTGTCCCTGGTCAGCGGAACGCCGTACTGGGTGGGCGTGGTCCTCGCCGGGCTGGTGGTGAGCGGCTCCATCGCCGCCGGGGGGATGCGGTCGGCGACCTACGTCCAGGCCTTCCACTACGTGGTCAAACTGGCCTTCCTCGCCGTGCCCGCCGTGTACCTGGTCGTGGTCTCGGGCGCCGACACCCGGGCCGAGGCCCTGCATCCCGAGTGGGGGACGCACTTCCCCGAGGCCACGCACGTGGAGTTCACGGTGGGCACGCGGTTCCACCTGGAGGCGCCGGTGACGGTCGCCGAGCCCTCCGGGGCCCGGGTGGAGCTGGCGGCGGGCGAGCACACGGTCGCGGAGGGGACCGAGTACGTGTTCCCGGCGGGGTCGGGTGTTCCGCACCCGGCGGGCCTGCCGGAGCTGGGCGGCGACCTGTGGCGCACGCCGCTGCTGGGCGCGGGCGGGTACCCGCTGTTCGAGACGTGGTCGACGCTGCTGGCGATCACGCTCGGCTGCATGGGGCTGCCGCACGTCATCATGCGCTTCCACACCAGTGCGACCGCGCACGTGGCCCGGCGGGTGGGCGTGGGCGTGATCGCGCTGCTGGGGCTGTTCTACCTGTTCCCGACGGTGTACGGACTGCTCGGCCGGGTGCTCACGCCCCAGCTGGTGCTGCTGCGCGGGACCGACACCGTCGCCGTGGTCCTGCCCGCCCAGGCGGCCCCGGGGACGGCGGGCGCCCTGCTGACGGCGCTGGTGGCGGCGGGGGCGTTCGGCGCGTTCCTGTCGACCTCGTCCGGGCTGCTGCTGGCGTTGGCGGGCGGACTGTCGCACGACCTGTTCCAGGGCAGCGTGCCGTGGCTGCGCCTGGCCGTGGCCGTCGGGGCCTGCGTGGCCGTGCTGCTGGCGCTTCCGGTGCAGGGGATCGACATCAACGTGCTCGTGGTGTGGGCGTTCACGGTGGCGGCGTCGACGTTCTGTCCCCTGCTGGTGCTGGGGATCTGGTGGCGGCGGCTGACCCTGCCGGGGGCCGCGGCGGGGCTGGTCGTCGGCGCGGTGACGGCGACGGGCGCGGTCGGGTGGTCCATCCTCATGGACACGCCGCCCGGGTGGCCGACGGTCCTGCTGGCGCAGCCGGCGGCGTGGACGATCCCGTTGGCGTTCACGACGATGGCGGTCGTCTCGCGGCTCACCCGGCCCCCGGACTGGGCCGAGCACGCGGTGCTGCGCCTGCACTCCCCCTGAGCCGGCCCGGGACGCCGCCCCGCCCGAGCGGCGGTTTCGAGGGTACGTCCCGGCCGGAACGCGTACGATCACACCACGACCCGGCCACGCCACGAGGAGTAACATGCCCCCCTCCCGACGTGCACTGCCCGCGCTGATGGCCGTCAGCGGGCTCGTCCTCGCCTGTTCCGCGGCGGCGTCCGCCCAGGACACCGACGGGATCACGGGCCCCGGCGGCCCCGTGTCCGTCGGCCCGTCGGGGGTGCGTGTGGAGAGCGGCGCGGCCAGTGTGGACGTGGGTCCCGGAGGGGTCGACGTGACGGCGCCGGACACGCGGATCCAGGTGCGCTCGGGGTCCTACGTCCTGGTGTGCGCGAACGGGATGCGCGTCACCGTGCGCGCCGGTCAGGCCCCGCCCTGCCAGCCCGCCGACCCCGCGCCGCCCGCCCCGGAGCCGCCGACCCCGTCCGACCCCGGCACGCCCGCGGAACCCGAACTCCCGCGCGAGCCCGGGGACCCCTTGGACCCCCTGGACCCCCGGGAGCCCGGGGACCCCCGGCCGCCGTCCGAGGCCGGACGGGAGGGAGCCGCCCCCGACGCCGCCTCCCCGGCGCCCGCCCCCGCGGAGCCCGGAGAGGTGACGGCGTCGGAGTCGCCCTCCGAGGAGGCGTCCGCGTCCCCGGCGCCCGTGCCCGAGGTGGCCGGGCCCGTCCGCGAACAGATCCTCGCGGACATGGCCGCCCCGGGCGGGCAGGGGGTGGGCGGAGCCTTCACCCCCGCCCGCACCATGGTGATCGTCGGGGTCGTCGCCGCCCTGGCCGCCGCCGGATCGGGCCGGGCGGCGGCGCGCCGGGCGGGCTGACGGACCGGCGCTCAGCGGGCGTCGAGCGCGCGGTCGGTGCGCTCGAAGGCCGCCAGGGTGTCCTCCATCCCCCCGGCGTCGGTGGCGAGGACGTCGTTGTACGGCGTGCCCAGGTAGAACAGCAGGGCGATGGTGCCGAAGACGAAGGCCAGGTTGACCGCCGCCCAGAAGTAGGCCACCCGCGCGCCCCGCCGGACCATGGCGAACGGCAGCACGGCGACGGCCACTCCGGAGACGACGGCGATCACCATCAGGACGGGCGGGACCGTGTCGCCCGCCGCGTCCGCCCGCTCGATGCGGGCGTCGCTCAGGTTGGTCAGCTCCTGGCGGGCGGTCAGCCGGTCCAGGCCGTCACCCGTGTCCGAGACGGACAGGTCCCGGACGGACGCGGCCAGGTCGGCGAGCGCGTCGTCGCCCTCGGGGCTCAGTTCGCCGGAGCGCACCATCCGGGGCCAGTCGTCCTCGACGACCGTGGTCAGGTAGGCGCGCAGCTGCGAGCGGACGTGCTCCCCCTCCGCGTCGGGGAAGGCGGTGGTGCTCCAGTACAGCGACTGGGCCGCACCCGCCTCGGAGACCGTGCCGTCCTGGGCCGCCTTGAAGTCCTCCCAGCCGATCACCACGCCCATCGCCGCCGCGACGAGGTAGAGGGCGAGCGCGCACGGGGCGATGACGACGCCGACCGCACCGCCGGAGTACTCGTCGCTGACGCCGAATCTCCAGACGGCGAGCACGGCGCCGCCGACCATGGCGACCAGTACGGACAGGACGAGAAGGAACGTCACGGTTTCCCCCGGGGGATGGTGGTGGGTCAGTGCACCATGCGTAGCACGGGCGTGGCCGCCACTGCGACGGAAAGGGGGAACGTCCCGATTTGTCGGCTCCGGCGCGCCCGTGTCAGGGCACGAGGGTGATCGCCCCCGACGGGCACGCGTCCACCGCACGGGCGAGCGCCGCGGCGGCGTCCTCCCCGTCGGGGTCGCCGTGCACCACCACCAGACCGTCCTCGGTGTCCTGGTCGAACAGGCCGGGAGCGGTCAACGCGCACATGCCGGAGCCGATGCAGACACCGCGGTCCACGGAGAGCCGCACGGTCACACCTCGTCCCAGGTCACGGGGAGGGCGCGCACGCCGTGGATGTCGGAGTCGTCGCGCAGCGGCACGTCCTCGGCGGGGACCGCGAGCCGCAGGCCCGGGAAGCGCTCGAACAGCGCGCGGAAGGCGACGCGCATCTCGACCCGTGCCAGCTGCTGGCCGAGGCACTGGTGGATGCCGTGGCCGAAGGACACGTGCCCGGTGGCCTTGCGGCGCACGTCGAACGCGTCGGGGTCGGGGAACTTGTCGGGGTCCCGGTTGGCGGCCGGGGCCGACAGGACCACGGACTGCCCGGCGCTGATCAGGTGGCCGCCGATCTCGACGTCCTCCAGCGCGACCCGGATCCCGGTGTGCGCGATGCTCAGGTACCGCATCAGCTCCTCGACCGCGCCGTCGACGAGGTCGGGCTCACGGCGCAGCACGGCGAGCTGCTCGGGGTGGGTCAGCAGGACGAACGTGCCCAGGCCGAGCATGTTGGCGGTGGTGTCCAGGCCCGCGCCGAGCAGCAGGAAGCCGATGCCGGCGAGCTCCTCGTCCGTGAGGTCGCTGTCCGTCAGGTCGCTGAGCAGGTCGTCGGCCGGCTCGGCCCGTTTGGCCACGACGAGTCCGTAGATCAGGTTCCCCAGTCCCGCGATCGCCGCCTCCACGTCCTCCAGCGCGGCGGCGTGGTCGCTCAGGGCGGCGGCCTGGCGCTGGAACGTCTCGTGGTCGTCGTAGGGCACGCCGAGCAGCTCGCAGATCACCAGTGCGGGGATGGGCTGGGCGAACGCCTCGACGAGGTCGGCCGTGGGGCCGCCGCGCTCCATCGCGTCGAGGCGCTCCGCCGTGATCTGCTCGATCCGCTCGGTGAGCTGTCGCATGCGGCGGACGGTGAACCGGCCGGTGAGCAGGCTGCGGTAGCGGGTGTGCTCGGGCGCGTCCATGTTGATGAACATGCCGGGCGTCGCGGGCGGGACCTCCGCGAACTCTCCCGCCCTGGTGGTGGGGAGGTGCATCAGCTCCTGCCGGGAGCTGAACCGGGGGTCGGCGACGACCGCGCGAACCTGGGCGTGCCCGGTCGCCAGCCAGCCGACGTGGCCGTCGGGGAAGGCCAGGGGGACCAGCGGGTGTTCGTCGCGGATCCGGGCCAGCTCCGGGGACGGACCGTACGGAACGGCCGTGGGCCGCGTGTCGGGCATCGGGATCGGGGCGGGGAGGGTGTCGGTCACGGCGTCTCCTGGGTCTCAGATCTTCAACGTTCACAAAAGCTACGTTGCGTTCAAGATTCCGTCAACACACCGTGCGGCACATATCCCCGTAATACAACGTAGATTCACTGAAGATTGCAATGACTCTGAGCTTGAACGCAATGCATCGTCCGCGTTGAATTGCAATGACATAGCCTCTAACGCAATACTGGGAGCGCACCGCGCCGAGGGAGGGGACACAGATGCCGGGAGGAAGGCTCACCCGGGACGAGCGTGAGCGCATCGCCGCCGGTTTGGCGGGCGGGCAGGGTTACGCGGAGATCGCCAGGCGCCTGGGGCGGCCGACCTCCACCGTGAGCCGCGAGGTGGCGCGCAACGGCGGCCGGACCGGCTACCGGCCGGGCCGGGCCCAGCGGTCGACCGACCAGCGGGCGCGGCGACGCGTGCGGACGGCCGATCCGAGCCCTCCGGCGGAGGACGCGGCCTTCCCCGGACGCGACCCCGGGGCGGTGCGCGCGTTCGAGGAGGAGTTCGCGGGAGCGCTGGTCGACTCGGGGGTCTCCCGCATGGTGGCCCGGGTGCTCACCGTCCTGTGCATGACCGACGGGGCGGGTGTCACCGCGTCGGAACTGGTCCGGCGGCTCCAGGTCAGCCCGGCCTCGGTCTCCCTCGCCGTCCGCTATCTGGAGGACCAGGACCTGCTCAGACGGGAACGCGAACCCGACGGGCGGCGCGACCGGTACGTCGTCGACGACGACGTCTGGTTCCAGTCGATGCTGGCCAGCGTGCGGGCGAACGTCAGGCTGGCGGAGGCCGCCCGGCGGGGCGGCTCCGCGCTCGGCCCCCAGACGCCCGGCGGCGCCCGGCTGGCGACGGTGGGCGAGTTCATGGAGCGCGTCAACGAGGACATGCTCCGGTCGGCCGTGCACTGGCGGAGGGTGCTCGCGGAGCGCCGGGGGTGAGGAGGCGGCGTGCCGTCGCCGACGCGTGGGGCTCCGGTTCCGCGGTCGGCGCCCTCGCCCTCCGGGCCCTCCACAGGTCTACCCTGGTGAGTACCGGTACCCACAGCGCCACCGGGGGAAGGCGCCATGGCGACGTTCAGGATCAACGAGGGGTTCAGCGACACCGTCGACGTCGAGGCCGACCACTTCATGACCGTCGGCATGTTCGTCGACTTCACCAAGGAGGGCATCGGCGTGGTCTTCCGCATCGCGGCCGACCGGGTGCGCACGATCAAGCGCATCGAGGAGTGACGGGAAGGGCCGGCGCGCCGCCGGTCCGAGCGCTCAGGGCAGGTTCAGCCAGATCGCGACCGCGGGCACGTCGGACTGGTTGGAGATCCGGTGCGGCGTGGTCGAGGGGTAGGAGATCGTGTCGCCGGGCCCGAGGCGGTGGGTGTCGAACCCGGTGTCCACCACGAGTTCGCCGCTGACCACCAACCCGATCTCGTAGCCGCTGTGCCGCACGAACTCGGCGTTCTGGCTGGAGTAGGCCCCCGGCGGGTAGGTCGACTCGAAGTAGCTCATCCCCGGAACCTGCTCGGGGGTGAGCCTGCGGTACCGGACGTCGTGGCTGAGGGTCAGGACGGCCGCCTCGTCGGCGCGCGTCACCGACACGTGGTCGGACAGCACCTCGGACGGCGGCTTCACCGCGCGCCCCTCCGCCACGGGCGGGCCCGACCAGCCCGGCGCGCCCCGGTCCGCGTCCGCGGCCTCCGCGCGCCCGGCGTCCCCGTCCTGCTCGCCGAAGATCGCCGTCATGGGTTCGCCCAGTTCGGACGTGATCTGGTAGAGGCGCGTGACCGAGGGGCGCATCTTGCCGCGTTCGATCTGGGACAGCGCGCTGGCGCTGATGTCGAGCCGGTCGGCCAGGGCCCGGAGCGAGAGCCCGTGTTCCCGACGCAGCTCGCGGATACGCCCGCCGATCCGCTGTTCGTCGAGGTCAGCGGCGTTGTTGTCAGCTGAGGGGGTCGTCATAGCGGTGTTAAGTCTATGTAGCGATCGAGTGAAGTCATTGATTAACAGCCCTTGAAGTCATAACTTCACAAGAGTTACGGTGTCCTCGCTGAGTGGCGCACGCCACACCGCCGCGGAAGGGACGAGGATGCGCATCCTGCTGGTCAACGTCAACACCACCGACTCCGTGACCCGCGTACTCGCCGAACAGGCGCGGTCGGTCGCGGCGCCCGGCACCGAGATCGTGCCGCTCACCCCCTTCTTCGGCCCCGAGTCCGTCGAGGGCAACTTCGAGAGCTACCTGTCCGCCGTGGCGGTCATGGACCGCGTCGCCGCCTACGACCGGCCCTACGACGCCGTCATCCAGGCGGGCTTCGGCGAACACGGCCGCGAGGGGCTCCAGGAGATCTGCGACACGCCCGTCGTCGACATCACCGAGGCCGCCGCACACCTGGCCTGCCTCGTCGGCCGCCGCTACTCCGTCGTCACCAGTCTCGACCGCACCGTCCCGCTGATCCAGGACCGGCTCACGCTCGCGCGCCTGGACGGCCGCTGTGCGTCCGTCCGCGCCAGCGGGCTCGGCGTCCTGGACGTCGAGCGCGACCGCGCGGCCGCCGTCGAGGCCATCGCCGGGCAGGCCCGCGCGGCCGTCGAGGAGGACGGCGCCGAGGTGATCTGCCTCGGCTGCGCGGGGATGGCCGGGCTGGACACCGCCGTGCGCGCCGCCACCGGCGCCCCCGTCGTCGACGGCGTCACCGCCGCCGTCCCCCTCGCCGAGTCCCTCGTCGGGCTCGGCCTGACCACCAGCAGGACCCGCGCCTACGCCACCCCCCGCCCCAAGGCCGTGACGGGCTGGCCCCCGCACCGGAGCGCCGCGCTCCCACTCCCCTGACCATCGGCGAAGGAGTCATCCCCCATGGAACCGTCCGTCCCGCCGCACGCGCCCGACCACAGGACCAACCACCTGGTGGAGGACGCGATCCTGCCCACCTGGCTGACCCAGCGGCCCGTCTCCCTGCTGGGCTTCGTCTGGATCTGGGTGGGCCTGGCCGTCGTCATCGTCACCTTCCAGTACGGGGCCAACGGGATCGAGGGCGGCGTCACGCTCCCCGTGGTCATGCTCATCGTGCTCACCGCCACCATGACGCTCGCGGTCATCATGAGCCTCACCGCCGACATCGGAACCGAGCACGGCCTGTCCTTCGCGGTCTACCTGCGGGCGCCCTTCGGGGTCGTCGGCACCCACCTGCCCTCGGTGTCCCGGGGGATCGTCGCGGCGGCGTGGTTCGGCATCCAGACCTACCTCGGGGCGCTGGCGATCAACGGGCTCGTGGAGTACTGGACCGGGTTCAGCTCCTGGCCGCTGTGGTACGCGGTGTTCCTGGCGGTACAGGTGGCGAACGTCGCCCTCGGGATCAAGGCCGTGGAACGGTTGGCGTCCGTCGCCGCGCCGTGCATCCTCGCCATCTCCCTGTGGATGTACTACACGCTCGACGGCCTCGCCGAACTGGAGGGGAGCAACATCTGGACGTTCGCGGGCAGCGGGGACACCCCGCTCGCGGCGCTGTTCGTCGTCAACATGGCGGTGTGGGCTCCCGTGGCCGTCGACATCCCCAACATCACGCGCTTCGTGGCCACCGCGCCCGGCGCGCGGGGGTTCCTGCGCCGCAACCGCAACGTGCTCGTCGCGCAGTTCGTCGTGCTGCCCGTGATGCAGGCGTGGATCGCGTTCATCGGGGCGGTGTCCCTCATCGTCACCGGGCACTGGAACCCCGTCGACGTCATCCAGGGGGAGAGCACCGGGGTCGTGCTGGGGGTCCTGCTGGTGATGATCGTGCTGGCCCAGTGGTCGACCAACACCGCCGCGAACGTCGTCCCGGCCGCGCTGAACCTCGTCAACGCCGCCGCGCCGTGGCTGTCCTACCGGATGGGCGTGGTCGCGACCGGCGCGCTCGCCACCGCGATGGCTCCGTGGCTGCTGCTGGACAACCTGTTCGCCTTCCTCGGCTACTACGGCGGGTTCATCGCCGCGATCGCCGGGATCATGGTCGCCGACTACCACGTGATCCGGCGCCGGAGGGTGAACGTCCCGCACCTGTTCCGGGCCGACGGCCAGTACCGGTACACGCGCGGCGTCAACCCGGCCGCCCTCATCGCCTGGGCGGGCGCCTCCGCCGCGGCGCTGTTCGCCCTCGACTACGCGTACGTCATCGGCTTCCCCCTCGCCTTCGCCGTCTACCTGCTCCTCATGCGGGTGTGGATCCTGCCGCGCTTCCCGCAGGCGGAGCTGACCCCGCCGGACCGGGACGCCTTCCTGGCCACCAGCACCGGACGCAGTTGGGTCCACGACCCCGCGACCGGCGGGTTCGACCTGGTGCGCACCGAGGACCTGGCCGACCGCGCCGCCGCGCGCGAGGACATCTGACCCCGACCACCCCTGGAGAGCACACGTGAGCACCGAGGACTCCCGCCACACCGTCCGCGACCCCGACCCCTCGCTGTACAACGAGGACCTCGCCCCGATTCCGCCCGAGCGGCGGTCCTGGGGCGCGTTCGCCATCTTCAACGTCTGGTCCAACGACATCCAGAGCCTGTTCGGCTACACGCTGGCCGCGACCCTGTTCATCTCCTACGGACTGGGCGGCTGGTCGGTGTTCGCGGCGATCGTGCTGTCCGGGCTCATCGTGATGGTCCTGGTCAACCTGGTGGGCAAGCCGAGCGTCCGGTACGGGATCCCGTACCCGGTGATGGCGCGGGCCAGCCTGGGCGTGCACGGGTCCCAGTTCCCGACGCTGGTGCGGGGCGTCGTCGCCACGTTCTGGTTCGGCGCGCAGACCTACTTCGCCTCGACCGCGATCGCCCTGCTCATCACCGCGCTGTTCGGGCCGGGACCGGAGGGGACGTTCCTGGGGCTGTCCGCCGTCGGGTGGCTGTCCTACGTGCTGGTGTCGGTCTTCCAGGTGGTGATGTTCGTCCGCGGCATCGCGTGGATCGGGCGGTTCCTCAACCTGGCCGGACCGGCGGTGTACGTCGTGATGGTCGTGCTGATGGGAGTGATCTGGTACCGGGCGGGCAACGGGCTGTTCACCGAGCTGGGCGAGGTGTTCTCCGGACAGGGCGAGTACGACGGGGGCCCGGTGGCGGCGTTCTCCGCGATCGTCGGCACGATGGTGGCCTACTTCGCCGCGGTGGTGATCAACTACGGGGACTTCTCACGGTTCGTGCGCACGGACCGGCAGATGCGGCGGGGCAACCTGTGGGGCCTGCCGGTGAGCCTGGCGTTCTTCTCCTTCCTCGCCCTGGTGATCACCGCGGGCACGTCGGTGCTGTACGGGGAGGCGCTGACCAACCCGGCCGACATCGTGGAGCGGGTGGACAACGTCGCGCTCACGGTGGTGGCTGCGCTGACCTTCTTCGTGGCCACGGTGGGGATCAACGTGGTGGCCAACTTCGTGCCGCCCGCCTACGGACTGGCCAACCTGGCGCCGAGGCACGTCTCCGCGCGCACGGGCGGGCTGATCACGGCGGCCGTCGCGTTCGTGATCGGCGGGCTGTGGGTCGGGGTGATCGGCCGGATGGGGATCGCGGTGTTCGTCGACACGCTGGGCGCGGTGCTCGCCCCGCTCTACGGGATCATCGTCGCCGACCACTACCTGGTCCGCCGCCAGCGGATCGTGCTCGACGACCTGTACTCGACCTCGCCGGAGGGCTCCTACTACTTCACGCGGGGCTGGAACCTGCGCGCGCTCGCCGCGTTCGTGCTCGCCGCCGTGTTCTCCGTGGCCACGGTGTGGCTGCCCGCGCTCGCCGGCCTGTCCGGCTACGCCTGGCTGCTCGGCGCGTTCGCGGGCGGCCTCGCGCACGTCCTGCTGCACCGGATCGGCGCAGGGTCCGGGGCGCGCGCCGACACCCCCGACGCCCCGGCCGACACGCCGGTCACCGGTTGACGGCCCGACGGACACGGCGAAGGGGACGCGGGCGCCACAGTGCCCGCGCCCCCTTCACTCTGAACCCGAACAGGCGGACAGCCGCTCCACACGGCTGTCGGAGGACAGGACGAGGTCAACTGTCCCTGTAGACGATCGACCGATGTGCGACGTGGACGACCCAGATGACGAGTTCACGGTCCTCCACCGTATAGATGACCCGATAGTCACCGACACGAAGACGGCGCACATCCGGGTCCCCCACCAGCGCCGTCGTTCCGAACCCGAGAGGATCGGTCTCCAGTTCGGTGAGCTTGCGGAACACCGCCATCGCCACGTTCCGCGGAAGTTTGCGCAGTTCTGCGCGTGCCTCCGGACGGAAGATCGTTCGGTAGGTCACTCGGACTCCGCCAGGATCTCCGTCATGACGTCCTCCATCGGGATACCCGGTTCAGGGCTGGCCATCCGTTCGCGCACGATGCGCAGGATCTCCTGTTCCTCCAGCTCCTGGTAGCGCCGGAGGAGGTGGATCGGAACGATCGCGGCGACCTCCTTGCCGCGTCTGGTGATCACCGTGGGCGCATCGTCCCGGTCGGCGCGGTCAACGACGTCGGCGATGTGGTCGCGCACCTCGCGGATGGACTCCACCTGCATCTCGCTCATGTTCCAATGGTACACATAGGACCGAAGGTACATGCAGGGATCTCCGAAGCAGGACATCGGACACGGCGAAGGGGACGCGGGCGCCACAGTGCCCGCGCCCCCTCGGGGCCGACCCCGAGTGCGGAAGGCGGGGTCGGCGAGGACGGCTACTGGCCGAGTCGGTCCAGCAGTGCGTGGTACTCGTCCCAGAGCTCGCTGGGAAGGTGGTCGCCGAAGGTCTTGAAGAACTCGGGGACCAGGGCGGCCTCCTGCTTCCAGATGTCGCGGTCGACGGAGAGCAGGAACTCCAGGTCCTCGGCGGACAGGTCCAGGCCCTCGGTGTCGATGCCGTCGGGCGTCGGGACGTTGCCGATCGGAGTGCTGACCGCGTCGGCGCGGCCCTCCAGGCGCTCCACGATCCACTTGACCACGCGGCTGTTCTCGCCGAAGCCGGGCCAGACGAAGCGGCCGTCGGCGTCCTTGCGGAACCAGTTGACGTAGAAGATCGTCGGCAGCTTGGCCTGGTCGGCCCCCGCGCCCACGCGCAGCCAGTGCGCGAAGTAGTCGCCCATGTTGTAGCCGCAGAACGGCAGCATGGCGAAGGGGTCGCGGCGCAGCTCGCCGACGGTGCCCTCGGCGGCGGCGGTCTTCTCGGAGGAGACGTTGGCGCCCAGGTAGACGCCGTGCCGCCAGCTCAGGGACTCGGTGACCAGCGGGACCGCGGTGGCGCGGCGACCGCCGAACAGGATCGCCGAGATCGGCACGCCCGCCGGGTCCTCCCACTCGGGGGCGATGGTCGGCGCCTGGCCGGCCGGGGTGGTGAAGCGGGAGTTCGGGTGGGCGGCGGGCTCGGGGGAGTCCGGCGTCCAGTCCCGGCCCTTCCAGTCGGTCAGGTGCGCGGGCGGCTCCTCGGTCAGGCCCTCCCACCAGACGTCGCCGTCGTCGGTCAGGGCGACGTTGGTGAAGACGCTGTTGCCCCACAGGGTCTCGACGGCGTTGGCGTTGGTCTCGACGCCGGTTCCGGGCGCGACGCCGAAGAAGCCCGCCTCGGGGTTGATCGCGCGGAGCTGGCCCTCGGAGTCGAAGCGCATCCAGGCGATGTCGTCGCCGACGGTCTCGACCTTCCAACCGGGGATGGTCGGCTGGAGCATGGCGAGGTTGGTCTTGCCGCAGGCGCTCGGGAAGGCGGCGGCGATGTAGTGCGACTCGCCCTCGGGCGAGGTGACCTTGAGGATGAGCATGTGCTCGGCGAGCCAGCCCTCGTCGCGGGCCATCACCGAGGCGATGCGCAGGGCGTAGCACTTCTTGCCGAGGAGGGCGTTGCCGCCGTAGCCGGACCCGTAGGACCAGATCTCACGCGTCTCCGGGAAGTGGGAGATGTACTTGGTGCTGTTGCACGGCCAGGGCACGTCCTGCTGGCCGGGCTCCAGCGGCGCGCCGACCGAGTGGACGGCCTTGACGAACTCGCCGCGCCGCTCGATCAGCCGGAGGGCGGCCGACCCCATCCGCGCCATGATGCGCATGGACACCACGACGTAGGGGGAGTCGGTGATCTCGACGCCCAGCTGGGAGATGTCGCCGCCGAGCGGGCCCATGCAGAACGGCACGACGTACATCGTGCGACCGCGCATGGCGCCCCTGAAGACCTCGCCGAAGGTGGCGCGCATCTCGTCGGGAGCGATCCAGTTGTTCGTGGGGCCCGCGTCCTCCTCGCGCTCGGAGCAGATGAAGGTGCGGTCCTCCACGCGGGCGACGTCGGTCGGGTCCGAGGTGCAGTAGAAGCTGTTCGGCCGTTTCTCCGGGTTGAGCCGGGTGAACGTGCCCTGTTCGACGAGCAGGTCGGTGAGACGGGTCCACTCCTCGTCGGACCCGTCACACCACACGACCGCGTCCGGCTGCGTGAGCTCGGCCACCTCGCGCACCCAGGAGACGAGCTCCTCATGGTCGGTCGGGGCGACGCCCACATCGATACCCACGTCAGTCACAGCCGCTCCTCTTCGAAGATCGAGATCTCTCGCATCATGAACGACGACGACCCGCAGTGACCAATTGGTATAGGCCAATGGTCTAATCGTGTGGACGTGAAGCTCCGGATTCCGCTGCGCAGCAAGGGGTTCGGGTCGTGCGCCGACGCACCGGAGACCGCCCTGTGAGGCCGTGTGCACCATCGGGCACGTGTCACTTTTCCCAGCACACAGGGCAAGTGCCCCACCAGCCCCACCTGCGACGACACACCGTGCTGTTCGTCACACGGGGAACGCCGGCCGTCGGGAGGAGAACCCCGGACCCCGCCCCTGGACCTCTCGCCCGGGGCCCGGCTCACGCCCCCCGGTTCTCCCAGGCGGGAGCGGACGGGCCGGGCTCGGGCCCGGGAAGGGACCGGGAGCACTCCCGCCCGTCGTTGAGGCAGTCGACCACCTCGGCCATGAGCTCGCGCGGCATCACGTTGATGTGGTCGGAGTGGTCGGTGACCGGGTCGTGCCGCTCCTCGGGGAAGCCGTCCACGGCGAACCCGGGACCGTCGGGCACCTGGTACACCAGCGTGTGGCGCAGGCGCGGCACCGCCGTGAACCCGTCGGGGCAGCCGCCGTCCTCCTCCGGGAAGACGATGTGCGAGCGGTTGTCCTCGCTCTCGATGTTCTCGCCGTCCCAGCAGCTGGGGAATTCGAGGACACGCACGACGTCGCTGCCCCCGGGGCAGAGCGGGTAGCGGTCGGTGAACGCGCGGTCCTCGAATCCCGTGCACGTCCACAGCGCGTTGGCGTTCGCGCCGTCCTGGGTTCCGGCACGGGCGTTGCCGGTGATGATCTGGAGGAACTCCGGCATCCCGGCCACCGGCCCGCGCGCGTTGCCGAGGAACTCGACGGTCACCGACGACGGCGTGAGGATCCGCCCGACGTTGCCGTCCAGTCCGCCGCCCGGCCGGTCCGCGTCGACGCCCTCTCCGGTGGTGTCGCGCAGCACCGGCCAGTAGTGCACCGACCGGTCGCCGCCCGCACAGGTGGTGTCCCCCCGGGCGAGGATCGCGTTGTTGGCGGCGACGTCGTCGGTGAACCGGTTGACGTCCTGGTTGCCCACGTAGTCATGGGTGTGCTGGGCTCCGTTGGGCACGCCGGGGGCCACGATGACGTTCTCCGAGTTGCGCAGGCCGTTCGCGTTCACGCCGCAGTCGACGGTGAAGGCGCCGGTGGACGCGTACCGGCCGGGTTCGGGGCCGCGCTCCCGCGGCGGAGCCTGCCGGATGTCGGCGAAGTCCTCCTCGAAGGGGCCGCGGTCGCGCCCGTCGGCACGGCGGCCCGGGTCCCGGTCGTCGCGGTCCCGGGCGGGGCCGCCCTCCTCGTTCGACGCCAGGCTCCCCTCGGTCGGGGAACCACCGCCGGCGAGGACGGCCGTCGCCGCTCCGGCGGCCAGCAGCAGGGCCGCCGCCGCGCCGAGGACGCGGTTCCGGTTCCGTGCGCGGGTCCGCCTCGACGGTCGCGGCCCTGATCGTGGCCGCGGTCGTTCGTTCGGCATGTTCGTACTCCTCTGCGGTCGGGGGGGGGGGGGGCGCCCCCCCCCCCCCCGGGGGGGGCCCGGGCAGGGGGGGGGGGGGGCGGGGGGGGGGGGGGGGGGGGGGGGGGGGGGGGGGGGGGGG